>JBBCKG010000014.1:0-273582 GCA_037190905.1 Agriterribacter sp. | reverse complement strand
AAAGCAGTTGTTTACGATAGAAGACGCTCGGATCAAGGACAAATCAGTGGTCAACGGCGCTACTTCTTATCCGCAGTTCCAGGACAAGTTGTACGAAGTGCATGGTGGTTTGTCGAATCAAAAGACAGGTCTGGCGATGGTGTTGAAAGTAATGGCGGGCGATAAGGTACAGTTCAAGGTGCAGTCGCTGTATACCTTACCATCGGGTGGTAATACGGGCAGTCCGCTAACGATCGGACTAACGGAGTTGCTGGCTGGCTTGGCGGGTAGTCCTCTTTCTGGAGGCAAGGGAATTACGCAGGGGATCCTGGAGACCTTGAACCCTATCGGCACTTTAAACGTACTCAACAACCAGCGCAGTCAAACCAGTACGCGTCCACAGGCTTATTTGAACTACATGTGTTTTGATGAGCAGTTCAAGTACGCTTCTCAGGGGAGTGTTGCACCGGTAGCTACAGGCAGCGGTACCACCCCCGCTTACAAAGAAATCAATGACTTTTTTACTACGCCGGTTACGGTAAATAAGAACGGGTATATCTATATCTTTGTAAGTAACGAGAGTAATCTCCCGGTGTTCTTTGATAACCTGTTGGTGACGCATACCCCCGGGCCTATTTTGGAGGAGACGCATTATTATCCGTTCGGACTTACCATGGCGGGGATATCATCCAAAGCGCTGAATGGAATAGCGGAGAATAAGTTTAAATACAACGGAAAGGAAGAACAAAGAAAAGAGTTCAGTGATGGCAGTGGGTTAGAGTGGTTGGATTATGGGGCAAGGATGTATGATCCGCAGATAGGACGGTGGCATGTGATTGATCCGTTGGCGGATAAGATGAGAAGATGGTCGCCGTATAATTATGCGTTTAATAATCCGATTAGGTTTATAGATGAAAATGGAGAGTTTCCAATAATTAGTGGTATTGTAGGGTTGGTTAAGGGTCTAGTCAGCAAAGCACCTCTAGAATCTGGTACAAAAACACGATTTGGAAGTGCTTTAAAAAATGCTGCTAAATACGAAAAGCAAGCTTGGCAAATAGTTGGTGGACTCTTCACCACTGATAAAAATAAATCTTTTGGGGGGCAAGCTCTACAATTGTTATCTAGATTTACGTGGGAACTACCAAATACCGCAGGAGGCTTTGCAGCGGCAGAGATGACGAATCTTGTAGCAAATGTTAACTGGGTTGAATATGAAGGAGGGGCAACCGTCTTAAATGCTGGCCAGAGCGGTGACTGGGGGGCATTTACTATGGGATCATTTATTGTAGGAGATAACTCAATTAAGGCAGATCCCAATAACTCATTATTTCAACATGAATACGGCCACTATTTGCAAAGTCAAACTGTTGGTGCGGCCTATTTACCTGTATTTGCTCTCCCGAGCTTAGTTAGCGCAGGAATCAATGACTACAATGGTCATATGAACTTTTATTCTGAAAGAGATGCGAGTACAAGATCCCATAATTATTTTCACAGAACGATCAAAGGTTATAATGGTTGGAATTATGCCGATAATCCAGTAAAACCGGCTGCCAAGCAAAGAGTAATCGAGCGACTAATAAGAGATATGCCGCGTCTAGGTGATGCGGGTCCTGCAAATAGACACACTATTGATGATCAAGACAAAAATAAACAACCCTTATGGTAGTGAAGAAAATTAATTTTTTAATAGTTTTAGCTTTACCTCTTTTTGGCTTCAAATGCATTACAAAAAAAATGCGTGAAAATTTTATTCAAATAGAAAATCAGATGCCTGTAAATGTGTATTGTGTTCCGAGTTACGACTATCCTGATACAACACTTTCCTTTATAAATAAGGAGCGAATTTTAGCAAACGACAGTATTTATTTTATTAGAACTTTAAGTACGAAAAGGTTATTTTACATTGATCTTTGTCGTGAAGAAACATGGAACAGATTAGTAAAACAAGATAGCTTACAAATATTTGTTTTTGATGAACAAGTAATAAAACAACAAAGCTGGGATGAGATAAAAGCAAGTAAGCTTTACTTGCGAAAATTAACTTACGCTTACAAAGACATAATAAACAACAAGTGTAAAATTTCTGTGCAATAAAAAATGAAGCATCATTCCCTCAACCTAGTATAAGCATACTGCTGTAATAAACTAAACCCGGCGCTGCCGGGCTATTTTAGAAGGCCGCCTGTTTGGTTTTTACATCCCGTAAAAATCCGCCGATCACTCTAAGCAAAGCAAGCTCATCTTCCTGCGGCAGGTTATCTACTTCTTTAAAATAGCGGATCACTTCCGCATCTTTGAGCACAGTGTTCGCTTTATCCTCCGTATCGCCGTTGATCAAAAAATCAACGGTGGTGTCGAGGGCATCGGCGATTTTTTCAACACCTCCACGGGAGGCTGTAAGCCATTGAGGGCGCCAGGGTCTCCTTCGGAAGACCCCCAACAATAAGGAGTCATACCAGTGCAGGAGGTGTAATGTGGATATTCCAATGGTTCGTGAGACCCCTCTCCGCATTCGGGTGACGTTATTTAGTGTGCCGTCACCTCGAAGCCCCCCTCAGGCGGGGAGAGGTCTCATCCACGCAGCGTCGCTCCCTCAGTACATTCCAGCATCATATAGGGTGCAGGAGGCCTGAAAAACATTCAGTCGTTTCCAACTGGCTGCACATGCCGGTATGTTTTCACAGCGGTAGCCATACCGGTTCGTGTGTGGATGGCAGCGCTCAACACCAGCTCAGATCCGCTCAGCGACGAGATGGTAGCAGTATCGCCGTCCATCACTATTTGTGTTTCATCTGCTATCAAACGCCAGTGGCTGCGGTACACCGGATACTGGTCAGCATCGCATGGCACAGCTCCGGTATGAAAATCGATCACCCCGTCGTTGTACAGGATAATGAAATCGTCTTTTTCGCAATCGTACAGGTACTCGTAGTGGTTATACGAAGAAGCCCCCTGCCACAACACGAATGCACTTAATGCCCATGCCCCATTGGTGAGTAGCGCTGTTGCAGGCGGCGTATCGCTTTTTTTACACGACGTTGACAGGATGATTACCCATGCAAACAGGCGTAAAAATAGATGGCGGTGTTTCATAGATCATAATGCTTGGGCATTCCATGAAACGTCTTTGTTAGCGGAGCTGGTATCGGGGGTACAACAAAAAACAGGCTGCCCGGGTGAACAGCCTGCTTTAATTATCCTGAGGTAACCGGTTTATTTACCGGGGTTATTGAGTTTGCTGTGTTTTTTGCTATAGAGGAAATAGATGAGAAAGCCCAGCGCCAGCCAGCCGCCCAGGCGCGCCCAGTTTTCCCAGCCGAGCCCGAATATCATCATCCCACAGGAAAGAATGCCCATAATAGGAAGAAAAGGCACCCACGGCGTTTTAAACTGCCGGGGTAAATCCGGCTCTTTTTTCCGGAGGATGATCACAGCGGCACATACCAGCATAAAGGCAAACAAGGTACCAATGCTGGTCATATGCCCCACTACATCGCCCGGCACAAAGGCGGCAAAAATGGCCACCAGTATCAGAATCACCATATTTCCCTTATAGGGCGTTTTGAATTTGGGATGCACTTCAGAAAAAACTTTGGGCAACAGACCGTCTTTACTCATAGAGTAGAAAACCCGGCTCTGTCCGAGCAACATCACCAGTATTACAGAAGAAAAACCCGCCAGTATGGCCACAGTGATCGATTTGCTCAACCAGCCATACCCCGGCATGGCTTCCTGAATGGCAGCCACCACCGATGCCTCTCCGCCACGGGTGGGGTCTCTGAAAAAGTCTAACGGAGCGAGCCCTGTCAGCACATGCGCAAACAGCACATAGAGTATGGTGCAGACGATGAGTGATCCCAAAATACCAAAAGGCATGGCTTTTTTGGGGTCTTTTGTTTCCTGCGCCGCCGTACTCACGGCATCGAACCCGATGAATGCAAAAAACACCGTTCCCGCAGCCCCCAGAATACCCAGGAAACCGCCGAAATTATGACTGATGCCCTGGTGATCGATGTATTGCTGGGGTGGCGGAATATACGGATCGTGGTAAGCGGGATTAATAAACGACCAGCCGAATGCAATCACCAATATAACAATGGCCACTTTTACAATTACAATCAGATTGTTCACAAATGCCGACTCCTGCGTACCGCGAATCAGCAGCAGGCTGATGGCCGTAACAATCCCAAGCGCCGGCAGGTTGATGATGCCCCTCACGCCATCCGGAGATACCTGAAACGGCGAATGACACCATTCATAGGCTATGGGAGCCATATTAAAAACCTCTACCAGTAAATTATTCAGGTATTCACTCCAGGCTATTCCCACCGTAGCAGCGCCCACGGCATATTCCAATACAAGATCCCATCCGATGATCCATGCCATCAACTCGCCCATAGTAGCATAGGTATAGGTATATGCACTACCCGAAATTGGAATGGAGGATGATAATTCTGCATAACACAAACCCGCGAGTGCACAGCCTACCGCTGCAATTAAAAAACCAATGGTAACTGCCGGTCCTGCATTTTGCGAAGCTGCTGCAGCCGTTCTTACAAATAATCCCGCCCCTATAATAGCGCCAATGCCAAGGGCTACCAACCCCCAGGGGCCCAGCGTCCGCTTCAAAGCATTCTCGCCTGATCCCTTGGCTTCTTCCAGGAGCACGTTCATGGGTTTCCTGACAAATAAACTCATAGCGTTAGTAAAAATTTAAATATTATTTTTTTAACTATAAGGATTGAAAGTATGAATTTATGCCGAAAATGTATTCAATCGGTGTGGATTTTCTACAGTAACCGGTAAAAAAATCCGATGGAATTTTATTTACATGCAGGATTCTGTTAGTTTTGAAACTTCACATCAGCGCAAAAGCTTATGAATAAAAGAAAAGCGGGTCTTCTGTCTCTTCTCATTTTTACCATCGTTGCTATTCTTCATTTCGTAGACTCCAGGGCCTGGGTGGCGGTAAACGATCAGGTATTGTTTGTAAGCAGATGGCTGCTGGTGGTTTCGCTGGTATTGTTTGCCCTTTACAAAAAATCGCTCACCACCTGGATACTGGTGGCCATGGTGATTGGCATAGAAATAGGGATCGACTTCAAGGAGTTTTCGCAAAACCTCCAGTTTCTCAGCAAAATATTCCTCCGCCTGGTAAAAACCATCGTGGCGCCGCTCTTGTTTTCCACCCTTGTGGTGGGCATTGCCAGCCATTCCAACCTCAAACAGGTGGGTCGGATGGGTTGGAAATCGCTCGTATATTTTGAGATCGTCACTACCCTGGCGCTGGTCATCGGTATTATTTTTATCAATATCACCAAGGCCGGCGAAGGCATTATTGTGCCAGACAGCCTGCTGAAAGAAGTGCCCAAGTCGGATACCCGGCAAATGCAGGAGCAGGTGTTGTCTATTTTAGACAGCGCCAATGTAGCTTACCCGCCCGACCTGCTGCAACGGCTGCCGGACGAGCAGGGTGTGAAATGGGACGATCACATCATCGACATCTTTCCGGAAAACTTCGTAAAATCTATTTATGAAGGAAATGTATTGCCGATCGTGGTGTTCAGCCTGATCTTCGGTATATCACTGGCCATGCTGAGCGAGCAGAAGAAAAGGCCCATGCTGGAGTTTACAGAAAGTCTCGCCGAAACCATGTTCAAATTCACCAAAATCATCATGTATTTTGCTCCGTTCGGCGTAGGAGCGGCCATTTCGGTAACGGTGGGTCACCTCGGGGTAGACATACTCAAAAACCTGTTCCTGCTGCTGATCACCCTCTATCTTGCGCTCATTACGTTTGTGTTGGCCGTATTGCTGCCTATAGCGTTGTTTGTAGCCAAGATTCCGGTACGAAAGTTCATAGAAGCCATCAAAGAGCCGGCATCCATTGCCTTCGCTACCACCAGCTCCGATTCTGCATTGCCCAGCGCGCTGGAAAACATGGAGAAGTTTGGGGTACCCCGCAAAATAGTATCTTTCGTGATCCCTACCGGTTATACGTTTAATCTCGACGGCACCACGTTGTACCTTTCCCTTGCTTCTATTTTCGTGGCGCAGGCTGCAGGTATCGAACTGAGCCTGGGAGAGCAGTTTATGATCGGTTTGTCGCTGATGCTTACCAGTAAGGGAGTGGCCGCCGTTCCCCGGGCTTCTCTGGTTATTCTGATCGCCACCGCATCCACCTTCAACTTTCCCCTGTGGCCCATTATGGCCATTTACGGCATCGACGAGCTCATGGATATGGCACGTACTTCCGTGAATATCATAGGAAATACACTGGCCAGTTGCGTGATTGCCCGCTCAGAGGGAGAATTCGACGACGAGAAAGCAAAAGCCTTCACTGCCGACTAAATATTGAAATGCAACCGGATAGACGGAAGGAATGATAAAACATAGAAACAAGTTAAAACGCGTTACTTTTTGACAAGGATGTTGCATTTTTGCGGCACAGTAGAAAATAGAAAATCAATGTGTAAAAGACTTTTGGGATTGGTGCTTGTGGTGTGGTCAGCTTTTTCAGTACATGCACAGGATACAATAAAAGTACAGTTTGTTAACCAATACGAAGAAGCCCTGCCTTCCGTTACCCTTGTCCAGGGTAGCGATTCCATGGTGTACAACACAGATGTGGAAGGGTTTGCAGACATCCTCCTCTCTCCCGGCAACGATGTAACGGTGCATGCAGAAGGCTATCCGCAGGTGGTACTGCCCGAAGCAGAGATTTTGGAAGCAAAACGGGTACAGCTTAAGAAGAAGTTTTCCTGGGGCGATCTCCTGCATCCTATGTTTTACATTATGAACGGCGGCCTCTGGCTGGTGCTCTTCATCGTGTTTGCAGAAACGGGGCTGTTTGCCGGCTTCTTTCTTCCCGGCGACGGGCTGCTGTTTGTAGTAGGCATCTACAGCAGCGATCTGATGCGGGAGTTTTACAAAACATTCAACATCGAAACGATACAAAGCGAATGGGTAGACCTTTTTTTCCTCGTAGGACTGATCTCCCTGATGGGTATACTCGGCAATATGCTGGGGTATTGGTTTGGCAGAAAGATTGGTCCCGCCATGTTTCACTGGAAAGACAGGTTCCTGTTTAAAAAACAATACCTGCACGATGCCCACGGCTTTTTTGAAAAACACGGAGGCGCCGCGGTGGTATTTGCCCGGTTTTTACCGGTAGTGCGTACGTTTGCCCCTATCGTGGCGGGCATTGTAAGTATGGACCGGAAGAAGTTTATGTTTTACAATATTGTGGGCTGCCTGGCCTGGGTAATCAGTATGATCTTTGCCGGGCATTTTATGCAGATCTGGGTAAGGAATCAATTTGGATTCGAACTCAGAGAGCACCTCGAAATCATAGTACTGGTAATTGTAATGATAACCACCGTTCCGGTTTTCTGGAAAATATTTTTCGCTAAAAGAAAAACACCCGACACAAAAAAAATATAAAGTCTTTTCATAATTACCCTTCCCCATGACACAACCAAAAACGACTGCTTCCATTTTCAATATTGCTGTAATCGTTGCAGCCCTCGGATACTTTGTTGATATTTACGACCTGCTGCTGTTTGGCATCATTCGTATACCCAGCCTGCGGGACCTGGGCCTGACGGAAGAACAGATACTGACCGACGGGGAGGGCATTCTCACCTGGCAGATGTGGGGGCTGTTGGTAGGCGGTATTCTTTGGGGCGTAATGGGCGATAAGCGCGGCCGGCTCAGTGTATTATTTGGTTCCATCTTATTATACTCCATCGCCAACATAGCGAATGGCTTTGTACAAACGGTAGAGCAATACAAAATGATCCGTTTTATTGCAGGTGTGGGACTGGCCGGGGAACTCGGCGCGGGGATCACCCTGGTATCTGAAATTACAGCCAAAGAAAAAAGAGGCATTGCCACTTCACTGGTAGCAGGTATCGGTTTAACAGGCGCCATCCTGGCATTTATCATGAAAGAAATCTTCGACTACCCCGATGGCTGGCGCATCTGTTATTTTATAGGCGGCGGCATGGGATTGCTGCTCCTGGTACTTCGGATATCGGTTTTCGAATCCGGTATGTTTCATGAAAGTAAAAAGCTCAATGTATCGCGGGGCAACCTGCTGATGTTCTTTACCAATGGCGACCGGTTCCGGCGTTACCTCACCGGTATATTGCTGGGACTACCTACCTGGTTCGTCATTGGCGTATTGGTAACCTTTTCCAGTGAATTCGGGAAGGTGATGGGAATAGCTGAAAAAATCGATCCCGGAAAAGCGATTATGTTTGCCTATGCGGGCATTTCTCTCGGCGATATCGCCATCGGTTTTGTAAGCCAGTGGCTGCGCAGCCGCAAAAAAGCACTCCTGCTTTTTTACAGCATCACAGTGGTATTCATGCTGCTGTATTTTACAACGCTGCACAACGGCACTGCCTCTTCCATGTACTGGATATGCGCGGGACTGGGCTTTGGTACCGGATTCTGGGCTATATTCGTTACCATGGCAGCAGAGCAGTTCGGCACCAATATACGGTCTACTGCCGCCACCACCATTCCCAATATGGTAAGGGGTATGCTCGCGGTATTTATACTGCCCCTGTTTCAGGGATTACGCAATGTAACCGACTACTATACCGGTGGATGGATGACCGCCATCATCGTAATGGCCATCGGCACCGCCGCTATATTGCTTACCCGGGAAACTTTTGGAAAAGACCTGAACTATGTGGAGCAGGACTAATCGCTAACCGCCGGCATATGATGTACTTTCCAGTATCTTAGCTAAATGGATGCACAGGCGCAACACGGGAGGAAAAAATCGAGGTTCAAAGGGCGTACGGGCCTCAAGGTACTCGTTATACGCCTTTCCTCTATAGGCGATATTGTACTTACCACACCCGCCATCCGCTGCCTGAAGCAGCAGGTGCCTGGGGTAGCCGTACATTTCCTCACCCGGAAACGATTCAAAGATGTTACGATTGCCAACCCCTACATTGATCAGTTTCATTATTTCGATACCGATTTCAACGAAACCATAAAGGCCATCAGGGCAGAGCAGTTCGATTATATTATAGACCTGCATAAAAACCTGAGAACCTTCCGGCTTTACCTGCAGACCGATATCAGAACGACCTGGCTCAGCTACCGAAAGCTCAGCATTCAGAAATTCCTGCTCACCAAATTGGGCATCCACACGATGCCGGGGATTCACATCAGTCAGCGAAGCCTGAACGCATTGAAAAAGCTGGGCGTGCAGGACGATGGAAAAGGATTGGATTATTTTATACCCAAAGACCAGGAAATAAAGATTGAGCAGGATCTGCCGGTATCGCACCAGATGGGATTTGTTGCCGTAGTGATCGGCGCATCGTATTACACCAAAAAACTGCCCGTAGAAAAGCTGCAGCAACTCTGCGCCCGCATCGATCATCCGCTGGTATTGGTGGGTGGTCCCGGCGATCGCAACGAAGGAGAGGCCATCAGCAGTATAGACCCGGTGAAGATCTACAATGCCTGCGGAAAATTTGGCCTGAACGAATCGGCCGATATTGTGCGGAGAGCCAAAATGGTCATATCGCACGATACAGGGTTTCAATACATTGCCTGCGCCTTTCAGAAAAAAGTACTGGCCATATGGGGTGGCACTTCGCCCAAACTGGATGTGGAGCCTTACTATGGAAGCAACATGCAGCGCAAGCACATCAACTACATTGTGCCGGGACTTACCTGTCAGCCCTGCTCCAACTATGGTACGCGCGCCTGCCCCAAAAAACACTTCAACTGTATGGAGCAGCAGGATATCGATGCCATTGCCGCGGCCGTAACCATATAGTTACAATTCGATGGTGATGATGCCCATATAATCCAGCAGCAGCACCCCGAAAAACAGGCCTGTTACCCCTGCAAGCAACAGTTCCATCAGCTTTTTATATCGATTGTGCAATGCAGACCTGATTAACATGGTATGGGTGATGTAGAGCAATACCCCCAGCAGCATTATCGAAATACCGAGAAAATAGAATTCCCCGGCAGTATAGAAAATGATAAAACACCCCGATAAAAGCAGACAGGCAGCGGTAGCCTTCAGGCTGGAATTGAAGTATCGCAACATAGGAACAGGTTTGTTTCACAGCTAAATTATCCATTCTGCTATTCAAAAAACAAATTCATGCCCCGTTTTTGAAAGAATATTGACCTGGGGTAAATGAATGCGCCATAGCATGCAAAGCCTGTGATATTTTTGCGCTTTCACTAACAGTAAACCCTTAGAAGGGTTGCCTGCAGAAAACCAGAAACCTATATAACGGCTACGCACACATGCAGCCTAATATTCATTTTGCCGAATCAGCGCCTATGCCTTTTACACCGGTACTGTCATTCTCTGCAGCTTTACCAATAGTAATAGCACCCGCCCGCGCCGCCGGTTTGCAGCAAGACCTTACCCCAACCGTATCTGCGGAGTGATGACCGCTTTGAGCGGGTAAGCTGCCGGTTTCCTGCAACTGACCGCAGGAAAGCAGCAGCAATACCCCTCCCGTCAGCCTCCATCCACCTTTCATCATAATTTTTTTTTAATGGCCGATACCGCTGTTTTCCGCAATCGGCTATAAGCCGGATATACGCAAAGCAGCCGTGTCTTTGTATTGCTCAATCAAAGCCTTGAGTTCTGCTTTCAGGTCTGCCACCAGTTGTTCATCTTTCTTTGCCTCATAAATATTATGCACTTCGTGGGGGTCTGCCTCTAAATCAAACAACTCCCAGTTGTCTACCCCTCCGTAAAACCGCACCAGCTTGTAGCGGCTGTTGCGAACACCGAAGTGCGGGTACACATGATGGGGGCGCGGAAACTCGTAGTAATGGTAATACACACTCTTTCGCCAGCCGGTATGATCTCCTTTCAGCACCGGTAGCAGCGATGCCCCCTGAATGGCTTCGGGCACTGCCACACCGGCAGCATCCAGGAGGGTAGCCGACCAGTCCTGCCCTATCGCAAAATCATCCACCACCGTACCCGGTTGTACCACCCCCGGATAACGCAATACAAAAGCGGTGCGCAGCGATTGTTCATATATAAACCGCTTATCGAACCAACCATGTTCGCCCAGATAAAATCCCTGGTCTGAGGCATAGATTACAATCGTATTTTCGGTCAGGTTATTTTCATCGAGGTATTGCAGTATCCTGCCGATATTTCTATCCAGCGAATTGGCCGTAGCCAGATAATCTTTCAGGTAGCGCTGGTATTTCCATTCGGTGAGTGCTTTTCCCGACAGCTTTTTGTCCTTGAACTCCTGGCTGATGCCATCGTAGTACGCGGCGGCTACTTTCTTCTGTTCATCATCCAGCCTAGTAAACATTCCGTTTCGCAGGTAGTTTTCCACCTGTTTTTCCTGTTCCGGTGTGGGCGGTGTATTACCGAACCGTTGTTGTATCCGCGCTTTTTTCCGGTCTTCAAATTCAGCAGTAAAACCGCCCCAGTCTACATCTACCTTCAGGTCTTCCTTCAAACGCATGGTTTTTTCGATCGTCATATCCTGTTTGGAAGCAGCTTCGCGCCCTTTGTAATCGTCATAAAAAGTTTCGGGCAGCGGAAAGGTAACCGAATCGTAGGCACCCAGGTCTTCCAGTGCCGGCTGCCATTCGCGGTGGGTGGCTTTTTGTCCTACCACAAGAAAGAAGGGCTTGGTAGTATCCCTTTTATTCAACCAGTCTACGGAGAATTCGGTGATGAGATCGGTCACGTAGCCGCTGTGCCGTGTCGTATCGTATTGGGTGTTGATAAAATCAGGGTTATAGTAATGCCCCTGCCCGGGCAGTATATTCCAGTAATCCAGTCCTTTGGGCACCACGCCTAGGTGCAGCTTGCCCACCCAGGCAGTCTGGTAGCCGCTTTGCTGCAATAGCTCGGGAAATACTTCCTGCGTGGCATCAAACTTTCTTTCATTCACCGTATAGCCGTTGATGTGACTGTATTTGCCCGTTAGCAAAATAGCCCGGCTTGGACCGCAAATAGAGTTCGTAATGAAAGTATTTTTAAATAAGGCGCCCTCTTTTGCAATGCGGTCTATATGGGGAGTGTTTGCCAGACTGCTGCCATAGGCGCTGATGGCCTGGTACGCATGATCGTCTGAAAATATAAATACGATGTTAGGTCGTTTACCAGCAGGTGCAGTTTCCTGCCTGCTTTCGCAGCCTGACAATGCCAGTATGGCCAATACGGCTGAAAGTACAAAGGAATGTATTTTAATCATAGTACAAATGTATAAAGTTGTGTCGTTTATCGGTTCAGATTATACCTGTAGTAGTCTCTCCCTCCATGCCCTATCAATCACCTTTACCGGGATATGGCAGCGTTTTTCCCGTTTTTTTATCTACCGGCATCAGTGCATTGAATGCTTCCAGTTGCTGCCCCAATAAGCGGGTCAGCGTTTTAACCAAAGCGCTTTGTGTTGCAGACAGGTCGTTCGCTTCTCCGGGATCTGCTGCAAGATCATATAAGCCCGACTGTGCAGTGCGCTGATTGTATATTAATTTCCATTTTCCTTTTCGCAAAGCGCTGTGGTAGTTGATGCCCGGACCATCCGGGTTTCTCCATTTATTGGGATAATGCCATACCAATACCCGATTGGTATCCACCGCTGCAGGGTTTCTCAATGAAGCAACAAAACTCAGTCCGTCCACTTGCTGAATAATCTTCGCAGGGCGAATTCCGGCAACTTCCAGCAAAGTGGGAAATACATCTTCTGCAATAACGGGATTTTTGCTTTGCGTACCCGGAACAGCTACGCCATCGTATCTAACGATCAATGGTACCCTGATACCGCCTTCATATACCGATCCCTTTCCTGCACGCAGCGGCAGGTTGTGTGTAAACGACGTTGCGCCGCGCGGGGGACTCAGCGATAGTCCTCCGTTATCGCTGGTAAAAATAAACACCGTGTTTTTTTCTATCCCTTTTTGTGTAAGATAATCCATTACGTCTCCCACACTTTTATCAACTCCTTCTACCAGTGAAGCATACCTTGCCTCTATAGAATCCAGGCCTTTGTCGAGGTATTGCTGCAGGTATTTTTTATCGCCCATGATGGGCGTATGTACCGCATAATGCCCGAGATGCAGAAAGAAAGGCTGATCGCGCGATACCGGGTAGTCCATTGCTTTCAGCGCTTCCCGGGTAAGGGCATCCGTTAGGAAAATATCGGTCTGGTAGTAAGGCTCAAGATCCGGCACCGATTGAAAACTACCCTTACCTGGTATATTTCCATATTCCTCTTCGGGCAGGTAGCTTTGCGGATGACCGGCAGCATGACCGGCCACATTCACAATAAATCCTACATTATGGGGACTGGATGATGGCGTTCCCCTTGGTCCCCAGTGCGCCTTCCCCACATGAATCGTAAAATATCCGTGTTCTTTCAGCAATTGTGGTAGTGGAGTGCCGTAGAAACTGCGGGCGATACCAGGCTCGGGGCTGAAACCGTTGATGTTCCAATCTGGTGGCTCCAACTGATCGTCTGGCGCATCTGTTCTTCTATCCTTTTGCGGCGACGTCCAGTTGGTGATGCGGTGGCGAGCCGGGTTAACGCCGGTAATCAGGCTTACACGCGTAGGCGTACATACAGGAGCCGTGTAAGCCTCCTGAAACACCATGCCCTGTTTGGCCAGGCGCTCAATATTCGGCGTATGGTATTTCGTATTGTTGGCAGTAACCGCTCCCGAAACCGGCAGCGAAAGGTCGTTCCAGCCTAGGTCGTCTACCAGAAAAAATACGATATTAGGTCGTTTGGACGACTGCGCTGCTACCGACGATACCAGCCATACAGCCATCACGACCATCCAGTATTTTCTGATATTCCACATGCTTTTTTTAATATCCATCATTTTGTATCAAATTTGGATTCTTGTCAATTTCCGTTTGGGGTATGGGATACAATACCTGATGCTCCTGCGCTGCCTTGCCCCTTTTCAAAGCGCTACTGATAAATGTACCCTCTCTAATCAGGTCCTGCCGGTGCTTTTCTTCAACGATGAATTCCCATCTGCGCTCCCTGAAGATAGCGTATCGCAGCGATTCTTTAGATGGAAAATCCGGCAAAGCAACCGGTGAAAGACCGGCTTTTTCCCGTATCCGGTTCAGCAAATCAACAGCTTCCTGATTCGGGCCGTCTATTTCATTCAACGCCTCTGCCAGCGTAAGCAGAACGTCTGCATACCGCAATACCGGAAAGTCGTTGCCACTGCTGTTGCCAATAGCGGTGAGATCTTCTTTGAATTTAAAATTCCGTATATCATCACTCCCCAATGCAACGAGGTTGCCCGACAGGTTGTAGTACTCGGTAATAAAAGCATTTCTGCGGGTATCATTGGTGGCAAACGAGTGATAGATACTGTCCGGGGTTTTAAACTGAGTAGCATAGTTGTCCTTGGTATTCCCCTGCCACCTGTAACCGGGCGGTGCCGCGTGCGATATATAGTTATCGCCGAGGCCGGAAACAGCCAGCCGGGGAAGCACGTAAATAAATTCCCGGCTGTCTTCATTGAGGGGATTAAACAGTTCTGATCTGTCTGCTGTACCATCGAACAATTCATATACATTAAGCGCCACAACCTCGCGGGAATAATCCCTGGCTTTTTCCCAGTTTTTCCGGTTCAGATAGTATTTAGCCAGTTGCGCATACGCCGCACCCCGGGTGGCACGTCCACGATCAGCAGTAATGGGTAACTCTTCAGCAGCTTCGGCGAAGCCCTTTGTCACAAACTCATCGAACTCCTGTTGTGAGGGACGTGAAGGTCTGTCGTCTGCGCTGGTATTGCTGGTACTGATGATCGGCACCGGCCCGAACAGATCGTGTAAGTTCACATACGCAGCAGAACGAAGAAACTTTGCCTGCGCCAGTATCTCCTTTTTTTCATTTTCGTCGAAATCAATACCAGGCACCCTGTCCAGCACCAGGTTGGCCCTGTAAACAGAGGTATAAAATATACCCCATGCTTCCAGAAAAAAGCTGTGGGTAGGGTTCCATGAAAACTCTTCGAAAGGTTTGGCCAGTGCCTCCAACCCTCCTGCCCTGTCGTATACGGTTCCTGTAGGTATTTCGGCCATGATAAAGTAGTTCCTGAACACCCGCCGTTGTTCCGAAGCATACACCGCATTCAGCAACGCATTGGCATCGTTGGCATTGGTGAAATAATTTCCGGAACCCAGCGAGGAATATACGGACTCTTCCAGCCCTTCTTTTCCGCAACTTATCGCGGCTATTGAAAATAGTATATAGAATAATTTACGCATAATTTAGAATTTAACTTGTAAGCCAAGGGTATAGGTTCGAGACAGTGGATACGCATTGTAATCTACCCGTACATTAGCGCTGCCAAATGAGCTCACCTCAGGGTCGAAACCGGAATAGCGGGAGAACGTAAGCAGATTCTGCGCTACAAAGTAGGCATGCACTCCTTTAAAAACGAGCCTGTTTCTCACCGGTATATCGTAGCCCAGGCTAACGTTTTTCAACCGGAGAAAAGAGGCATCTTCTACCGCCCTGCTATTGATGGTTCCACTGGCATCTACATAGGCAAACACCGGCGGCAATCCAGAGGGATGATCGTTGGTGGGGTTATCAGGCGTCCACCGGTCGGTATACGAACGCTCCAACCGGTTTCGCCTGAAAGAAATCGGGTTTTCAGATTCCGACACATTGATATTGAGCAGCTTACCGCCCTGCACTCCCTGCCAGAAAAAAGAAAAGCTGAAGCCCTGCCAGGCAAATGTATTGTTGATGCCATAGCTGAAATCAGGATAGGGAGAACCCAGTATCGTTCTATCTGCAGTAGAGATCGTTTTATCGCCGGAAACATCTTCAAATTTCAATTCCCCCGGTGCAGAGAGTGGCTGTGGCGCCCATGTTTCTCCTTCCTGTATAATACCTGCCACCTTGTATCCGTAGTAGGCATTTAAAGGTTTACCCACTTCGATGATGCTGAAGTTGTTGAAGAACCCGGCCGATCCCTGTAAAATGGCGGGCAACCCTCCGATGCTGGTTACGCTGTTCCGAACCGTAGAAACATTCAGCGAAGTCTGCCAGCTCAGCGCCCCGTCGAGATTGACGCTATTCAACTGCACATCCCATCCCCGGTTAGACATACCACCCACATTTGCCAACGTAGTAGAAAAACCGGTGGTCCATGCTACCGGAAGCTCCAGTAAAAGATCGGTGGTCTGTTTCGAAAAATAATCGATGGTACCTGTTAGCCTGTTGTTGAAAAAGCCAACATCCAAACCAGCATTAAACTGTCTGGTAGTTTCCCATTTCAGATTTGGATTGGCCAACTGTGTAGTGGATATGCCTATTTCAGAACTGTTGCCAAACACCGCCTGACCAACTGTACCCAGCAACACCAGCGAACGGTAATTACCGATCTCCTGATTACCCGTAGTACCATAACTCACCCGCAGTTTCAGGTTAGAGAGTGCATTAACATTCCTTAAGAAATCTTCCTGGTGCAACTGCCAGCCGAGCGCCACGGAAGGGAAATAGCCGTATTTATTGCTTTCGCCAAAACGGGAAGAGCCATCAGCGCGGAAATTAGCCGTAAGCAGGTATTTACCCAGATAAGTATAGTTGATACGCCCCAGATAGGAACGCAACTGGTTTTGATTTCTGGCGGTTCCAATGGAGAATGTTGAGCGTGAACCGGCTGCCAGATTATCCGTTCCGAATGCATCTGTAGAAAAATCCTGTGCACCCGCCGAAAGAGACTGGCTATTAAAAACCTGGTAGGTATATCCGCCCAGCAGTTCTATACTATGATGGTCTAACTTTTTCTGATAGCGACCGGTGAGTTCAATCAAACTATTGGATGCCGCGTTGCTGCGCACATTTGCATTACCACCCGAAGCCAGTCCCCGCTTGGTATTGCGACCGGTGTAGGCGTCGCGCCGGGCATTTTGCTCATCCACACCGGCATTCAATTTTATGGATAGCTCCGGAAGGAAATAATACTCTGCAAACACATTGCCGAAGGTTCGGTTGGTGACTGCCGCATCCGACACCACATGTGCCAGCCCTAATGGATTTTCCAGATTCACCACATCGCTCTGGGCATACGTCCGGCCATCGCTTTCGAAAACCGGCAGCGTAGGATCCTGGTAGATAGCGGCATTTACAATGCCAGCCCCTTCATTTATACTCACGCCGTTGGGTACATAATCGTCTTTGATCTTACTGGAGTTGAGGTTGATGCCAAAATTGAATTTATCGCCGGTATAGCTGAGGTTTACGCGTCCGGTATATCTTCGAATACCCGAGCTGATCACCACACCGGCCTGGTCGAGATAATTCAGAGAGGCGTAATAGGAGAACCTGTCTTGTCCGCCGGAAAAATTCAGTTGGTGATTCTGGCTGTAGCCGGTACGGAAAATCTCGTTCTGCCAGTTGACGCCTTTGCCGATGGTATGTATAGCTTCCGGCGTGAACTCCGGTGCGGCTCCCCTGGCTGCGTTCAAATCGTTCAGCAGGTTGATGTATTGTGCAGCCGACAACACGGGTATTTTTCCGGCTACCTGCTGCACAGCTCCTTCCACATTGTAATTGACGGAGAGGGGCCCTTTGGCGCCGCGCCTTGTTGTAATCAATATCACACCGTTGGCGCCGCGGGAACCATAGATCGCTGTGGCAGAAGCATCTTTTAGTATTTCCACCGATGCGATGTCTGCCGGGTTCAGTGCATTCAGCGGATTTCTTCTTACCGGCTCTGAGGCTACAGACGACGAAGGTGTAACCGGTGAATTATCCACAGGAAAACCATCTATCACGTACAACGGCTCATTACTGGCATTGATAGAGTTGGCACCCCGTATGCGAATACTAACCCCACCTCCGGGTTCTGAAGATGCCTGGGTGACCTGTACCCCTGCCGCACGTCCGGATATGAGGTTATCAATGGAAGTGAGTGCGCCCTTATTAAAGTCTTTGGGTGTTATAGACACCAGCGACCCCGTAACATCGCTCTTCTTTTGGGTACCGTATCCTACTACCACTACTTCATCCAGTTGCTGATGCTGCTCTTCCAGTACAACAGTCAGGTTATCCGCTACCCGTACCTCCCGGCTGGCAAAACCGGCAGCAGATATAATAAGAGAGGTTTCATCCGGCAGCAGATAAATCGAAAATCTGCCCTCCGCATTTGTCGTAACAATGTTATTCGTTTTCCTGGAACTGACCGAAGCCGCTTCCACCGGCTGCCCTCCGCCATCCGTAACCGTACCGGTTACAGTGCGATGTTGAGAATAGAGCGGAATAGCATATATTAAAATCACCAACGACCATACAGCTATCTTTCTGTACAACATATTTTGTTTCATTCTTTACTTATTTGCAAGGGTTAAAGAGCACACAATAAAGTGCGCCAGGCGAATCGGCCTTCAGGCATTCATTGCCGGAAAAACAGCTTTTACGAATACCCGGTGTGCCTACACGCAGTTGAGAGGTATACCTATAATTATAATATCAACAGCATTTGCTGCATTATCAACAGCAACAACATGACGTTGTGTAGAAGATAAATCGGAGCGTCTGATGCCTGATTTCTATTGAAGCGGGAAACGACATATACAACAGCAGTTTTACAACGTATTATTAAAGTCTACCAAATTGGTAGACAAATATAGTCATAAAAATTCTATCACAAAAAAAACTTAAAAAAAATGCACAAGCCAGCCAGGCAATCGTCTTTCCAGGGGGTAACATCAAACAAAAAAGGCGGCTCTGTATCTGCTCCGCATTGGATATAAGCCACCGCCCTCTCCTTGCCAAATTTTCATTACTCCCCCGGCGGCAACCTGTCAGTTTTTCCATAAAAATGACAAAATATCGACTGAAAAAAGAAGAAAAATACACTGGCATACGTGTTGATAAGGAGAAAATGGCAATTGAAAAAAGTTTGTGTAATGTTTCATTATGACTTTGTTTAACCACGCAAAATCAGTTATGTTATGACAAACCATGTAACAGCCAAACCACTACACGACAGGGTGATCGTAAAACCTGCCCCCTCCGAAGCAACTACTAAAGGCGGGATCATTATTCCGGATACTGCAAAGGAAAAACCACAACGGGGAACCATTATTGCTGCCGGCCCCGGCAAAAAAGATGAACCGGTAACAGTCAAAAGCGGCGACACCGTACTGTACGGAAAATACGCCGGAACGGAAATCAACCTCAATGGGGAAGAGGTATTAATTATGCGCGAGTCGGATATACTCGCGGTACTGTGAGAAATCCGATTCCCGAATAAATGCATCAATAATCGCTCACAACATCACACTGCTTTTGAATTGCCACTGTAGTAAAACTTAACCTTTAAAAATGTAAATGTTAGTATTATGGCAAAACAACTTTCATTTGACATGGATGCCAGAAAGCGCATGAAAAGAGGCGTTGACGCGTTGGCCAATGCTGTAAAGGTAACCCTGGGTCCGAAAGGACGCAATGTGGTGATTGAAAAAAAATTCGGCGCGCCTGCCGTCACGAAGGATGGCGTTAGCGTGGCAAAAGAAATTGAGCTGGAAGACCCGCTCGAAAACATGGGCGCACAAATGGTAAAGGAAGTAGCTTCCAAAACAGCAGACATTGCCGGCGATGGTACCACTACTGCTACAGTATTGGCCCAGTCGATGATCAGTGAAGGATTGAAAAACGTAGCAGCCGGTGCCAACCCGATGGATCTGAAACGGGGGATGGACAAAGCCGTAGCTAAAGTGGTGGCCTACCTCAAAGAACAAAGCCAGCCTGTAGGGACCGACTCCGACAAGATCCGCCAGGTAGCTGCTATTTCTGCCAACAACGACGATACCATCGGGAAGTTGATCGCGGATGCTTTCACCAAAGTCGGTAAAAATGGCGTGATTACAGTAGAAGAGGCCAAAGGAACAGATACCACCATTGAAATAGTGGAGGGCATGCAGTTCGACAGAGGGTATATCTCTTCCTATTTTGTAACCAACACCGAAAAAATGCAGGCAGAACTGGAAAAGCCCTATATACTGATATACGACAAGAAGCTCAGTTCGATGAAGGACATCCTGCAGGTATTGGAAAAAACTTCGCAACAGGGAGCGCCCCTGCTCATCATTGCAGAAGATGTGGAAGGAGAAGCATTGGCAACGCTGATCGTGAACAAACTACGAGGCACCCTGAAAGTAGCGGCGGTAAAAGCCCCTGGCTTCGGCGACCGGAGAAAAGAAATGCTGCAGGACATAGCCATACTCACCGGTGGTACCGTAATCAGTGAGGAGATGGGACAAAAACTGGAAGGCATTGACTTGGAAAAACTGGGACGGGCCGAAAACATCGTCATCGATAAAGACAATACCACCATCGTTGACGGTAAAGGAAGCAAAGAAGCCATACAGCATCGCATCAACCAAATCAAAGCCCAGATAACAACTACCACTTCCGACTACGACCGGGAGAAACTGCAGGAACGCCTCGCCAAACTGAGCGGTGGAGTAGCCGTATTGCAGGTAGGAGCCGCCACAGAAATGGAGATGAAAGAAAAGAAAGACAGGGTAGACGATGCCCTGCACGCCACCAGAGCTGCAGTAGAAGAAGGGATTGTACCGGGAGGCGGCACCGCCTTCATCAGGTCTGTACAATCGCTGGAATCATTACAGGGCGACAACACCGACGAACAAACCGGTATTGCCATCGTGAAACGCGCACTGGAGGAACCATTACGCCAAATAGTAGCCAATGCAGGCATAGAAGGTTCTGTGGTAGTAGAAAAAGTAAAGGAAGGAACAGGCGATTTTGGCTTTAATGCACGGACAGAATCGTATGAACAAATGCTGGCAGCCGGCGTAATAGATCCAACAAAAGTATCCCGCATAGCGCTGGAAAATGCCGCTTCCATTGCAGGCATGTTGCTGACCACAGAATGCGTGGTGGCAGATAAACCCAAACAACAAGCGGCTGTAGCCAGCGCTCCTACGATGAATGAAATGGATTACTAAAAGCGGGTTTAGAATGAAAAGCGTAGCAGAGAAGCTGACAGTGTTGTATGGGATATTTTCGGGAAAAGATCCGTTCTTATCCGAGTAAAAGAAACAAAAAACACTGCGCTCTGATACTTTGATAACCTCAGCAACGGAGCCATACTTCCGGCATCAAACAGTATATATTTAACCACCGTCTTCTTTCTTTTAAAAGAGGAGGAAGACAGTATAAAAAAAGGAGGATACTATGACTAACATTGTTAAAACAGAAAACAGGCGTCAACCCGCTACTACATTTGGCAACGTGGTTGACCAGGTGTTTCAGAACACCTTTTCCAAAATTTTTGACGATGGATTCTGGGGCTTCGACGGCAATATCCCCTACCGGAACCGGGTGCCCGTCAACATCCGCGAAACCGACAAAACCTACGAAATGGAGCTGGCTGCACCGGGATTACAGAAACAGGATTTCAACCTGAATGTATCCGGTAACGTGCTGACGATTTCTTTCGAAGAAAAAAAAGACGATCAGGAAGAAAACAAGAAAGAAGGTTGGGTACGCCGCGAATTCTTCCATCACTCTTTCAGTCGCAGTTTTACGCTGGATGAAACAGTGGATATTGAGAAAATAGAAGCCCGTTACGAAAACGGCGTATTGTACGTACAGTTGCCGAAAAGCGAAAAGGCCCTGCAGTTGTCGCGTATGATTAGCGTAGCATAAGCCCGGAAGACAGGGTTCAGGTAAGAGGTTGTATCCACCATAGGATACAACCTCTTATTTTTACCCCTATCGCTGATGTAGCGGGTACGTTCAATATGGAACAGGGCCTGAGCAAAGGCGTTTTCACCACGCATATATTTAATTTTCTCTTAACAGGAAATATCATATCTTCATTTAATATTACGTTATCAAGTGACTGCACGATCAGCAAGAGTTCAATTGCTTCCTTCCTCTTCTTTTATTGTCGCCATTTTTTAGCCCTATATGTGCAACAGGCTACGGTAAGCAGCGCCTGATACCGTTTACAGGCAAGCTATTATCGCGTAGCATAAGAACAGTGCCGCTGCGATCAGACACTCAATCTCAACAATTTAAAACTGGTTATGACGTTTCAAAAAATCAATATGGAAATGCCGGGTTATAAATGGATACAGCAGGATTGTTTGTTTTATGAAGGCGAGCCCTCCCGGCGGCTCCTGGATAGAACAGATGGTTACCAGGTACTGTTTCTGATCAATTACTGCGCATCGCTGATCGAGGGATTTACACCCGAAGCAGGAAGGCTCATGGAAGAAAAAATTCATGCCGAAATGCCATCTGATATGAAAAGCGAAAGATCTGCTTTCAACTGGTTGGTAAAACAGCGATACGACGTGGAATAAACCGGTTAAAACAACAATGCGGCCTTACGTAACCATACACAATACCACCCCCATACAAAACAAATCCGATAGATGATCAATGCTGTTATTACAGGCACAGGCGCCTACATACCGGAAAATATTAAAAAGAATGAAGATTTTCTTTCTCATACGTTTTACACTCCGCAGCACATTAAAATTGATACGCCGGCCGGAGATACTATCCGGAGGTTTGGCGAAATTACCGGCATCCGGGAAAGGGTATATGCCCCACCCGGCATTTGCTCCTCCGATATGGCCGCTATTGCCGCAAAAGAAGCGATCATTTCATCTGCTGTAGACCCGGAAAGCATCGATTACATACTGGTAGCCCACAACTATGGAGACCGGCCGGATGTGCGCAAGACGGGCGACAATGTTCCTTCACTGGCTTCCAGGGTTAAGCATAAACTGGGCATAAAAAATCCTCAATGTATTCCCTACGACATGATATTCGGATGCCCGGGCTGGTTACAGGCCCTGATACAGGCAAACATGTATATCAAATCGGGATATGCAAAAAATTGTCTCGTCATAGGTGCAGATACACTTTCAAGAGTGATAGATACCGCTGACCGTGACAGCATGCTTTTTTCAGATGGCGCCGGCGCATGCATTGTACAGCACAAAGAAAACGAAGGGCCGGCCGGCATCATTACTTCAACAGTACGTTCAGATACCGGCGAAGAACTGGGCTTTATTTATAGCGACACATCGAATCTCCCGGAAGAGCACGAAAACCTCTATTTAAAAATGAAAGGGCAGAAGGTGTACCAGTACGCCGTATCGCACGTGCCCGGAGCTATGAAAGAGTGCCTGGATAAGGCCGGCATCCCGATCAGCAAATTAAAGATGATTTTTCTGCACCAGGCCAACGAGAAGATGGATGCGGCCATTGGTCGGGAATTTTACAAACTTTACGGAATAGATGGATTGCCGGGCAATGTGATGCCCATGAACATCGGCTGGATGGGAAACAATTCGGTGGCTACGATTCCTATACTCCTGCATCAGGTGATCACAGGCAGGCTGCCAGGCTTCGTGCTGGAGCAGGGAGATAGCATCCTGCTGGCATCGGTAGGCGCGGGTATGAATATTAATGCCGTGGCATACACGTATTGAACCTAAATAAACTAACTTAGCTGTAACCAGTCAGACATGAGTGATAAAAAGTTCAATATAGCCGTTTTAATAGACGGAGATAATGCGCAGGCAAAACTGATCAAAGAGATTGTTGAAGAAGTATCGAAGTATGGCAAGGCAACCATCAGACGCATTTATGGCGACTGGACGAAACCTCAAATGAACAGCTGGAAAGAAATCATCAATCAGTATTCTATCAACCCTGTTCAGAAATTCTCTTATACCACCGGTAAAAACTCCACAGACAGCGCGGTTATTATAGATGCTATGGATATACTTCATAGCGGGTCTGTGGAAGGGTTTTGCATTGTTTCAAGCGACAGTGATTATACAGGACTGGCAAAACGGATACGGGAAGAAGGGTTGTTTGTGATGGGTATCGGCAAACGAAGCACTCCTATTGCTTTTGTAAATTCCTGCGAGGTATTCACCTATACCGAAAACCTGGTGGAAAACCTGACAGAACAGTCACCGGAAATACCAAAAGAAAAAGCCGGAACCAGGAAACTGGTCAGAACAGAAAAAACAAAAACCACGGTAAAGCCGGAAGCAGTGAAAGACGTTTCGAAGCCGGCTATAGATATGGGGCTGATTGACAAAGCATTTGATATATCGGCAAACGAAGATGAAGAAGCTTACATATCCAATGTGGGATTTGCACTGCGGAAAATAGATCCCAGCTTCGACCCCAGAACCTACGGCTATAAAACCCTTACCCGCCTATTTGAAAGTATACACAAATACGAGGTAGTGAAAAAAGAAATCAATGGCCTCAGTCACCCCATTTTGAAACTGAAATGATGGTTGACCAATGCTGACTTTCTTGCGCCTATAACGCCTTCCCGCGTGCCAGTTTCCCGCTCCTGCACAACATTATACCAGTAAATTGTTGTATCTTCTATGTACGTATTCCATGATGTATGGAAACCAGAATGCTGATCAACGTCCTGCGATAACCATACTATAACACTCATATGAAAAAGAAGATTGAAACTATATCCACCATTTTCCGGCAGGAATCTTCCGGCATATACTTCCGTATGATGGAAACATTCGAACACAGCGTCCGTAATCTGAACAGACAAAAAGATGAAAATGTATTCCGCCAGATGCAAAGCCGCTATGAAGACGCATTTAGGAATGAGCTGACACAACTGGCCGAAAGCCTGATCAGCCAACCGATGGACGTAGACAAAGATCAGTTGCGCAGAGAACTTTCCGGGCTTATACACTACGCCGCTACCGAGTTTCGGCTAAAAATAAATTCGATGTAATCAGGCAATACCGGCCAACGCCCCTTCGGGCTTGTAGCCCATAGTTTTGATAAACCGGAAATGGGAGTTAACCGCCGACGTAAAAGTGGGGATGCTATGATAGGGCAGGTTGAAAGCCTCGCATTCTTCGCGCACTATCTTGCTCAGCGCCGGGTAATGTATGTGGCTGATGCGTGGAAATAAATGATGCTCTATCTGGTAATTCAACCCCCCTGCGAACCATGCTACAACCTTACTATTCGGCGAAAAATTAGACGTGGTTTTTACCTGATGTACTGCCCATTCGTTCTCTATTTGTTTATCGTTGTTGCCAGCAAATACAAACTCCGTTTCTTCCACTACATGCGCCAGTTGAAACACCACAGACAGGGTTAACCCCAATCCAACGTGCATACAAACAAAATACAGTAAGGCCAGCGGCCAGCCCAGCAGCCATGCAGGTATCAAAATATAAAAAACAATGTAAAGCACTTTGCTGAGCCAAAAAATAAAATGATCCGCGGAAGACATCTTGTTCAGCGGTGTATCAACGATCTTTCTCTTGAAGTATTTATCAAAGTCCTGGTACAGTATCCATATCATAGAACTTAAAGCATACAACACAGGTGTGTAAAGGTGTTGTATTCTATGTGCCGGTTTCCACACCTGGGTAGAGCACATGCGTATGAAAGGGCTTTTGGCAATATCGTCATCCACCCCATCTACATTGGTGTAAGTATGGTGAATGATATTGTGTTTCTGTTTCCAGATAAAACTGTTACCACCCAGCGCGTTCAGGGTAAGGCCCAGGGTTTTATTCACCCATTTTCGGGAGGAATAACTACCGTGGTTAGCATCATGCATTACATTAAAGCCAATACAAGCCAGTACCAGGCCAAAAACAATACTTGCCACTATGCCTACAGCTACAGGCAGAGACGCAAACAACAGCAATCCATACAAGCCCACGGCAGCCGAAATAAGGATAACCGATTTGATATACAAATGAATATTACCCGTTTTCCGTTTTTTATGCTGGACAAAATAAGCTTCTACGGATTTTTTAAGCGATGTAAAAAAAACAGCATTGCTGTTGTTATAGGTAATTTTTCCCATTGATAAATCTACTGATTGAAGGGGTTGAATTGGAATAACCGGTTACAGAGGACCATGCATTGTATATAACCACATGAATCATTGTATACGCTGGAGAATGTGCATTTATGAATATAAACAGCATTGCAGGAGCCTGCATGCTGTTATTAATAATCATCTTATTCGGCTTCTACGGCCATCGACTTCTTTTCTGCTGCACCAGTGCTGGCCAGCGATGTGAATGACGCACCGTTGAATATTTTTGAGCAGTTTAGATCTTTCGTTTGCTGCCACTGTGTAAGCTGCGAAGCGTTTACTACACGCCAGAAATTTTTTGCCTTTAACTCATTATAATCATTTCCTTTTATAAAGAGGCCGGTTACGGGTAACCGACCTCTGAAATGAATTTTAATGGTTGTATTATTACGAATGCTGGCTTTAATATGATTTTCTATCCTTTCAATATCCATTGCTAGTACTTAAAAGCGAGTAATATAATAATTGGAGTAACCATCAAAGTGCAGGTTACCAACGGCCTCCGGAACGATTATCGCTGGTTTGTCTTTCGCCTCTTTCTCTGGCTTCAGATACCCTCAGCGGACGACCGTCCACCATTGTTCCGTCCAGCTCTTTCACAGCAGTTTCAGCAGCGTGCTGGTCGGGCATTTCAACAAAACCAAAGCCTTTGCTTCTGCTGGTAAATTTGTCGGTGATCACTCTTGCAGAAGAAACGTTGCCATATTCTCCGAAAAGTTTGCCCAAATCTTCGTCCTGCAGGCTATAGCCCAGGTTCGATACATAAATGTTCATAACAATAAAATTGTTCTAATAAAAAATGTCTGAGAAAGATAGCAGATGTAAAAAAAATACGAGTAAGATGTTGATTACAAGATGCGATATAACTCAAAATGTCAAGCCAAAGATAACGCAACGATGTGAAACAGACAAATTTATTTTTGCATTTGAGTATACATTAAGGTTTCATTTTTTCCACACATAGTTGCATATACAACCATTCCATTACGGCCTGCGGAATATTAGCTGCCTCCCTAATCAGGATCATATATTATCAGCTATAAGGCCCGCTACATTTGCTGCCACTATGAGGGAGACAACCAACACTGATCTGCTTATAGCAAAATACAATGTACCTTCCCCGAGGTACACCAGTTATCCTACCGTGCCGTATTGGGAGGAAGCATCATTTGACGCTGACCACTATGTTGAAACACTAAAGCAATCTTTCAGACAAACCAATCGTAAGGAGGGTATAAGCCTGTACATTCACCTTCCTTATTGTGAACGTCTCTGCACCTTTTGCGGCTGCAACAAACGTATCACCCGACAGCATGAAGTGGAGCTTCCCTACATAACAGCATTGCTGAAAGAGTGGAATATATACACCAACCTGTTAGGAGAAGCGCCCCGTATACGGGAACTGCACCTGGGCGGTGGCACTCCTACTTTCTTTTCACCGGCGAATTTGCAAAAGCTGGTAGAAGGAATATTTCGCACAGCCGTTGCACATGAAGAACCCGAATTCAGCTTTGAGGGACACCCCAACAACACCACCAGTGAACACCTCCACACCTTATACAAACTTGGATTTTCCAGGGTAAGCTTTGGTGTGCAGGACTATTCGCCTACGGTACAAAAAGCGATCAACCGGATACAACCCTTTGAGAACGTAAGACACGTGACTGAAATGGCGGAAAAAGCCGGTTTCCGCTCTATCAGTCACGACCTGGTGTTTGGACTGCCATTTCAGCAATTGGAGGATATAAAAGATACCGTAGCTAAAACGATCGGGCTCCGCCCCGACCGGATATCGCTATACAGCTATGCGCATGTACCCTGGATAAAAGGCAATGGACAACGGGGATTCAGGGAAGAAGACCTGCCCAGAGACCAGGAAAAAACGGCACTGTACCAGGCAGCCAGACGAAGACTACTCCAGGCAGGATATATAGAAGTAGGTATGGACCATTTTGCCCTTCCAGGCGATGATCTGGCAGTGGCGTTTGAAAATAACACGCTGCACCGGAATTTCATGGGATACACAGCATCGCACACCCGACTGATGATCGGACTCGGCGTTTCGTCTATTGGTGACAGTTGGTACGGATTTGCCCAGAACGAAAAAAATGTGGAAGCCTACTACCATCTGCTGGATCAACAGCAACTCCCCATCACCCGGGGGCACCTTATGACGGAGGAGGACCTGATCATCCGCAGGCATATACGCAACCTGATGTGCAGCTTTTATACCTCCTGGGAAGCCCCTGCACTATACCTGGATGATATACCGGCCATCGTGGAAAGGCTCGCTCCCATGGAAGCCGACGGGATGATCACTACAACACCTTCTTCCGTTTCCGTTACCGAAACCGGGAGAGCATTCATACGGAATATTTGTATGGCATTCGACCTGCGGTTGCATAGAAAGCAGCCGGAAACAAGGTGGTTTTCGCTATCGGTATAAGAAACCGCTGACCCATCAGTATTCACGCATCCTTAGAAATTATTAAGCCGGCCCATCCCTTGAAAGACAGGCTCGGCTTTAATAAAAGGGTTCCGGGATAAAAGATCTTTCTCCTATTGCGGCAAAAGCTCACATTGCCCATGCTTCTCTATGACATTTATGAAAAACTCTTCATCAAGTAAAGAGGCAATGGAAGGGATAATAAAATCAGGCGCATAGCCAAATTTATTGAGATCTTCCTGGCGTGTAACGCCCGACAAAGTAAGTACCGTAGTAAAGCCCATGGACCCTGCGCCCAGGATATCGGTGCCCATGGTATCGCCAATCATGATGGTTTCATCGGTAGCCAGTCCCAGCTTTTTTCTCGCCATCCGCATCATCACGGGGCTTGGTTTACCGACGCTGAAAGCCTGTTTACCAGTGGCTACTTCAATCATTGCCACAAAAGCACCGCAGCCAGCTCTGTATCTGCCGTTGGCCACCGGACAGTTCGGATCGAGATTAGTAGCGATCAGCTTTGACCCGTTCATCACCATATTGATCGCTTTATCTACCGATTCCAGCATGATGGTTCTCCCCTCGCCTATCACTACGTAATCAGGGTTGTCGTCCACGATAGAATACCCCTCATTGTGCAGTTCATTCAGCAATCCCCCTTCCCCGATCACATAGGCAGTGCCGTAGGGCGTTTTGGAAGCAAGGTAGCGTGCAGTAGCCATTGCACAGGTGAAAATATCCTCATCGCTTACATCAAAACCCATCTTATGTAGCTTATAACACACATCCCGGCTGGTACGCTGACTGTTATTGGTAAGAAAAAGAAACGGGATACCCTTCGACTTTAGTCCGTTGATAAAATCAATGGCGCCGGGTATGGGCTCCGACCCTTTGTAGATTACGCCATCCATGTCTATTAAAAAACCTGTCTTTTTCATATTATATCATATTTAATAATGTAATATGGAAGCAACGGCGGCAAAATCAGACAGCAAAAATTGTTAGATGTGAGGGCAAGAACAGCGGCAAGAATCCGGTACGGATGGAATAACGCAAAGATAACCGAAATATTTTCAGATAGGTTGAATCAAAACATCTTTTTGGATGTTTATGCATAAAAATGCCTAGGAATGCAGTGTTAAACAACTTTAGAACACTCGATTCAACAATTATTTGATGTCCGAGCGAGGAATAACTAAATATTATACATTATAATCATATTTAAATAATACTAATCAATATCATAAAACTAGTTAGAGCACATATGCAATATGCTAAATCATTATGAACAAGCGGATCCTTCAAAAAGAAGAGCGCCTGAATTAAAACAGATCAGACCATAGAGGCGCGTAACTGGAATGATTATTGCAAACATCCCATTTTAACCACAAGATCAAAAAATATTGCTGCAAGCGGCAATTATTCAGGCCGTTTTCAGTTTAATCCAATTAAATCCAAATCCTCCCATGACTGCTATTATGCATACCAAACCTTTTCTAAGGGAAATGTGTAAGAATGCCATCTCCTTTTTCATAGTCGTATCATTTCCGCATATATGTTTTTCGCAGCCTGACCTGGAAAGGGTTGTGCCTGCCAACTACACAGCAACTAAGGGTACTCTTTCGATAAGTGACAGACATTATCGCCTCGGAGAACAATCTCTTAGATGGGATTGGATGGGTGGAGACACCCTGATAATAGATCTGACTCCGGAGGAGGAGGACTTAGTAAATCCATATTTATTCCAATTGGGCATGAACCATTTTGAAATGTGGGTACACAACGAGTCAGCTTCAAAGGATACGTTCGAAGTAAAATTTATCAATACAGAGAAACTCGACCAGTTCCGTTTCCGGTTCAATATTAACTATGAGGGCTGGAGAAGGCTGATTAGAAGTTATCGCCATGATATGTTAAAACGATACAATAATTTCAACAATTCATGGAATGTTGATAAGATTTTCATTTTAGCTCCTCCTACAGGTAATGGTTTCGTTTTCATGGACAATATACAGTATATGCGGGAGCGGGAGGTAAAACAATCAGACCGCACCATGCCAGATCTGCATTCCCTGGCTAACGATCAGATTCGTAACCATTCAAAAGATTTTTACTATCAGTTAGATATACTTCAGCCTCCGGAAATTGTTGAATCTCCTACCGTAAAGCAACTTGCAGAAATCGATTTAATCCGTCAGCGCATACGCGAAAGGGGACTGTCGATAGGTGATATACCTTCCGCTGAAGAATTAAATGATGCAAATAGTAAATACGACGCTTTCAACATTGAGCTCAACGATAATCTTATAAAAGGCATGGATATGTCCGGCCCTGAGTCAATCAGGGATATATTTGTAATATTGGTCCGAAATTATATTCATACGAATAGTGCTGATAGCCGTGATAAAGTAGTCAACTTGCTACGCCTTATGTTTGATAACGGAATAGCCGGGGGCAGTGCCAGGTGGTTCGCAGGGGGAGCAAGAGGATATGGAGACCGTGCTTTTTTCCAATCTCTTATCAATGTTGAACAGTTTGCAGACACTGAACTCCGTTACAAAATATGGGATTGGCTTCAATGGAGTACCGACATTAACTTGGGGTGGAAAGAAGACACAGATGGTCTCTTCAACACAGATAATGTATTCGTGCTTTATGACGCTTTTTTCAATACGATTTTGTTTAGCCCTGATGACAGGCATGCTCTACAGGCCGTTCTACGCTTTAAAAGCTATCTTGAAAAATTTTTAACCATTCAGAAAGGGACATCAGATGGCTTAAAACCGGACGGAACATCTTTTCATCATAAAACACATTATAACGCATATATGTATGCGTTCTCTACATTAATCAGACCCATTCTCTCTACATTCAGGGGAACGTCTTTTATGGTCAGTGAAGAAGCCTATAATAATCTTAGAAAGGTAGTGTATTCTCAAATTATAACATGCAATACCACTTCATTTGCCAACAGCCTAAGCGGAAGGCATCCGTTTGTTACCCATACATCATTTTATAGTAGTTATTTTTTGGATCTGGCAACAATTGGAGGAGATGTCCTCAGCATGCCCTATGATCCTATTGTTGCCGGCATCCAAAAACGCATTTATACCCCGAATACCTCATTCGCTGACACGCCCGCCGAGCCCTTTCCATCCGGGTTCTGGCAAATGAACTACAGTCCCCTGGCTATGTACAGAAGGAACAACTGGGCCGCCACCATCAAAGGCATCAACAACTATTTCTGGGGAACTGAAACTTACGCGACGGCTAACCATTACGGCAGATATCAAAGTTATGGAGCAGTGGAAATCATGTACCCCGGCGGGCCTGCGGCAAGCGGTATAAGCGCTGCCGGATGGGATTGGAATAAAGCGCCCGGAACCACTTCCATTGTGTTTCCCTTCGACTTACTCAACCCCGCAAAAACTGCTTTAGAAGAGCGTAACCAACTCAACTTTTCAGGTGGGGTAAAATTCGGAACACCTGCTCCCAATGCACCTTCCGATGTGATCCTGGCGGAACTGCACGGCGATTATGGTATGTTCGCCCTGGATTTTAAACAAATGCCGACCACAGCCACCCACAACCCGAGTTTTGTATTCCGTAAATCATTCTTTTGCTTTGGTGATAAAATCGTTTGCCTGGGTAGCAATATCAATAACGATAATGCCACTCATAAAACCATTACAACTTTGTTCCAGGGCGCCTTACCCTCTTCAGGTACCCCAACCATAATAAACGGAATTACAAAAACCGGTATTTCCCAATCCGAAGATCTTTCCCAAACAGAACACCACTGGATCATAGATGCCTATCAAACAGGTTACTATGTACTACCAGGCAATACCCTACACGTGGAAAGACTATCTCAAACCAGCCCCGGCCAGTCGGGTCCCTCAACCACTGCTACCAACAACTTTGCCAATGCATATATAGACCATGGCTATGCACCCGCCAGCGGCAACTATGCCTATGCTATTGCACCCAATACCACAGCACAGGACATGGCTGCTTTTGCCACCGATATGCAAACATCGGCTACACGCGTTTTCGATATTCTCCAGCAAGACACTGCCGCACACATTATTCGCGAGAATGCCAGTGGTGTCATAGGTTTCAGTTTATTTTTACCTAATGAAGAACTTTCTTCAAACGATATTCTTAAATCAAATGATATACCCTGTGTAGCAATTATGCAAATTAAGGAGGATACGCTGCGCATATCGTTGGTAAATCCTGATTTGAATCTCGTTAACAACGAAAGTATTGCAGTACCCATAACATTAACACTATACGGTAGCTGGTCGACAACGCCTGACATCCCTTCTCTATTTGCCAATGTCATATCACAGGGAACAACAACCAGCGTACTGTTTAATCCGGCAAATGGAATGCCAGCAGAAATCACTTTAGTCAAAAAACAGGATATAATACTTCCATTGATACTGGTATCGTTTTCCGGGTACTCCGATATATCAGCCAGTCGAAATGTACTCAACCTTTCCATTGAAAATGATGAGAACCCGGTAACTTATTATCTGGAACGGCAGACCTCCGGTAACAATACCTGGAATACTATAGGAAATCATACATTCGGTCCGGCAAAGGGAATACAGGAGTTCAGCTTCTACGACAAAAATCTTTCGGCTTCTGCCCATTTGTATCGCATCAGATGGCAGCTAAAAAATTCTACGATATGGAAATACTCGAATATAGTGATGCTAAAGACTGATCCAAAAACTCCTATTCAAATTATTCCCAATCCCGCAACAGATGTAATCACCCTTCGTTTACACCAGAAACCTCAAGGTAACGTGCAATGGATTCTTAACGACATCTCAGGAAAAATAGTAAAACGAGGGCAAATAGCTAATACAACAGAAAAAATTGCTATTCACGAACTTACTCCCGGTTTGTACTTTTTTCGCCTCTCTACCGGAGAAACTACCCGCATCGTTGTAGCCAGATAGGGTAGCCTTAAGAGAATAAGCAGAAAACAGGATTGTACAATCCTGTAACAAATCACAACATTAACAATCCCTGATTGTGCGAAAAGTTTCCCCGTAAAAATCTGTGAACAGACGGGGTGCATCGGGGGCATATCTTACCATTACTGTACCCCCCCACCAATGCACATGCCGGTCCTTGATATAATATACGAAGAAACGAGGTTAACAACCCTGGCATTGCGTCATTTACTCCGATGAAAAGATGTATTTCACAGGCAGGAAATATTACGAGCGAAATACTGCGCTAATAATGAAGCGGGCAAATTGGAATACCGTTTTTATAGTGAACAATTTGATATCGAATATAACTATCTTCTTTTTGATAAGAAGAATCGGCTATAAGTTTCACAACCTGGAAACACCTTAAATCATCATGAATAGTGGAAAAAGTTGCCACTCAGAGATCAGTCATATCTTTTTACCGCCTCAAACTATACCTAACCCCCAAAAATCCCCGTATGCCCTGGTTGGGGCCATACACATAGGATGGATCAAATGTCAGTCCGTACGGATTGTCAGGGGTTACCATTGCCTGGCCATCCGCGCCGAATTGTACATTTTTGTCGAAAGGATCATTTGCCCTGGCAATAAGAAACGGCACTCCTTTGTTAGGGGTCCAGTTCAGCAAATTTTTTACGCCGCCGTATATCTCCACCTTATCGCCGATCTGTTTGGTCAACTGTATATTCTGGATACTCCACCAGGGCGCATATTCACTACGGGGGTCGGCCTCACTTAAGAGGGGCAGGCGCATAGGACCGTACAGGTTGCCGGTATAATCAACAGACAGTCCTATTTTTCTGAAACTGTAACCAACACTCCACACGCCTGTAAAGCGCTCTGCAAATAACTGCCGCTGCTTCTCCCCTTCCTCTGTATTGTATACATCCATCGCGGTGGCGCCTGCCAGTATTTTTAATCCGAACGGAAAAACCATATCCATATTCAGAGAAAGCCCTTTCGATACGGCGTACCCGTTCAGGTTATCATAAATGATTTTGTTCGCGTCTGTATCGTAATCCGGGATGATCTTATTGGTAAAATAGGTGTAGAAAGCGGTGGCATCCAGGCTGACCAGATTACTGCCGGCATAGATCTTTTTTACAAAATTCAGGTTACCATTCCAGGAGCGCTCCGGCTTGAGATCGTTGATGAATACCACCTCTCGGGCGCCGGTGAGCGCAGCATGATCTTCCGTGAATACATTGGCTACCCTGTAACCGTTGCCCGCACTTACCCGCAATGTATTACTCCTGTCAGCAGAGCTCCATTTGTAATTCAGTCTTGGAGAAAGAATACTTCCGTGAACAGTGTTGTAGTCGTACCGTATACCGAGCAATAGTTTGTTGTTGGCATTGATGGCGATCTCGTCCTGGATAAACACGCCCGGAAGCCGTGTATGGGTAGGTTGGTTTACGCCTGCATCATGACCGGCCGCTGTAGCCGGGGTATTATCATCATAATAGGTATAACGATAGGTAATACCGCTCACCAGGTCGTGCCTTCCAAGTGTTTTAAACCAGGTGAGTTGTCCGAAGCCGACGAACTGATCGGCCAGGTAGAGCATGTTGCCATACACACTGTTCTGATCGTGCCCGTTGGCACTGAACTGCAGCAGTATCTTTTCCCTCACCGGTAACTGGTAAATCCCAAACAACTCCCAGCGACTGGTATAAATGCTCTCGCCGTATACCTCGTCTCCACCACGGTATTTCGGCGACCAGTTCATCTCTCCCCCCCACCGATCTTCATACACATACCGCCCCGCCAGAGAAAAGATGCGATCTTTGCTTCTGGTAAAACTCCATTTGTTGAAAACTGATATCCGGTTCTGCAGCGTTACATCCGTAAAGCCATCACGATTTTTATCAACGGGATGCTGATAATTAAAATAATTCAAGCCCAGGAGCGACTGCGCCTTTTTCCCGGCTTTAAACTTTGCCGCCAGGTCAGCATTTACTTCGCCCCAGCTCGTGCCGAATACATCCGCAGATACGAGTGGCGCTGTTCGCGGGGCCTTGGTGATAATATTGATCAGTCCACCTACGGCTTCGCTCCCGTACAGTGTTGAGGCTGGCCCCTTCACCACCTCCACCCGTTCGATAAGCGACTGCGGAATACCACTCAGGCCGTAAACAGTGGAGAGTCCGCTTACAATGGGCATCCCGTCTATCAACACCATCGTATAGGGGCCCTCCAGTCCATTGATATGGATATCGCCGGTATTACAGATGTTGCAGTTCAACTGCGGGCGAACACCATTCACATGCTGCAAAGATTCAAATATAGATGGCGCAGGATTCGCCTTGAAAAATTTAGAGGTATACACTTCTACCGGTACAGGACTTTCCAATTTTGACACTTCTTTCATGGTACCGGAAATAACTACTTCGCTCAAATCGTTCTCCGGTTCCGGCGTTAATACCGCATCTTGAGCCACCCACTCTTTATCTACAGTAACCTTTATCCTGTACGAGCGATATCCCAGGAAGCTCACCTCCAGTTGCCAGGTGCCGTAGGCTACATCTTCTATTTGATAAAAGCCAGCCGTATCCGTAATGCTTCCCCGCTTTAAACCGACCAGCGAAACCGTTGCAGCTTCCACCTTATTGCCATTCTGATCAGTTATTTTCCCCTGAATCGTGCCGGATTGCGAAAACCCCTGGAGTGCAGGCAAACACAAGAATAGTACTAAACAGCATACACCATACTTTATCATAACATTCAACTGATTTATATAACAACAATATTTATTAGGATACAAAAATACATAAGTTAGACTTATCTAACTAATATATTTTAAAATACTTTTCATTCTTGGCAGCCTTTCCATAACGCACCGGTTTTCTAAACCGGTGCGTTATGGAAAGAATCAGGCTGACTCAAAAAACTGTTACCGTAATTAGGTTCATAACGGGGCACTATTTTTTTGCAACATCATTGCAAATATAATCGTTTGCATTATCTTTGAGCCGATGTACCTGCTCAGACAACGATATGTTAAGAAAACGGCCGCCTTTTTCCTGCTGCTGCTATGGTCTGCATTTTCGGGAGTACAGGTTTTCCACTCTCATCAAAACCACAGTGCAACCGCGCATGATCGGGCAAGCGATCTGCCGGATTTTGCAAAAGCCCGTGTACACCATGCCTGCCATGTATGTGAATACCATCTGACAGGTGTGTTTCAGGTGTCCATACCGGAAATATCCCCTATGTTGATACTCCCGGAAGGGAAAAATTTTCGGTACCGGCATATTGTTCATCTGTTTTATTTCCACGGTAACCAACCAGCAGACCGGGGGCCACCCGCCATTCTGTAGTCAACCTTTTTTTCAACGCTTGTACATCGTTGGTAACCCATCCGTGTTACCGCGACAACAATGCGTTATTTTTTCATTTCCTTTATCAGAATTCACCTTTATGCTCATATGGCACAGATGCGCCATAGCGATTGTTCTCCACCTATTTTCAGGAGTACAGCCGGGTTATGCGCAATATGCTCCGCACACATTAAAAGGTATTGTCTATTCAGCGGATTCGGCAGCGCTGGAAAATGCAACGGTACACCTTCTTCCTTCAGAAGAGACGGTCATCACCAATGCAAATGGAGAATTCGTGTTCGACGGCTTGCCCAATGGCCAGTTTCAGATCCGCCTCACAATGGCGGGCTTCGTAACACAAACAGCAGATGTAAAGCTACCCCAAACACATGCGCTTATCGTATACCTTCAGCGAAGAATCGTAGGGTTAAAAGAAGTGTCGGTGATTGCCGGATCGAAACAACTGGGTTCTGCTTCTGTTATTGACAGAAGCGCCATTCTGCATACACAGCCAACCAGCCTCGCAGACATATTGCAACTGGTGCCAGGTCAGTTGGCCGTTAACCCTAATCTCGGCAGCGTCAACCAAGTGAACCTTCGCCAGGCAGGCGCTACAACAGATGCTTCCCGTGCCAATGCGCTCGGTACTCAAATTGTGTTGGACGGTGTGCCGCTGTCTAACAACGCCAATATGCAGACCGATGTGAACATACTGAATGCATCTCCTTCAGCATCTCCGCCTTTTTCTTCTGCTGCGGGTATGGGCAACGACCTGCGGCAGATACCTGCGGATAATATAGAAAGTATAGAAGTGATAAGAGGTATCCCCTCTGCCAGGTACGGCGACCTTACTTCGGGGCTGATCATTGTGCATTCCAGGATTGGATCGGCGCCACCTGAGATCCGGATGCGACTCAACCCCAATCTGACACAGGCATCTTTTGTCACCGGCTTCAGCGACCGTTCCTTCAGTAAAATAAAGGATAAAAACAGCTACAATATCAGCACCGATATACTGACCGCTCAAAACGATGTGCGCGACCACTTCAACCATTACAGCCGGTTACAGGCACAGCTTTCATGGAGAAGAGCCTGGGATCCGCAAAAAAAATTTGTTAGCACAACCATTGTATCTGGCTATAACACACTGGATAAGCTAAAGCAGGATCCGGACGATCTGCGCTATCAAAGCCGCCATTATGCCAATGACTATGCAGTAAAAGCCAGTACAGAAGGCAAATGGAGACCTGCCCTGCCCTGGCTGACGACCATCCATTATGTAGCTGCATTCACCTACAACCGTCAGCAATCTTATTATCAGTCGCTGATCACCCGCGATCTGTTTCCCTTGTCAAATGCTGTGAAGGATACCGTACAGCCGGGGGTATACGGAAAAAGCGAATACCTCAACCAAACCACCGTAGACGGCCGACCCATGAACGGATACGCAAGAATAGAAATGATGCTGTCGAAAAAAATAAGGAACCAGTCGCACCGTTTTATGCTCGGCAGTGAATGGAGACTTGACATGAACAAAGGAGCAGGCAGACAATTTGACCCGCTAACCCCGCCACGCCAAAACTACAGTATGGGCGACCGACCGCGTTCGTATGCAGAGATTCCCCCCATACATCAGTTAGGGTATTATTTAGAGGACCGCATGCACACAGATATTGGGAAACACCGGCTCATCCTACAGGCGGGCATTCGCCTGGATAATTTTGTACCCATTGGTGCTTTTAAAAGCAAATACAAAACCATTCTAGCACCAAGGGTAAACATTGCCCTTGAAACATGGAACGACATATGGATCAGAGGAGGATACGGTGTAAGCGCCAAAACACCCACGCTCAGCCAATTGTACCCGGGTACCCGTTATTTTGACCTGGTCAGCTTTAATTATTTTGCCGTTCAGCCGGAAGAAAGGCTGGCCATACTTACTACCCGCACCATTGATCTCGACGACCAGCGTATTGATCCGTATACCGCTTCCAAATGGGAAGCCGGCCTGGATCTTGAAAAAAAATGGCTAACCATACGCCTCTCCGTTTTTCACGAAGCTACCCGGGGCGCCATCGGCTACAACCGCCAACTGCAAATATTCACCTATAATAAACTAAAAATAGCAGAAGCCCCACCGGGCAGACCACCCATACTCAGTAGGGAGCCACTCAGTGTCGATACTTTTTTTGCACCCTATGATATACCAGTAAACAACAGGGTGGTATATAATAAAGGAACCGAGTTCGATATTATTATACCGGAACTGGTTCCTTTCCGAACATCCTTTCATATCACCGGCGCCTATATTCATACAGAAAGTTTCGACAACGGAACCGTAACGGATACAGACAGGGCTTATCAAAGCACTACTGCTCCGTCAAGAGTCGGTGTGTATCAAACCGGCAACAGAGTCATCGGCGAAAGGTTCAATACAGCCGTACGCCTGATTCATCGTATTCCCCAGCTCAACCTTGTGTTCTCCGCTTTGTGGCAAACCATCTGGTTTACAACAAACAAGCCTGTAGCACTCGACCCTATGCCCACGGCATACATCAACAAAAAAGGAGAAAACATTGCGCTTACAAAAGAACAAGCTGCGCTGCCTGAAAATGAAGCGCTGAAAAGAGTAGTTCCGGACGCAGTTACCACCAGTTACCCGCCGTTGCATTTGTTGAATATCCAGTTTACCAGAGAATGGCGGGGCGGATTTCAGTTTTCGTTCAGGGTCAACAATTTCATCAACCATCGCCCCCTGCACTACAATCAGGCATCACGTGGATATGTAAAAAGAAATGAGCCGTTGTACTTCTCTGCGGAATTCAATGTAGTGCTGGGAAGCAGTAATCGTCATAAGATCAGGCAACATCAATTATTTAATAACTAAATACAACAACACACATGAAACATTTTCTGACATGTCTGGCATTTGCCGTTATTCTTCTGGTCTCCTGCAAAAGAGATAAACAACATGAACTCGTCACTTCAGGAGTAGTGGTAACCATCCTCTATCCCCCGGCTTACAGCCAGCAGCAGGCAGCAGGCGTTACCGTTATACTTACCAGCGTTACAGACGGTCAGGTAAAAACAGCCGTTAGCGGCAATAATGGTGAAGCCTCTTTTACGAATATACTGCCTGGAACCTATACCATCAGCGCTACGCATAACCTCTCGGCGGCTGATGCAGAGCAACAGACTGGTATCGGAAAAGATATTGCTCTCAATGCCATTCAGAACAATGCAGTCATCACTGGCGGACTCGATGCACGTTTTGAGCTGCAACTGCAAGGCAGTGCATTGGGAAATCTGGTTATCAAGGAAGTATATTATACCGGAAGCCGTACGCCTTCCGGCGGCACTTACTTCAGCGACCAATTTGTAGAAATATACAACAATGCCACCGACACCATTTATCTCGACAGTCTCTGCATTGCCGATATCTACGGTGTTTCAGGTCTGATCAATCCCGACAATCCTCCTTCCCCGTATCAGGACGATAACGATCATGTATATGCAAGCAATATCTGGCGTATTCCGGGTACGGGAAAAGATCATCCGCTGGCGCCGGGCAGCAGCATTATCATTGCACAGGATGGCGTGAACCACAAAGATGAACTGCTGAACCCCGCCAGTCCGGTAGACCTCTCCGCTGCGAACTGGGAAACCTATAATGAAAGAGAAGATGGTAGAGATGCAGATTCACCGGTACCCAACCTGGAACGGGTATACTTTACCGGTGGATTCGACTGGCTAATTACTGTGTTCGGACCTGGATTGGTCATCTTTAAAGAAGATTTCGATAAGCTGGAGCAAGTGCCTGTTCCCGGTTCTCCGCTGGATCCGCGGATCAAAATCCCCAATACAGTCGTCATAGATGCCTTCGAAGCACTGAAAGATGCAGAAAGCGCAGGGTTTAAACGTATCCCTGCAGCCCTGGATGCCGGCTTCGTATTTGCCAGCGATACCTATACTTCGGAAAGCTTCAGAAGAAAAACAGCTTCCACCATCAACGGCAGAGTCGTACTGCAGGACACCAATAACAGCAGCAACGATTTTGAAAAACTGGGTACACCCAAACCCGGATCTTTTGATTAAATACGTTCCGGCAACACGGTACACAGCTACCCTGTTGCCGGAATAATATCACACTCCCATGCGGATACTGATTAAAACATTTTTTCGCTGCCTTTGCCTTCTGTCGTCCATCCTCTTCCTGTCCGGCCGGTACTGTATGTCACAGTCGGAGAAAGGAGACAGCCTGCGGGCATGGAAAGAAAAAAGATTATATAACAGATATATATACACGAAGAATCCGGGCATATTGCTTAAAGAGAATCCTGTTGCCCATGGTTATGTCCACCTGTCGGGCTGCAGCGTTTCCGGTAAATTACGGCGGCCCATGGAACCCGGCAGCGCCCGCTCAGCGACCGCTGCCACCGGGGGGTATAAAGCTATAGGCGGATGGGGATTCAAAGGACATTTTGACTATAAAAAAAGTTTTGACAAAGACCTTGCCTGGAGCAATGTATACAATGCCTATGAAGGCAATCCTTTTCTATGGGCCGACAGCAATACCGGAAAATGGCTGAGAGATGAAGTGAATGCCGCTGTTTCGATTGCTCCTCCTGCCATCGTTTCTCGATTACATACCGGGCTGTCCATCGACTACACCATCGGCTCCGGTGCCAGGACCAATGAGCCTAAGCCCTTTTACAGAATCAGGAACCTGTCGCTACTGCCCGGACTATACTGGCAGCCTCCATCTGGTAACAACCTCGGTATTACCGGACTGTTGTGCTTTGTGCAGGAAGAAAATGAGATCGGTCAGTATAGTCGTGACAACGTGCTGCTCTTCCGATTGAGGGGTTACGGCACCTTCAGCAAGTCGCCCATGGTAAGTGGCACCCGCAGACGAAGTGGTTATGCAGCAGGTATAGGTATTCATTACGACAAGGCCTGGGGCACATACCGTGCCCTGGCGGGCGGGCGGTTCAGTACGCGGCATGAAAATGTTTTTGAAGGAACGGCGGTGATCGCTGTTACTGGCGATTATTCCGCCTATACCTGGCAGGCATACGGCAACTTGTATAAGGGAGACGACACCAGGGGTAGCCTGCTGGCAATTACCTTCGAACAAACCAATGGTTATGCCGATGATTATGTATACCAGGCAGAAAATGCCAGCCATACTATACGTAATATAAAGATCAACATGAGCCGCTGGTCGCCTGCCGGAAATAATATGCTGCAGCACTGGACAGCAGCCCTATACCTGTCTGGCAGACACCTGGCAGATTACGCCACCCTTACATCCTTTGATGTGCAGCAGACAGGAGCGGAGCTGTCGGTAAACATCCGCACCCCCTTGAAACGATATCTTGTACTGAATGTAAACCCCTGGATGAATGGAGGTTTTACCATAAGTGATCAATGGCACCAGACAACACTTAATACGGTTACGGAAGACCTGGTGCTGCCGGACTACCGGTATTTTTCAACCCACCGCTTGCAGTGCGGTATAAATACAGAACTGGAGTACCGCGTAAACAACCATACCATACATGCTGTTGGTTTTCTTGCCGGCTTGAATGCCGATCTTAACAGCGATCTGAAACGAACAAATTACAAATTACAATACTCAATCTATTTCTAATGAACAGAATACTATTGGTCATCATCGTATTAATCGCAGCCTCCTGTAGTATAAACAAACAAAGCCGCACTAATACACATTACCGATTCGATCAAACCCTGGCCGACAGCATGTTTGCATATGCGCTGGATCATGAGGCGATCTATAGCCTGCTCGATACACTGAAGCCGATTAGCAGTGTCAGCTTCCTGCGTTATAAAATAGCGGCAGACAGCAATACCGCACCCGGATCAAAAAACATCGTACCGAACGACAGCTTGTTACATACCTTAGCAGCATACCAGAAAATATGCCATGCTCTCAGCACAGGCGACTGGCAATTTGTACTCAGTCCCTTTGCCAGAACAGACAACGGTTACCGAAACATAGAAATATATGTTGTCAGAAAAAGTCGGTTTAAGCAGGTTTTACAACAAAAAAGCCATTTTTTCGGACAATGGGGCTTCACGCCGGAAGCGGATCCGGGCACCGTTCTATCTGTTATAGAATACGAACAAAAATACGACCGATACAGGGCATATGGCTATCTCTTCGGTTACCCCGACTACGCAGTTGATTTTTTTGTAGATGCTGCGATTCAGTCTGACAGCGATACCAGTATTGGTCTGGTACCCAGAGACTTCTTTGCTATACCGGTATGGGAAAGGCCTACCGGGCATTTTACCTACGCCATGCCAAAAGGGCATCAGCCAGACGAAACAGACTCCATTATTTACAGGAAAGCCATGCTTACACTGGATCGGTACAAAAGAGAACGCAGCAGGTATATAAACAGTCAGGGTGGGTTCAACGCTACCGCCCTCTGGTTGCAATGGAATAAGAACCTGCTTCATGAAAAAAAACGAACCCGTTAAAACATCGTCCTATGTTGAAAACATCTGAAATACAATTTTCTTATGCAAAAAATACTTCGTTCCGGTTTCCGGCGGCATACTGCCCACCCAACGACCCATTACTGATTACGGGAAAATCAGGCAGCGGTAAAACCACGTTCCTGCACCTGCTGGCTGGGTTATTAAAACCCCGCAACGGCAATATCTTCGTCAAGAGCACCGATATCACCTTGCTGTCTGCCGCGCAGACTGACCGGTTCAGGGGAAAGCATATATCTGTCGTTTACCAGCGATCACATTTTCTGCAGGCTTTGTCTGTTTCAGAAAACATCGCAGCGGGCGCATACTTTGCAGGTAAAAAAACATCAGCAAAAACCATTCGTTTACTGGCTGAAAAATTATCCATTGGCACACTGTTGCAAAAGAAACCCGCTGCACTCAGTATCGGCGAACAACAAAGGGTGAGTATTGCCAGGGCGTTGATAAACGATCCCGTATTGCTGCTGGCAGATGAACCTACCAGCAGCCTTGACGACGACAACTGCGAAAAAGTAATCAGACTGCTGAAAGCGCAGTCTTCCGAAGCCAAAGCATCGTTGGTGATCGTTACACACGACTACCGCGTAAAACAATATTTTCCCAACAATCTACATCTCCATGCTGATTAAAATTATCACACAAAACCTGTTGTACCGTTGGGGCGCTACCTTACTGAGCGTTATGCTGCTTTGCAGCGGCGTGGCTATCATTAACCTGGTAATGGCCGCCCAAAAACAGGTAACCCAAAAAATGGACAACGACCTTAAAGACATTGACCTCGTGGTGGGCGCAAAAGGCAGCCCGCTGCAACTGGTGCTGTCGGCCGTATATCACGTAGATGCTCCCACGGGCAATATAAAAATGGCCGACGCAGAAAAAATCATTCGCCACCCTATGGTAGAGCAGGCCATTCCCCTGGCATACGGCGATTCGTACGAGGGGTTCCGCATTGTAGGAGCAGACAGCAACTACCTATCTAAATACAGCGCTGTGATAGAAAGCGGAAGACTGTTTGCAGCGCCAATGGAAGTGGTACTGGGTAGCGAGGTGGCCGGAAGAAAGCATATGAAACCAGGTAACTTTTTTATCGGATCGCACGGATTGAATAATGAAGGAGACGAACACCTGCACAAAGGATATAATTATAAAGTCACAGGTATACTTCGGCCTACGCATACAGTGCTCGACCACCTCATCATCACCCCCCTGGCCTCTGTATGGCTGGTACACCAGTCGCACGAGGAGCACGATCATCACGAAAAGGATGAGGATGATGATCATGGTCACACACCTGCTGAAGCAGAACAGGAAATCACCGCACTGCTTTTGAAGTTCCGCACACCTGCCGCACAACTCACCATGCCTCGTATCATCAACGAACAAACCAATATGCAGGCCGCTTCACCTGTGCTGGAGATCAACCGCCTGATGGGATTAATGGGAACAGGTTTTACCGCGCTGCAGGCCATCGCCGGCATGCTGATGCTGACAGCAGGACTAAGCGTTTTTCTTTCGCTGTACAGCCGGCTTGCTGAACGAAAATATGAATTGGCGCTGGCAAGATCCATAGGTTGCAGCAGGATACAACTGTTCATCATTGTATTGCTGGAAGGAATGTTCATATGCGTGGCTGGTTTTATTGCGGGCATGGTGTTGAGCACAGCAGGTGCGGCATGGCTGGTTGACAATAGCCTTTTTGATAACAGGCTGGATACAGGTATCTCCGCAATGCTGTCAAGAGACATGTGGCTATTATTAACCGTCACTTTGGCAATAGGATTCACAGCAGCGATCATTCCTTCGCTGAAAGCGTATCATATCAACATTTCAAAAACTCTTGCCGGTGCATAGGTATATAATAATAACAGGACTGGTGCTCAACCTCTGGGGTACGGTGTGGAGCCAGCAACAATACATCACCTGGGAAACCCTGCAGGCCCTCGACTTCGAAGAAAAATATGTAGCAGAAGTGCAGGGCAACATGTTATTTCCCAAATTCACATCACTATTGCGATCGCTCAATGGAAGAACAGTGGAAGTAAAGGGATTTGTTATACCGATTGATAAAGAAGGAAAAAGTGTAGTGCTCTCCGCCAACCCATATGCATCGTGCTTTTTCTGCGGCAAAGCAGGACCGGCTTCTGTAATGACAATAAAGCTCAAAACACCCAATAAAAAATACCGTACCGATAACTATCGGATATTCAGAGGTACGCTTCGTCTAAATGCAACAGATATCAGAGAGTTCTATTACATTCTTGAAAACGCAGTGGAAATAAGAAAGTAATTTTTAACATCAACAGCATGGAAACTGTAGTAAAAAATATCCTCAAAGCAAAACATGTCTACATTACGGAAAGCCGGCTGAAATTATTGAAAACTTTTTTACAGTCAGACAGACTGCTCGACTTCGGTATACTGTATTATACACTGCATCCGGATATAGACAGAGTCACCATATTCCGCAACCTGAACCTGTTTGTGCACAAGGATATCATCCTGAAAATACCGGATAACAACGGGAAGCTGTTTTACACGATCCATCACCACAACGAACATTCAAAAGCAACCATGGAAGTGGTAATATGTTGCGAAAAATGCCACGGTATTTTCCGAAGCAGAAAAAAACGGGTGATGATATCGTTGCCAGCCGGATTTAAAAACCATACCGAAACCATCATCGTAAGAGGTACTTGCAAAGATTGCAAATAGAGCAATTAATTATTTGCAACATAGTTGCAAATAATTATCTTTGCCATTCTTTAACTCCTTCTTTATGACAGAAAAAAAGACGTACCATATCAAATGGGATGCGATAGGCATCAGCGCTTCTCTGGCATGTGCCATTCATTGCTTATTACTTCCCGTATTTGTGTCTACATTACCGCTACTGGGGATAGAGATCATGGAAAACATGGCACTTGAGATCGGAACCCTCGCTATTTCTATGTTAGCGGGCAGTATTGCGCTGTATGCCGGATACAAACAGCACCATCGGCGGTTATGGCCACTGTTGGTTTTCGTGCTGGCTATGGTATGCCTTATTATGGGCAATGCCTTATCCGCTTTGTGGGCTCCTTCAGAAGTGCTGTTCAAATCCATCGGTATTTCGGGTATTCTTACAGCCCATATCGCCAACTGGCGATATGGTAAAAATTGCCCGCATCATTAAAACACTATCCATGCAGATTTACGGAAATAAAAATGGCTGTTTTACCTTAAAAAGAATAGTGTTGGGCTGCCTGCTGTTCATATCGGTTACCAGCATACAAAGTTGCGGTTGCAGGAACAACCACACATCGCAAAAGGAAAAATTGCTCGAAGCGGGAACTATAAAATTCCAGCCTGTAGCTCCTCGCTGAAACCTGGTGCTAAAAGAGAAAATCCATTATTGTTCTGTTGTTTACAGGAGTGCTAATTGCGCACCCACCTTTAATGATGAGATATTGTCGTCACGAATGATGGATTGCTACTCCCGGATAACCTTCAGTCAGGTGTTCTGTTTTCAACTGGCTTTTCCGGCAACAATGATTTTGCATATGGACCGATGTATGATACGCTTCGGTTGAGCATGCTATTCATAAATGGTTTCCATATACAGTTTTTGCAATTCGTTTGCAGTTATTTCGTTTGTAGAAAGTGTATGCACCAACACGCCCTGTTTCATAATACCTATCCTTGTTCCCACATTTACCGCGTTGAAAATATCATGGGTGGCCATCAGGATGGATTTTCCGGCGGCTGCCAAATCTCTGCAAATAGTAGTGAATTCGGCCGTTGCTTTCGGGTCCAGTCCACTGGTTGGCTCATCCATAAAGATAACATCCGCATTTTTCGCCAGAGCAATGGCAATACCCACTTTCTGCCGCATACCCTTTGAATAGGTAGACAGTCTTTTATTATGGGCTTCTTCCTGTAAACCAGCTATTTTTAAAAGTCCTTTCAGCTCTTCATCTGTGTATTTAAACCCAGCCAGCCGACTGAAGAAATCAAGATTCTCTATGCCGTTCAGATTGCCGTACAACTGCACTACTTCAGGTATATATGCAATGAACTTTTTGGTATCCGATGCGCCGGGCAATACTTCCATCTCTTTAATCAGCGCTTTTCCGGAACTGGGTTGCGTAAACCCCAGAAAAAGGTGGATCGTTGTGGTTTTACCGGCACCATTCTGTCCCAGCAAACAGAATATTTCCCCCGGCTGAATGGAGAGTGTAAGCCTGTCTAAGGCCGTAGTGCTGTTATATTTTTTAGTGAGCTCAACGGCTTCCAATGTATATGCCATAGTTATTTTATTTTTCGTGAGACTGATTTTTTTTCGAATGATAATTACCCAACACCAAGGCGATGAGCATAAAGCACATGACAGGTATTATGCTTCCTAACCAATCACTGGATGCAAGGCCAGTTGGCGGCTGTAGAAATTTTGGATACGCCTGAAAAGAAGCTGGCGTAAGCTTTTCGCCGGAAAGCTCTCTTTGTGCTATCAATTCATAACGCTGTTCCTGGTAGGCGGAGGCTGCCTCCCTGAATACGATAAAGTTATTCAGCTCCGTTGCTGCCAGCTTGTTATAGAGCAACTGGATAGCAAAAACAGGATTTATGTAATTGAATCTTTCTACGTGCGATTGCTGGTAAAAAGCTACACTATCAATCTCACGTCCTACGCGGTTCATATTATGCATCGTAAAATATGCATAGGCTACACTTCTCAGCTCATTTGTATCGTTCTTCAGCATAAAATGCTTTTTCCATTCCGGCTTCACCAGTAAGAATGTATCAGCCAGTAATCGCTTATCCATACCCCATATTTTACTGCCGTACTCACGATTCGCTTCCGCTATTTCCATCTTAGCTCCCTCATTCACTTTTTGCAGGCTATTGAGCAGTGATGGAATCATGATCAGAAGTACAACCCAAAGACTTACCAGTTTTAGGGCTGTAACAGCGCCGGATTTCCCCAGAGCAGTTAACCAGTATACCAGCGAAAACCAAAAAAGAATATACAGCACGCTCACACCTAACCACCCGGCAGCGGTGGTCGTAGCAACGCCGTTTATGACCACACCAACGATGCTCAAAGTAAAAGCCAGTATCAGTACTACACAACACCGGAATAAGAGGCGTACTGATGCAATTGCTCTTTGGCTGATACCCTGCACATTCAATAATCCGGCGAGGCCGTCCTCCCGGTCGGCGCTCACAACATTGTATGAATAAGCAATGATAAGTAACGGGAGCAAAAAGATGATGACAAAGGAAAGATCAAAGTTTCCCGCAAGCAGCTTATCCGGATTACGTAGCTCAGTTTGCCGGGTATTGTATACATTATTAAAGATCCAGAGGTTATAGTAAAACGGCTGATTATCGCTTTGTCCCAGGCTTAGCGCCTGCAGCCCTTGAGGATGCTTCCATACCATCGGACGGGTATACCACTCATTCATATAAGCATCATGCGCATTTCTATAGTCAGCCTTTCCTTCTTTGGTAGTGGTGTCGGCAGAAAACCGCTGAAGCTGTGTTTGTATCCTTGCCTGGTATGCCGTATCAATTTTCGTAATTAGCTGCAACTGCGTATCATTGAACGACCACCCATAATATATCGCATACAATCCAATACCCAGCATCAGTATCCACGACCACAGCATTGCCCTGTTCCGGATGAATAATTTCCATTCGTATGTAAATATATTTTTCATCGGTTAATGCTTAATCTGTTTGAACCAAAATGTATTAAAACAACGGCAAGCAATACCCATAGCAACAGGGATGCAATTTCCGTTTTGTTATTCCGCAGGGCTTCACCCATTGATGGCGACTGGTAAGCAAAATCATCAATTTTTTCCCAGAAATCAGCTGCAACGGTCCAATCCCAGTCTCCCGTTTTGCTGCCGCCGTAAGCCTGCGCATCATTCATTGTTTTGATCATCATCCGGCGATAAGCTTCTGCCTGGCCGGTAAAATCAAAATGATGATACACATCGGTACCCGCCAGTGCCATACTGAGGTTGCGAACAAAAGCAAACGGGTTTATCCAACTGCTTACCGCCGTAGCAGCATTTTGCTTGCTGATCAAGTGCTGCACCGATCCGAAATGCCTGTCGTACACGATATTATTGTATTCCTCATCTTCCTGCATCAGCAACCCGTCCAGGTTTACCGGCAGTGAATCCACCGAACTCACCTGGTAAGCTTTAACAAGGCTGTCCTTGAACTGCTGTGTTCTTTCGTTGGATGGATTGTGCCCGTCAATACCATTCTTCTTATCCTCGCTGATGCGGTCTTCCAGTTCCATCCTGGTCAGCAAAGGAGACAGATTATCCCCCAGGTTGGCCGTAATTTTAGGTAATAAAACGGTACAGAGCAGCCATGCAAACAATAGCTTCAACAATGCGTTGCCCGATTGTTTGCTGGCGGCAGAAACCAATACAGACAACGCCGTAATGATAAAATAATAGCCGGCGTATAATAGCCACAGACCGCTCAGGCGTGCAGGAGATACCGGCTCTGCGGCAGACCGGGTCATGAGCCATAGAATGGAAAGATTAAGTGTCAGGAATGATATCCACAACACTGCATAAGCAATTGTTTTACCCCATACCAGGGTTCGCAGCGGGATTCCCTGTGCAAGATGAATAGCCAGCGTCCGGGTTTCTCTCTCCTTCGTAATGGCGTTATGACAAACGAAAATAATGAACAGCGGCAGCAACACCTGCAATACCAGGGAAAGCGTCAACTGCCCGAAGCGAACCAGGGAACTGCTGCTCTGCGCCGGCGCGAAAGCGCCCTCGTTCTGGCGGTGCCCCTCCAGGTATAGTGATACTCCTGTAAAATCATTCACGCCATTGTCCAGCACGCTCAGTGTGCTCAAGGGCTTAAAAACATAATGACCGTAATGCGCAGCGCCATGCGGGTTCACTTCTCCCTGCGTCGTAAATCTCTCACGCATATAGGCACGAGCCTCCTCCCGGTATTGCTGGGCTTCTTTTACTTTACGGGTTGCCTGCCATATGGTGAATACAGACAGCCCCAGTAAGATACCGAACAGCCAGGAAGCAACCCTGCTCCTCAGCAGGATTCGCCATTCATTTTTAACAATTGTCGACAACATCATAGTTGCAGTTTTATCAGTTTAAGACACTGTAGTAAACAGGTCGGGGTTTATCTCAGGGAATAACCGAGGGTCAGCAACCAGTTGCGGGGCGCTCCGGGAAAATAGCTGCGCGACCAGTAGCTTCCCAACGCGTATGTTTTATCAAAAACATTATTGATGTTCAACCCCAGACTATACTGCCGGTACCGATAGCTCAGCATTACATCCGTTACCTGATATTGCGGAAGCATTAGCACATTTTGCTGATCCGGGCGCCGGTTGCTTATGTACCGGTTGCCGGTATACCGGTGGCCTATGCCCAATTGTACTCCCTTGATCCAGTTTTCCGGAAGGATATAGGTGGCCCAGAGGCTGGCAATATGTTTGGGTGAATTATCGAAACGGGTACCTACCTCCCCGGCCTCATTGCTTTTGGTGATTCTGGTATCGTTAAACGCATAGTTGGCAATCAGGTCTAGCCCCTTTGTTATATTTCCCGTAATAGTAATTTCCACACCCCGGCTCGTCACTTCTCCCAGCGGTCTTTGCAGCATAGGCTGATCGGGCGTGGGATCGCTTTTCAGCACATTGTTTTTGATGATCTGGTACACCGCAATGGTAGGTACCAGTCGGTGCTGTAAGAAATCACCTTTGAAACCAATTTCTGCCTGGTGCGTACGTTCGGGGGCGAAAGGCCCGCCATAGATCTTCATGTTGGAATACTGCGGAATAAACCCGCTGCTGTAGTCTGCATACAGGGATACAAAAGCAGAAGGCTGAAACACAACTCCTGCCCTTGGTATGAAGGCTGTTGTATTTTCAGGGGCCTCAATATATGTTTCAAAGTCATTGTAACTTACACTGTCTGCGCGGTAATAGAAATGATAATGGTTGAACCGGGCGCCCAGTACCGCTTTCCATTTTTCACCGAGCGACAACTGATCCTGCAGGTATATGCCATAGGTGTTGGTGGTAAATTTTTCATAAGAAGCATAGTACCAGTCCGGGAAGCCGGCAGGTATATAGGGCGTACGATCCGGATTGATCACATGAATAGGTGAAGCGCTGAAGTTGGAAAAACCTTTGGGATAGGAGCCATTGTAAAAATTAAAGTCTATTCCAGCAGTGAGCGTATGCCTGATGCTGCCTGTTTTGAATTTACCGTTGGTAAACAAGTTGACCGCTTTCACGGGTTCCTCCATTATCGACTCGTATTTACCGCGCGGTACCTCATGGGTAACAGGATTCACAAAATCATTATGGTCATAATGCCTTCTGTCTGCACGTGATTTTGATAAGCCTAACAGCAGATGCAGGCTCCAGTTGCCGGACAACTGATGCGACAATACAGACTGCAACTGATAGGAATCTCCTTTATAGCGGGCATCGGAAGCACCGGTATAAAATGAAGCAGGCACAGAAAACAGTTGCCCTTCATAAAAAGGAAGGTCAGGCGCAAAGTTACCGGAAGACCTGTCTCGGTTGTACAACGCATTCAGTTGCCAGGAGGTACGTGGGCCCGCCTCCCATTTGAATGAACCGAACAGCAACAGGTTGTTATTTTTGAAATGCTTTGTAAAACGCCCCCCGTCTTCAAATCCCAGGCCGGCCACATAATAAAGCGATTTCTTTTTGTTCAGGCTACCCGTAAGATCGGCCTGTGCACGGTACAGGTTGAAGCTGCCGGTTGATGCTCTTGCCTGTACGGTCGTAATTTTTTTCGGCTGCTTTGTTACCAGATTTATATTGCCACTCGCTGCATTTTCTCCATATAAAATAGCGGTGGGTCCACGTAACACCTCTACCCTTTCCACATTGGCCAAAGACGGAGACACTCCTTCAGGATACGCAGCGCCCTTTATACCGTTGGTTAAAAAGCTGCCCGAATTTGTTGTGAATCCACGAAAATTATAGGATCCGTAAGAAGAAGATATGTTGACGCCTGCAACATTTTTTAAGGCGTCGTCGAGGCGGTAAAGTTGTTGCTCTTCCATAGTCGCCCTCGATATACTCTGTATGGACTGCGGAAGGTCTTTCAACAGCGTATTGGTACGGGTTGCCGATGCGGATTGTACTATTATTTTCCGGGGAGACCGTACCACCACTTCCGTCAGTGTTGTTCGGCTGACATCCATCACTAACCGTATATAGGTTGTTTTTCCGTCTGCCACGGAAACGGCGTTACTTTTGGCGCTGTAGCCCACGCCGGTCGCCAATAATATATGGGGGCCTGCAGAAACATCATCCAGTACAAAATTTCCTTCCTGGTCGGTTTGGGTAACCTTGTTTTGCCCTTCCAGGCGTATGGTGATATTGGATAGTATTTCATTAGATGCGCTGTGAATCGTACCCGCTATCGTTCCGGACTGTGCCCGGGTGAATAAAGCTGCCAGCGACAACAACATCCACAATATTAATTTTATCAGGTTACGGGAAAAAGAGATGCTATGTTTCTTTTGTAATAACAGGGAGTATGGTTTGCCGGATCCAACGGACTGTAACATGTTCAGGTTTGTGTTTGTTATGTTTTAAAATGTCATCGATGATCATATCTGTTGATGCACCGATAAGGATAGTATACAGGAGAAAATACCGTAGAACAGCTCCGTAAAGCTGTCATACAGCTTGCAGCAATTGAAAGCTGCACAGGTATCCATCTGTAAGGGGAAATGATAGTAACTAAACCAAACGTGGAGGCCCTTTATTGGCTAAAATATTGACAACCGTCTGGTACCACTTAGCTGCATAATAAATTATATGAGACGGGGGTTCCCCTGGCTGCCTAACAGGAACAGTTGCCAGTCCTGTTTCGCAATAGGCGGAATAATGATGTGAGCAAATAGTACAATTCTCTTGAGGAGAGATGGTTGAGGAAAGTTGATGCTCATCCGTATTTACCGCCAGGGAAAATGCTTTTGCATTTTCTGTGTCTACAGAAAAATGATGGTGGTGCCATAAATTTACAGGTGTACTGATGAATACATACATCATCAGCATAAAAAAAGCGAGGCTTCTTGTATATAACAACTGACTCTTCAATTTATGCACTATTGTTGCAAATATAAAAAACTGTCGTAACAAAACAATTTTACTTTCTGACGGTGCTATTTTCAATTTTTCGGGCCAGATCGAGATCAGTGAGAACAACCGGCCATAAGAAACGGTTTAATTTGAGGCATGGTTGAAAACACCTTCTCTATAGCGTACTACACCACCTGTATTCCGCTGCCTGCAGTCAGTAAAAACAGCGAACTGGCATATCCACTCCCATAAACATCACTAAGTTTATCGCTTGTAAAAAACCAGCCAGCCGTCGTCTGCGCAATCCCTACAATGGAAAATCATCTTCCCCAAAAGCACCGTTTTCCATTGCTGCCACTTCATCACCGGTACACAAACACGCTTCCAACTCACGATATACCTGTCCCTTGTTCAGATCCTGCCCGATGATCACTATTTCGTTGTATCGGTCTCCAAAACGTTTGTCCCAATTTTTCTCAATATCTGCACGGTTTTCGATAAATGCACGATAGCGCATCCGCTCGTTGAACGGCATACTACTCCACCAGACGCCGGCTTTTTCAGCACGCAGACTGCCGCCGGCCTGGCTCCAGTTAATCGCATCCGCAGGCCTGGAGGCCAGCCAGCATAAACCTTTGCTGCGGAATATACCCGCATGCCACTCATGATTAACATAATACCAGAAGCGGGCCGGATGAAAGGGACGCCGGCTCCTGAACACGAAACTGCTGATGCCATATTCTATGGTCTCCGGCGTATGTGCGGGTTTATTCAACTCTGCGATCCAACCGGCACTGTCACTGGTTTTTTCAAAATCAAACAAACCGGTATTCAGTATACTCCCTACAGGTACCTTTCCAAATTCGCTTTCTATGATAACGGCTTCACTATTCAATTTCCGTATAATGGATCGCAGTAGCCCCAGTTGTGTTTCGCTCACCAGATCTGTTTTGTTCAGTAGAATTACATTCGCGAACTCTATCTGATCGTTCAGCAAGTTAACGATCGTCCTGTGATCGCCTTCCATATCCGTCAGGCTCCTCTGTTGCAGCGTATCACTGCTGCCATAGTCCTTTAAAAAATTGTATGCGTCAACCACGGTTACCAGGGTGTCCAGCTTTGCTATCCTGGAAAGATCAATCCCCAGATTTTCGTCTACATAAGAAAATGTTTGCGCAACAGGCAGCGGTTCACTAATGCCAGTGCTTTCTATCAGGAGGTAGTCAAACTTTCTTTCTCCTGCCAGCTTTTCTACTTCCCGCAGCAGGTCTTCCCTCAATGTACAGCATATACAACCGTTGCTCATTTCCACAAGTTTTTCCTCCATACGGCTGAGTGTTCCCTCATTTTCGATCAATCGGGCATCTACATTGATTTCACTCATATCGTTCACAATCACGGCCACACGAAGGTTTTCCTTATTATGCAATACCTGATTAAGCAGGGTGGTTTTTCCTGCGCCTAAAAAACCGCTCAACACGGTTACGGGCAATCTGTTATCTTTCATTATGCTTTATTGTTTGCTTTGCTAATGCCATACACGCACCGGGTACCAGCGACCCTGCCTTCCATCTGTACCATGGTATATGGACGATGTAGCGTATGGAACTTGTATGTACGTCAGTTTATATGAGATGGCCTGCTTTGCGCTAAAGACATGACGCCTATGCTGATCTCCAAAAGCTTTATTTGCATTTGAATGCATAGCTACATCTATTCCTCTGCCTGTGAGACTGCAACACCTGCATACCTTAGTTTCTCTGCGCTACGCCAGCCGCCTCCAGCATCAGGTAATGCAGGTCGGTATTTTTAAGCATAGGTTTTATGAGGTCGCTGCCAGGCCCCAACATGGCCAACTCTACATAGTCGGCAGAATGATCCATAGACCCCCATCCTATACCGGTATGCCTGCCCTGTATCATCGCCAGTTGCCGGTAGGGAAGTTTTCTGGGGTTATATACCCCCTCTTCATTAAGGTGTTGATAATGCTGCACAATAATTTTCACCTCATCATCAGAAAAATGCAGTCCCTGTGCAAAAGCAATGATGTCTTTTGCCTCGGAAACACTGGTGTGTTTACTGATTCTGTTCAATATCCATTCATTGGTATGACGGAAGGTTTGTATGGCATCAAATCCATGATTGCCGTAAAAAAGGCCGGGGTTGGCATTGCCGTGATCTGTGGTAATGATCACCAGTGTGTTTTTATCTTCGAGCGCAAAATCAACTGCTACCTTTACCGCATCATCGAAAGCCAGTTGATCGTATATCAAACCCGCTGCATCATTGGCATGAGCGGCCCAATCTACCTTTCCGCCTTCCACCTGCATCACGAATCCGTTGTCGTGACGGGAGAGATGCCGGATAGCCGTTCGGGTCATCTCTGCAAGTGTGGGAACGTCGTTCTTCAACTTTTCATCCTGCTGATGATCCAGGTGATACGGGATTCCTCCGTTGTGAAAAGCACCCACGATCGGCTTACCGGAAGAAGCAGCAGTCAAATCGGGCTTGCTTTTTAATACCGTATAGCCATTTTTTTCAAAAGCAGTAAACATATCGTTTTTGTCCCGACGGGTATCGGCTGTAAAGTTATCTTTCCCTCCTCCCAGCATCAGGTCGAAATGCAAAGGAAGGTATTGCTGCACGATAGCGTCCAGATCGCCCCGTTTTGCACTGTTGATACAAAACCCTGCAGGCGTGGCATGGGCTATAGGAACGGAGGTAACGCAGCCTACCGCTTTACCGGCATCTTTAAACTTTTGTAAAATGGGCTTGTGGTGTGTACCATCCGGAGCAACATTCAGCGATCCGTTGTTTACCCTTACGCCCCCGCCCCATGAAGAGCTGGCGGCCGCTGAATCCGTTACCAGCGCATTGGCGGAAGCCGTATCCATCAGTGCACGCTGCACCAGTTGCTGTTCGTATAAACCGATCCAGGCAGTAGACCTGCCGAACTTTCGTTGCGACAGCAGGTTGGCCAGGTTGAGCGTGCCGGTGCTCATGCCATCGCTCACCATAAAAATGATGTTCTTAGCCCTTCTGCCGGGAAAATGGTTGCTGCGTTCATTCATCTTCGCAACAGAAGGCAACCAGCCAAGCAGCCCTGTGCCCGCCATCGTCAAAGACGTATTTTTTAAAAACGATCTGCGTTTCATCTGGAATATATCAATACTGGAATTCTTTCATCAAGTCGATGGCTTGTAAAACACTCGCCATGTTCACCGCTACTGCAAAACCCACTATATTGTACCTCCGGCCATTAAGTTGTGCAGTCATCTTTCTATCATACACACAGCCCAAAGGTAGGAGAATATTTATTTTTTGCAACAATGATGCAATATTTTTTTTTACAAAAAAGTGGCTGCCGATAGTAAACTTACTTTCCCGATAGTATAAACGATAAAAATCGTAATATGTGCCGCAATTATAGCTACCGGTATATTTAATGAACAGGTTACATAGTATCATAGTCGTAGTTACCCTGATAGTGCTGGGCAACAATCTGTACAGAGATCTTCAACTGATGCAAAGGCAACTGGGAGACCTTCGCAACAGAATTGTAGGAGCCCGTATGCAAAAAGACGGTCTTTCGCCCTATTTCTATAAATGGAAAACCGGCGATGGCATGCGTTACTACGATCTGCAGAACGAAAACGAGCAAATAGTATCTGCCTCCACCTCCAGCCCGTTTTTACATGCATTGCTATACCCGATTGCAGAGTTGCCCTATGTAGCGGTAGCAAAATTATGGATTTACCTCCTGTACAGCCTGCTGCTGATCTGCGCCTGGATGGCGCTGTTGCTCAGTAAAAAAAAGATGCTGCCGCTTGTGTGCATTATTATCGCAGCGTTTACCTATACAGAAACCTGGCTGGACACTATAACCACCAAACAATCCTATCTGTTCGTTGCCTTCTTTTCTATGCTGATTTTCTTCTTTATCAAAAAAAGCAAAGCGGCAAGCCAATGGTGGATAGCGGCAGGCGTATGCTCTGTATGCCTGTTGCTGACACGCCCCAATACCGTTTTCTTCTTTCTTCCCTTTATTTTTTTGTGGAACAGGTTTCGATGGGCAGACAGACTTTATTTTATCCTTCCGCTTGTGGCGGGCATTTTATTTTTTGCCACGCTCCAGCAAGATTTATGGATTGATTATTTCGCAGCCGCCAAAGAGCACGTTCGGGGTCATCAGGATTTGAACCCCACCACACAGGCCTATGATCGTGGTGGTTTTAAGGACATAGAGGGCTTCAACATCAGCGGATACCAAAACGAAGTAACGGCGCAGTATACACCTTATGTAGAATACGCAAACTTCTTTGTGATGATACAACTCGTATTCGGATACAAAATACTTCCGGGTGCGTTGCTGCTGCTATGCTATACGGGCATAGCAGGATGCATGGTGCTATTCTGGCTGTTGCAAAGAAAGCACGGCAACTTTTCTCCTGAAGCGGTTATCATACTCGGGTTCTGTCTCTTTATGATCTCAGATATTGGGGCGCCGGTGTACAGAGGACATTATAACGTAATACAATGGCTTTTTCCACTGTTACTGGTTCCTGTTACCTTTCAGCCTAAATATGCATGGCTATATGTACTTGTGCTTACCGGCTTTATATTGAACATACATTACAAGCCATTTTTGCCGATGCAACATGTGGTAGGGGAATATTTGTGGCTGGCGGCTTTTTTGCTATATTCTTTTTTTTACAAACCCAATCAACCAGCATTATCCCAACATGCGTAAAGCCATCATCATAGGAGCGGGCCCGGCGGGATTAACCGCCGCTTACGAATTGCTCAAAAAAACCGACATACAGCCCATTGTCATAGAGCAGGGCACTCAGGTGGGGGGCTTGTCGAGAACGATTGACTTTCATGGCAATAAAATTGATATCGGGGGACACCGTTTTTTCTCCAAATCACCAAAAGTGGTGGATTGGTGGCTGCATTTTCTTCCTTTGCAGGAACACGAAACAACAGGCCCCTCTCATATCACCTATCGCAATCAGCAGGCCACGATCAAAACAAACAAAACCGTTTCGCCTCAACCGGGCAACAATACCGAAGATGTCATGTTGCTGCGGCCCCGTAAATCCAGTATCTATTTCGAAGGAAAGTTTTTCGGGTATCCGCTTCAGTTAACCTTCAGCACCATGCGAAAACTGGGTTTCTCCAAAGTATTGTCCTTTGCCTTCTCGTACACCGGCGCAAAGCTTGCCCCCATTCAGCCCGAGTTAACGCTTGAAGATTTTTTCATCAACCGATTTGGCAGGGCGCTTTACCGCACATTTTTCAAATCGTATACCGAGAAGGTATGGGGTGTTCCCTGTAATGAATTACCGGCCAGTTGGGGGAAACAAAGGGTTAAAAGCCTGAATATTGCCAAAGTGCTGCGTCATGCCATACGATCACTGTTTACTAAAAGCACAGATATTCACCAGCGAAACACCCAAACCAGTTTAATAGAACAGTTTTTATACCCTACTTACGGGCCCGGTCAAATGTGGGAAAAGGTGGCTGATACTGCCAGGCAGATGGGAGCCGTCATACATATGAATACACGCGTTGTGGCACTGCACGCCGATACGAATAACAGTCTGCGTTCCGTTGTAATCCAAAAAGCCGGAGCCGATGAAACCGAAGTGCTGGAAGCTGACTATTTCATTTCTACCATGCCCGTGAAAACATTGCTGCGCAACCTGTATGGCCTGAATATGCCACCACTGGTGAGGGCTTCTTCGGAATCGTTGCAATACCGCGACTTCCTGATCGTGGGCATCCTGACAGGCGAAGACGGAATAAAGCCCGGCATTACCGACAACTGGATTTACATCCAGGATAAGGGAATTCTGGCCGGCCGTGTACAATTCTTCCACAATTGGAGCCCCCGCATGGTACAGGCACCGGATACACAATGGATAGGTGTGGAGTATTTCTGTAATGAAACGGATGCGTTCTGGCAACAGGACGATGCTACCATTGCCCGCTTTGCAGTGGAGGAAATGAGCAAGATTCATTTACTGGATGCGAATAAATTGAAAGACACGCTGGTGGTAAGAGTAAAGAAAGCCTATCCCTCCTATTTCGGCGGATACAGAGATTTTGATCAGGTAAAACAATTCCTGGATGCGATCAATAACCTGTTTCCGATCGGCAGGAATGGCATGCACCGCTATAACAACACGGATCACAGCATGCTGACAGCCATGGCGGCTGTAGAAAATATTGCTATCGGTAAAACAGACAAAACGAATATCTGGGCCGTAAATACCGACGACGAATACCATGAAGAAACCCAAAAACAGTCCGAAACTACTGACAGCACTTCTTAAACACACTGATTGCTGCCCGCGGTAACCTGGCCGATACAGCGGCATACATTAAATACGCACGCCAAGGCTTACCCCCAATGCCCTCGGTTCCCCGAGATGCGTGGCTCCGAAATCGTATGCATAGGATATGTATTTTTTCCCTGTCAGGTTTCTTGCCCATACCGTTACGTCGAAATGTTTCGCCGAAAAACCCGCGCGGGCATTCAACAGACTATAGCCTTTTTGCTCTATCGTGTTGTTCAGATCAAAGTACTGGGTACCCAGGCATAGCCACTCACCCCGAACCGATATACGGTACTGGCCATTTTTCCCTAACGGTAAACCGTACTGTACGGAAAACATTGAGGTATACTCCGGGGTATACATCTGCTTTTTGCCTTTCAGGTCTACTGTATTACCGTCCTGCGACAACTTCAGGTTGGTGTAGGATGCATCTGTATAACCGAAATTGTAATGCAATTGCACGCCCCTTACAGGAGTTGCCGCCAACTCCAGCTCTACGCCCTTACTGTTTAACCTTCCGGCGTTTCGGATAATAGTGAAAGCATCCGGCAGCACCAGTGTAGGCACCTGTATACCAGATACCCGGGTAAAGAAAAATACCAGATTGGCCTTGAGCCGATTTTTAAGAAAACTGTTTTTGACGCCAGCTTCGTAGTTATCGCTGTATTCCGGATCAAAGGGATGCAGCGGAGGTTGGGAAGGATCGGAAGACAACTGCGTCAACCCGCCTGTACGAAAACCGCGGCTATAGGTTCCATATACATTAGTAAGGGAGGAAGCACGCCAGGTTAACCCCACCTTAGGAGAAAAGGCGCCATAATGTACAGTAGCAGCCGTATCAGGTTGGGTAATGATGGCAGGTTGCCCGTCTTTTTGGTATTCACTAAAACCACTGTATTGTTTAGATTCATAATCGTACCGTAATCCTGCTGTGAAATCAAGGTTTTCTATCACCGAATAGGTAGCCTGGCCGTAAAATGCTATGCCCTTTCCCCTGGCTGTAGTGGTGTTGATGGTGGCAAAGTTAACATCGGGCAAACCATATATGCCTGCATCGGCGCCATAGTGGGTAGCCTGCCTGTTCGGTCTGTCGTCCAGGAAGAGGAAGCTCCCGGCAGTCCATTGCAACCTGCTACCCGATGTAGCGGGTGATGAGAATTTGAACTCCTGCGTCCATGTTTTTACATTGTTCCATTTTCTCCCGTAATCATTGATGATGGTCACAATATCCAATGGCGAAAAGTCGCCGTCAATGGGTGATTTATAGTATCGGTGGTTGGACTGATAGGCTGTTTGGGAACTAAAAATAAACGCGCTGCCGCTGTAGTTAACAGAAAGCGAACTGAAAAGCGTTTGATCACTCATCCTGGCGCTGGCATTCTGCTGCAATTCGTAGGGCTTATCGAAAGCCTCTTCCACACTGCTGTTCAGCGGAAATGCCCCGTCGTTTTGCATAGACTGGTGGCGCAGGTTGAGGTGCAGGTTCCATGCATCGGAAACCTTATATTTCAGAAAATAGTTCCCGGCGAAAACCGTCCGCTTATCAAACGACGTATTCAGAAAAGTATTGGTATAATATCCGTTGCGGGTTGAATACATGCCTGAAGCGCCGAGGTACAGCCTGTTTTTAACCACCGGCGTACGGAAGCCCATTTCGTAACGCTGCAAACCGTAATTACCGAGGCTGGCCTCGGCAAAGGCAGATGGTTTATCAGAAGGCTGCCGGGTGATGATGTTGATCACCCCGCCCATTGCATTCCGTCCGTACAAGGTGCCCTGGGGTCCGCGCAACACTTCAATCCTTTCGATATCTGCCAACTGCGAAGAATAAGTATCCAGTGTGAACTGATTCACGCCGTCTACATACGTAGCTATGGCCGGATCGTAGGAGGTGGTACCGATACCGCGTATGGATGTAACATTTCTTTCATCGCCTGAGTTGGAAGAATAGAGATTGGGTACAATAGCCGTAATATCTTTGGCATTCCATAACCGGTACTCCTTCACGTCTTTGGCGGAGAGGGCCGAAATACTGAGCGGCACTTTTTGCAGTTGTTCTTCTCTTTTTTGAGCGGTTACTATTATAGCGTCCAGCCTGGTATCTGCTTCATCGAGGGAAAACAGCAGATTGCTGATTCCGGTAGCCGCCACGTCTATTTCTTCGGTGATAGCCGTATAGCCGACTGCCGATACCTGCAAGGTATATTTTCCCGGTTTCAATCTGGTGATGGAAAAACTGCCGTTACCATCTGTCACTCCTCCGTGGCCGGTGTTCAGCAGATATACCGAAGCCCCTGCAACCGGGTTGCTATTCCTGTCCAGTACCCTGCCCAGCACCACCGCATTGGTTTGTGCAGCAACAGACGATATCCAAAAACTTACCAATACTAAAAGAAAAAAACGCTTCATGACTACCCAATAATAATGTTAGAAAAACAATTTGCAAATATACCGCATTCAATAGATTATGCGGATAGCCACCGATGCAATATTGGGCAATGGTAAGCGATTTTTACACCGAAAGATCTGATCTGCGTCAAACATGGCCTTTTCCCGGGATAATGCTTCTTCGCGATCAAAATCTCCTGAGGTCTCGGACTGATGTTTGGTGGAGTTACCCATGTTCAATTACTGCTGCTTCAGCCAGTGTAAGACCAATACAATGCTGGCCGTGGGTGTATTCGTTCTAAATAACTTCCTTAATCTGTTTATGTAAGTCCGGAACGGCAATATATCTTAAAAACTGAATGGGGTTCTTTAAGCATATTACTTAAAAACCTTGCAGGCTTTTTTAGAAAATACTCGCCGCCTGGTATATCTTATCTTCTCCGCTGGTTTTAATGGCATAGCTGAATCCCTTCTGCAGTGCATAGGCGCCAAACCTCCCGTTTCGGTTCAGGGCTACGAATCCTACCTGTATCTGTTTGGCTTTTTCGGGGCTGCGGCGAATGATGCGCTCCACCGCTTCCTTGCAGGCGGCAGCAGGCTCGAGTCCCTGGCGCATCAGCTCTACCACCAGGTGCGACCCCACGATCCGTATCACCTCTTCCCCCACACCGGTAGCAGTGGCGGCACCTACTTCATTGTCTACATACAATCCGGCGCCAATAATAGGAGAATCTCCCACCCGTCCGCGCATTTTATAGGCCATGCCACTGGTGGAGCAGGCGCCGCTCAGGTTGCCCGCTGCGTCCATCGCCACCATTCCAATGGTATCGTGGTTGTCTTTTCCGCCAGGCATAGGATCCTGTTCTTTATTGTACAGCTTATTTTCTACGTTGATCACCGGTTCGTAACGGGCATCTTTCAGCCAGTTTTGCCAGGCTTTTTCGCTTTCCGGCGTGAGCAGGTTTTCTTCCTTAAATCCGTTCGCCAAGGCAAATTGCCGGGCGCCTTCACCGATCAGCACCACATGGGGTGTTTTTTCCATCACCAGCCGGGCTACCGATATCGGGTGTTTAATACGCTCTATTCCCATCACTGAGCCGCAGTTGTATTTTTCATCCATGATACAGGCATCGAGGGTAACATGCCCATCCCGGTCCGGTAAACCGCCATACCCCACCGTCTGATTGGAACGATCTGCCTCCGTAAGACGCACCCCGGCTTCTATGGCATCCAATGCCCGGCCTCCGGTGCCCAGCAGTTTCCAGGCCTCCGCATTGGCAGCCTGTCCAAAGTCCCAGGTAGTGACTATGATCGGTTTCTCTACATTATCTGACTGGCTGCCGGCGCAACTGGTAGCGGCAAATACCGAAGCCGAAGCGAGGGCCGATTGCTGTAAAAACTTTCTGCGGCTGAACATATGCTAAATTATTGTTTATCAGATGCAAGAATAAGAAAACTCTGTCTTCTGCAAAACAATAATCCGCAGGAAGGCTTTTTCGCCCTATCATTAACAAATCCGAAATAACATATATCAATTTTTTAACCAAAAATGAGCTATCTTTGCCATTGATCTCAAACCGCAGTGGTAAGTGTTTACAGGCCGCACAGCCGGCCGATTTTACTCTTAATCTTAGTGTTATGAATACATACGATATTGCTTTATCTGACAATGCAAAAGCAACGGTGTTGCACAAGAGAGTAGGCGTTAGAAAGCCGGTGAAATTCCTTTTCTTTAAAATCCGGAACAAGGAACGCCTGATTGCGTATACCACACTGCTGGAAAACGGAAAAACCAGGGAGACGCTGGAATTATTCAAATCCTGGAAAAACGGTGAGTGGATACAGGGACTTCTCAAAAATGGCGAACAAAGTGCCGGTGAAAACGAGTTGATTCACCGGCTGAAGAGGGAAATAGACCATTACGAAAGCCGCCTGGGAAAAGACGCTTATACCCAGTTATTTTAACCCCCACCCCCATCGCAGAAAGCAAGGCATGGCCTTTGCCCAGGTAGCCACATCGTGCCTGCCATCAGCCAGTTCGAGGTAGTGCATGTCTGTAACCGCATGGTACCCTTTTTTCTGCAGTTCTTCCATTAGTGCGAGGGTATCGTCAATAGAATCAATGATGCCGTTATTATTTCTGTCGTCTGTTTCATCGAGCGTACCTGTTTCAAAAAAAAACTTCAGCCAGGGAGCGTAGGTACCTTGTCTGATCTGCTGGTGCATGATCCTGTCCCGCTCTTCCACATACCCCTCATTCAGCCCTTTTGAGCGCCACCACAGCGACCCGCTGAATACACCCACCCGGCGAAACTCCCGGGGATATTGCCATACAATATCCAGCGCCGACAGCCCCCCCAGGGAAAAACCCGCGAAGGATTTTTCTGTAAACGACGACACACCACTGTGCTTTCGTATATATGGCAGCAGTTCCTCCATTACAAACCGTGCGTACAGACCGGCTTTAGCCCCCCTGCCCATGTAATCGGGTACGCCAGCCACCCCATATTCATTTTTACGGTCCTCTCCGCAATGGATAGCGACGCAGAACAAGGGCACTATCTGTTTGTCTGCCTGCATCCTCCCGAGCATATCCGCCAGCCCCAACTTGCGCATATCCTGCCCATCGTTGATCAGCAGCAAAGCCGGCTCAGACGCTCGCGATAGCGGCATATAAAAATCAGTGCTCACCGCTCGTTTCAGAATTTCAGATGCAATGGTATGATGGGATACAGTAATCGCCTGCTGGTTTATCATCGTTCGAAATATACCGCTTAAACGCGTTTGAAATTTATAACGGTGGCAAATTAAAAACAGTATATTTAGAAAACCATATAATTCCGTATTTATATCACTATTTGATGCAGGCAATTAAGTAATGGTGCATTTTGGTGGTTCGGATGGAAAAAAATAGATTTGAGATAAATAGGATATATACCTTATCCAATAATAACCGCATAAACACATGATGATGAAAAAAATCGGCATTTTACATGGCAAAGAACGTTCTTTTCCCACGGCATTTGTAGACAGGATCAATAGTAAGCGACCGGAAGGAATTGTTGCCGAGCCGGTGCATATAGACAAAGTAATGCAGGGGGAAAGCAGCGGTTATGCAGTGATAGTAGACCGCATTTCGCAGGACGTGCCTTTCTACCGTGCTTTTCTGAAAAATGCAGCGCTCTCCGGTACCGCGGTGATCAACAACCCCTTCTGGTGGAGCGCAGATGAAAAGTTTTTCAACAATGCCCTGGCCACCAAAATAAACGTACCCGTTCCTAAAACCGTCATTCTCCCATCCCGGGAATTGCCTGCGGATACAGGAGAAGATTCTTTTTCCAACCTGGCCTATCCGCTCGACTGGGAAGGCATTTTTAAATACGTGGGGTTTCCGGCCTATATGAAGCCATTTGCCGGCGGGGGATGGAAAAATGTATACCGGCTGGAAAGCATGGACGACTTTTTCAACAAACATGCAGAAACAGGTCAACTGGTGATGCTGCTACAGGAAGAAATTGTTTTTGAAGAATATTATCGCTGTTATTGCATCGGAGGCAAGCACGTGCGCATTATGCCCTATGAACCCCGCAACCCGCATCACCTGCGTTATGTAAGCGACTTTACACCAGACGCAGAACGGTACCGCCAGATGGAAGACATCGTGCTGCGCATCAACGAATACCTCGGATACGACTTTAATACCGTAGAGCTGGCCCTGCGCGACGGGGTACCCTACGCCATAGACTTCTGCAACCCGGCACCAGATGCAGATGTGAAAAGCGTGGGTGAAGAAAACTTTGAATGGGTGGTGGAAACTGCCGCCAATTATGCCATTGAGCGCGCGCAGACACAAAAGGACGGAACAGACAACCTTACCTGGGGACAATTCATTAAAAAAAGTGTACGCAGGGAAACCTGGTAACGACGGGCAATCAACACACAACCGCAATAATATATGGCTAATCTCAATTTCAAGCAGTTCACCCTCGGCATTGAGGAGGAGTACATGGTGCTGGACCCCCAGACTTTTGAACTGAAAAGTCATGAGCAGAAGATTGTATCCGAAGGGCAAAAAATCATCCGCGACAAAGTAAAAGCGGAAATGCATGAAGCGGTAGTGGAAGTGGGCACAGATATCTGTGAAGATATAGATGTAGCGTATAAAGATGTAAGCATACTCCGAAAAACCATTGCCGGCATTGCCAGCGAACTGGGGCTGGCCATGGGCGCCTCCGGCACGCACCCCTTCAGCCAATGGGAAAGCCAGTTGATCACAGACAATGTGCGGTACCATGAAATTGTAAACGAAATGCAGGACGCTGCCCGCAGCAACCTGATTTTCGGACTGCATGTGCACGTGGGAATGGAAAACCGTAAAATGGCCATCCACATTGCCAACTCTGCCCGCTATTTTCTGCCGCACGTGTTTGCCCTCAGCACCAATTCACCTTTCTGGGAAGACCGGTTTACCGGTTTCAAATCTTTCCGCACCAAGGTATTCGATAAATTTCCCCGAACCGGTATACCCGATTATTTTGAAAGCATAGAAGCCTACGACAATTATGTAAACCTGCTCATCAAAACCAATTGCATAGACAACGCAAAAAAAATCTGGTGGGACCTTCGCGTACATCCTTTTTTCAACACCGTTGAATTCCGCATATGCGATGTAACCCTTACCGTAGATGAAACCATCGCTATTGCCGCGCTTTTCCAGGCTATTTGTGCCAAACTATACAAGCTGCGAATGGAAAACCTGAACTTCATCCAATACTCACGGGCGCTGGTAAACGAAAACAAATGGCGGGCAAGCCGCTATGGATTAGACGGGCACCTGATAGACTTTGGAAAGGAAGAAGAAGTGAATACACGGGTGCTCATTTACGAACTACTGGATTTTGTAGACGATATGATAGACCACCTGGGCTCGAGACACCGGCTGTCCATGGTGCAAAAAATCATTGAAAACGGCACAGGAGCCGACCGCCAGTTAGCCGTATACAACCAAACCAAAAGCCTGCAGGCGGTAACACAGTATATTCACTCGCAGTTTCTCGCAGACTTGTAACTGCTGTATGGGTTAACTGAAGATTAGCGCAGAAACCGGTGGTGATGTCGACAAGTTTTCGCCAATATTTTAGTTAGCGGTAAATTTATCGAACCATCAAACTAATAATATGAGAATAGACTTGGAAGAAATTTTTAAACAGGGACTTCAAAATGGGTTAAACCTCTTTTTGGGTGCTGGATTTTCAATTGACTGTTTAAACGTAGACAATGAAAAAATTCCATTGGGCGGAGAATTAGCAATTGAATTAGCAGAAAAATTTAAAACTCCAAAACTCGACTTGACAAGAGTTACTTCCATTATAGAAAGCAAAAACAGAGAAGAGTTAAACGAATTCCTAAGAAGAAAATTCAGTATTGGCACTTTTGATGATGTGTATAAATCAATTGAAAATATAAATTTAAAATCGATATATACAACAAATATTGACAATCTAGTTTTTAAAATTTTTGAGCATTCCGACAACTATTATGTTAACGACACAACATTACAAGGCCCCACATTTAGGGACAGAAAAGGAATAAATTACTATCCATTACATGGTTGCATTTTAAATAAGGAAAGGCCAATGGTCTTTACCTCTTTGGCTATTGCGTCAAGCTTTTCTGGCAATCCTAAGCTTTGGGGAGACCTTGTAAGGTCTTTGGAAAACTATCCAACAATTTTTTGGGGTTACAGTTTAAATGACCCAGGCATTTTAGAAACTTTAAATTCTATCAGAACAAATGGATATGAAAAAAGTGACAAATGGATAGTCTTACATAAAGAAGACTCAGAAGAAGAGGAATATTTCAAGGCATTAGGATTTAATATTATTGTAGCTAAAAATACTGAATTACTTAGCTACTTTAAAGCAAAATTTTCGGATAAATCAAGAGATAAAAAGAAAAAATTAAGCACAAAAGAACTACTCGGAGAAGAATTTGTGCCTGCAAATCCCAAAAATGTGCCTGTAAGAGAAATAAATGAATTTTATTTAGGAGCAGCCCCAGCATGGTCAGACATTTTTAGGCCAGATGTTTATAAAACCAGCCATTTTAGAGTATTACAAAACAGTATTTTTTCCGATAGGGATACTATTAGTATTGGAATTCCCGGTTCTGGTAAGACGACATTACTAATGCAACTTGCTGCGTTCACCAACTTCGATGGCCATAAAATAATTCTCGAGTTTCCTAGTGTTGAGAGAGCAAAAAATATTATTAATGCTTTAAATGGTGAAAAAGCTCTTGTCTTTATTGATAATTTTACGGAGGAGGTCCAAAGCTTTTTGGAGTTCCACAAATATGATAACATCACCCTTGTAGGAATAGACAGGGAACATAATTTTGAAATCATATCACACCTAATTGACAGAAGTCAATTTAATATAATTTCTGTGACAACCCTTACAAAAACTGATGCTCAAGAAATATATTCGAGAATACCACCAGCGATAAAAACTGGAACGTTATTATCTAAAGCTACAAACTCCGATGAAGAACCTTCTCTATTTGAATTTGTGAATCTTAACCTTAAAGTTCCAAATATTAACGAAAGGTATAAGAGTTTAATGGCTAAACTTGATAATGAGAATGAATTACTTTCCGAGTTCTTATTACTTGCTTGCTTTATTCATTACTGCCGTACACCTTTATCCTTTGACATGGCATATTCATACTTTAGCGATGACATAAGTGCATACAGCGATATTTATGAGATAAGAGACAGACTCGGAGCTTTATTAATTGACAATCCGTTAACATTAATTGAAGATGATACCCAAGACTATTTTTCCTCCCGGTCGGTAATCTTAGCCGAGGTCATAATAGAAAATGTACAAGGATATCTTTTAAAAAGATTTTTAAATACATTCAATGAAAATTTGCCTCCGTATAAAATTGTCAACTATAGAACTTATAGAAAAAAAGGACATGACAAATACATTGCCATTCGGGCATTCCCTAACTGGGAGGACGGGAAAGCTTTCTATGAAAAGTTAATGATAAATGACCCAAGTAACCCTTATCTTTTGCAACAAGGAGCTTTGTATCTTTCCTTTAAACAACAACACAACGAGGCTTTTTATTGGATTGATAAGGCCCGTAGCATGACAAGAGACTCTATTTTATCAATTAGAAACTCACATGCCATAATACTTTTTGATGCCAATATTAAACGTGAAGGTGTAGATGTAAGGTATACTCTCGACAATAGTATGTCAATTTTAATTGATTGTTACCGACAGGATAAACGAAAACTTTATCATGCAAAAAAGTTCGCTGAACAGTCATTAGAATATTTTGACAGGTTTGGCGATGAAAAAGCTGAAGAATACATTGTACAGGCTAAACTTTGGATTGAAGAAGAATTAAAAACTAATAATTGGCATCGTGGACTTGGACGAATTTTGAAAGAGCTAAGACAACGTCTAAAATAAAACTGCCGCTAATAACTTTCGTTGCGTCCGAAGGACGAACAATGAAAGTGTTGTTGAACGGAACCCGCCACAGCGGGCAGGCTCCGCCACAGCGGGCAGGCTCTCTGGTGCCGCTCTTGCCTTATGGAGACATCAATGTGTGATTTGGGGGATACTGGCAGTCTGGAGTGACTGCTTTTAAAAAAGAGAGGCATTCATAGGATCGATTGAGCTGTTTTGATTGCTTCGGACACAGAAGTTCCCTTACCCACAAAACTTAACTTACAGGAACAGTTTGTTTTTCCAATAAATATCGTTTTGGTGGGCCTCGTTTATCAAACACTTCTATACTAATCAGGGGGCCTGTTTTGCAACAGGGACATTGATGTAACTGAGTTTTGACAACAACCGGATTCACTACAACTTTTAGTTGCACCTGTAATGCCTGTAGTTTACCACGCTTCCAACTGCTGCTTAGTATACCCTAATGACGGATGCGTACATACCGGTTCGGCAGGATATGCTGTGTAAAACGTCTGGTAAATTCCTGATTGCCCAATGTCATCGTTTTGACTTGACCATTAGCCCGATAATCTTTGTAACTAAAACGAACATTGCTGGTAGTGACTTCCTGAATTCGATGATTACTGATCGCTACTTTGCGGGTATGGGGTTAGCAAATTTTTGACATATAATATAATCCTTTTATTGAGGCGTTTGCATCGCTTGTGTTTTAATCTGTAATTATGCGTTTTACTCATCAACGCCTAATAGTTTACAGATATCACTATACGGCATGGCCTTAAGTTCAGATTCTGTGTAAAGAGTATTGTTTATTTCTATTGTTTTATCAGCTCCTGTTATCTTACGGCCGGAGGTTACTCCTCCGGGAATAAGCACATATCTAAAGGAATAGTTGGAACTAAAAGGGTTGGTGGCACCCCCTCCTATTTTTGATGTGAAAAATATAATTTTACTAACAGCAGGAATAAAACTTACAAGATAATTATTAGCAGTTAGCAGGGGTAATTGATAGGGGCCTGCACCGGCGGCTTCACCTTTAGTATAGCATAATATAATCCCCTGGTCAATGATAGCCTGGGTTACTCCTGGTGCATTATGAATGGCTCTTTTAGCGTTAGAATAGTTTGCCATATTGGAGTCTGCCCAACTCATAGTAGTAGACAAAAACCAAGGGCTATAAATTACATTGGCTGTACCGGCGGGACCTTCTTCACCTTGGGGTCCGGTAGATCCTTCTTTACTACAGCTGGTAGCTATCAGCGAAAGGCTTACCAAACAAGTATAAAAAAATAATGATTTCATGTTTATATGTTTTAAGGGTTAATAAAAGTATTCAAATTCTCAATCAAACGCTTTAAATTTTCAACAACGAATCGACTAACAATAGAAATAATCGATATACAACAGTAACGAATTGACTTAAAATAAGAGCCGGGTATGACTATCTTCGGATTTGGTAATTTTTGGTCTTTTCACCCGTAAAAATACCAATTAAAAAGGCCCTTTTACTCGCTACTATAAACGCAATCACAATACCTTGTAGTATTGCCAGAAGAGCTTTCATCCAAGATTTTTGTAGAACGAGCACCTTACGCCGTTGCGGAAAATATAATGGCATGGTAAAAGAACGTATAGAAATTACGATAAAGCACTAAAGCAATTTTTTCAATTCGGTGATTCATTGATTTTTGGGCGTGCCCCAAGGGTCGGGCTATCCGCTATATCTTTCGTTCGTCGCTCTGACATCCTCCCATTTTTCAGACCCGTCTAAAGTGGAGATTTCGGGCTTAATGAGGATAATAGAATCTGTCGATGAAATCCATGCCCCAGCATTGGTGTAAACTATTGATATCAGGTCATTCCAGGCGATGTGCCGCTACCTTATTTCTCCGTGGTCTTTTACTTCTTAGATTTAACCCTTCTTCTTTATAAATTCTATGCACGCGTTTATGGTTATCTCTAAATCCCTTTCGTCTAAGTAAAATATAAATGCGCCACATGCCACACCTCACTCTTGTTGCTGCTATTTCTTTTATTCGCTGTCTCAACGGTCTGTCTTCTCTTCCGTGAGGTTATATAATGCCAGTTGGATCGATGCATTGTTAAAACAGCAGGGGGGACGAATAAATCCTCATCTTAGTACTACTATCAGCTACATGCCCAGTTGAACGAACGCTAAGAATGGCTAAATATATTTTTAACTTTTGTATCTTACATTGACAGCAGTTTCGGGCTGAACATTTTTCAAATGCCCTGCCGACCGAAAAGCTATTGAACGTTGGCGGTAAGTTTAGGGACTCTTCTAAAACTCTGAAAGAAGTGTATATTTGAATATAGCTTTAATTACATGACTAATAAAGAACATATATTAAGAACGATTAGAGCATATAAGCCTGAATTGTCAAAATTTGGCGTTTCAAGTGTCGGACTTTTCGGCTCATATCTTCGCAATGAGCAATCTTCTGATAGTGATATAGATTTGTTAATAGACTTTGATCCTGAGCAGGAGACGTTTGATAACCTGATGGCTGTATATGACATTTTCGAGAGCTTGTTTCAGGGCGAGAAAATTGAGATCGTTACAAGGAATGGGTTGAGTAAATACATTGGCCCCAAGATTTTAAACAACATGCAATATGTCTAAGGAGCCTATTGAATTCTTAAAGCATATTGCTGACGAATGTGAATATCTTGTTTCCATAAGCAAAGATCTAACCAAGAATGATTTTTTAAACGACGAGACTTTGAAGAGAGCAGTTGTTAGGAGTGTAGAAATTATTGGAGAAGCTACTAAAAAGATTCCTGCTGATTTTAAAGTTAGATGGAGTTCGATCCAATGGAAAAATATGGCAGGAATGCGTGATCGTTTGATTCATGATTAGATGGGAGTAAACTACTCAATTGTCTGGGACGTTTTAGCCAATAAGATTCCGGGCTTACATAGACAGATTCAAGAAGTTATTGAGAACGAATAAACCTACCACCAGGCAGTTTTGCGTCAGCAGGGGGACGAATAAATCCTCATCTTAGTGCTACTGTCAGCTAAATATCCGGCTGGCCGAACGCTAATGAACAGTAAAACATATTCTCAACTTTTGTATCTTACATTGACAGCAGGCCAAAGGTATATGTAATACAGCCAGACCGTACTCGAGAAAAAATCACACTAAAAAACAAAAAGTTTCATTTCTTATTTATATATTTACGAAATAATTTCAAATATTGAATTAAGAAATGATTGAAGAATTTAGTTTTGGTAACTTTTGGTCGTTCAAGGACATTCAGACTTTGAATATGACTGCTTCAAAAATTAAGTCAAAAAACGCTTTACTTGATACGAATAATGTATTCCCTGCAAATAAAGAATTGACTTTAATTAAGTCAAAAGCAATTTACGGGGCAAACGCAAGCGGAAAAAGTAATGTAGTAAAGGCTTTGGTAACTTTTATTAGAATTATCAGAGATTCTGCCAAAGAAGAAAAAGCATTGAGTTTAATTGACTCTTTCCAACTAGCTACTGAAACAGTTTCACAACCAACTTTTTTTCAACTAATTTTTAGAGTCGGGAAAACAAGATACAGATATGGTTTTGAAGCTGACGATATCTCCATTAGAAGTGAATGGCTCTTTTCTACGCCAAATAAAAGAGAACAACCCTTATTTATCAGAGAAAAAAATGAGATTGTAGAAATTAATCAAACTCATTTTGAGGAAGGTGTTTTATATCAAAAATTGCTTAAAAATTCTAAAGACCATATTTTCACGGACACATCTTTGTTCTTGACACATCTAAATTCAATTGGATTTGCCAAACTATCCAAACAAATTTTCCAAACTATTTCCTCTATTACAATTATTAGTGGCTTAGGACATAGAGGAATGTATAATGTTGCTGGAGATTCATTAAGTGATGCTGTCAAAAAGAAATTCATTTTAGATTTCTTAAAAAAAGCAGACGTTGGAATAGACGATTTGGAAACGATTGAAATCACTAACGAAAATTTGCCTGATAATGCAGAAGAAGAAGTAAAACAAGAGTTGAAAAAAGGGAAAATCATCGTTTCCAGTAGAACACAATTTGATTCTAATTTTAAAGCTGTAGGTAAAAGTGCATTTTCTTTTGGTAATCAAGAATCAGAGGGAACAAAGAAAATGTTTGAATTAAGTCCATTTATCTATCGTTCTCTAAAAGAAGGTGTTCCTTTAGTTATTGATGAATTTGATTCAAGGTTTCATCCTTTATTGACTAAAAAAATTGTTGAACTTTATAATTCATCTGAAAATAAAAAATCTCAACTTATTTTTACGACTCACGACACCAATTTGTTATCGGCTGAATTATTAAGACGAGACCAAATCGACTTTGTTGAAAAAGATAAATACGGTGCAAGCCACCTTTATACTTTGGTTGAAATTAAAGGTGTTCGCAATGATGCCTCTTTTGAAAAGGATTATATCCAAGGTAAATATGGAGCTATTCCATTTTTGGGAGATTTTACTAACTTAATATCTTTTGAATAATGCCGAAAAGCACAAAAGCTATTAAAGTTACAGACCAAAATAAAGCTTGGAATAAGAAACCTAGACCAAGCAGTTATAGAATAAATACAATTCCAATAAACAAGACTATTCTGATCGTTTGTGAAGGACAAACCGAAAAATTGTATTTTGAATCTTTCCCTGTGTTAGGTGTTAAAATAAAAACTATTGACCTACAAGGACAATCCAAACTCAAATTAATAGAATCAACAAAAGAAATTGTTGATTCCACAGACGAAGAATATAATGAAGTTTGGTGTGTATTTGATATGGACGTAAAACGTGGTGCTGATGAGTTCGCTGACTTTGACAATGCTATAAATAAGGCTTTTGAATTAGGCTACAAGGCCGCATATTCAAATGACGCTTTTGAATTATGGTTTTATCTACACTATAATCTCACAAATGCCCAACATTTACGGACATTCTACTACAATGAACTTGGCAAAAGGTTTGGAATAAATTATACCAAAGACGGTAAGAAGTACAACTTTTGTGTACAGATATATTCAATTCTAAACAAAGACACTAATTCTTCACAGCAAAATGCTATTGACAGAGCAAAAGCTTTGTTTGAAGAACAAAAACATCTTACATATCACGAACAAAATCCAATTACTAAGGTTTACGAATTGGTTGAAGTATTGAATGAAAATTTAAGACGATAATAATATGTACTACCGCAGATAACAACGCTTTCGTTGCGTCCGTAGGACGAATAATGAAAGCGTTGTTGAACGGAACCCGCCACAGCGGGCAGGCTCTCTGGTGTCGCTCTTGCCTTATGAAGATATCAAAGTGGGATTTTGAGGATACTGGCAGTCTGAAGTGACTCCCCTTACCCGTAAAACTCAACTTACAGAAACATACTGTTAATCCTATTCAGTTGCTATTTTTGTAGCGTAACCGACGTAGAGAAGGAGGAAGACAGGGGTATGGAACAGTTGTAAGCCAACAACGATATACGATACCACTACAACAGCATACGTCAATTAGAAAACTTCTAAAGACATACGAATGAAAAAATACCTGTTAGCTTTACTCATCAGCAGTTGTTGCATGGCCTTGCACGCACAGGAAGAAAATCCTGAACAGCCACAAAAAGGATTCGATAAGTCCAGACTCTTTTTCGGAGGCAATTTCGGGCTGACATTTGGCACCAATACCTTCATCAATTTATCGCCGCAGATCGGTTACCGGTTCAATGAATACCTGGCAGCAGGTGGCGGCCCTTCTTTCATATACTACAGCTACCGGACATTAAGCGATGCACGCTATCGCCAGGGATATGCAGGCGCGAATGTTTTCGGACGCGTCTACCCTATTCCCTATGTATTCGGGCAGGTACAGCCGGAAATCAATTACATGTGGGGTTCTTTCCGGCAGGGTAATTACACCGAAAAGCTGGCCGGACAAATGGTACCTTCGCTGTTACTGGGCGCTGGTGGTGCCATCCCCACCGGAGGACGGAATGGCGCTCTCATTCTGATGATGCAATACGACGTCATACAGGCTTCCGGCAGCCCTTACGGTAAACGTGCGTTTTTTACCGTTGGCTACAACTTTTAGGTATCTCGTTGTATGAAGGAATCGAAAGTATCAATGCCGATCATCTTCTCGGTACGGAATCCTTCCGCATAGGCTACGCCGATCATTTTACCGAACATGGCATGCCTGCCGATAATGGAATTCAAAAATTCCGGGGTGGAAATATAGGTTTGGGGCTCATCCGACTCATAAGCGCCGGAATGAAACTGAGACGAATACGCCTTTATAGATGCTATTTTTTCATCTATCACTGCAGATATATCGTACACAAAATCGGGCTGGTAATACCTGTCCTGTATATAATGGAATATATATTTGGGACGCCAGTGCTGCTGCTGCGCTCCATCATCACCGAAAGTCTCGATTTTGCGTAGCCCGCTCAGAAAACACGCATCTTTTATCAAATGCCCCGCCCTTCCATGATCGGGATGGCGATCATCCAGCGCATTGGCCAATACAATTTCGGGCCGGTACTGCCTGATATACTTTATCAATAATCGCTGATGCGTTTCATCATTGCGGAAAAAGCCATCCGCCATTCCTATATTCTCCCGCACGTCCAGTTGCATGATCCCGGCCGCCGCCGCCGCTTCCAGGGCCCTGGTTTCCACACTGCCACGTGTACCTAATTCACCGCGGGTAAGATCTACCACGCCCACTTTTTTATTCCGGCGCTTCTCCATCATCAGGGTACCTGCACAGCCCAGCTCCACATCATCCGGATGCACTGCCAAAGCTAAAATATCTAGTTTCATGGATGCAAAATAACGGCTTTTACCATTTTTTGCATCCATGCGCCGCAAAAAACAGGGAGTTTATCTCGCAGCAACCGCTTCTATCTCTATCGCCATATCCGGAAAGCTGAGTGCTTTCACTTCCTTAAGCGTACAGGAAGGCACCAGCCGGAACCGCTTCAGGCGCTCGGCTATCATGTCGTAAATAGCTAAAAACGAATCTACGGAAGTAGTATAAAAATTCAGGCTGGTTACATCAGCCAGCGTATAACCACGCTCCTGCAGTTGTTGCTCCAGATTGGCAAAGCACTGCTGCACCTGTTGTTCCATATCGCCATATACGGGGTTGCCGGATTCATCCACCATCAATTGACCGGAGCAGGAGATGATCACAGCAGCACCTGGTACTTTCTGCACAGAAGAAGAGTGGGTTTCGCGGGCCCAGGGATTCACCATTGTTTTCTTTAACGGAACAGCTACAGTATCCATCGGTTGGGGTTTTAATCGTTTGATATTTGATAAACGTAAAAATCGTATCAATAATTGCGCGTATATTTAATCATTTTGATATGTTCAGACAATACCGGCTTCCCGGACGTTGCATGCGTTGTCAACTTCATGTATGCTCTTTTCATCACCCCGCAAGTTGTATTGCCAAACGATAAAATTCATACATTGTACTGTTAAACACATCACAATAATTATGATCGCTATCAATACATGATATATGGTAAAAGAGATGATAAGCTTTTTAATCACAGGCAGTTTCAGTCTGTATGTATACGCCCAGGATGAATTATGCATTGGCGCCTATTTTACCGAGCAGCAGGGGCGTCATTTTTTGGAACAACACACCCCTTCGGCAGCAGACGAATGGAAGCAACGGGCACCACTCGTACAACAGCAATTAAAGCAGGGAATGGAACTCGACACCTGGCCACCGCTTCCCCTAAGCAAACCCGTTATACACAGTAAGAAAGTGATGGATGGCTACACTGTGGAAAACGTTTTTTTGGAGAGTCTACCCGGCTTCTATGTTACCGGTAACCTCTACCGCCCCATAGAGAAAGCAACGGGACGGGGGTATCCGGGTATACTCTGCCCCCACGGACATGGCAGCAACCCCGAGGGACGATTCAGGGAGCAAACGCAGAAAAGGTGTGCTACGCTGGCCAGAATAGGCGCGGTGGTTTTTGTTTGGGATATGATAGGGCAGGGCGACTCCAAACAATGCAGCCATCGAATGCCTAAAGGACTAAAACTGCAAACCATCAACAGCCGGAGGGCGCTCGAATTCCTGCTTTCGTTGCCGGAAGTAGATCCGGAGCAGATAGCGATGACAGGAGAATCCGGCGGTGGAACCCAAACCTTCATGCTGGCAGCGCTCGATGAACGCATCAAAGTATCGGTGCCCTGCGTTATGGTATCCGCTCATTTCTTTGGCGGCTGTACCTGCGAAAGCGGGATGCCCGTGCATAAAAAAGGAAACTACCAAACCACCAATGCAGAAATAGCCGCGCTTACTGCGCCACGCCCGATGCTGCTTATATCCAACGGAGACGACTGGACCAAAAACAACCCCACTGTAGAGTTTCCCTACCTGCAAAAAATCTATTCCCTGTACGATCGGGCAGACCATGTAGAACTGGTGCATCTCCCGGATGAAAAGCACGATTACGGACCTTCCAAACGGAAAGCCATGTATGCATTTATGGCGAAACACCTATCGCTAAACCTGCAGCGCATCGCAGACGCCAACGGCGAAATTGATGAAAGCCCTGCTGTGCTGCTGACGCAGGAGCAGCTTTCTGTATTTAACAACGAATACCCTTTGCCACCCCATGCAGTTCAGGGAGACGAAGCGGTACTGCGTCTTTTAGACGCCACACGAAACAAATGAATACACAGGATGAAGTGTTTACTAAAAGCAAACCGCCCGCTCCTGAAAGCGGGCGGCTTATGCCACCTGTTGGTTTCCCAACTATTGTACAGCCTTTGGTAATAAGGACGCAATAATTTACACGCTCACGTTGAAGTCCCTCAAGGCATCGTTGAGACTGGTTTTGAGATCGGTGCTGGCCTTCCGCTGCCCGATGATCAGCGCACAGCTCACATTGTATTCGCCGGCGGGAAACTGTTTGGTATAGGTACCCGGAATCACCACGCTGCGGGCGGGGATACGTCCTTTGTATTCAACTGGAGCTGAACCACTTACATCAATAATTTTTGTACTTTTGGTGAGTACTACATTTGCCCCCAGCACTGCTTCCTTTTCCACTACCACGCCTTCCACCACAATACAACGACTGCCAATAAAGCACCCGTCTTCCACGATCACAGGCGTAGCCTGCAGCGGTTCCAGCACACCGCCGATACCAACGCCTCCACTGAGGTGTACTCCTTTCCCAATCTGGGCACAACTGCCTACTGTGGCCCAGGTATCTACCATCGTACCTTCATCTACATAAGCCCCTATATTTACATACGAAGGCATCAGCACCACGGTTTTAGCAATATAAGCGCCGTAGCGGGCAACTGCGTGCGGCACCGCTCTGACCCCCAGATCGCGGTAGCCGCTCTTCAACAGCATTTTATCGTAAAACTCCATAGGCCCCGCATTCCAGGTTTGCATGGGTTGTATGGCAAAATACATCAGTACCGCCTGTTTCACCCATTCATTCACCACCCATCCGGCTTCGGTGGGTGACGCCGTCCGCAACCTTCCCTTGTCCAGGTCTTCAATAACCGCTTTGATAGCTTCTACATATTTTTCCTCTTTGATAAGCTCCCGGTTGTTCCAGGCATCCGCAATCAGGTTTTGTACATCCATGTTGATACTTTTTGCAAACATAATTAGTTTGGGTTTCTCTTCCTTAGTATTTTTGCGGAATGAATTTTTCGGATGATGTAGAAAATTGCCTGAAAGTATTACAACAGGGAGGTGTTATTTTATATCCAACGGATACCGTATGGGGTTTGGGATGCGATGCCACCAATGCAGCAGCGGTACGACGAATAGCCGCCATCAAGCAGCGTTCGGAATCAAAGACCATGATTATACTGATGGCGGAAGAAAGGGAGATCATACGGTATGTAGCCGCGCCAGATCTGAGTGTGTTCGACTACCTCCAGGAAACCGATAAACCTACCACTGTGATCTATCACGGCGCTATGGGCGTAGCCCCCAACCTGATAGCAGAAAACGGCAGTATTGCCATTCGACTGGTAAAAGATGATTTTTGCCGCCACCTGATCAAAAGACTTCGTAAACCACTGGTTTCTACTTCGGCCAATATTTCCGGACAACCCGCACCGCCGTGGTTTCGGAAAATTGATCCCTCCATTCTACAGGCGGTTGATTATGTGGTGCAATACCGTCAAAACGAAGAGCGTGAGGGGCAACCTTCTGCATTGATAGAATGGAACGAAGACGGTACAGCAACGGTGCTGCGCAGTTAAGCGTCATGCAAAAATTCCTGATCATACAAACGGCATTTATCGGCGATGTGGTACTGGCAACCAGTCTGGCTGAGAAATTGCACCATCACTTTCCTGATGCCCGGATCGACTTCCTGTTGCGAAAAGGAAATGAATCGCTGCTGGCGCAGCATCCCTATATCAAAAGCGTGCTGATCTGGGATAAAAAGGAAAAATTCCGGTCGCTCAGCAAACTGCTGAAAACCATCCGGCAGGCAGGTTACGACAAAGTCATCAATGTGCAGCGCTACGCGGCTACCGGTATACTGACAGCTTTGTCCGGCGCGCGTGAAAAAATAGGTTTCGATAAAAATCCGCTGAGTGTTGCCTTCACCAAAAGAATTGTTCACAAGCCGGCCGAAGGAAACAATCTCCCCCACGAAATTGAGCGCAACACAGCGCTGATTCGTCATTTTACCGATGACAAGGTTTTTAAACCCCGCCTGTATCCTTCACCGGCAGACTATGCTGCCGTAGCGAAACTCAAGCAGCAGCCCTATGTATGCATAGCGCCCGGATCGGTTTGGTACACCAAACAATTTCCGGCAGAAAAATGGACGGAGCTGATCGCCCGTATGCCATCGGAATACAGTATCTACCTGTTGGGGGGCCCAACGGAAGCATCGCTGTGCAACACTATTGCCGGGCATACTACCAGCCCGGGTGTTACCGTGCTCGCTGGTAAACTCAGCTACCTTGCTGCTGCAGCGCTTATGCAGGATGCCGTCATGAACTACGTGAACGACTCCGCACCCATGCATTTTGCCTCTGCCATGAATGCACCGGTTACTGCGGTGTACTGCTCTACCATACCCGCTTTTGGCTACGGACCGCTTTCTGAAAAAAAATTCCTGGTAGAAACCACCGAACACCTTGATTGTCGCCCCTGTGGTATCCGTGGACACAGTGCCTGCCCCCAAGGACATTTCCGGTGTGCCTATACCATCCGCACCTCTCAATTACTGCGCTCACTGGCATGAAAACCGCTTTTGCGAAACAGCAATCGTCGCCCTGTTGATTGATTGCCCTGTTCAGACAATATCAATAGAGAACGCTAATACAAATACTTCCATTCGGGCGCCGCCCATTGGCATAGTACAAAAAGAAACGGCGGTATCTTTCGTAAAAAAACATTCTATTGTAGAAAAGACCGTTCTACGCTTCGCAATGGCGCATTTACTGCAATAGCGCATTGTTGCTCACGCGCCGATACACCAGCAAAGCTGCTGCCAGGTCCTCCACCGCCAGTCCTGCCGATTTGAACAGCGTGGTCTCATCCTCCGATTGCCGGCCGGGATGGCTTCCCTTACAGAGCTCTTTAATGGATGCCCGCACATCCGCAGGCTGCAAAATGCCTTTGGCAATCGGTATGGCCAATTCACCGGTTTCGTGCAATGCCCCTTCCCGGGAATCTACATAGAGCTCGCTTTTAAGGATCGCCTCATCATCCACTTCACGGGTATCGGGTTTATGCGAACCGATCAGGTCTAAATGAGCGCCTTTTTTCACCCATTCGCCTTTGATCACCGGCTCCTTCGATAAAGTGGCGGTGCTGATTACATCTGCCTCGCGAACAGCCGCTTCCAGATCGGCAACTGCCACCGCTTCAATACCTTGTTCTTTTAACTGTGCGATGAAGGCGGCCAGCTTATCAGTATTGCGCATCCATACGCTCACGGTATCGTATGACCGCACCTGTTTATGCGCCTGTATCAGGTGAGAAGCCACCTTACCACCGCCTACCACCAGCAGTTTCCGCGCTTGTTTTGGGGCAAGGTAACGGGCGGCCAGGGCCGATGTACAAGCTGTTCTGCGGGAAGTGAGTTCCGCAGCATTCATGATGGCCAGGGGAATGCCGGTTGCAGCATCAGACAATGTGTACAAAGCATGAATGGCCGGAAGATTCTTCTGGCTGTTTTGCCCGGCCACCACCACCTGTTTTACGCCCAGGTATTGTTTGTTCCAGGCGGGCATTAATATCAGTGTACTTTCATGACCGGTAGCTGTAGCATAAAAATGGTGATGCCGTACCGGCATTTCATAGTCTGACCGGAACATATTTTCCAACGCCCCTATTAAAGCGTGGTACGGCAGGGCTGCTACTATCTGTTCATCGTTTATCAGTAACATTATTGCTATTTTATAATACCTGAAACCCGTGTGCATAGGGGTCGTCATCATCTATTATGATTGTATTGTATCCGGTAACCATTGCCCATCCTTCTATGCCGGGTACAATGGCATTTCTGCCATCGCCGAAAGGGTTGACGATCTCCTCTTCTATGGTTCCCGTGAACCTGGAGCCAATAATACTTTCGTGCACAAAGCGATCTCCTTTCTTTAACCATCCCCTGGCATGCCATTGGGCCATGCGGGCTGAGGTACCGGTACCACAGGGAGAACGATCAATCGCCTTTTCGCCATAAAAAACCGCATTGCGAGCGGTAGATGCCGGGTCAAGCACGGCGCCCGTCCACTGCACATGGCTCAACCCGTTGATATTTTTATCTTCGGGGTGAATGAATGTGTAGTTGTCATTCAGCCGTTTCCTGATCACGCGACTCCAGCCAATGAGCTGATCAGCGGTATAGTGCTCCAGTCCCTTGAAGCCGGGCTGCGGATCGATGATGGCGTAAAAGTTTCCGCCGTAGGCTACATCCAGGGTCAGTGGCCCAAGGTCGGGACATTCTACAGTAAGTTCGGCCGCTTCCAGAAAAGAAGCTACATTGGTCAGTTTTACGGATGTTACTTTCTTCCCCTCCTGTACGTAATCAATACGTACCAGGCCGGCAGGTGTTTCCAGCCGAAGCTTTCCGGCTGTCTTAGGAATAATCAGTCCTTCTTCAATAGCAACCGTCACGGTACCGATGGTACCGTGTCCGCACATTGGCAGGCAACCACTGGTTTCAATATACAGTACGCCTATGTCGTTTTGCTCATCCACCGGCGGGTAGAGTATGCTGCCGCTCATCATGTCGTGACCGCGGGGTTCAAACATCAGTCCTTTCCTGATCCAGTCGTATGCTTCCAGAAAATGCAGCCTGCGTTCCATCATGCTATCGCCTTTCAGCAGCGGGCCGCCGCCGGTCACCACCCGTACGGGGTTGCCGCAGGTATGCGCATCTATACAGGAAAATGTTTTTTTCATGTGTACAAATATCACGTAAAGATTTATCGCAACAACCGATTATAGTTGTGCAGATGAAAAGCAGACGGCCGGGCGGCTTACATTGTTACGATAGGTGCAGGTAGTCTGGCAATACAGGTCTCGCAGCAATAGCATCGTCTATTATTTTCTGTATGCGTGTTCTCTCTTCCCCCTGGAGCGTCAGTCGCGGCGCCCGAACATACTCGTTGCTCAGCCCTTCTGCTACCGCGGCCAGTTTAATGTATTGCACCAGACGGGGATGTATATCCAGCTCCAGCAGCGGCATGAACCAGCGATAGATATCCAGCGCCTCCCTGATTCTTCCCGCACCGGCCAGCCGAAAAATAGCCACCGTTTCGCGGGGAAAGGCATTTACCAGTCCGGCTACGGAACCATGCGCACCCACCAGTTGCGATTCCAGTGCAATAGTATCAACACCACCCAAAATCTTGAATCTTTCCCCGAACCGGTTCAGCATGCGCGTAATATTGGTAAGATCCCGGGTGGACTCTTTGACCGCCTGAATGGTGGGAAAATCTGCCAACTGGGCAAACATATCCGGTGTTATATGAATGGCATAGTCTACCGGGTTGTTGTATATCAATATCGGCAGCGAAGAAGCATTCGCTATCGCCTGAAAGTAGGTCACCACCTCAGCATCGGAGGCCCGGTAACGCATCGGAGGGAGCAACATCAGCCCGTCGGCGCCGGCTGATTCAGCCCTTTTCGCAAACTTCACAGCTTCACCGGTTACCTGCTCCGCAATATTGAGTATAACGGGGAAGCCAGCCGGAACCACCTCTTTCGCAGCAGCCAGCAGGTGGAATTTTTCGTCCGTAGTCAACGTGCTGGCCTCGCCAAGGGTACCGGCAATGATGGCGCCGGAGATACCTGCATCCACCTGAATGCGAAGATTTTTTTTGAACATATCCAGATCTACTTCGTCGTTGGCATTAAAAGGAGTTAACAGCGCAGGATAAACGCCGTACCATAGTCTTGTCATGATCATTGATGGTTTTTGTGTAATAATAACTGCCTCTGGCAGTCATCAAAATTAGGCTTTGCCTAAACGGATAATCACCAGCTATTTAATCAATCCTTTACGAAAATTAACCTTCTCCGCTAGTTGGCCACGTTTTGATAGTATTTTGCGAGGTAGGTTTTGGGAGAATCGCCCGTAACCGTTTTGAAAACCCGGTTGAAGTTGGTGATGCTGTTGAAACCACAACTGTATGCCACGTTGGCGATGCTGTCGAACCGACCTTCGGTCAGCCCTTTACAAGCCTCATTGATTCTCCTGCGGTTTAAAAAGGCAATGAAAGTAATACCGGTGTGTTTTTTGAAGTACCTGCAAAACGCCTGGGGGGTAAGGTGTGCTTCGGCGGCTACTTCCTCCAGCGATATCTCGCGATGGTAATGCTGGTTGATGTAGTTGTAAATATTTGCCATACGCAATCCTTCCCCCTCCGTGATATAGGTATCTGTTTGCTGCGCCAACGGCGCCGGACGGGGTGTTATTTTGCTAAGCATATGCAGCAGCGACAGAAACTGAACGAACTGATCTATATTGGTTGCGCGTTGAATGTTGCTCATTCGGTCAGCAATCCCGGCATTACAGACAGCAGGGACTTTAAACCCACCTTTCGAGTCTCTGAAAAGGTTTTCCAGCGGCTTGAGTTCCGGCAACAGAAAAGTGTGATGCAGGCAGCCTTCGGGATCAAAATATATCGAAAGGGTATGTATGCCTGCCTCATCCGGCTCGTCTTTAAACACATGAGATTGATGGGGCGCTATGAGAAATATATCGTTGGGCTGAAACAGGTGCATGGCGCTGTCGGCAATAAGCATTCCCCTTCCACGGCAGATCCACATCAATTGCGCCTCCTTGTGCCGGTGCAGATGAGGGTAAAAACGTGGTAAACAGTCTTCCTGTATAATCACCGTTTTTTCTGAAGTAACAGGTATGGTAAACTGCAACGGGTTCATGGCTTTTGTATCTGACGCAGTAATTTACCGATTTTGACGTAAAAAATAGAAGAATCATTAAAAAAACAGCAAAAAACGGTAACTTAAAGAAGTGTTTGGCTCACCTGCCATTCCTGCGCTGGAATCGTTGTTGGTGAAGCACATATAGCCGGATCTCCCCGCCAACAGTTAGAGGAGTGTGCGGATTACCCCTGCTACAGGGAGATTCGACAAGAGAGATTACATACAAAAATGCCCGAATGCTGGTGGAGGATGCTCACGGTATATTATCAGGGCGCTCCATGAACAATGGTAGGATATGCTTCAACCGGAGAACGGGCTGATATGGTTGTAACCCAGTGGACTGGTATAATGCAGCCTATGTATATGCGTTAGTAATCTCTTCTAAGCCTTCTGCCCGATGGTAAGCCTTTTCTTTCGCGACTTTGAATCCCATTTTACCAATTCGCAGGTCGTATCTTGATCTTCAGATACTACCGATAAAATTCGTTCTCCAAATGCTGTTTCGAGTTTGGTTATTGTTTTTATTGTAAAATTCTGAACGCCGGATAACCATTTGGATACTTCTGCCTCGCTTTTGCCCATTTTTTGTGCAAGAAGCTTTTGTTTTCCGTCGAACTTCTTTTCTAATAACTCGTGAATACGATCCAATATACGCATGGAAAGTGCTACATACTCCCGAACTTCTTCAGGCGTATTATCGATAACCTCTTTAAATTTTTTCAGTTTCATAGCTCTATTTCTATATCTGTTAAGCAATCAACTTCCCTAAAATCTATTTCATTATCACTTCTAAGTTTGTCCAAAGCGGATGCAATAGCAATAGCATTACGAAATGTTTGGCTACACGTGGACAATCTTTTGGATTTAGCGTTGTTTTGATATCGCCATTCAACAGAACCACCAAATAATCTGTGAGCCTGACGCAGTACAACCTGATTCCAAAATCTTGTTCATTGGAGAGGATAACCGGCTTACTGACTTTCGGTAAAGCATTGGCTGGCCCTTCTGATTTAAAATACCGGATCTTCGCACCCCGTTCGCCTATGATATCAATTGTGTTATATAGAATTTCAATCTCCTCTTCATGGTCGGGAAAATCTTTATTCACGAAAAACTCGAACTCGGTAAGCTCCTTGTTTCCAAGTCTAACCGTATAAAAATCAACATTATGCGATAACTCATCGACTTTTTTAAACGCCACAACCAACTTAACTTATAAGTTAAGAACAAATATACAGCCAAAACTCAGATTTTGACCAATTATTGTTCGGTTAAAAAAGATGATTTACAATATCAAATTAATATTTTTCAACATAATTAACAATTCTTAAAAACTAATCTATACTGGAACAACCGATTTAAAAATGGCTCATCGAATGAGAATTCCCTACCGGCCGTTTTTGGAGGTGATAAAATTGAAAACAGTACGTGTTTCTGGAAATGTTTTGTAACAACAATCCGGCAAATTTGACCGGTACCCGCTGTATGGGATGTGTAAACCAGTTATTTTTCAATCAGTAAATTTTGATACTATAACAAGTACGCCTGGCGCGCCGACACTGGTGAGTAGCAGAGTGGGGAGATTTCTCTCTCCGCAGACCAGTCTGAAAAAGCATTACATACAAAAATGCCCGAATCCTTGTTGGGGAGCGCACAATATGTTACGCCCACCCCAACAACGACAGGCAGGCATACCAATAACTTAATTTTCAGGGAAGGTATCATTCCTCAATCACTACCGTAGCGGTAGCCACCGTTGCTATATGAGATACAGATACCCATATGCGGGCAGACGAAAGCTGATGCAGCGTAAGGGCGGTACCGTGGGTTAACTGTATACCCGGCTTCCCTTTTTCATCCCGTGTAATCACTACCTCATGAAAAGCGGTCCCGTCTTTCCAGCCGGTTCCCAGGGCTTTGAAGAAAGCTTCCTTAGCGGCAAACCTTGCGGCATAATGCTGATAAGGATTGGCCTGTGCTTCGCAATAACTGATCTCCTCCGGCGCAAATACCAGCTCACGGAAGCCGCGCTCTTTTTGTATGGCTGTTTCCATCCTGGCCACTTCCACTATATCGGTTCCGATGCCGGCAATCATGGCTTACGGGTTTTGATGATTTCAATTTGCTGCTCAATATACATCCTTTCCGGAACCGTCGCTATTTCCCTCGTCAGCGCCTGATCATAATACTGGAGCGCCCTATCGTATTGCTGTTTATGCATACAATAATCGCCCGCCAGCACATAACTGTGATAAAAAGAGGGATTAGACGCAATGAGGCTGTCCGGCTCAATAGCCTGACCATCTGCCATTTGCCGCCTGTATGACCTGAAAGTTTCCAGTCGGCTGTACTCGGGAGACAATAAAAAGCTGTCGGCTGCAATCCTGTGCACAGTATCGGCCACCACGGTATTGGCTGTCATCTCAGTAGCAAACACCTTGTTCAGATCGTATGCTTCAAACATACCCAGTTGCCAGGGAGCGGTAGATACCCACACCAGCTTTTTTTCTGGCTGAAATATTACGGCATGATGTGCTATAAACTGGTTCAGGGCTTTTTCGTTTCCCATGCCTATATCACGATCATCTAATCCATTCCGGTCGCGCAGTATCGCTGCCGTTTTTTCGACTGAGTTCTTACCATTCCGCTCCATAAGCTGCTGTAATCGCTGGTAGCGGTAAGGAGAAGCGCTCTCCTTCATTTGTGCCCGGTTCAGTTCAGAATGCTGCAACCCGGGACTCTGAAAATGATTGGCACATAGTATACGATCTGATTGCGGATCGTATACATCAAGGGCATCGGGCGTTTTTTCGATGATCACCGCTTTGTTATCGGCAGCAGACCCTACCAGGAAAGATTCCGCCACAAACATAGTTCTTCGTTCGGCTATCGTTATTGCTTCCTGAATAGTAGACGCATATTGCAGTATTTCCCGCGCTACCAGCGATACCGGCGTGGCGGAGCCGGAAGGCAGGCCGGTTTTGGCTGCATTAATGGTTACTGTTAGCCCTTTTTCGTTCATACCCGATACCACCCCTATAAATCCGCCCCAGGTAACACTCATGAACTTATAGCCACTGTCGGGCTTCTCGAACAGTATGATCTTATTCCTGGCAAAATTATCGCCCACATAAAAATCAAAATTCCGGCCAAGGATCATGCTGCCATCTTCCGAAGCCTCACCCCAGGTGCCGAACGATGTACAGCCCACAAGTGCCATATTCTGCAGCGCGTGCCCTATATCGTGCGCAGCATGGTAGTTGAGTATACGCTGGTATTTAGAACCCACAAAGTCGAACGAATCGGATGCCGCCCGCGATACCCCGTATATTTCCTGCCTGTATTCGTCGATTACATTTTTATCAAGGTTTCGGTTAAACCACCCTATTACATATTTCAGCAGCCGCAGGTAATTATGCGAGGGAATCATTTTATTGATCTGCTCGTAAAAATAAACTTCCTGGTCCTGCACAAGCTCCCGTGCAAGTCGTCCGTGCGCCAGTCCCCTTTCGAAAGCACTGCCCTCTACATACATTTCGTACAGTCCTGCGTCATTTTTCCGGAACCAGTTATTACCCAGGGTATATAAACTATCTGCATGAACTGTTCTTTCTGGAAATACGTCGGTTGTATCCGTAATTTCCGGATCACTTATCTTACTCACATAAATCAGGTAAGCAAAGCCCAGCAGGAGTAATCCCACACAAACCGCGAACAGGTACAACAGCCATTTTCCTATAGTCTTTAGTCTACGCATTTCTGATTTTTTCCACAATATCGTCGGTTCCCAAAATGGTGATACAGGTAAGGAGGGCGCTGATGGTACAGCCCAACACACCATGCAGATTGATGTTCTGCCCCGTCAGGTACAGGTTTTCCACTTTTGTACGTGGAGAAATGAAAGTCTTTAACGGATCGCGGCTATCTTTCGCTATGCCATATAACGATCCGTCGTAATTGCCAATGTAATCCCGATACGTAAGCGGAGTAGATGCTGTATAGGAGTGGATGCACGACCGGATACCAGGAAATCTTTTCTCCACCTCTTCCAGCAGTATTTCCGCCTTGTATTTTTTAAAAGCAGCATAGCTTTCACCGCGGTCTTCTTCTTCGGATACAGTATTGTGGGTATGTTGCCAGGGCGCTACTTCTGCATAGCGCATATAGGCAAACACAGTCATCGCTTCCGCGTATTCAGGAGAGCGGGAAGAAGGCGGCATAAAAATAGCATAGCCCAGGGGCCAGTTATCTTCTGTGTAGTCCGACATATTCCATATCTCTCCTGCTTTATGATAATAATAGTTGTGCTTCACATAGGGAAAACTGTTTTTCTTGAACACCACATGTACCAGAAAAGAAGAAGCGGTGTTGTCCAGACTTTGCAGACGTTTTCTATATGCTTTTCGTATAACATCTGTTTGCAGCATATCCATGGTTTTGGCAGGATGCACATTCGACACATACATTTTTCCCCGGAACAACCTGCCGTCCCTGGTCTCGGCGCTTACCACCTGTCCGTTTTCTACCTGCAGCGCTTTCACATCGCAATGCCTTATCACTTCCCCACCCTTCTCTCTAAGGCTCCGCGTAAGTATTTTGGCAATCTGAGAACCTCCATCTATGCATTTCCAGGCGCTTTCTATGTAACTGTTCACCACCAATGCGTGTACATAAAACGGGGTTTCTTCTGCTACGCCTACGTATAGTGCGTTATTGCCCATCAATACGGCCTGCAGTTTTTCATTGGCAGTAACGGATTTAATAAAATCCATGGCGTTGATGCCCAACACTTCAATTTTTTCTTCGTACAAACCTTTTGTTCGCAGATTATACAAAGGGAATTTTCTGCACACTTCTTTCATCTTATCGCAATACGCCCTGATCGCATTTTCCTCTTCGGGAAAGTGCGCCACTAACTGCTGAATAAAATTCTCGTATCCCTGGGCCTGTTTATACACTACCGGATCGTCTCCTATCAGTATATGGTCAAAGCCATCCATATCCATTCGCTGTAGTTTCAGCTTATCGAGAATACCCAGGTAACGGAATATCTTGTTGAGATTTTGTCCCTCATCCAGTCCGCCTACATAATGCACGCCTGAATCAAAAATCACCTTATCGCGCGAAAACGTCTGCAGGCTTCCGCCTACCTGCTTGTTTTTTTCCAGCACACATACCGAATATCCCTCCTTGGCCAGTATGTTAGCGCATACCAGTCCGCCTATGCCACTTCCTATCACCACCACATCATATTGATTCATGAACCGCGTTGTTGTTTTTTATAATATAGATGATATTGGATGTAAATTTCGTTTCATCAAGTTCTGTGCAACGCATATTACGAGCTGCTGCCAGCCTGTGAATCATGGTGCCCGATAAAAAAGACAGCCCTTCGGAGGTTGTTTTATTAAACCTGAAAAACCGCGTGGAGAAAAACTCCGTAAGCCGGGTGCCCTTGTGTCGTTCTTCGAGATCGCAGTTTCCTTCCCGTATTAGTAGTATTCCATCGGGGCGCAGCGCGTTCATTGCACGCTCTATCACCATTTGCTGCTGCGGCTCCTGCAGGTAATGCAACATATCGGCTATTACAATCGCATCGTAGTTATCCATTGGGTATAGTGTGGCATCTGCATGTTCAAAGCGTATGCCTTCGGTTTTGCTAAAGCAGTGATTCGCTACTGCAATCTTTTCGTCATCGTAGTCAATACCTGTTACTTCCCTGTCGGGCGAAGCAAAATGCAACATATGACTCATAAAGCCGTATCCGCAACCGATATCCAGCAACCGCCCTTTATGCGGCAGCAAATCGTGCAGGGGTTGGTAGTTTTTCTCGAGCCGTACTTTTACACGCATGTACCATTCCAGTACGGGTCCTTTGTAAATATAGTTATAAAACAATTGTTCGCGGTACCAGGCTGGTTGTTCTATCTGCTGCCGCAGTACCTCATACTCCTGCCGGAAATAGCTGCCGATGCGTTTGGCGTTTTCTGCGTAACCATGACCAAATTTTTCATCACCCGGTGATATACGCGGCAGGAACCGGAGCGTGATTTTCCCGTTTTTCACCAGCATGTCGCGCTTGGTCATTACATAACCGCTGCCGTGAATGATGATGGGCAGTATATCCATTTGCAGCTTTTCGGCCAGGTAGAAAGCTCCTTTGTGAAAACGTTTTATTGTACCGTCCGGGGAGCGGGTTCCTTCGGGAAAAATCACGATGGAATACCCCTGTGCCACTTTTTCCTGTATTGCTTCCAGGCTACCCTCTACGCCGGACGAAGCCGGGAAATAATCGGCCATCTGCACCACCCACCCCGAAATCGGCGCCCGCCGCACCCGTTCGTTGGTAAAAAGAAGCATCTTCGGATGCAGCATCATCATCAAAAAATTGTCCAGCCCAGACTGGTGGTTACAGATGACCACCGCCGGTTTGGAAAAATCTTCGCCATACGGATTGAGGATCTCCTTTTTTACATTGCCCATGATATAAATGAGCGATCGCGAAAAAACTGCAATCACTACGTGAAACAGCTCCTTGCCCCTGCGTTTGCCGAACGGTGCCAGTTTTACAAGAATCACACCGATCGTTACCAGTAATATGCTGCCGAAAACAAACCATACATTGGCAAAAACCGACCGCATCAACCCTGCAAACGTCCACGGAAACAATTTCTTTTCCGTTCTGCCGGTAATCAGCAGGCGAAAGAAAAAGGGAATGCACACCTGCGAAATGACTACCACACAGAGAATACCGGTTACCGATATCACTGCAATGGAACGCAGTGCAGGATGCTCCGCAAATATCAGCACACCGAGCCCGGCAAGGGTAGTGATGGCCGATAAAATAATAGAAGACTTGAACGATGATAAATTTTTCCGGCCGGTTTTATACTCCTGCAGCATACCATCCATGATGAAAATACTGTAGTCATCGCCCAAACCAAAAATCAGCGTCGATACAATGATATTGATAACATTGAATTCTATGCCTGTTATACCCATAATGCCCAATATCCACACCCAACTGATGAACATGGGCAAAAAGGCTACCAGGGCCAGTTCTATGCGCCCATACGTAATCAGCAGTACGGTAAACACCAGGATGGAAGTGATGAGCGCAATACTGGTAAAGTCGGCATTGATCAGCTCTACCAGTCTGCGGGTAAGGTATTGCCTGTCGAGCACCGTGATGCCGGGTTCTTCTCCCAGCGCAGCATATACCTCCCTGTTTTTTTCAAAAGGCACTTTCAACAGGGTGACCACCGATACGCCCTCTTTTGTTTCACTCACATAATCGCTCAGCATCCCCTCGCTCAGGGCACGCATAGCGGCGCTGTCTACCGGTTCATAATCGGCGTCCAGCAATCCGGCAAATGCATGAAAAGCCTTCGCGCTGTACCCCATCGCCCTCCCTTTCCGGTGCAGGGTTTCCAGTAATGACTGCTTGCGCTGCTCCGTCCAGTAATCGTTCCATTTGGCTATTCTTTCCTCCTGTAGTGCACGTGACAATAAAAGTGTAGACACACCGGAGTACTGGCTTACAACCCCGCTTTCCGCCAGTGTTTCGAGTTCTTTTTCCAACTGCTCGTTTCTCAACAGAGCGTCTTCCATTGTTGGCCCCTCCGACACCACGTATACCGATTGAAGGGCCGCCGCATTAATGGTATTCAGTTTTTTCTCCGCAGTTTTTAGCCTATCAGACATAAAACTCATATTGTTCATATCCGATTCAAAACCCACCTGCCGGGAGGTATAAGCAAAAAACACCGTCAGCCCTATAATGATCACCACAATGTATTTGTTGTATTCCGGACGCAGGGAAGCAATCCGGTCTATCCAGGGAATGGATGCACCCGCAGATGGTTTCCGGGACGAGCCCATAAAATGCGGCAAAAAGATCAGCGAACTCAAAGCGGCGCCGACCAGACTGAATCCTGCAAACAATCCCAGGTCTCTCAACATTTCCGATGCTGCGAACTGCAGGCAGAAAAACCCACCAATGGTGGTAATTCCTCCTATGGTAAGGGGAAACGACAGGTCTTTAATAACTGTCCGGGTATTCCCCGCATGACGGTAATGATTGAGCACATGCAACGAATAATTGACAGCAATACCCAGAATGATAGACCCCGTACCGATGGCTATTACCGAAATACGGCCTTTGATAAAATAGATACAGGCCAGCGAAAACAGTCCCCCGAATACCACCGGTATCAACACCAGTAAAGGCGCGGTCAGTTTTCTGAAATACAATCCGATAAACAAGACAATGAACGCTATCGTAAGGATCTGCGTTAGCCCCGTGTCTCTGCTCATTTGCGCTGAATTACCGGCCGATACCGCCGTAGCGCCGAAGTAATCAGCTTTCACTTCCGGAAATGCAGGAGTCAACGCAGCTATGAGGCTATCCAGGCCCTGGAGAAACAACTGGTTTAGCCTGGTTTCATTGGGGGGATGTACCGGCGTAATAAAAAAAAGCAGTGTTTGCCGATCGCGCGTTATGATACAGTTATCGTACAGTTCAAAATTTTCATCGTACTGCAACTGCTGCAGCTTTTTTAACGCCAGAAAAGAAATACCTACCGGATCTTTTGCTATGATATTTTTCAGTGCAAAACCCGCCGGAGAACTGAGCGTCTCCAGGTTGTTGCGTAAGGTTTGCTCTAGTGTGCCGGGTGCTATAAGCGTATCAATGGCCCGGTAATCATCGTCTGTCAGATATACAGGGAGGTGCTCCTGTATGCCGGAAAACATCGAAAGTGTGAGATCATCGTCTATGCGATGGTTAATATCCGCCACATAAGGCGACAAACTTTCTTCGATCGCCCCGGTTAGCCTGTCGGCATATGCCACCAGGCTGTCAGGCGATGGATTAGTGCTGTCTGCCATTGATACCATCACCACCAGTTTATCCATGAACTTCGACTGTGCAAACACTTCATTGAGCTTGTCTATCCGCTGATCCCTGGGCAATATGGAGGCTATGTCTTCCTCGAGCTGTAATTGCGAGGCGAAATAACCTGCACCTGCCAGCAACAGGAAAAAAAGCAGGAACGCCAGCCTTACTCGCTTCCTTAAAAAATCATATATTCCTACAAAGAAAGATGCCATTCTTTTCGGTTATTGATGGGGCTTTTTACGTAAAAAAAGTAATACTGCCCAGGTAAGCAATCCAAAAAACAAGGCGGCAACAAACGCCAGTGTAATACTACCATAGATATATTGCGCCAGGTTGCCTCCCACAGCTTCGGGGCTCAGCTCTTGAGTAAAGAAAAGATCGTTACGGCTTTCCTTCATCCATACCCCACCCATTTTATAACTCAGGTAAATAATCAGTGGTATCATGGGAGGGATACTGATATTGGCAGCTATGATCACCAGCGCCTTGTTCAACTTCAGCAATACAGAAAGAAAAATAGCTGTTACGAGCTGAAACCCCCATATAGGAATAATGCCCATGAATACGCCGAAGGCTACCGACAAAGCCTTGGTATGATCGGGTTCGTGCACACTCAGTATATGTTGCCTGAAAAACCGGTCTCTTTTTTCCTTCCGGAAAAGGGTACGCAAAAAATTACGGGGGTAGATATACAACAGCGCTATCAGTACCAATATCGTATTGAGCACGCTGATGCGCAGGAAATCTTTAAATGGTCTGAAATGAGACACCCTTTCCTCCGGCGACGGATAATATACCGATACGGGTACATTCAATACCGGAATGCCTTTCCAGGCGGCCCTTACCAATACTTCTATTTCAAATTCATATTTCCGGGAGAAAAAGCGGATGCTCTCCAGTTGCTGCACGGGGTATAGCCGGTAACCCGATTGAGTGTCGGGCATTTTGATGCCTGTTTCCAGGCGAAACCAAAAACTGGAAAACCGATTGCCAAAATTGCTGCCCGCTGGTACAGAGTCCTGGTTCATATTCCGCGAGCCTATGATGATGGCATCTGGTTGCTGCGCTATCTTTTCTGAAAACGCAGGAATATCTTTGGCAAAATGCTGTCCGTCGGAATCGATGGTAATGGCATACCTGTAACCCAGTTCCACTGCCCTGGCGAATCCCATCCTCAACGCCCACCCTTTACCACGGTTAAGACTATACGTCACCAAAACAATCCCTTCTGTCTGGGATAAAATGGCTTCGGTTTGGTCTGTAGAACCGTCGTTCACTACAATAATCGCATGGGTGTACGGTTTTACATCTTCAATAACCTTCCCAAGCGTAGCAGCATTATTGTAAGTAGGGATGATAACGCAAGTGTCTGACCGGGTGCATATTTCCTGATGCTGCATTATTCGTCGCTCGTATTAAATACGGCGCAAAGATAATGTTTAACAGGTTGGGAGCATACCAATATTTTAATGCAGCCGCCCAGCCCCTACCTGCCGCCAAGCGTATACCGAACGATGAAACCAAATTGCGCAGCTTCGAATGCATCGCCGATATCCGGACGAACAACAAAAATGGTAGGACGATAATCAGCACTGAGATTCAGCGGAACGTTGGGCACCTTCCAGTCGATGCCGCCGGTGGGATAAAAACCAAAGCCAAAGCCCCGCACTCTGCCTTCGCTGTGAAAAGAGTTATAAGCAGTAAGCCCCCCGCCCACAAACCATTGCAAGCCGCGCAGCGGAATGGGAAAATGATGCTGGTAAGTACCCGATATGGAGGTTGTAAAGGGTCTTCTGGTTCTACCCCCGGAATGAAACCCGCGCACGCCGGCGCCGGCATTGAATTCCAGCGCACCAGACGCTGTCACAAAGCCTTTGTAGGAAAATGCCATAAAATCGTAATAAGAATCCGGGGCAAAGCGTCCGCCAATAGCATTCCTGTAGTCATCCTGAGACCGCGCAACAGATGCAAGAACAAGCAGTGAAAGGCCGATGAATATTTTTTTCATACCTGGTGTAATTTTCGGTGTTATCTGGCGGCAAATATAAGACCTTCGTTTTTCACGAATGGCAAGTTTGTCCTCCCCCGGGGATTTTTAGCCTGCGGTTAACAAAACGCCTCCCCTGCCTGTCGCCCACCTTCCAGCCATCCTGTTTTTATACCGGCAACGAAATCGGCCCTTAAGTTTCTCTTTTATTCTCGGTATATTTGCTGCTCCATGTTAATACAAAACTATTTAAGAAAGCATACATGGTTAACCCTGCTGATCAGCTTATGCTATGGGGGGGTGGTTACGGCACAATCTGATGATCGTACGAGTACTTATTATTCCATACTTGCCTCTGAGGAGTTAGAAAAGATCGACGCTGAAATAGTAAAGCAATCGGAAGGAAGTACGAACACTCATGCCGCTTATGCGGGCGCACTCCTGATGAAAAAAGCCGGACTGATCAAAAACCCGGTAAACAAATTAAAAGCATTCAAAGCTGGCAGAGCGCAACTTGAATCGGCCATCGGAAATGAGCCGGAGAATCCCGAATTCAGGCTGCTGCGTATCATGATACAGGAGAAAGCGCCGTCTTTTTTAGGGTACAACAAAGATATGGAGAAAGACAGGCAGTTGCTCACCGAACACTACAACAAGCTACCGCCTGCTGCGCTCAAGGCATTGGTAACATATAGCAAAACGTCCAATTTTTTAAACCCTTCAGACTTTCAGCCATAGAATGATACCTAAAAAAGTGTTAGCTGTTTTTTTCAGTCAAACCGGGCAGATGGAAGATATCATCCACCATCTTACTGTCAGCTTTCAGGAACCGGATATCACAGTCGAAAAAGTCCGGATCCGGCCCCGGCAACCATTCCCCTTTCCCTGGACCACCCGTTCTTTTTTTGAAGCAATGCCACACAGTGTAGACGGCGTACCGGAAGAGCTGGCCGATTTTGAATTTAAAGAACCGCGGTACGATCTGATCATTCTTGGCTACCAGCCATGGTTCCTGTCTCCCAGCATCCCCATCAATTCCCTGCTGATGCATCCCCGCTTTAAAGCCATAGCCGCCAACACACCGGTTGTTACCATCAGCGGCTGCCGGAATATGTGGATCAATGCACAGGAAAAAATAAAAATCAGACTGAAAGAAGCAGATGCCACTCTCGCAGGCAATATTGCCCTTGTAGACAGGCACGACAACTACACCAGCCTGGTTACCATCTTCCATTGGATGCTGAATGGTAAAAAAGATAAAAAATGGGGCATTTTCCCCAAACCCGGTGTTGCTGACGAAGATGTAGCCGGTACCACCCGTTTCGGCGAAACGATAAAGCAGCATTTGCTGCATAACCAACTGGATACATTGCAACAAAAGCTGGTTGCACAAAACGCGGTGGTAGTAAAATATCCGCTGATGTTTATTGAAAGGAAAGCCGGCCGCATTTTTAAAATATGGGCGGGCATTATTCGTAAAAAGAAAAACAAACAACCCTGGCTGACTGCGTTTAAATATTATATCCTCATAGCCCTCTTCATAGCCGCACCGATTATACTAACAATCGATGCACTGCTGTTCAGACCGTTTTTGGGGAAACGTATAAAAAAGCAAAAAGAGTATTACGAAGGAGTTGATTTAGCCTAATTTGCCATAATATTGGCTTTCGAAAACACGCAAAAAAAAAGGATACCAATGTCTTTGAACGAAGTTTACATTACAAAAACATCTCATTACTTTCCCAATAGTCCCGTGCCCAATGATGCAATGGAGGAATACGTTGGCTACATTAATAACCAGCCCTCCAAGAGTAAAAGAATCGTATTACGCAATAATGGTATTGTAAATCGCTATTATGCCCTCAACAAAGGCGGAGGCATTACCCATACCAATGCAGAAATGGCGGCCGCCTCTGTTAAAGCGCTTTTCACGAACCCGGCAACAGAACTTCCGGCGGTAGATCTTATCTCGTGCGGCACTTCATCCCCCGATCAGCTGATGCCCTCCCACGGGGTGATGGTGCATGGTTACCTCCCGGAAACCCGGTCTGTTGAGGTGGTATCACCCTCGGGTGTATGCTGTGCGGGCATGCACGCCTTCAAATACGCCTATATGGCAGTAAAAACAGGCAATAGCCAACTTGCCGTAGCTTCGGGTTCTGAAAGGTTTTCGGCCTCTCTGCGGTCGAACCTGTTCGAAGACGAAGTGCACAAGCTGGTGGAATTGGAAGCCAACCCATATATCAGTTTCGAAAAAGAATTTCTGCGCTGGATGCTCTCCGACGGAGCCGCCTCCTTTTTGATGAGCCATACACCCAATGAGTCGGGGCTAAGCTTAAGGGTAGAATGGGTAGAAGGCGTTTCGCATGCCCAGTATATGGAGCCCTGCATGTATATGGGGGCCGAAAAATCAGACGGGAAGTTTAAAACTTATCTTGATTATACGCCGGAAGAAATCGCCGAAAAATCCATCTTCAGCATAAAGCAGGATGTAAAACTACTCAGCGAAAACATCATTAAACTGGGTGGTATCAAAATAAAAGAAATTTTTGAAACCAAAGGTCTCACAGGAGATGATATCGACTATTTCCTGCCGCATATGTCGAGTAATTTTTTCAAGTCCAAACTCGCAGACGGACTGAAAGACGTGCATATCGATATCCCCTATGAAAAATGGTTTGTAAATTTGAGCACGGTAGGCAATGTAGGCGCTGCATCTGTATACCTGATGGTAGACGAATTGTACCATAGCGGAAAACTAAAAAAAGGCGATAAAATATTGCTGCTGGTGCCTGAAAGTGCACGCTTTTCTTACATGTATAGCCTGCTAACCGTTTGCTGATCTTTAAACAATGCGTCAACTTTAAAAACCAGGCCGGTATGAAAAAGGAAGACATTCCACAGGACAAAGGCGCGCTCGGCAACGAAGTTTCCTATGTGGTTGACAAAAACGGTCAATACACTACGGGTATCAGCAATGGTTGGGAAGTTAAAATAAAAGCGCTGGATGTAGCATGGGAAGACATTGACAGGAAGGTGGCAGAGGCGCGAGACAAAGTATTGAAAAAGGAAGCCAGCCCGGTATTGTATTTTATGGCACTGAAGATCATGGATGTACCATTGGTAGCAGGCTACACCGGCTTCTGGCAATGGCAGGTGCGCCGCCACCTCAAATCCGCGGTTTTCGATAAACTGTCTGATAAAAAATTATCCAGATACGCCACCGTCTTTGAAACGACCGTTAACGAACTTCGCAACCTGCGGCAGACACTACTGGAAAATCAACCGGAGTAATGCCTCAATCTATTCGCATGAAAATTGATTTTGCACATCGCCAGGCAGCCCATTGTGAAAACGGTGTTACGTCTAACCTGCTGAACCATTACGGCATCAGCCAGATCACCGAACCGCTTGCCTTCGGTATAGGATCCGGACTTTTTTTTATTTATATACCATTGATGAAAGTAAACGGCGGGCCGGCCATTTCTTTCCGCACTATGCCGGGAATGATTTTTAAACGTACCTGCCAGTCGCTCGGCATACCCGTTGTACGAAAAAAATTCTCATCCACGGAAAAGGCGGCCCGTGCGCTGGATGAGCGGCTTGCTAGTGGTCACCCGGCCGCATGCCAGGTGGGGGTATATTATCTCCCTTATTTCCCGCGAGAATACCGTTTCCATTTCAATGCCCATAATATCATCGTAACAGGAAAGGAAGGCGATAACTATTTCATCAGCGATCCCATCATGGAAAACCTCGTAACGATGAGTGCTTACGAGCTCGAAAGGGTACGGTTTGCCAAAGGGCCGCTGGCTCCACGCGGACAACTGTATTATCCTGCTGAAAACAGAATGGTTACCCACGAGCAGATTAAAAATGCCATCACCAAAGGCATCAGAAGAAACATCCGCGATATGCTGCATATCCCCGGCAGCATAGCCGGCGTCAGCGGCATCAGCTACACCGGAAAGAAAATAAAAAAATGGCGCAACAAGCTGGGCATAGAAAAATCCCGAAGTTATCTGGCGCAACTCGTACGCATGCAGGAGGAGATCGGCACCGGAGGTGGTGGATTTCGGTTTATTTACGGAGCATTCCTCCAGCAGGCACACGCCTATCACCCGGTAGATGAGCTCATAAATATCGCCGCGCAGTTTACCAAAGCAGGCGACCAATGGCGCGATGCCGCCATTCAGGCATCGGGCATCTATAAAGGCCGACTCCAGTCGCAAGCTGATTACGATACGATGGGAGATATGCTGATCGAAATAGCAGGTGTTGAAAAAAATGCCTTTATTAATCTGAAAGCTGCTGTAAAAAAGATGTAGATGACGCTTCCGATCCGCATACAAAACCTGTATTTTACCTACAAGGGGAATTCTACACCCGCTGTAGAAGAAATTAATCTGGACATACAACCCGGCGACCGATTTGGCATCTTCGGACCCAATGGCGCCGGAAAGACCACCCTGATGAACCTGATGACGGGACTGCTGGCATACCAGTCAGGTTCACTGCAAATGTTCGGGCTGGAGCTGCGGCACCACAGCCGGGAAACCAGAAGCTTATTCGGCTTTGTGCCCCAGGATTTCTCATTCTACCAGGAACTTAGCCCCGTTGAAAACATGGAATTTTTCGGCGCCTGGGCCGGACTCCAACATTCGCAGATCAGGCATCGAATAGAGGAGCTGCTGACGATAATGGCTTTACAGCATGTACGCAACAAGCCCGTACATACATTTTCCGGAGGCATGAAACGAAGAGTAAACCTCGCCATCGCTGTGCTGCACGAACCGCGGCTCCTGTTTCTCGACGAACCCACGGTAGGGGTAGATGTTCAAACCCGGCAGGCCATTATCAGCTACCTTAAAACCCTCAATGAAAAAGGTACCACCCTTATTTACACCTCTCATCACCTCAAAGAAGCGGAAGAACTCTGCAATAAAGCCGCCCTGATAGACTCGGGTAAAATCATTGCGAATAACACTATAAATATTTTATTGCAACAGTTTGACCAGCAAGGGCTTGAAGGATTGTTTCTCCATCTCACCGGCAGGGAATACCGGGATTAGACACCCGTTAACATTGTATTTTTTATATTTGCTTCGTTTAATTGGCACGTTATGACGCTTATCAGGTTCTTACTGGTATTTTATTTCGCTTCGCTTACGTTCTCCGCATCTGCCCAGTTCTGGAAACCCCGGAAAAAGGAAGCAGTAGTTACTTCTATCGTTTCAAGGGATTTTCTAGACAGTATACAGGCAAATATGGTTTGGGTAACCGGCGGAAGTTTTATTATGGGAGATAATATGGGAGAACCAGACGAAAAGCCAGCCCGGGAAGTTGTTGTGAACGGATTTTCCATGAGTAAATATCCCGTTACACAAAGGCAATGGGAGGTGGTTATGGGCTATAACGGCAGCGAGTACAAGGCATGCCAGCAATGCCCTATAGACAATGTAAGCTGGAAAGACGCGCAGGAATTCGTCAGAAGACTGAACCTCATGTCCGGAAAGCACTACACATTACCCACCGAAGCAGAATGGGAATATGCCGCTAAGGGTGGTAAAAAAGGAAAAGGATACATTTTCAGCGGCAGCGATAACATTGAAGAGGTAGGCTGGCACGCCGGCAACTCAGGACGACGCCCCCATGTGGTAGGAGAAAAAGTAGCCAACGAACTGGGACTGTATGATATGACGGGGAATATGTGGGAATGGTGTCAGGACAAATACGGCAGATTCTACTATGAGGAAAATATTAAATACAGCCCCGAAGGGCCTAAAGACGGAACGGGAAGAGTGAGAAGAGGCGGATCCTGGTTCACGTCTGCCAAAAACTGCCGCAACGCATCCCGGAGCCATGTTAATGAGGATTACAAAGACAACAGCGTAACCTTCCGGCTGGCGCAATATCCCAATTAGGCGCCTACTGAATTCTCCATCGATATTGCAAGATAGACCGCTCCTGTTTCAACAAAGCACTGCGCAACGATATGTCTCCCGTGCTTACCATACTGCGTGCGCGTAGCGAATACCGGTTAATCACCAGCATGCCGGGAGGGCCAATACTGAACTGGTCCGGCTATACAACCCATCAACTCCCTTTTTTGCCAATGTTGATCAGTGATAACCTGCATAGATTTTGGTGTGATAGCCCGATAAAAACTCGCTGGGTGTCATCCCCTTCACCATACGAAACACCCTGTTGAAATTGGTGAGGCTATTAAAACCACAATTGTAAGCTACGGTGGAAATACCCTCGTTCGAAGCATCAATCAATTTACGGCACGCTTCGTTGATACGTACCTCGTTCAAAAATGCAACAAAGGTTTTCCCGGTATGTTTCCTGAAATACCTGCAAAACGACTGGGTGGTCATATGCGCCACAGCCGCCACATCTTCCAGGGAAATATCCCTGTCGAAATTCACCATGATGTAGTTGTAAATGCTGCTGATCCTGCTGCCGTCTTCTTCGCTATAAAACTTCGTTTGCAAATCAGAAGTCAATGCGCTCAAATCCGGAAGACCAGACAATAATTTCATAATATCCATGAAGCAGATGATCCGGTCGATACTGTCTTCTTTTAGTTCATTGATATGCTGCATACGCGAACATACTTCGCTTGAATACCTTGCCGGTATACGAAAACCGGTTCGGCTTTGCTGGATGAAATCGCGCACCTGCTTCATCTCAGGCAGTCCGAAAAAAGATGCCAGCATGCCGCTGGGATTAAAAAAAAGAGTGAGCGCCTGAATGCTTTTTGAGCTCCCTGGTGCAAAATAAGTGGAGTCATTCTTAAAAACATGCGGTTGATTGGCTCCCAAAAAAAAGATATCGTTCGGATGAAAAGCGTGCAGGCTGTCGTCTACCACCAGGGTACCCTCACCACTGATAATCCAGGTTAACTGTACTTCTTTGTGTCGGTGAAAATGGGGAAAGAAAAAAGGTAAGGATTCAGGAAGAACAATGATCGATTTGTTCTCGGGTACAGGGATTGTAAACTGTAGTACTTTCATGTGTAATGGGATTAAAAAGGTACTAAAAAATCGACTCGTTAAAATCAAAAAAGGCAGTGAAAATCATCGGTTTCAACACATCACCCGTTAGACAATTTCAACATCAGAAACTAAATTATGGAATAATATTCACACATTTCAATAAATTATTGACGCAAACAGGAGAAAATACTACCAAACATGAATAACAGAAAATACGATAATTTATAACCAGTATCGGGTAAAAACAGATTTTTCTTTTTACGCGCACCTAGGTTTCCTTCAAAAGCCCCGCTGCCATCCGCACGGGAAGGATGGTAAAGCATTTGCTCCGTATAATATCACCGGCATCCTGCGCGCCGGTGTAGCTTTAAAATACCACGAAAAGCATCCTGCCAAACGGAAATAGATAAAATGTTACCATCAATGCGTAAAATTCAGACAATAGAAAGATACCGGTAAGAGTAATATTGTAAAAGAGCAGCGCTCAAAAAAAGGAGCGGTCCGGATCAACAATTTATAAGAAAGATTACCCGGCTAACCTGAAAAAATTCAATCTTATGAGCAGCACCCTGAACGATGCTTTAAGCGCAGGTTTTACCATTCGCTTTCGCCACCGGCTTTGCTGTATTTAATTCAAACAATTTAACCAACCTGACAAAAATGAGAAAAACAATCACTCTCGTTATGGGCCTGTTTATGTGCGCATTTGCCTTTTCCCAGGAGCGCATAATAAAAGGAAAAGTAACATCGAAAGCAACAGGAGAACCGCTGCCTGCGGTCTCTGTATTGGTGCCTGGCACCACCATCGGCACCATCACCGAACCAGACGGAAATTTTACACTCACTATCAGCGGTAAGCCTGTGTTGCTATTTAGTCTGGTAGGCATGAAAACATTAGAACTGCGTGTGGGCGAGTCGAACACCTACAACGTTCGAATGGAAGCTGACGACGCGAACATGGAAGAAGTAGTAGTGGTTGCACAAGGGCTCAGTAGGGATAAAAAGGCATTGGGATATGCCGTATCCACAATATCGGGCGATGTGGTTTCCCAAAAACCCGAGTCTGATATAGGCAGACTCCTCGCCGGAAAAGCACCCGGCGTTAACATTGTTTCCAGCAACGGTATATCCGGAAGCGGAACGAAAATCAACATCAGAGGGTTTACGTCAATAACCGGTTCTACTCAACCTCTTTTTATTGTGGATGGGGTTCCCTTCAATTCGGCTACCAACCTGCTGACCAATTTTTCAGATGGTAATCAAACCACCTCCAGCCGGTTTCTGGATATAGATCCTAACAATATACAGGATATACAAGTGCTTAAAGGTCTCAGTGCAACTGTACTGTATGGTGAGCAGGGAAGAAACGGTGTGATCCTCGTTACAACCAAAGGAGGCGCTGGCTCGAAAAAAAACAAACCCTTTGAAATTTCGGCTGTTCAGTCGCTATACGGGAATGAAATAGCTTCACTGCCGGATTATCAATACAACTATGGCAACGGAAGCGACAACGCGTATGGCGCCTTTTATGGCAACTGGGGCCCTAGCTTCGGCAGCATCGACTCAATACCACACCCTTACTCCAACCGTGCCTCCTTTCCGGAGTACCAGGGAAAAATGTTTGCCTACCGCCCGTATAAGAGTGTAGAAAACTTCTTCCGCACCGGGATTATTTCCACTACTTCACTCAGTATGGGAGCGAGCAGAGATGGCCTCAGTTACAACGGTACATTCAGCTATATGGATGAACAGGGCTTCACCCCGGGCAACGGCCTGAAGAAGCTAAACGGCGGATTGGGCGTAACGTCTAATCTATCCGAAAAATTCACGCTGAGTGCAACATTCAACTATGCACAGACCCAACAGGTATCACCTCCGGTGGCTTCCGGCTACGGCAGCGGTGTAACAGGAGGCGGCTCCTCTGTTTTTGCCGACCTGTTTTATACCCCCATCAATGTAGACCTTATGGGCTTTCCCTGGGAAGACCCTATTACAAAGGGCAATGCCTACTACCGCGGCGGCGGCGATATGCAAAATCCGAGATGGACGGTTCATAATGTAAAACATACCAACGCATCCCGCCGTTTCTTCGGAAAAACGGGTTTAACGTATAATGTATCCAAAAATTTCTCACTTCTGTACAGACTCGGCCTCGATACCTATACCGAAACCCAGGAGATCATGTATAACAAGGGTGGTGTGCAAAAACCAAATGGTATGTACAGCACTACCAATATCACCAACACAATATGGAACCACGACGTGATCGCCAACTACCAGCAACACCTAAGCGACAAGGTGGGCATCACCGTTACCGCGGGAGCCAATGCCAAAACGGAACAATACCAGTCGAACGGGCTGAGAAGCACCAACCAACTGGTGTACGGATTGATGGCACATCCAAACTTTACGGCTGTGGAGCAGATCAACAACTGGATGTCGCAAAAGAACACCATGGGTGTTTACGGGCAGGCTACCCTGGATTATGACCAGTACCTGTTCCTGAACATCGCGGCCAGAAATGATTGGTATTCATCCCTGGAAAAAGATTACAGATCTATCTTTTATCCCAGCGCCAGCGTGTCATTTGTACCAACTGCCGCCTTCAGTGGTTTGAAATCGGATTTTCTCGACTATCTGAAAGTGAGAATGGGTTACGGTACATCCGCAAAATCACCCGACCCCTACTCTACCAGGAATATACTCACCACCGATGCCAGGGCATTCGTAGACAATGGCGGCGTGGTGCATTCCACCAACTCTATCTCGAATGTACTCGGCAACCCCAACCTGAAAGCAGAATTACAGCAGGAGTATGAAGCTGGAATAGAAGCAAAACTGCTCGGCAACAGATTGGGCATCGACCTTACCTACTTCGACAGAAGAACCCGCGACCTCATCACCAATATGCCCTTAGACCCGTCTACCGGTTATACCTCCACGATGACCAATATCGGAGAAATTTCCAACAAGGGTGTTGAATTGGGACTTACCGTTGTGCCGGTTGAAACGAGAAACTTTAAATGGGACGCATTCATCAACTTCTATACTTACAAAAGCAAAGTGGAGCGGTTATCAACAGGACTGTCTGAAGTAATCATTGCAGGCTTCTCCGGTTCGTTCGCCGCTAACTATGCCATACAAGGGCAACCCTATGGCATCATTAAAGCAACAGATTTTGCCCGCGATGATAAAGGCAAGCCAATCATTAATTCAAACGGAGACCATACATACACCAGCGACTTCGTCATCATGGGAGATCCCAATCCTGATTTTACCAGCAGCCTGATCAATACTTTCACCTACAAGGGACTTTCGCTCGGCATGCAATGGGAATACCGCCAGGGTGGCGATATTTACTCGATGACCGCACAAACCATGTTGGCAAGAGGCGTGACCAAGGATACCGATTTCGACAGATCCAGAACCTTTATACTCGATGGGGTGGATGCAAACGGCAATCCGAATACCATACAGGCAACCGCTTCTGCCGTGCACTACCGGGCCTTTTTCTGGGATGGAACCACCTTCCGCCTCCGGGAAATATCTCTGGCCTATGCTTTACCCCAACAGTGGATCAGCAAAACACCATTTAAAGCCGTTTCGATCCGGTTACAGGGGCAAAACCTATGGTACAATGCGATACACTTTCCGAAGCATGTTAATTTTGACACAGACCAGGTGGGTACAGGTGTAGGTAACGGACAGGGGCTTGACTACCTGGTTGGCCCAAGCTCAAAACGATTTGGCGGCAGCATATCCATTACCTTTTAATCACTCAGAAAAGTTTACTAATATGAAACGTATTAAAAAATATATAACGCTCGCACTGGTACTGATCAGTGTATCGTCCTGCGAACTGGACCTGCTGGACGACCCTAATTCATTGAAACCACAGGATGCGGACGTGAATTTCCTCACAAATAATATACAGCTCACATTCAAAGATATCTTCAACGACGCCAGCAGCAAGGGCATGGAGACAACGAGAATGAAATGTATTTACGGGTTCAACTATAATGACGCTTATTTACCCACTGCATTCAACACTATCTGGAACCTCTCCTACGCCAACCTGTTTACCGATATCAACACGTTGATACCGCTCGCAGAAGAACGCAACCTTCATTACCATGCCGGCATGGCTAAGGTGATGAAAGCGTATGTGATGATAACCCTGGTGGATTATTTTGGAAATGTGCCGTATTCAGAAGCCATCGATCCGCAAAACTTCAACCCTGCGCTCGACGATGGTGAGAATGTTTACCAGGCAGCATTGGGCTTGCTGAACGAAGGGATTATCAACCTGCAGGCAACATCCTCCGGACGTCCAAACGATTTCTTCTACAGTTCAGAGAGCGGATGGATAAAATTTGCCAACACACTCAAACTGAAAATAGCGCTGCAAACCAGGCTCGTGAACACCGCGGCAAAGGCTGAAATCGAACAACTGATAACCAACGCAGACATCATCTCCGATGCTACCGATGACTTCTTCTTTCGTTACGGCACCAATATTTCAGGCCCCGATTCACGCGATCCGGTATTTGCCAACAATTACACCAACGGCGCTTCTTCCGGGGAATATATGTCTAACTACTACATGAACCTGCTGTACAGAGACAAAGGAATCAAAGACCCGCGCTTAAGGTATTATTTCTTTCGCCAGACATACAACATGACCACCAGTACTTCCGAACTACCCTGTATCGCCACTTCAAAGCCCCAGCATTTTCCATCCTGGATGCCCTACTGCACCATTTCCTCCGATGGCTATTGGGGACGCGACCACCTGAATGGCCAGGGAATTCCACCAGACAGAACACTGAGAACCATCTGGGGCGTATACCCTGCCGCCGGAAAATTCGACGGCGAAAATGACGCAAGAGCGGTGAACCAGAATGCCGGTGGTAAAGGCGCAGGCATAAAACCCATCATGATGTCGTCTTTCGTGAAATTTATGCTGGCAGAAGCTGCTTTAACGTTGAACATCAGCGGGCAAAACCCTAAGGATCTGCTCGAACAGGGTATCAGACAGTCTATTACCAAAGTAATGTCTTTTGCCTCCGTTGATCCTACCTACGGCTCGAACGATGAAGATATCCCTACGGCAAGCTATATAGACACTTATGTAGGCGCTGTGCTGGATAAATACGATGCCGCTCCCGACACCGATGCCAAACTCGATGTTATCGTAAAAGAGTACCTCATCGCCTTATGGGGCAATGGCGTGGAAGCATACAATACCTACAGACGCACCGGAAAACCCGCCGATATACAGTTTGGTATGCAGGAAGAGGTGGGCGAATACTACCGTTCCTTTGTTTACCCGGCCGACTATATTACCCGTAACTCCAATGCCGTTCAAAAACAGGGCAACACACAACAGGTATTCTGGGACAATCATCCCGCGGGATGGATACACTAAATGAAAATAAACCGCTAAAAAAAAGAAGATGAATACAATAAAAAATATTTTTTGGGGTGGGCTGCTTTTCGTAACCGCCGTTTCCTGCTCAAAAGAACAGGATCCACAGGGGTTGAAAAATGCAGCGACCGGAGCCTACATGAGAGATATCAATATCAGCTCCAATACTTTTTCTATCGCTAACCTGAGTGATGCTTATTTTGAAATCACCATAGAAGAATGGGACGAACAACAAGGAGGATTATTTGACTCATACGACTTTAATGGCGAATTTCACGACAATACACCCGACAATGGTACCATAACCCCCACCAAAACCCTTGTTAAAAAGGTGCCGGCTACTGCCTTCGCAAGAGATACAGAAAGCGGACTGCTACGGGCAACCGTTAGAATTACAGCCGCTGAAACCATGGCTGCCCTGAACATGACCGTCGCCGATATAGCTGTTGGCGATCAGTTTCGCTTCGTGGAAGACCTGCATCTGACAGATGGAAGGATTTTCAACGACCTCAACAGCGCCAACGGATTGACCAGTACATGGTTTAAGGCGCCTATGTTTCACAATGTGAATGTGGTTGACTAGTGCTTTTTATTAAAATCCTGGCGCACGACTATCGTACGCCAGGATTTTGCTTTTATACCCATATTTTATCCTAAACCCTGTACAACAATGCATCGTATTACTACTCTTTGCAGATATATAATCGCTGCCACCCTCTGCTGCTGCACGGCTCTCGTCTCCGCTAAAGACAACTATCCTAAAAACCCGGATATAGACATTGTTCACTATGTTTTCGAATTATCTCTGACAGAACAATCAGATACTATTACCGGAAAAGCCACGGTGGAAATATTGTTCAGGAAACAGGGAACCGCTCAGGTGCGCCTCGATTTACGCTCCCTGGTTGAGGCCGGCAGTATGCGTGGTAAAGGGATGATGGTAGACAGTATTGTGTTGAAAAATGAGCCCGTTCAGTACCGGCATGCCAACGATGTTTTGTGGATCAACTGCCCGCCATCGGCTGTATCTCAAAAAAGCGCCTTTATCATCTACTATCATGGCATCCCGGCCACCGGATTACATATCAAGCCCAACAAATTTGGGGATAAAACTTTTTTCAGCGACAATTGGCCGAACCTGACCCGCAACTGGTTGCCGGTAATCGATCACCCCTATGATAAAGCAACCTGCGAATTTATTGTAACAGCTCCCGAAAGATATGCTGTGGTATCAAACGGACTCAAACTGGAAGAAAGCAGTATAGGCAACCATTTAAAAAGAACGCACTGGAAACAATCGGTTCCTATAGCATCCTGGCTGTATGTATTGGGCGTGGCAGAGTTTGCCGTGCAATACCTCGACACCTTTGAGGGAAAATCCATTGAAACATGGGTAATGCGTCAGGAAAGAGACTCCGGTTTCTATGTATTCTCCGAACCCACAAAAGAGGCATTGCGCTTTTTCTCCGATTATATTGGCCCTTTTGCATATGAAAAACTGGCAAACATACAATCCAACAGCGTTAGTGGTGGCATGGAAGCAGCCTCGGCTATTCTGTATGCGCAAAACTCCGTTTCGCTCGCCAGCGTGCACAACTGGCGACATGTAGTTGTACACGAAATCGCTCATCAATGGTTCGGTAATGCAGTAACTGAAGCAGACTGGGATGATGTATGGCTGAGCGAAGGGTTCGCCACCTATTTCACCGATATGTTCGTGGAACATGCTGCCGGTAAAGACGCATTTATCAATAGTCTTAAACAGGAGCGTAAGCGCGTATTTCAGCACCACAAATCGTTTCCGGCATATAGTGTTGTACACGAAAATCTACAGGACATGAGCGAGGTAACTTCTGTTCAAACCTATTATAAAGGCGCCTGGATACTGCACATGCTGCGCAACAGAATAGGTAATTCAGCATTTCAACAGGGTATCAGAAACTACTATAAAAAATATTTCAACAGCAATGCCACCACCAGTCACTTCCAATACGAAATGGAACAGGCTTCCGGAGAAGACCTGTCCGGATTCTTTCATCAATGGCTGGTGCAAAAAGGAAATTTACTGCTAAATGGCACCTGGCAATACGCTTCTCGGACTAAAGAAATAATCGTTACCCTCCAACAGGTTCAGCCAACGGAAGCCTACGATATACCTGTCGAAATCGGCATTTTCAATGAAAAACAGGGTATACCGGAGATCCATACCATACGGCTTACCGACAAATCCGCGATGCAGTTCCACATCCCCGCAGGTCGCCAGCCGCAAACCGTTGAAATAGATCCCCGGGTAGTACTGTTGTCCGAAAATACGTTTACAAAAAAGTGAAACCGATACACCAACGGTAAAAAATTTTACCGGTCAATGCAAGGCCAACTATCGGCCGCCAGGCGGCATATTGGTCATTAAAAAATTAGTCCGCAGTTCAAACAAATGATATTGCGTGGTGGCCCCTTCGGTCAACCCGTGATTCCGGTTAGGATACGCCATCATCGAAAACTGCTTCTTGTGATTCACCAACTCGTTGATCAGGGCTTCAAACGTCTGATAGTGTACATTGGAATCTCCTGTTCCATGGATGATCAGTAATTTTCCCTGCAGTTGTTTGGCCCAATGAATCGGTGATCCTTTTTCGTATCCTTCCGGATTGTCCTGCGGAAGTCCCATGAAACGCTCCTGGTAAGCGGGATGATAGTAGCGCTGATTGCTTACAAAAGACGAAGGCATGGCAAGTGCGTACAGTTCGGGATAACGGAAAATCAGGTTCAGGCTCATTTGCCCGCCGCCGCTGTGTCCGTAGATCCCCACTCGTTTCGGGTCGAGGTAAGCATGCTTTTGCAGTAGCGCTCTTGTAGCCGCCGCATGATCGTTGGCGGCGAGCCAGCCCAATTGCCCGTATATGATTTTGCGCCAGTTTCTTCCCCTGGGTGAAGGAGTACCGCGGTTATCAACGCTCATTACCACGTAGCCTTTTTGAGCGAGGAACTGGTACCAGAGATACGAACGCCCATTCCACTGGTCCAGTACGGTTTGGATGGCAGGTTCTCCATAGATGTAGTAAAACAGGGGATGTTTGCGGGTGGTATCCAGTGTGGCCGACTGAATGCTGTAGCCATCGAGTAACACGCCTCCACCAATATCTGTTTTGAAAAAATGTACCGGCGCTATTTGAAACTGCTTTAATTTTTCACGCAGTGCGTTATTTTCTTCCAGCAACCTTACCGCTTTATGATCCGGCATTTGAACGATACGGGTAACGGGTGGCGTTTCCATATTTGAATACGTATGCACAGCCCACTGCAAATCAGGCGAAAACTGGTACGTGTGCGTGCCTGCATCGGCAGCCGGCGATATCCTCACCGGTGCAGATTTTCCATTCAAAGCCACCGAATACAAATAGCGTTGTGTTGCATTCTGCGGAGCAGCAATAAAGTATGCCAGCCCTTTTTTTTCGTCAACACCGTGAACTGCGATAACATCATAACCGGAGGGCGTCAGCGCATGCAATCGCTCACCTTTACGACTATATACGTACATGCGTTGCCAGCCATCTTCCTCACTCAACCAGGTGAATTTACGGCCGTCTTCCAGCCAATAGACGTTGTTAGGCTCTACCCAGGCAGTATCCTCGTAAGTATGTACCACCCTGGCAATGCTATCGCCCGCTGCCACCACCATCATTTGCATTTTTTGCTGCAACCGGTTCATCACCTGCAGCATCAGTTCGCCGGAATTCCCCAACCACTCCATCTGCCACAAATAGTCCTCAGACGCATCGCCCGGCACTTCCAGCCAGCGCTTGCTACCGTTTGTTACATCTACCACGCCCACCCTGAAAGCAGGCATCCGCTGGCCTACCTTTACGTAGGGAAACTTTATGATCTGGGGATACAGTGTTTCCGTATTGTTGATCATATAGAAGTCCGGCACCCCTTCCATGTTCAGTTGCACATAGGCAATATGTTTCCCGTCACGGCTCCAGCTATAGCCATCGCGGCCTTTAACCAGGTGTTGGTATCGCAAATGAATCATCGACATATTACAACCCTTCATTTGTGCATTGCGTACGTTGTCAGAACCATCGTAGGTAAGCCTTGCGGTTGTGTTCGAAGAAATATCGTCTACATAAATATCGTTTTCATATACGTAAGAAATCTTATTTCCACCAGGCGAAAAGCGGCCGGCCTTCAGCTTCTGTGAAGGGAACTGTTTTCCCAGCTTATACCAGGCATTTACCGGTATATCGTACACCCAATAATCCCCGGTTCTTTCACCAACCTGGTCTTCGCCAACATTTGTAAATATCAGTACCCGGGTGGCGTTGTCCGACCAACTGATCTGATCGATTTTTACCGGAGCTGCGGTAGCAGGGAAAACCAGACGGGATGCAGGCACCCATAGCTTCTTCTCGCCAGTAGCCGCATTGTATCTGACAATATCCTTCTGCCCGCTTTCAGAAGCTGCTTCCAAAATAGCATACTCGCCGGAGAAAGGCAACCAGTGTACAGCCGGCACTCCCTTTGCTTCGAAGGAGGGATCAAATATACTGTCCAGGCTCAACTGATTGAAGCCAGACTGGGCATTTACCGAAGTAGTCAATAGCAGCAGAAAAAAAAATCTCATACTTTATACTTAAAATGGAGTGAACAGAAAATGAAATGTGGCATATCGCCGTAAGATAGGGGGCCCTTGCCTGCCTGCTGGTAAAAATCTTAACCAATCCTTTGCCGATATTACCTGCTGTACACAAAAGGGGGTGCCGGTGCTGATAAGGGAATATCCGAACGCCACGTTGCGCCAGGGATGCCTTTTACATTCAAAAAACGTACAACGCAGTACCGCCACAAAAACAATAGGGTGGTATCATACGGCAACCACACCTGGCGAAACATCCGGGTTAAAATATTGTGCAAGAATGCTAATTCCGATAAGTGTTTATACCTAAAGAATACGTAAAATTGAATTCTTTTCTCATGTTCCGAAAGAACCGGTGTTGGCTTTGTAATGTTTTGATTGATTTGAAAGCCGTAATGCCGGTTCTTCTTTTGCTACCACCGGCAGCGCCCCTTCGGTTATAGGCAAACAAATACCCGCCTGAAGCGGGCATTAAGAAGGTGTATGATATGACCCTGTCTTTTACAGGCCGATCTCGGCTTCAATGTCGTGGGCGGTTTTCGGCAACATTTCCCCCAGTATCCTGCATCCGTCTGGCGTAATCAAAACATCCTCTTCTACACGTACACCACCAAAACCCAGGTAACGTTTCAACTGATCGTAGTTGATAAAGTCTTTAAACAATCCTGCTGCTTCCCACTCGTCGAAAAGAATATGGTTAAAATAAAGACCGGGTTCAACGGTGATCACAAATCCCGGTTCCAATTGTTTTCCGAGCCGCAGCGATTTGAGTCCGAACTGGCTGCTTTTCACAACCGAATCGGTATACCCTACATACGCTTCACCCAGGTTTTCCATATCATGGGTATCCAGCCCGAGCATATGCCCCAACCCGCAGGGGAAAAAGGCAGCATGTGCCCCGGCTTTTACCGCTTCATCCACATCGCCCTTCATCAAACCAAGTGTCTTCAAGCCCTGCGCCAGTGTACGGCATGCAAGCAAATGTACATCCCTGTAAAATACACCAGGCTGCAACGCGGCTATAGCGGCTTCATGTGAAGCCAGCACAATATCATATATTTCTTTCTGCTGTTGGCTGAATTTGCCTGAAACAGGAAATGTACGCGTCAGGTCGCCGGCATAATGGCTTTTTGTTTCAGCGCCGCAATCACAAAGCAGCAACTCCCCATCCCTGACCACATGCAGTCCGTAGTGATTGTGCAATATCTGACCGTTCACGGTTAAAATGGTTGGAAACGAAAGATTGCCGCCACTGCTCACCGCCAGCCCCTGCAGCTGCCCGGCCAAAGCCGTTTCACTGACTCCGGCTCGTCCGTTGCGCATTGCCAGTAACTGCATCGCATTGGTTACGTTCACTGCTTTTTCTATTTCATTCACTTCTTCGGCAGACTTTACAGAGCGCTGCGCTACCACAGCTTTTATAAGGTCTTCTGATACCCCCGCCGCCACTGCCTTCACTGACACCCCCAGCCATTCGCTCAGTTCCAGCACGTGTTCCGGGCGATAAGGTGGTAAATAATGAATAGACTGCTTCAACGAAACAGCTTTTTGAATACGATCATGGATACCTTTCAGCGGTGCTGTGTCAGCAATACCCGCTTTATCTGCCATATCTCTTACTGATGCCCGGTAACCGGTCCATACAATGTCTTCTACGGTAAGATCATCCCCGAACAAGATATCCTGGTCGTTGTCTATATCCATCACCAGTACCAGATCGGGAACATCCAAACCGGAAAAATACAGAAAGCTGCTGTCCTGTCTGAAGGGGTAATAGTTGTGCTCGTAGTTCATACTGCTTTCCCTGTTTCCCGGAAGTAGTATGATACCCGTCTTCAATTGTTCTTTTAATCTATCTCTCCGCTGACGATACGTTGTTGTTGCAAACATCCTGATTAATAAAGTTTAAGTGCTGATAAGGTATATTCCCTATACACCCGGCAATCAACAGCTTTTGAAAACCTGTGGCATGGCGTTCAGCTTTTTTTCCAGCGCCTTTGCTGCTTTTGTGATAGATAGTCCACCGAGGTTGGTACACCGGAGTGTGTGATCAATGCTGTTACCTACCTGATCCATGGCTTCTATGACTTCATCCAGCGGAATCAGGTGATTATAATTGGCCAATGCCATGTTAGAACAGGATAGGGCATTGGTAGCAGCCATTACGTTCTTTCCCAGGCAAGGCGCTTCCACCCGATTGGCGATGGGATCGCAGATCATGCCGAGTGAGTTCTGTAGTGCAACAGAAGCGGCCGCTAGAGACTGGCCTAGGCTGCCCCCCGCTAGGTAAGTAATGGCAGCCGCTGCCATACCAGAACCGGAACCGCACTCAGCCTGGCATCCGCCCACTTCAGCCGCAAAGGTTGCGCGCTCTGCAATAAACACCCCTATAATAGCCGCAGCCATCATTGCTTTCACCACCTCCTCTTCCTCCTTTTTGAGCGCATCGCCCACACCTATCACGGCGCCAGGCAAAGCCCCGCAGGAACCAGCGGTAGGCGCGGCCACAATCACCCCCATCGAGCTCTTTACTTCCATCATTGCCGACACGTACATAATAATCGTATTCAGTACCTCGCCTTCTACCAGCTTGTTTTTTTCTTTCTGTTCCCGAAACTGCACCGACTGGGCGCCCAGTATCCTGTCGTCGTACTGGGTTCCTCTCAGGCCCGCATATATAGAATTGCGCATAATCCGCACAATCTGTTTCATCTTCTCCAATACTTCCGCTTCGGTGATATTGCCGCGGGCTGCTTCATACCGTACGGCCAGTTCCCATAACGGAAGATTTTTGTCTGCATTATACCGCAGCATCTCCTCGCAGGAGATAAAGGGAACCTGCATATGGCTGCGAGACAGGATCGGCAATACAGGATGCAGCGTTTTGATTGCCACCACGCCGGGTAGTTCGCGCCACTCCTCCAACATACTGTCAGAAGGAAATTTGCGGGCCTTTATTTCGTAAAACGGTACCGGTGCCTCGTGAAAAATCATGGTTTCGGGTGAAAAACCAGCAACAAAAAAATCCGCCAGTTTTCCCTTTTCCGTTACAAATACCAGTGTTTCAAAATAATCGCCGGCGATAGATACAGCAGCCCCGTCTATCTCTGTTACTTCTATCATGCCCCCGCCAGTGGAAATGGCTGTCAAATGGCGGGTTTCACCCTGGTTAGACAGTGTAAGTTTATAGGTATTGGGGTGATCCGCTCCAATGTCTGTAATCCGAATCTCCACCGCGATACCTGCGGCACTAAGGTGCTGCTCGGCCTCCGGTAAACGTTCATCATAAGCCTCCCAGCCCAGAAAGCCACCGAACAGTCCCATATCAGAGCCCTGACTTTTGTGCGTTGTGGCAAGAGAGCCATGAGGATCGAATTCGATCAGTACATGCTGTAAATGTCCGCCCATCAGATCACGGCAGATCCTGCCGATTCTGAGCGAGGCTGCGCAGTGGGAGCTGGAGGGTCCCCGCATAACCGGACCGATTACATCATTGAATATGCTGGGATAAGTTTTCATATTTTGTGTTACTGTAAATGTACAACCAACCGGTCAAACCATCGTCAACATTCCCGTATCGCCCAAGCTGTTGTTACCAAATGATCACAGGTTGTCTTTGAGAAATTTAAACATGGTTCTCCGCAAATGAAGCGATGTATTGAGACGTTCATTGATACTATGCGACCGCATGGGATAAGACATCATACTGAATAACTTGTTGTGCTGGATGAGCTTGTCTGCCAGCATTTCAAAGCTCTGGTAATGCACATTGTCATCCCCTGTGCCGTGTATGATCATAAGATTACCCTTTAAATTGGCCGCATGTGTTATCGGCGATCCCTCGCGGTACCCTTCGGCATTGTCTTCCGGCAGCCCCATATACCGCTCCTGATAAGTGGCATCGTATAGTCGCTGGTCTGATACGAACGCCAGTGCTATCCCTGTTTTGTATACATCGGGATAGCGGAACATACAATTCATCGTCATTTGACCACCACCACTCCATCCCCACATACCAATTCTGCCGGTATCAATAAATGCGTACTGCTGCCTGATCTGCTGCAACGCTGCATACTGGTCTTTTGCTGCCAGAATACCTACCTGCCGGTAAATGCTTTTTCTCCAGTCGCGGCCGCGCGGCGCCCGGGTACCCCTGTTATCAATACTGATCACCACATAGCCCTCCTGCGCGAGAAAACGGTGCCACAGATCTCCACCCTGCCAGTTGTCCTGTACGGTAGAACCTGCCGGTTCACCGTATACATACACTAACAGCGGGTATTTCTTTGCCGGGTCGAAATCCGGTGGCTGTATCATCCACGCATCAAAACTCAAATCATCGCCTACGGGTATTTTTATAAACTGTTTACGGGGAAGCGTCGCTTTTGCCAATACAGCTTTCAGTGCCGCGTTGTCCTGCAATATCCGCAGCGTCCGGTGACCCTTTAACTGCACCAGCGATATGGTGGGCGGAGCACCGGCACTTTGTTGCGTATGTATCGCCCATGCGGCATCGCTACTAATCTGGTACCCATGCTGCCCGCCCAGTTCAGCAGGCGTCACACGTTCCGAGCGCCCCTTACCGTCCAGGCGACTCCGGTACAAAAAGCGCTGGGTAGCATTGTCCGGAGAGGCTATATAGTATACAAAGCCCCCCTTAGGGTCTATGCAACTGATGCTTACAACATCCATATCCTCTTTAATGATCGGCCGGATGCTTTTACCATCGCGCGACACTTTATACAATTTCGTCCACCCGTCCTTTTCACTCGTCCAGGTAAATGATTGAGCGCCATCCAGCCACATAATATTGTCATGCACATCCAAAAAAGCTTCATCCCGGTCGGTAAGAATATTGTGCAGGGCCATGGTAGAGATATCGCCCACCCATACTTTGTTGGTATTCTGCAGGCGATTCAGTTGCTGAATCATCACCTCGTTCGATCCTGGAATGAATTGCATACGGGCCAGGTAATGGTTTCTGGGATCGCCGGGAATATCGAACCACCGCGTAGCACCACCCGTTGCAGGTACTACCCCTACTTTCACAGCCGACAGCGTTGTACCTACTTTCGGATAAGGCAAAGCAATGGGCTTTGAATACAAAGAGTCTATATTGTTGATCAAATAAAATGTTCCCGTACCTCTTGTATCAGATTGCCAGTAAGCAATATGGGAACCGTCACCACTCCAGCGAAAGCCATCGCGGCAATCCAGCTCTTCCTCATACACCCAGTCGAACGTGCCGTTGATGATATGATCATTCCCATCCGTTGTAACCTGTGTGATTGTTCCCGTATCCAACTGTTCAACATAAATATTGTGCTTACTTACAAAAGCTACCCTGCGGGCATCCGGTGAGAACTTGGCAAACATCATTGATGCCCGCTCCACCGATCTCCCCAATTGCTGCAATTTGCCCGATGCCAGGTGCAACACCCAGTAGTCGCCACGCGTGTGATAGCGCCACACCTTCCGGGTATTGGTAAAGATCAGGAGCCGTTGATTATCATCCGACCACACATAGTCCTGGATATTCAATGGCTTTACCGCACCATCCGGTACCAACTGACTCGCTTTCACCAATACCGTTTTTGAACCGGTGGCCGCATCGTATCTGACAATATCGGTTCCCGAGCCATTCCTTTCCAATGTTGAATACCCTTTGCTATCTTTCATCCAGCGAACCGGACCAAATCCTTCTGTAGCGTATTTGTTACTACTGAATATATCTTCTAAAGTAAGCGGGTTGTTTTGCGCCACCGCAGCAGCAGCAAAACAAAAAATAAATACCAGACATTTCAATGATCGCATACGTTCTCTTTTTACAACTAGATGGTTACCGGAAACCGGTGTTTATGGTATGGTGTGCGTATCAAACCTGTAAAAACCACCACGCCATCTTTCGTTTAATTAAATTTTATAGGTTTTTCTTACGATGTTGTCGTTGATTGGTCCGCAACGTCAACCCCGCACTGTCGTTTATCCGACTTCGGCTGCAACCGCCGCCTTCTGCAGTGCGCATAGGGTTTCAACGTCTCCAAACGGGCTGTGTTGCGCTTCCATCCGGCAGATGCTTCGCCAGACACATAACAACAGGATGGTGCACTCACACAAGGCAACCGCTTTTCGGAAAAATTTCATATGCCCCTCGCCTATCCATACCTGCGGGAAGGTTGTACACACCGATACCAGACCCAACCGGCCGATATTTTTATTGAAATACGATGTTGTACGTTTCTCCTTTCTTTGCAGGGAACGATATAATTCCGTCTTTGCTGACCGTAGTTGGCAGTTTTTTACCATTTTGATTCGTCACCTTGTATTTTCCAGCAGGCTTTTTCACCCGAAAAACACCGCCAGTTACAGCATACACCTTTGCGTGTATATTTTGCAGGTCTTTCCAGTGCAGGTCTACAGTGAAACCACCTCTTATTCTGATCCCGTGTATGGAGCCTGAATGCCAGGCTGCAGGAATTGCCGGCAACAGCTCTGCATACCCTTCATTCGATTGGATAATCATTTCGGTAACCCCTGCCGGCAGCCCCATGGTTCCATCAATCTGCATGGGGTTTTTAACGAAAAACTGCGGAGAGGTATGTCGTGCGATATAAAGGTTCAATATTTTATTCGCGCGCTCGCCGTCCTTCATTCTTGCCCAAAGCGGTATCTTCCAGGCCATAGACCAGGGCGCATTTCCGTGAGAGGAGTCTCCACGTTGTTCCAGCGCAGCCTTCACAGCCGGCATTACATCCGGTGTTTTCCGGTACGATAATACATCCCCCGGATATAAGCCGTAAAAATGAGAGAGATGGCGGTGCGCATTTTCCGTTTGCTCCCAGTCGTCGAGCCACTCCTGCAATTGCCCGCTTTTGCCCACCAGTGGTGGCGGCAACTGAGCACGGGCTGCTGCTACACTCGCAGCATAATCGCTGTCAACACCCAGCGCTTCAGCCGCGGACACGTAGTATTTAAAAAGATCAGACAATAGCTGCATATCAATCGTGGCGCCGGCGCATACATTCGTTGCCGGACGAAAACTGGCGGTCACTTCGTCGAAATACCGACCATTACCCGGTCTTCCCGGAAAGTTCTCCGGCGAATTGGAAGGGTTGGTTACCAGCCATCCTTTAGAAGGATGTTTCACTAAAAAATCCATGAAAAAATCCACGCTCCCTTTTATGAGCGGGTACACCTGTTTCAGGTATTCCGGATCCGGGTTGTGGAGATAATGCTCCCACAAATGCGTTACAAACCATGCGCCGCCAACAGTAAAAGTACCCCAGGTTGATCCGTCCATGGGCGCTGCCACACGCCACAAGTCTGTATTCTGATGAAATACCCAGCCGCGGGCTCCATAATGCTCACGAGCAACGGTCGAACCTTCATCTGTAAGCTCCTCCACCATCTTGATCAACGGTTCTGCACATTCGGCAAGGTTGCCCGATTCTGCCACCCAATAATTCATCTGTATGTTGATATTGGTCGTGTATTTGGAATCCCACCAGGGGTTCATGTCTTTATTCCAGATCCCTTGCAGGTTGGCCGGCTGCGTACCCGGGCGCGACGATGCAATCAGTGTATAACGGCCAAACTGATATCCCAATGCCGCCAGCTGCGGGTCGGATTCATACCGGATGTTTTTTATGCGAACATCCGTAGGCTGGTACGACAGCGCTGTTGACGGAAGCTGAATAGACACCCTTTCAAACAAACGCGCATAATCTGCTATATGCCGCTGACGAAGCCACTCATAGCTTTTACCCTCCAAAGCCTGTAAATGCGCCGCTACCCGGGCGTTCTCATCTGCAGATACATCCCGGTAATTCACAAAGTTCGTGGCAGCTACCAGATAGAGGGTAACCGCATCAGCCTGTTTGACCACCATATTTTCGTCATCAACACGTATTGTTCCGTTTTGAATTTCCGCTTTCAGTTTCACAGTATACTTCAGCGACCCTTTTACGCCCAGATAATCTGCCGACTTCCCCGTCAGTACCAGTTTATCATTGCCTTCCCCATCCATCCGGAAATAATCCGTAGCATAATTGGAATGTTGCTGATTTCGTTCACCACGAAGATTGGCTTTAAAAGAAATAGCCCCGGATTTGTCCGCTGTTATACGTATAACAATGGCCTGATCGGGATGAGATGCGAATACTTCCCGCTTATAACGCACGCCATTCACAGAATACTGAACAGAGGTAATACCCGTCTCAAGGTCCAGCCAACGGTAATAGTCCTTCACCGAATCTGCATCCGGAAAAAACAAATGAATATTGCCCAACGACTGATATTTCTGTTGCTCTACCGGATACCCCATCAGGTGCCGTCCGAATAATTTCTGCGCCTCAAAAAAGCGTTCTTCAAATACCAGATCCTGTATTTTTTTCAGGTGTTTATATCCACCTTTTACCACGGTAGAATACGGCCCTCCGGACCAGTAAGTGTCTTCGTTCAGTTGTATAACCTCTTCTCCCGTTCTGCCGTGCACCATTCCGCCCAGCCTCCCGTTCCCCACCGGCAGCGCAGCATCCCAGTTGACTGCAGGTTGCCGGTACCAGAGAAGGGTTGCAGGGTCAAAGGTTCGATCTGCTATACTTTGCACCGTAGTGTCTTGTTGTGCCTGCGTGGCAATACACGGCATGCATACAAGCACTAAAATAATCCTGCTGACAATGCTCATCTTATTAATGCTGATTTTGACCCAAAAATATTGGTATAACAAAGTCATCTAGGTACATAATTTAACCAATCCATGCCCTATTTTACCTATACCGCATTAATACCCCGCAGCGCAATAAAGGATCCTCTCGCCTGCACCACTCGTTCCGGCATACAGGATAAGGAGGGCAATACATTTTCACAAAATACCCAACACATATCTGTACAGCGCATAACTGGAGTGAGACAGCAAAACAAAAGAGTAACAAAATGAAAGTAGCCGTAAGAAACCTGGAGGTATAAAGCCGACCTATAGCCGGAATAAAGGTTCACCACGGTAACAGATGCCCGTCATAAACCGCTTTTATGCAAAACGGACACGGGAATTCCCTGTACCCTGCATAAAGGTTTCGAAAATACGCATATAGCGTCTGCACTTACGGAGAATATTTTTTATTAAAAAATAATACACGTGTACACAAACACGTATGCAATTGCAACGATTCAATGCAATTACGCAGTCTGATCTTCAACAGCAGCATCCGGTGCATTGCTTTTCACAGAAGCAATACCGTTATCGCGGCTGGCAGCGCTCTCATACATTTCACTGGTGCCGATGATCTGACCATTGGTGGCTTTCAGATTAAAATACTCTTTGCCATTACTGGAAGTCTTTTTATCATATTTGCTGTCGTCCTGCGAATTTTTCTTAACCGATTCTATTCCCTTAAAACAATTGGCCTTTGTGGTATATCCTTCGCTTGTTAAAATAACCTGTCCGTTACCGGCTTTAAGATTAAATTGAAATTCTTCATTTTTACGCCTGGAGATAACAAATTTTCCCATGGATGCTTTTTTAAAGGTGATGGATTGAAGTACTCCTTCAAATATATCCAAAACCAATAGATTAAGCAAGCTTCAACATAATTATTACCGGCAGAATCATGTTCCTGCCGGTAATAATTATCATAGGTGCAATACTATTCCGGACGGCCGGGCATCAGCAATTCCGTTAACTGCACCTCAGAGACATACCTTTTCAGGCCTTCCCTATCGACATAAGAACGGTTTACCAATTTGCCTTCAACAATTACCTCCCTTCCCTTATCCAGGTACTGCTCTGCTATTTCTGCCAGCTTGCCCCACGCTACCAGCCGGTGCCAGTGTGTTTCTGTAACGCGTTCTCCTTTGGCGTTACGATACATTTCATTGGTGGCCATACTAAACGTAACCATCTTCCTGCCCGATTCTGTTTCCCGTACTTCAGGCTTGTTACCGAGTTTTCCAATCAGTTGAACTTTGTTCTTTAATGCGTACATAGTGTTTCGTTTTGTGCCCGCAACGCGGGCGGTGAGTATTTTCTTTATTTCAGCCGGTTGTTAACAATCGACACCACAAAGATGCACGCTGCCATTCCCTATATCCGGTTTTTAAACGCTTATACCCGGATATAGTCGTTTATAAACGTTTCTACGCGTTTATAAACGTTTACACACGGATATTTTTCGTATCTTTTCTATTGAAATTTAACCACTTAGCCTATGACACTGCTTAAAAACACCGCCATCTGTTTGCAATGCGGAAAACCAATGAAAGGTCGCGCAGATAAGAAATTTTGCGACGATTATTGCCGGAACGCTTATAACAACCTCCTGAGATCTTCTACGAACAAACAGGTGAAAGTCATTAACAACATACTGATCAAAAACAGGCGTATCCTGGAAAGTATGATTGCAGCAGGAGAACATACTGCCAAAACGACTAAGGCAACGCTTCTAAAACAAGGCTTCCGTTTTACACATCACACACATATGTATACTACGAGAAGCGGCAGCACGTATACCTATTGCTACGACTATGGCTACCTCCCGCTCGAAAACGACTGGTACCTTGTTGTACGGTTAAAACAGGAATAGACCTGTAAAAGCATTCGCACAGAATATAGTTTGTCAGAGCCGGGAAAAGCTTTCTTTAAGCACCGCAACAATCAGGTCGCAGTCTGCTCTGGTAATTACCAATGAAGGACGCATGGTAAGTATATTGCCTTCTATTATTTTGAGGGCAACCCCCTGCTCCAGGCAGTGATACATCACGCTTTCTGCTTCCTGAACCGCTCTTTTCCTGGTAGTACCATCAAGTACCAGGTCTACCCCTATATGCAACCCTACTCCCGCAACATTCCCTATAATGGGATGCGATTTTTTAAGCGCGTTGAGCGCATCCATTAGATAATTGCCCATGTCAAACGAATGCTGTACCAGGTCATTCGCTTCTATATATTCTATACCAGCTAACCCTGCCGCACAAGAAAGCGGATTCTTTTCGTGGGTAAAATGTCCTATAGAACGATGCCGGAGAACATTGTACTCCTCCCTGGTTGCAATACCTGCCAGTGGCACAATACCACCACCGAGCGACTTTCCCATCACCAGTACATCCGGCGTTACAAAATGTTCGCTGGCAAACCACTTACCTGTTCGTCCAAATCCTTCTATGATCTCGTCGAAAATCAACAGTATACCATATTCATCACAAATCTTCCGAACCTGCTGCCAATAATACAGAGAAGGTACCACAGGCGTGGAGGAAACCGGCTCAGCCACGATCGCAGCCACATCCGGGTTGCGATGCAGGATGTTTGTAATCTGCCGGAGGTATTCATCGTCAACCTGCTTCTGGTCTGTAAAACCCCAGGGGTTGCGATAATAATTCGGAAATTCTACATGGAAAGCACCGGGCACCATAGGTCCCTGGCCATTGCTAAAATGTTCTTCTCCGCCTACGGAAGAAGCCTGAAATCCGTTACCATGATACGAATCCCAAAACGAAATGGTTTTCCATCTTCCTGTTACCTGCTTGGCCAATGCAATAGCCATTTCTACCGCCTCCGAACCACCGGGGCACAACAGCACCCTGTTCAGCCCCTGCGGCGTAATTTCCACCAGTTTTTTGGCCAGCATAACAGCCGGTATATTGGTGTATCTGCGAGGTGTGAATGCCAGATGCTGCTGAAGCTGGCGTATGACCGCTTCAATTACATGGGGGTTAGAGAAACCGCTGTTGTGCACGCCGTTGCCATGCAAATCAAGGTATTTCTTTCCCTGTAAATCATAAATGTACGCCCCTTCGGTTTTGGAGAGTACATTCATCACCGGGGTCGACAAAGCCTGGTGCAAAAAATATTTTGCATCTTCCTCAATCCAGTAACGGGTGTTGCTATCCAATCCACGGGTATAAGCTTCCCGTTCTGCACTGGCATTGTGGTCTCCCTGTTCGGTAGAAATTTTTTCGCTTTGCCGCATACAAAAGTTTAATATTAGTAAATAAATTTTTTATATTACTAAACAAATATAATACCTGGAGGGGACTGAAATCACAAAAACCAACCAAATATTTACAAAAAAAGCCGGCTGGTCGTGACCAGCCGGCTGCTATTTCTCAATAAAGATAATAATAGCGGTTAATGAGTCGCTGCTGTATTATTTACTTTCACATTCTTCTGCCAGAAGAAGAAAATAATGAACAACAACACCAGTATGGCAGGGAAGGCCACCATCTTGGAAAGTGTAGCCTGACCGGCTGCAAGCTCCAGTGCAGAACCGGTAAGCCCTTCTGCTGCTTTGGCCGCTTTATCGGCATCAATCCATCCGCCAATGATGGGCTGGAAGATTGCCGTAGACAACATGCCCACGCCGCCCACTATAGACATACCCAGCGCACCACTCAGCGGTACCCGCATCGCAACGGCACCCACCATAGTAGGCCAGAAGAAACATACGCCTATTGCAAAAAATATAGCTGCTACGTACGCCATGCTGCCCGTCACGGTGCTGAATAAATAAATACCTATCAGTGTGAAAACAGCACCAAACAGCAATACCCCTGTTTGTCCCAATGCTTTAGTAACCGGGCCGCCAAAATATCTTCCAACAGCCATCAATCCGGTAACAAGGGCCAAAATCAGCATCGGGCTTGCACCACTTTCACTCATGATCATTCCTACCCACTGCTGCGGGCCGAACTCGGAGATAGCGGTGAGCGCCATGCACACAAAAATAAAGATATAGGTAGGCGTCAACATAGCCTTGAAGTTTTTCCCGAGAGACGATACACCGGCCACCAGCGGCTTGGGAAATGCTTTTCCGTAAAATAGTATCGCATAAATAATCGTCGGCACCATGGTTATCCACATTTGTGCCTGCCACCCCAGATTGGCATCTGTCATGAATTTGGAAATCAGGCTTCCCAATACGATGCCGCCCGGAAACCACATATGGAAACGGTTCAGCATTTTATTCACTTTGTTGCCTTCGTACATATCGGCTATCATCGGATTACAGGCTGCTTCGGTACAACCGTTACCGAAACCTATAAACAAGGTAGAGATCAACAGCGTAGCATATCCGCCGGCAAATATGGTGGTCAATATTCCGATGGTATGTGTAATAAAAGCGATCTGCATGATTCTTTTAGGACCTACCGCGTAGTAAAAAAGTCCCCCCAGAACCATTGAAATAGGAAAACCAAGAAAAAACATCTGGTTGATAAAGCCTAACTGGGTAGCAGTGAGACCAAATTTTTCTCCAAGTTCTGCCAGTATTCCAGCACGGATGCTGAAAGTAAAAGCAGTAGTAATCAGGGCAAAGCAACTTCCGTTAAAGAGAGCGCTTCTGTTAATGCTTACATTCATTAAAATACAGTTTTGTGAAGGTTTTAGAAATGCTGTTTGAAACGATTGATACCAAAGCGAAAATTAGTCAAAAAAACCGTTTTAACAAGATGTAAAGGAAAATAAATCATGCAATCCCGGAAAAGAATTCCGTTTTCTGTTACCTATAAGATTATGGGGTACTATTTAACAGGTAGGGTGCTGACAGCACGCTTTCAACCAGGCCAAAAATAACGCCATAGCTGCTGCGCCGAACGCCACACAAACTATACTAAATTGTAATTAATTTATAGTATTTTACCATCTTTCATATGCAGTACCCGATCGCTCATTTTCGCCAGTTCTTCGTTATGGGTAACGATCAGAAAAGTTTGCTGCAACTCGTCTCTCAATGTCACAAACAGCCGGTGAAGCTCGTATGCATTTGCAGAATCCAGGTTACCGGTAGGTTCATCTGCAAAAACAATATCCGGGTTGTTGATCAGTGCACGGGCAATGGCCACCCGTTGCTGCTCTCCGCCAGACATAGCTGCCGGCTTATTATCTACCCGGTCCTTCAGTCCGAGTGTCTCTAACAATTCGCGGGCACGTTGTTCGGTGTCCTTTTTCTTCCGCCCGGCGAGCCAGCCGGGGATACAAACATTCTCCAAAGCCGTGAATTCCGGCAACAGGTGGTGAAACTGAAATACAAATCCCATATGCCGGTTTCTGAACGCAGCCAGTTTCTTGCCCGCCAGGTTATCGACCCTTTGTCCATTCAGGGTAATTGTACCTTCGTCCGGACGGTCCAGCGTGCCGATGATATGCAGCAGGGTGCTTTTGCCGGCCCCCGATGAACCGATAATACTTACAATCTCTCCACGGCTGATATCGAGACTTACCCCCTTTAACACCTGCAAATGCTCGTAAGACCGGCTGATATTTCTAGCTGACAACATAGGCTTTTAACATAAAATGAGCAGCAATATAAGCAATTCACCGGCACCTGGCCATGAAACAATAAACCAACGGTTTGGTCGTTCAAAAACTCCTGTGAATAAGTGAATTGGGAAATTAGATTCTAAACTTTACATTTGCGGAAAATTTGGGGCTTCTGACTGGGCTGCAGGAGCTTCGCTTTTGGAGTGGTACCGATTTGTACACATCAATTAAAAAGAAATAAATGTTCTGGACACTCGAACTGGCATCCTATCTGGAAGACGCACCCTGGCCTGCTACAAAGGATGAACTTATTGATTACTGTATTCGCAGTGGTGCGCCGATTGAGGTTATTGAAAACCTGCAGGAACTGGAAGATGAAGGGGAGATATATGAGGGAATCGATGATATTTGGCCAGACTATCCTTCGCAGGAAGACTTCTTCTTCAATGAAGATGAATATTAAACCAACATTTGCAACCGCCTTTCAGGCGGTTTTTTTGTCATCCTCTTTCCTGCTCCCCGGTATTCGGGGTTTGAGGAAGAGAATCGTACCTTTACTGTAAATGCAGCCAACATATGATCAGCATATAGAGGATCTATTGATCAGCCATAAGGTGCAACCCACCGCCATGCGGGTGCGGGTGTTGGATTTTTTACTGAAACAGCAAGCCGCGGCATCCCTTACCCACATAGAAAACAGCTTCACCCATTCCGACCGGGTCACCATATATCGCACCTTAAAAACATTCGAAAAAAACGGACTGATTCATGCCGTACAGGACGGAACCGCTACCAAATATGCAGTTTGTCAGAACAACTGTAGCGTACAATCACACAACGACACCCACCTGCATTTTTACTGCAACCGCTGTAAAGAAACGGTTTGTCTCCCGGCTGTTGCCATTCCGGGAATGCAGTTTCCTGAACAATATATTGTTGTAGAATTAAACCTGATTGCGAGGGGAATTTGCGGTAAATGCGCTACAGCTTCATAAAAAGTTAGCATAACATAAAAGCATCAGGCTTAACTCTTGTACTGCGCAAGGCAGTTTAGCAGCTTAACCCGATGCTTTATGAGACCGCTTTCATCTTCTGACGAACTTCCGCGATCCCTGTTCGCCGGCATACCATTTTCGGATCTGCCATGCACTTCTTTAAAGATAAAACACGGAAAGCGTTTTTCCAAATTTTATTTTGTCCGGTGAGCCCCTATATCGTAGGGAGCCCACTAAGAACGCATATTTTCATACTGCAGCGGAATGCCCAACTCCCAGGCTTTTGATACGCGGATAACTTCCTGCAGATCGTCTATTTTTTTTCCGGTAACCCGTACCAGATTGTCGTTGATGGCAGCCTGCACCTTCATACCCGAGTCTTTGATGTGTTTGACTATTTTTTTGGCGTCTTCCTGCGATAGTCCATTTTTTACAGACACCTCTTTTTTCCAAACCTTCCCGCTTTGTACGCCTTCTTTCGATGTATCGAAAGCTTCCGGTGCAATGCCCTGCTTATGCGCCCGGCTGATCAGTACATCAAGAATCTGCCCCATCTGCATTTCTCCATCTGCCTCCAACCCCACCTTGAAGTCTTTTTTATTGAGTTCTATCACCACATGCGAATCTTTAAAATCAAACCGATTGGAAATCTCCTTGCGGGTTACGTTTACGGCATTGTCCAGCGCCTGGATATCAACCTTGCTTACTATATCAAATGATGGCATATTCCTTAGTTTGACCCAAAGGTACAAAACCTGTATCAGATGCGATGTTCGCCCGGGCAATTGCTTGCTGCCGCATTGAAGCGCATACGGTACTGCTTAATTGTGATCACCGGCTGTTGTGCGGCACATCTGTTTCGGTTTTTTATCAGCTCATGGCATTCATGATGGAATGATAAGGTTTTGTAAACTTTCTGAACCCCTAGCGTATCCATAAGCCATTTAAACACTGTCAAGTTAACATATAACAATTTTTATCGCTATATTGTACTGATTTACAAAACCCTATTTCCGTAAGTAGAAATTGTAATTATCTTTGCTCTCAAGTTTTATTCAAGCGTGGGGAGCATACAAACAATAAAATCAATAAGTATAAGTTTTACACTTTGCATTGATACTGGCAAAGTTATTGCCTACCAGACCCTTTATGACAACGCTGAAAAAGGTATATATGTCTTATAAACCTGGGAACGCGAAGGACGAAACCGGAAAAAATACATCGTATTTGTAACGCAAACCAATATTCAAACACTGAGTACTTACTAATCACCATATATGTATACATTACGAATCATTGTAACCATTTTCCTCTCCGCCATATTTCTGGGATCGTGTACCGTAGGAAAACAGCTACCTTACCTCCAGGATGTGAACGATACCACCCGGATACAGGAGTTGCGGTTAGCAGCTTTTGAACCCCTGAAACTGTTGCCGGATGATCAGGTACAGATCACGGTTACCAGTAAATCTGAAGAAGGTACGGCTATGTTTTCTATGATGGGTACCACCATTACTTCGGGTACCACGAACCAGACTACCCCCAATGTGTATACCATCAACTCCAACGGAGACGTAAACCTGCCGCTCCTGGGAGAAGTGCATATCGGCGGACTCACCACTGAAGAAGCGCGACTCAAAATTGAGGAAGAAGCCACACAGTATTTCAAGGATGCAAAAGTGGGTTTAAACCTGATGAATTTCAGGGTAACGGTAATGGGTGAGGTTACCCGGCCTTCTACCCTACAGGTAGCAGGAGAAAAAGTAAATGTACTGGAAGCCATCGGAATGGCGGGTGATCTGACCGTTTTCGGAAAAAGAGCCACCGTGAAAGTCATTCGTAAAAATGGAGACAAACTGGAAGTAGGCCACCTGAACCTTAATAACAGCAAGTTCCTGACCTCTCCGTTTTACAACCTGCGGCAAAACGACATCGTATATGTAGAACCGTTCAGACGCAGGGCTTCCGTAGCAGAAACCACCCTGGAAGTAGTACCGATTGTGTTGAGTACATTAACCGTTATTGTACTGGCGCTCAGGGTGCTTTAAATAGATGATCCCGGATTATTAAATATATTTAAAAACAGAATCAGTGCAAACATCTCAGTCAAATACCAAGCAGCAACGCATTACAAGTGGACCGGGTACATCGGAAGATGCATTCAACCTTCAGGACTTTGTGTTTAAAATCATTGCCAACTGGCGCTGGGCTGCAGCATTTTTGATTTTCTGCCTTATTTCGGCTTTTTTATACCTCCGGTATACCACCCCCATCTATAAGGCATCTGCCAAAGTAATGATCAGGGATGATAAAAAAGGCGGAGGCGGATTAGACAATATACTCCTTAAAGAACTCAACATTCAGCCATCCTCTCAGTCGCTGGAAAGCGAGATGGAAATATTGAAAAGTTACGATCTGATCCGGTCTGTTGTGCTGCAGGAACAGTTGTACATAGAAATCAAATCAAAAGGACGCATCGTTAACAGAGAAACATTTGCCGAACAGGCCCCTGTTTTTTTCACCTTCTCCAATCCAGATACGGTAACGTCTCCGATTACATGGCGACTCAAATCATCTGAAGACGGTAAATGGTCTATTGTACACCACAGCGAGCATCCCCCGCTGTACCTCACGCCCTCAAAATGGTACCTCATCAATGGTGTTACATTCAGGGCGGAGCCCAACCCGTCTTATGCAGAAAATCTAAAACAGGAAGACGACATCGATCATGAATATATTGTTACTATTTTACCGATCGACCACGCCGTCAATAATTTCCTGCAATCGCTGAAAGTGGTGGAAATAGGCGATGCTTCTTCCATTGTATCGCTGGAAATAACCGGATACAATATGCAAAAAGCACAAGCCTCCCTGAACGCACTGATCGATATTTACTCCACCCAGGGACTGGAAGATAAAAAACGCGTGAATACCAACACGCTCGACTTCCTCAACGAAAGAGTGGCGCTGGTAGAAAGAGAATTGCAGGCAGTAGAAGGACAGGTGGAGCGGTTTAAAAGAGACCGGAGAATTACAGACATCAGCTCCGAAGCCCAGCAATACATCCAGCAAACTCAGGTGATCGATATGCAGAAGGCAGAGCAGCAAACGCAGTTGAGCATTCTGGAAGGGCTCGAAAGGAAAATACGCACCGATCAACAGGACCCCAAACTGGTGCCTTCCACCGTAGGTATAGCAGAACCCACCCTGCTGAGCCTTATTCAACAACACAATGAGCTGGTACTGGACAGAGAACGCAGAATGCAGAACTATGGTCCCAAAAACCCGCTGATCATCGACATGGACAACAATATTGCCAACATACGCCAGAGTATGCTGTCGAATATCAATACCCTCAAATCCGGATACCGTACCGTGCTGGGAGATATTACCAGAAGAGAAGCCGGACTGGCCTCCAAAATCAGTTCTATTCCCAGCATCGAAAAAAACCTGGTGGAGATCAACAGAGACCAGAACGTAAAACAACAATTGTACCTGCTGCTGTTGCAGAAACGGGAAGAAACAGCCATTGCACTGGCCTCTACCAATGTAGATACCAAAATAGTGGAGTCGCCCAGGGGTATAGGGCTGATCAGCCCCCGGCCCGCACTGGTGTATGCCATAGCGCTGGGGCTCGGATTGCTGCTTCCCATAGGGTTGATTTACATCAGGGATATCCTCAACGACAAGATCGAAGGAAAAGTGGAAGTGGAGCAAAAAAGCCAGGCACCCCTGCTGGGCGAAGTATCGTTTTCCAAAAAATCGGATTCGCCTATTGTTATCACCAAAGGCAGCCGATCTATTATTGCGGAGCAGTTCCGGGTGATCCGGACCAATATCAGCTTTACCGGACGCGGCAAAGAAAACGATGTCATACTCGTTACCTCGCATCGCCCGTCGGAAGGCAAATCGTTTACCAGCCTCAACCTGGCAGCCAGCTATGCGCTGCTCAATAAAAAAGTGGTGGTGCTGGAATTTGACCTCAGAAAACCGAGACTGCGGCAAAACCTGAACATCAAGGCCGATACGGGCATCAGCAATTTCCTGAACGGTTCTTCCGACGACCTGGACGGTATGTTGAAAGAAGTGCAGGGATTTGAACAAAACTTCTGGCTGCTCGGCTCCGGACCTATTCCGCCCAACCCCGCGGAGTTGATACTGAGCGACAGGATGAAAGAACTCATCGCCGCCCTGAAAAAAAGGTTCGACTACATCATTTTTGATACGCCGCCCTATAACCTGGTTACAGACTCTTCCCTGCTCGCAGCCTATGCAGACATTAACATCGTGGTACTGAGAAACGGCTACACATTCAAGTTCGTCATCAACGAAATCAACCGGAAAAAAGAAGAGAACCCCGATCAGCCGTTTTACACCATCCTCAACCGGGTGGATGAAAAGAATCGCTATGGTGTGTACAGGAACTATGGATACGGATATGCCGAATACTTCGACACTCCCGAGAAACGAAGCTTCTGGGACGTATTATTTAAACGATAGATGAATCATGTTTTCTGTTGTCATACCCCTATATAACAAGGAAAAGAGCATTCCCCTAACCCTGCAGAGCGTATTGTCTCAAACGTACGCCGATTTTGAGGTATTGGTGGTAAACGACGGATCAACCGACAACAGCCGCCAGGTAGTGGCCGCTGTTGATGATGCGCGGATCAGAATCATCGATAAAGTCAATGGCGGCGTGTCGAGCGCCAGGAATACGGGCATAGCAGAAGCGCGCTTCGAACATATTGCATTCATAGATGGAGATGACCTGTGGAACAAAGATTTCCTGACGGTTATAGCCAGCCTGGTGAAAGACTATCCCGAAGCCGATGTTTTTGCCACCGGCTATTCCTGCAATAGCGCCCCGGAGGTGGTGATGTATACCCTGGGCGTGGAACAACGGGGCATTGTTACAGACTATTTCACAAAAGTGTACACAGCGCCCTTCATGCACGCATCGTCTGTATGCATTACCAAAAAGGCCTTTCAAAAAGCCGGACTGTTCAACGAAAACATTAGCCACGGAGAAGACTACAATATGTGGGACAGGCTGGGCCGGCTGTGCACCATAGCAGCAGCCCCGGAAGCCATGGCCAGCTACCGTTCTGATACGGAAAACAGGGCCATGCCCATATTACCGGCCCCGGAGAAACTATGGCTGTACCATGTAGACCCGGCCTTGATCACCCATAAGGCCATGAAAAACTACTACTCCAGGTACGTGAGGAGAGCAGTGGTGCGGTACCTGACGGCAGGAAAATACCAATGGGCTTTCCGGCTCATGCGCAAAAGCCCCTACGTAAGCTGGTTCGATTATCTTTTGGTGCACGAATACAAAAACCTTGATTTTCTATTAAAGAAATTAAATAATAAAAAAATAAAATAGATACGTTTTCCTTTGTAGCTCAAAGCAATCGCAGTGGAAAATTAAATAAGTATCTTACCTTTGCTCAGTAACTTAGTTTGATGAAAAGAATAGCTATTGCCGGCGCAGGCGGCTTTGCGAAAGAGGTTTACCTCATCATCCGCGAAATCAACAAAATACAGCCTACCTGGCACTTTATTGGCTTCTTCGACGATAAAGTGAAAAAAGGAAAGCTATATCTTGATTTCGAAGTATTGGGGACGATCCGGGAAATAAACGATGATCCGGATGACCTTTGCGTAGCCATTGCTGCGGGAAAATCAGACAATATACGCGCTATTAAAAACCAACTGGTATCGGAAAAATTACATTTTCCCAACCTGATCCATCCGGGTGCCATTGTGCACAACGACTCATTGAAAATTGGGGCCGGAAACATATTCCAGATTCAAAGCTGCCTCTCCGCAGATAATACAATAGGCAATTTCAATCTATTCAATGCAGGCGTTAAAGTAGGACACGATACCGTTATCGGCGATTATAATATTTTTGGAACCGGGGCGCTCATTTCAGGAGGTGTAACCGTTGGGAATGCCAATGATTTTGGGATGGGCTCCGGTGTATTGCAATATAAAAAAGTAGGTAATAACAATACCGTTTCTCCGTTATCAATGTTATACCGGTCTGTAAAAGATGATGGGCATTACCTGGGAAACCCGGCCATGCCTACCGGCTTATAAGCTACACCGCCCGGGCATAACGTAAAAAAATTATACAATTATGGACAAAAATGAGTTCCTGAAAGCTTTTGCAGACCAGTTTGATGAAACAGACCCGTCCGAAATTGCGCTGACCACCGCCTTTAAAGACCTTGGCGAATGGAGCTCAATGGTGGCTTTGATGGTCATAGCGATGGTAGACGACAATTACAGTAAGAAGATCACCGGCGCCGACCTGAGAAATGCGGTAACGGTAGAAGACCTGTTTCAGGTGGTACAATCCAAGTAGTAACGATCATCATACCCGCTGACTGAAATGGCAACAAATATTTTCGGCCTGGAAAACAAAACCATTGTGGTTGCCGGAGCTTCTTCGGGAATAGGCCTGAGTATTGCCCGTACCATCGTTCAATGCGGGGGAAAGGTAATAGGGCTGGCCAGAAGAGAAGATAAACTCAAAGAGATGGTCGCCGGACTGGGTGAGCAAAACGCTTCCTATATAAAAGCCGATCTCACAAAAGACGAAGATATTCAGCAGGCGGTAAGCAAACTGCCCGAAATAGACGGCTACGTACATGCAGCGGGCATTTTGTCGTACCATCCGCTGAAGTTCATCAAACGCCAGGTGCTCGAAGAAGTAATGAGCGCCAATTATTATTCAGCGGTACTTACCCTCTCAGAACTGGTGAAACGTAAGAAAATCAAACGAAACCAGTATTCCTCCATCGTACTCATATCGTCTATTTCCAACCAGGTAGGCAGCAAATCGCTCCTGGCATACACATCCAGCAAAGGCGCCCTTTCTGCCGCAGGCAGGGTAATGGCCTCTGAACTGGCTATACAAAAAATTCGCGTCAATACCCTGGAACCGGCCATGATCAAAACAGATATTGCCGAGCAGGCCACTGCGGTACTTTCGGAAGAAGCCATCGAAAAAGATCTGGCGTCTTATCCATTCGGATACGGACAACCTGAAGATGTAGCCCATTGTGCGGTATTCCTGCTGTCTGATGCTTCCAGATGGATCACCGCTCAAACCCTCACGCTCGACGGAGGATGGCGCACGATCGTATAGTATCAAAATAAAAAATTATCACCATGGCATTTCTCTACAATAAACATGTTTCCATCACCGGTATCAGTGCATGCGTACCTACTACCCGAAAAGTCAATGCAGACAACCCCCATTTTCCGGCTGGCGATGTACAAACCTTTGTAAAGAATGTTGGTGTGGAAGAATACCGGGTGGCGGACAAAGAGGTATGCACCTCCGATCTTTGTGTAGCCGCCGCAGAAAAACTGCTGGCCGAAATGAACGTTAACCGGGAAGACATCGGCATCCTGGTGTTCGTATCGCAAACGCCCGATTATCATTTTCTCCCGAATACCGCCTGTATTATACAGGACCGGCTGCAACTGAGTCAGGAAACCCTGGCTTTTGATGTGCCCCTGGGATGCAGCGGATATGTGTACGGACTCAACATCATAGCCGCCTACCTCTCCGGCGGGCAGATCAAAAAGGGACTACTGCTGGTAGGCGATACCGGCTCCAAAACCGTTCACGAAAAAGATAAAAGTGCTGCCATGCTGTTTGGCGATGCAGGAGCAGCTACCCTGCTGGAGTACAACGAAGCTGCATCGGGCATCCACTTTCATATGGCAACCGACGGCAGCGGATACAAGGCCATCATCATACCCGATGGCGGATTCAGGAACCCCTTTTCGGAGCGTTCACTGGTAGCCTCGGTTTCCGAAGAAGGACTGGTTCGCACCCCCAGAAACCTGCACCTGGAAGGACTGGATGTGTTTTCCTTCGGCATCACCGAAGCGCCTAAGACCGTTAAAAAATTATACGAAAAATTGCAGATCACGAGTGAAGAAGTAGATTATGCCGTTTTTCACCAGGCCAATAAAATGATGAACGAAAAAATCAGGAAGAAGCTGGGGCTTCCGGAGGAAAAAGTTCCCTATTCGCTGCAAAAATTCGGCAATACCAGCTCCGCTTCCATTCCCCTTACCATCGTTACGGAACTGCGAAACGCCATCATCGGCCAGTCAGCCAAAGTGATTCTGTGCGGCTTCGGGGTGGGGCTATCCTGGGGTACCGCCTATACCACCCTGGATCATATTACGGTTCCTGAACTTACAGTATATTAACCATGAGCGCGCCCAAAGCATATTTGTCGCACATATCGTATTACCTGCCGGAACAGCGCCTGACCAATGAACACCTGCATCACGCATTCCCGGAATGGAGTGTGCACAAAATAATGGATAAAGTAGGCATCGCCGAACGGAGAATAGCGGCATCCGACGAATTTGTTTCCGATCTCGCCACCAAAGCCGCACAACAGCTTTTTACAGAACACCATATTGCACCCGAAAGCATTGACTATTTGTTGCTGTGCACCCAAAGTCCCGACTACTTTTTACCCACCACCGCCTGCCTGGTACACCAGCGGCTGCAGCTTCGATCCGATGCCGGCGCCCTGGACTTTAACCAGGGGTGCTCGGGGTTTATATACGGTTTAAGTCTGGCCAAAGGGCTGATCGCCTCCGGCGAAGCCGGCAACGTATTGCTGATTACTGCCGAAACCTATAGCAAATTCCTGCACCCCGACGATAAAAGCAACCGCTCCATCTTCGGCGATGCCGCCGCCGCCACACTCATTACCGGGCAACCTGGCAAAGGCAACCAGGAAATAAAAAAAATAGTGGTAGGTACCAACGGAAGCGGCGCTGCCAACCTGATCGTCAAAAACGGCGCTGCCAGGTCGCCCAGGAACAACGATACCGCGCTGCGGGAAGATGAGAATGGCAATGTGTACAACGACAACCACCTGTTCATGAACGGCTCCGAAATTTTCAATTTCACCCTGGCTGCCGTTCCACCGCTGGTGGAAGAAACACTCAGGAAAAACGATTTGCAGCCAAACGATATCAGCCTGTACATTTTTCACCAGGCCAACCGCTTTATGCTGGAATACCTGCGTAAAAAAATAAAAATCGCACCGGAGAAATTTTTCATATGGATGGAACAATGCGGCAACACCGTATCGTCTACCATACCCATCGCATTGAAGCATGCCCGGGAAGCCCAGGCCATACGCCCAAACGATCAACTGCTACTCGCAGGCTTTGGTGTAGGGTACTCATGGGGGGCTGCCGTGCTGTCAGCATAGCCGGCAGATGTATAACTATAAAAATAACGCACTATACAACACATTATGAACTCAAAAATCTGGCTTTCTTCGCCTCATATGGGCGGCACCGAAAGAAAATACGTAAACGAAGCTTTCGACACCAACTGGATTGCACCGCTTGGCCCCAATGTAAACGGGCTGGAAGAAGACATCAGCCGCTTTCTGCAGGGCAATCCCCCAAGCCATGTAGCCGCCCTGAGTTCCGGTACGGCGGCCATTCACCTCGGCCTGATAGCGCTGGGCGTACAGCACGGCGATGAAGTGATCTGCCAGTCCATGACCTTTTCTGCCTCGGCCAATCCTATTGCCTACCAGGGAGCCATACCGGTATTTGTAGACAGTGAACCCGATACCTGGAACATGTCGCCGGAATTTTTGGAAAAAGCCATCAAAGACCGGCTCGCAAAAGGCAAAAAACCCAAAGCCATTATACCCGTGCACCTCTATGGCATGCCGGCTAAGATGGATGCCATCATGCAAATAGCAGCCACCTACGATATACCACTGCTCGAAGACGCCGCAGAAGCATTGGGCAGCCATATCAACCACCAGTACTGCGGCACCTTCGGCATCATCGCCGCCCTGTCGTTCAATGGCAACAAAATCATTACCACCTCCGGCGGAGGCGCCCTGGTGTCGAAAACCAGCGAAATAGCCGCGCAGGCGCGCTTTCTTTCTACCCAGGCCAGGGATGCAGCCCCCCATTACCAGCACAGCCACATCGGTTATAATTACCGCATGAGTAATATCTGTGCGGGCATTGGCAGGGGACAAATGGAAGTATTGCCGGATCGCGTTTTACAACGAAGAGCCAACCACGCCTGGTACGAAAAAAAGCTGGCACCACTGAAAGGCATTCAGTTTCTCAAGGAGCCGGAAGGGTACTATTCCAACAGGTGGCTCACCACCATACTGGTCGATCATCCGGCTGTTGACCGGGAAAAAATCCGGCTGGCACTGGAAGCAAAAAACATAGAGAGCAGACCGCTCTGGAAACCCATGCATGCACAACCCATCTTCAGTGGCACGCCGTTTTATGGCGACGGCACCGCAGACCGGCTCTTTGAAAAAGGATTGTGTCTGCCTTCCGGATCCAATCTGACGGAGGAAGACCTGCAAAGAGTGGCCACGGAAATCCATACGCTGTTTTAGCCGGTACAACACCTACTGGCAACCCGCGTCAGCACATGGCGCAATAATGGAGGCGTCGCCTGATAAAGTACTCGGGCCAACGGTAACGGATCTGTCGTAACCGCATGGATCCGGCTTGCGAATGGTTAGTGGTAAATACGACAGCAGACTGTTTTTGCGATGCCATACAACCAGTATTCCCTTAACCCGAACGCAGCAAGGGTATTACCCCAGTTGAAACTGCCTGGCGGCCATCTCCTGAATAGCATCGCCTATCGCCAATGCCGCGGTAGCAGCAGGAGATGGCGCATTCAGCACATGAATGGCATTGCCTTTGGCCTCAATTTTAAAGTCATCGATCATGTTGCCTTCCCGGGTCAGCGCCATGGCCCGGATGCCCGATCGGGCTGGTACGATGTCGTCTGGCTCCAGGTCGGGAATCAGCTTTTGCAGTCGCTTCAGGAAATACGCTTTCGAAAACGCACCCCGGTATTCATCCAGCCCAAACCGCCAGTGTCGCGCAAAAAACTTCCGGGTGCCGGCAAAACGCAGCGCAGCCAGGGTATCCCTCGCACTGAAGGCCGTTTTGGAATACCCCTCCCGCTTAAACACAAATACCGCATTCGGACCACATTCTACCCCACCGTTTACCATCCTGGTAAAATGAACGCCCAGAAAAGGAAACTTCGGATTGGGCACCGGGTAGATCAGATTCCTCACTTTGTGTTGCCCCTTTTCAGATAAATCGTAATAATCGCCCCGAAAGCCCACTATGGCGGCCTCCGTTCCCGTACCCTCTTTTTTCGCCACCCGATCGCTCTGCAAGCCCGCACAGGCCACCACGTATTTACAGCGGAGATTCCCCCGGTTCGTTTTCACCACGGTCATTCCGTCTGACTGTTCAAAACCCAGGGCCTCTGTGTGCAACAATACCTTACCGCCCCCCTTTTCCACTAGGAGTTCGGCAAGCTTACCCGTCAGCCCTACATAATCGATGATGCCCGTACACCCCACCCATATGCCCCCGATGCCCTTACAAAAAGGCTCTATTTCACTGATTTCCTCCGGCGATAACAGCCTGAGGTCTTCCACCCCGTTGGCCAGACCATTTTGATATACTTTATGCATATGCGGGAGCTCAGCCGCATCGGTGGCCACGATCACTTTGCCGCAGATATCGTACTTCACCCCGTATTCTTTTGCAAAAGCCACCAGTTCCCGCCGCCCGTTTACGCAGTTCGATGCCTTGTACGAACCCGGCGTATAGTAGATACCGGAATGAATAACACCGGAATTTCTGCCGGTCTGGTGCGCCGCCACCCGGTCTTCTTTTTCCAGTACCGCAATGGTGAGCGCCGGATAGCGCCTGTTGATTTTATAGGCAGCCGCCAGGCCTACACAGCCTCCTCCAATAACAATCAGATCGAAATAGGGATCCATACAGACTTTTTTGCAAGGTAAGGGGTGCTTAAACAAAAAGCCCCGCATTGGGGCTTTTTGTTTGTATAAGATTGTAATACGAATCAGAACGGAAGTGTAAACGGCGCATCCACTATTAGGCCACCGCCTAAATCTATGAGGATGGTAGCTTCGTTATCGCAGGTGCCGTCGCCGAAATCCAGGTCGCCAACGATGCCATCATTCTCCAGGTACATGATGCCGGATCGGGTAAAATCGCAATCCACACTGCGGATCAGCGGGGTTTTAATATTGGCTTTGATATCGTATCCCAGCGAAGACGTACCGGCCACATCACCGGTAATGGAAAACACATCGTCGTTGAATTCCAGCGGCGTATCGCCACCTGCGGTCTGGGTATACCACTGCTCTCCGGTGAGATCGTATCTCACCCCATCAGGACTGGTGAGTATACCCTCGCGGATCTCTACTTTAAACACATTGGGTTCAACGGTAGTGATGGTGTATTTTCCTTCAATCTTGTAACCGTTTACATGAAACGCGTCGAACGCAGGCTCAAAAGAAGCGCCAGGCTCGTAAATCCATTTGTTCAGGGTAAAGCTTACAATACCTTTATACTCCCTGGCTGTACATTCTTCCGTACCAAAGTTCACCACTATGTCTTTGGGGAAATTAGTCAGGTCGCCCGGGGTAGCCGTAATCGTGGCACAGCCATATTTCCTGCCCGATACCTGCCCGTTGGCCTCCGGTGCCGACACCCCCATTATAGCAGCCAGTGCGTTGTTCAGCACCGCCTGCACCTGCACGGTTTCCTGTAGAGAAGCCAGCACCTCGCCGGAAGGCTGCGGCGGCGTTTTCTCCCCTGCTTCCTTATTGCACGAAAAAATCAGAGCGGAAAGGAAAAACGCTCCGATAGCATAAACTGAACGATAAACTTGCTTCATAGTTGTAGTATATTAATATTCAATATTCTAATCAAAGATTTTCACAGCAGATGATACGGCTTCCGTTAAAAGGGCACGCACCCCTATACAGGCTGCAATAATCATGCCTTTAGCTATGGCGAAAACCTGAGCAGCCGGGCATGGCAAATATAGGCCATTAGCCGCTTACCCATTTACCGAAAGGTAATTTTTCGGTGAACGTACCGACCGGGCAACTAATCTGCACCACAAGAAACAGGGATGCTGATTAATAATTACCTTGCACCAATGGAAAAGCCGATCCTGCTCTATTGTTACGATGCCTATTGCGGATGGTGTTACGGATTCAGCCCGGTCATGAAGCGTTTACGCGATGCCTACGCCTCCCGGCTGGATGTGGAAGTACTGTCCGGTGGCATGATGCCGGCAGAGCGGCCGGTTCCCATCAGCGCCATTGCCCCCTACGTGCAGGAAGCCTACCAAAGGGTGGAATCGCTTACGGGCGTAAAATTCGGCGCGGATTACCTGTGGCACATGCAGCATCCCGACCTGAGCGACTGGGTACTGGCATCGGAAAAACCCGCCATAGCACTCTGTATACTAAAAAGCTATGACCCCGAAAAGGCCCTGGATTTTGCCTCCGATCTCCAGTATGCACTCAATTATGAAGGCCGCGACCTCTGCGATAATGAAGCCTACCGGCACCTGCTGCCGCAATATGGTATACCCGAAGAGGCATTTTACGAAAAGCTGGCGGGCGAGGAATTCAGAGACAAAGCCCATTACGAATTCATGCTCTGCAAACACCTGAAAGTAACCGGGTTTCCGGCAGTGTTCCTGCAGGTCTCCTCCAGCAAAGTATACGCCCTTGCCAACGGCTATACAGATTACGAAACCCTGGCCACCCGGCTGGACAATGTATTGCAGGAAATCAGCTAACGTGGCGGTACACCTGCCCGTTCAAAGGCACCACCCGGCTTCTGTACAATAATACACCTGATGGCAACAGCAGGAACCCGTAGTAAAGACCGCGACGCCTTTACCAGCCCGGTGCTGACTAGAACAGCAATGCCCCTCTCCCGGCGAACTGCCGACAGACATTTCAACACTCCTAAAAAAGGAGCGTTAAAGTGGCTACGCGCCAACCGCAATAGCTAATAATGCTTTTGATGCAACAGCCTTTTTAGTAGCTAAATACATTGCATCTGGAAAGGCATTTAACTGAGATAAACATGTATTCGGATTTGAATCCTGTAAAATGCTGCAAGATGAAGACTACAACATGGAAAAGGAAAAGCGGCTGAATATGATGGAAGAGGCTGTATCAAATTTGGACGAAGTTGATAAATACTTCCTTGGTCAGGTTCTTCATCATAGGTCAGCTAAAAAGACTGTCACCGGCATGAACCTACCATCAACAAATACCGCTTTAAAACACCTCCGAGAAATCAAATCGGACATACTCTTATACTTTGCAGATACGCAGAATAATTAAGCCCCACCCCAGCAAAATATTAGGTTGACAACTTCAACTTCTATCTAACTGAGACATTGATTCAGAAGTTTTCAACATAGAGTGAGTATTTATTTTTTATATATTACAAAAAATATCAATCTTTGAATAAAACAAAAAATAAACGAATGCCTACATATGACGAGGTTGTAAAAAAAATGGTTGAACAAAATATATTGTCGTCTCAAGACATTTTTTTCTATCAAAAAAGTGATTTGGTAAACATTTACGATTCAATATTTAGTTGGTGTAGTGATGAATTAATTTTAGGCAATAACATTTACAAACTCTCAAATGCAAACTTCTTTTTCAAAAATGATTTTTCCTCCAATGCATTTGCATTTTCTCATACGAACTATCAACTAATTGGTATTCACATAGGACTTATAGAAGCAATGCATCATACCTTTTTTCACGACATAAATATGTATCAAGAAAAAGAATTTGAAGAGTATGAAAAAACGTTTGGCTTAGTGCCATTTAATACAGCATCATTTCTCTTTATGATTTTCTCAAGGTTTATTTTCTTTCACGAACTTGGGCACTTATTGCAGAGTACTAAATATCCACTAAGGTATTTTAATGAAAAATTAGTTGATGGAGAAAATGACATAACTTTTAAACAACAATTAAGAGAATTTGACGCTGATTATATAGCCTCTTTTCAAATAGTTATACAAACATTAGCTTTCTATAGAGAATCACTTAGCAACAATAAAGAGTTGGGAAAAGATGCTCTTAGACAATGTTTCGCCATAGGACTTGCAGCCATGTATGTCTTCTTCGTTAAGATGTCAGGATATCAACCGACAATTTACTTTGAAGGAAAAAGTCACCCTCATCCTCTTGTCCGCTTATTCTACATTAGCGAAATTGTTAAAAATGTGGTAGTTGCGAACGAGGGGTTTAAAGGAACGTACTTTGATAACATATTTGAAGAGGTCAGAATACTGGCTTATAGAATATTAAGAAGTAACAAAGATGAAATTGATAATTCTGAGAAAATCATTATAGAAAATGTCAGGGGAATAATCGCATATGCAGATCGTCTTCACACAAACGCCAGAAAAGATAACAATTTAGCATTAAACTTTTTTTTGAGCCAAAATGCCAAACAAAAAAAAAGTTAAGCAGTAGGACGGCTAGGGATACTGGCTTCTATATAACCAAGCATCTGATCTGATTTTTTATTCTCCGTCTCCCAAAGGTCAAAAACATAAAATTAGATTACAACATGAGGTTGCTTACAATTTCACTTTACGGATACCTGTAGAATGTAGCGTATGAAAAAACAGCACGTAGTCACAGCATTGCTTTTGATATCACTTCAGACAGCGTTCTCGCAAACAAAAGACATAAAAGGAGATACCGCTTTTGGATACAAAAGGAATATCGGACTTCAAAGGGGTTTAAACTTAAAGGATTTCCAGAAATCCACCGATGATTTTAATTTTAGGTTTAAAAACCACGGCCAGGCTATTGAAGTTTCGAAAGATACTGCTGGCATTTATGGAAGCATCACCAATTTCATTTACCATACCAAAAAGGAAAGAAGAAATACAACGGAAATATTATCGAACAAAATTGTTTTATCATCAAAGCAGGCGGCGGCCATTTACCAAATTATTCTAAATTCTAAAATCTTAACGATTCCATCGGACAGCGACATAGAAAACTGGTCGCATGGAACTGACGGAATTACTTATATCATAGAGCACTCTGACAAAAACAATCATTGGATCAAAAAATATTGGACGCCATCCACACAGGAGGCTGTTCCGGAAGCAATAGTTGTTTTAGATTTTGTGAAAAAAATATCCGACACCTTAAACTTACAGGAGATTTATACTTCGTTTAAAAATACCCTACCCAAAAAAGGCTGTTACCATTCAGGAGGAATCTCGTATGTCTGTTACATATCCAATTCTCTGGCATTTGGCTATAGCGGAGCCACAAAACTACCATTCGGCTTTTACGCTTCTTATTCGGCAACATACATTGGAAAAACAAAAATAAACGGAAGTGTTTCACTACAATATAATTTTGACCGCAATGGGTTTCATCACTTGAATTTACAAACAGCCAAATGGAATATCTTTCACAAAAAATCAAACCTTTCAGACTTTATAGCATATAGTTATCAAAACAGATTACTTAATGCAGATAAAACACATAACAGATTTGAAAATCATCAAATCAAATACGGTTACAATTTCAAAAAAAACCTGGGTATTGGAATTGGATTAGACTACATTGGCAGAAACCATCATAAGATGGGTGGCCACCTCTATGCTCAAAAATGGTTTTCAAAGCCCGATATCAGCGCTGTACTCCATACGTCAATATTTGACAACCGAATACACTACAAAGCCGAAGTATTTAAATTAATTCGTTTAAACCATCAATTCCCGATAAACAGCATTTCTACAGGAGTTACCTATGAAGATTTTATGAATTACAAAGATTTGTATTTTAGTGTTTACATACTGCTGTAAAAATACCGGCAATTAACCACTATGCTTGCCATGCTTCCATATGAACAAACAAATAAATCGTTGTACCTGTTTTATTAGCCACAAATATACAAGACCGTTAAACAAAAAAAAGAGCGGAACATTGTATTCGACTTTCCTGCCGTTGCTGGTGTTGCGCACAACCTGTTGACCAACAGTTTGCCGCAGCACAGGCGATATTGTAAAAATTTTCGAACGTAACCCGGCAAGGAATACTATTTCCAGCGAAGAAACCAATATTTCTTCCAACAGAAAAAAGAACAGAATGCATACATTGCGAAGAAATTTTTCGGGACAATCCCATCAAGACAGGTATGGAAAACAACATTTTGCCCACTGCAGGCCTCGTAGTGATATCGGAGAATAAACTACTATTAGCATACAGCAACAACAAAAAGGCGTGGTATTTGCCCGGTGGAAAAGTAGAAGAAGGGGAAACATCTTCGGAAACCCTAAAAAGAGAAATTTTGGAAGAACTCAATATCAGGCTCGATCCCGCGCGTTTAAAATATTATTGTCATATTACAGCGCCCGCCTATGGAGAATCTCCCGGTGTTACCATGGAGCAGGATTGCTTTCTTTATGATTTGAATGAAAAAATGGAACCTGACAATGAAATAGAAGAAGTGAAATTTTTTGACAGGAAAATGTATCAGTCCGAACGCGCACAGGTGCCGGGCGTTATAAAGGTATTTGAGCAACTGATTAAAGACAAAATATTGATTTAACAACCTGCACCGGCGTCGATCATAAGGGTACCCAGCACCGTTACCTGCTACGCTAACCGACAGTGCACCAAGCAATGCAACAAAAAATGCGGGACATCCTATTATTGGCGTTGTGCACAGCCTGTTGTATGCGGTATAATCCGTTGCCATACCGTCATAAAACACAAAAGGCCCGCTAAGCGAACCTCATTACCTGATTATTGATTCAAAGTGTGCCCCGGAACGGAGTTGAACCGTTACGACCGTTGCGGGTCACAGGATTTTAAGTCGATCTTACAACTTAACTCGCCTTAATCAAGTCTAATCTATTTTAACCTAACCATTTGATTATCATTGTTTTTGAAGAAATTCATGAATTTCGTTTAAGCGACTTTGCAGGTCGTTTAACCGTGGTTTATGTGCAAATCTATGTGCAAATTCTTCGGAGAATTTTTTAATTCTCAAAAATGAATAATTATGGTGACCGTTGCAGTTATTTTAGACACTCGAAAAGTTAAGAAAGGAGGTAAATACCCATTAAAACTACGCATCTATGTAAATGGTGAAAGGGAATATTATCCTATGGTACATGATCTTTCAAAGGATGATTTTAACAAGCTTTCTGCCTCCAATATTAATAGTTATCTTAAAGAGATACGTTCTGATATAAAAATTGTGGAAGCCGATGCAAGCAAAGCAATAAGAAAAATTAAGCCATTTAACCTTAAAATCTTTGAACAAAGCTATATAAAAGGAAACCCCCTGTTTAAGAAAAAAAATAAACGGAAAATTGAGCAGGAGGTTCAAGCCTCTGAATTTGATTTTACTATATATGAAAAAAGATTTCGTATTCTTAAAGAAAAAGTACTGGGTGATGATCATATTTCAGCAACTTATAAAAAGGTTGTTTCAAATTTAATAGAAGAAAGAAGAATTGGAGTTGCTTTAAGTTACCAGGATTCCTATTATTCGCTTAAAAAATTCAAAGGGGATGTTCCGTTTTCCAGTATTACGAAGCGGTACCTTAACCAGTATGAACAATGGATGTTGTACGTTAATAAAAGGTCAAAGGCAACCATTGGTATTAAACTTAGAGGGTTAAGGACTATGTTTAATGAGGCAATTTCTGACAAAATCATTTCAGAGGAATTTTATCCCTTTGGACGAAAAAAATATAAAATACCCACTGCAAAGGGGACAAAAAAGCCTTTAGATTTAAATGATATCCAAAAAATTTATAATTACGAGCCAGAAAAAATTCATCTGCAAAAAGCAAAAGCTTATTGGTTTTTTTGCTATTTGGGCAATGGAATGAATCCGAAAGATTTTGCCTATCTGAAGTATAAAAACATAGATGGAGAATATTTACGATTTATCAGGGCAAAAACTGAAAGAGAAACCAAAGATAACCCAATAGTAATTACGGTTTATCTTTCCGAGCCAATGTTGGCAATTATTGACAAGTGGGGCAATAGTGATCGAAATCCAGATAACTTTATCTTTCCTTGTCTTTCAGATAACCTAAATCCATTAGAGCAATATAATCATGTCCGCACACTAACAAAGTTTATTTCAGATGGGATGATGTCAATAGCCAGGGAATTAGAAGTTATGAAAAAGATAAACAACGCAATAGGTCGAAAATCCTTCGCTACAATTATGAAACGTGCCGGAGCAAGTACCGAATTTATCCAAGAAGGGTTAGGGCATACGGTGATAAGCACAACAGAGAACTATTTAGCAGATTTTGAGGATGAAGTTAAAAAAGCTTTCTCAGTTAAACTATTAGCCTTCAAAGAAGTTGCACCCGAACCAGTCAGTGCGCATTGTTTGCCGGCTACTTTCGATTTTGCTGATATAAAACTAACACCTTAAGAAACTACTTTTTCATTTTGCTGTATTCCTGCTACCAAAGCGGAATATCAGATGCTGTAATGGAATGGTTGCGAACAGATGAATTATAAAAGCAACACTTTGATTTTAATGATACTGTAGTTGACGTTAAAATTTGAATTTATGAATAGTTTTGGGTACAGCCGGCTCCGGTTCCGGCTTACCCTTCTGTTTCAGATATGCAAGCACTTCCGAACGTAGAAAATAAACACGTCCCCGCTGTTTGTGAGAAGGCATTCCTCTTTTCATCCAGTCATGCAGCGTTACCAGAGAAATGCGAAGCATACCTGCTATTTCCTTACGAGTGAGTAAAGGTTCGTTTTCTGGGTTTTGAAGAGGAAGATTGGGTGTAGTATTTTCCAGGCACTCTTTTATTGCCTCTTTAATCCATCTACGAAAATCGCTTTCATTCGGTATAAATACTGTATCCATCACATCTTCTTTTACTACTTTAGAAACTTGAAATTATTACTACAGAATCCACACGATTATATTCATGTCTTCTTTGTCGTATAAAGGAAGTCGTTGGCGAACGTCACGCTATTTCCATACCTAACATCACGAATGAAATCGTGCGCGTGACAAATTTGTCTTTTAGAGAGTTTATTAAGATGGTTTATATAAAATGAAGCATCTTCAAAGGAAAAGCAGGTACTTAAATCTCTTATACCTGAATTTAAGGGCAACCGTTCTTGTTGCCCTCTTTTGAAGTAGTTATTACGGGATAAGCCCAAGCTATGCAAAAAATAATTTGGTAATAGAAGACTGTACTTGAAAAGTAATTTAGCAGCTTTTGGCGCTTAGCTTACTTCTGCTGCACGAGGTGTTGCAGTTCCGGATCATTCGTGATTCGCCCTAATTCGTTGTCGATTATTTGATCAATGTCTAACTTAATATTTCTATAATTGGCTTCAATTTCCTGCTTCATTATATCCACTCCCTCTTCATTTACAAAAGAAAGTATTTGTGGTATTTTTTGATACGCTTTAGTTTCTTCAGCCACCTTTTCATTATCTACGACTATTTCTGCGTGAAAGATCTTTTGCTCAATGCGTTCATCGAAATTATCTGCAACAGCTCCTACAAACATGCCCTGGGTTAAAGTAGATATTTTGGATGCAGGTATTAGACTGTCAAGCTGCGTTGATATGGAAGTAGATTTATCGTTTCTATTGATGGATATACTTTGCCGTTTCTGCAATACTTTCCCAAAACGCTCAGAAAGATTTTTAGCAGTTTCACCTACAACCTGACCGGAGAAAATATTGCCCACTGTATTCTGTATAACCTTGCTCTCTTTATCGCCGTAATCCCTTGTTAGTTGCGAAAAATCCTGAAAGCCTAAACATACAGCCACCTTGTTGCTACGGGCAGTTGCAATCAGATTATCCAGTCCTCTAAAATATATGGTGGGCAGTTCATCTATGATTACCGAACTTTTTAACTGCCCTTTCTTGTTGATGAGTTTTACAATCCTGGAATTGTACAAACCTAATGCTGCGGAGTAAATATTTTGGCGATCAGGATTATTGCCAACACACAAAACTTTAGGCTCTTTCGGATTGTTGATGTCTAATGAAAAATCATCGCCCGTCATAACCCAGTACAATTGGGGGCTTATCATTCTTGACAAAGGAATTTTGGCAGATGCGATTTGTCCTTGTAATTGATCTTGTGCGCCTCCTTCCCACGCATCCATGAACGGAGATAAATAATTTTCCAGTTCAGGGTATGAGGTCAATATGGTAAATACGTTTGCGTATTTCTTGTTCAACAGTTCAATCGCATGTGGGAACGTACAATACCTTCCGTGTTCATAGATTTTCAAAAACCATATAATAGCTGCCAGCAGGATAATTGGCGACTCCACAAAAAAATCCCCTTGCTTGGTTATCCACGACTTGTTTAAATTCAGCATGATGGTATAGGCGGCTTCGTAGGCATCCGATATGTCCGTCATGAAGTCGGGGTTAAGCGGGTTGCATCGGTGGCTCCGGCGTGGGTCATCAAAGTTGATAACATAGAATTTTGGCTTAACCTTATACTTATCGGCGTGCTTTAACAGGTGGTTGTAGGCAATCGTGGAAAGGTCGTCGAATTTGAAATCATATATATACATCGAAAAACCCTTTTCGATGTGTTGTTTGATGTAGTTGTTTACGATTGCATAACTTTTACCACTGCCAGGGGTCCCCAACACGATCGTGGCGCGAAAAACGTTGACCACAGAAATCCAACCCTTATTCCATTTTCCCTTGTAGTAAAATTTAGTAGGAAGGTTAACGGAGTACTCGTTTTCAATACACTTGGTTTCCTGCAGAAAGCTCTCGTTCTCATTGTTGAATACATCGTCCATTAAGTTGGTACGGAGCAAACGGCTCATCCACACACCCGCCATCATTAAGGCGATGTATCCAAATGAAGTAGTGAGCATGTAAAGTGATGCTGCAATGTCCGGGGATAATTTTAGCAGGGGTGTATTCAGGAAGTACAGTATAAGACCAATAACTAAGGCAGTGTAAATCTTAGACCATGTTATCTTTTCATTCTTTACACCTTTGGTTCCAAGACAGCTCAATAGCAGTAATACCAGCCCAAAAATTTTTGTGTAAAGCGTGTGTGAAAACAATCCTGCAGTTCGGTTGAAATTTGTAAGTATCCTGCCTATAATTTCAAGTGTCCAGCCACGTTCCGAAAAGAATCCGTAACAAAACCAATAGAGGTGCATCAACACAATGATGATGCTTACGGCTCTCATAAAAGCCATTATTTTGGCTAACCCTCTTACGTCATCTTCTCCTTGCATATTCAATGAATTGTTGTAATGCAAGTGTAGAGGCTACGAATGTCAGCCTGTATAAACAGGATGCGGATGGCTTTTAATGGCAGTACTTGGGCTTTGTTGCGAAAAGCACGGTGACTATAGTATCAGTCCTGGTAACGGATAATAAAAAGAGGCGATTATTTTATCGCCTCTTGATGTAAATGAGAGTAATAGAATTTTATTTCCCTATGGAAGTGCCAGCTATTGTGCCTGAAGCCTGGCTGTAGTTTCTTTTTTATCGTTTGTCAATGTAAGCGTATTGTTTTCGAGAAGGAAATGTGTCGCATTTTGCAATACCACCAAAAATGACTGTTCGATTTCAAGATTAGGGCAAGCCATTTCCGTAGCAACAATTTCAGACACCTTGATTTCATTGTTTTGTTTAAGCTCTAAGTTTGCACCAAAACCATTGCAGCCAAGGTTCCCGGATACCCGATTTTTCGTTTCAAAAATAATGTGCGGTTGCCTGGGAAATGTTGTATCCAATACTATAGCCTTACCGTTCAGCTCCAATAGCTTCCAATCTTTTCCGAAAAGATCAGGACTTGATGAGGCTGTTTCTGTTTTCTGTTCTATAGCTGTGTTTTCCTGTGTATTATTTTGTTTTTCATTGTTATTACAAGCTATCGTGGCAGCAGCCAAAACAATAATTAAAGTACTTTTTTTCATAATAACTTATTTGGAGTGTTTTACATTGTTATTCTAACCAAAAAATAGCAGTTATTTTGGACAGGAACTATCAAATAGTACACTTTTAAGTATTACAAATTTAGGAGTTATTTACCTCTGCGTTTCTTCTTTTTCTTCCTTCTCTTTATAAAAGCAATTGCTTCGTAATCTTCACCCTGTGCTTCCGGCAACAACCCACCCAATCCTTCAATCCATTTAAAATCATCACCGGTATAATGGCTCGGATTTTCTTTCAGAAAATTAAAAAGCGCATGGGTGTCTTCCATTTCATCTGGCTTAGCTATTTTGTCTTCAGTGAGAACTGTAACAGTGGCACTGGTTTGTTTTGTGTTTTGCCGTTGCTCAACAGCTTTCTCTTTCCACCAGTCATTAAATACGTTGGCGGAAAGATTTTCATCTAACTGTGAACCGTTCCAAACTGTGCGACTTACGTGGTCTACAAAAGTCATCCCATAAATGCGCCCCTTATCGTTGCGCCATACAACAGTATTGATGCCTTGTTCCATCAGTTGATTTTTAAAATCTGCTTCACTGGTGGCGGTGTGCATCGCAGCTTCAATAGTATTTTTAAGTATGGCTCTTGTAGGGTCTTTTTTCATTTGCTCCTTAGCCTGTACAAAGTGCTTTTGCAGTTCGTCTAATCCAGCGTGTTTACCAAATCGTGATGCCTTGAACGGATTACTGGCTTTTTCACCCTGTTCGTTCAGGGCAAAATATACAAGCCCGTTTTTGGGCTGCCCGTGTAACTCTCCTTTTACTTCCTCTGCCGTAATATTAAAAAGCGAAAGCAAAGCATTGTACGCTCCAAAGCTTGGGTATTGGTAATACTTGGGCAGGTGTCGAACTACCGATGCAATTTGGCTCTTAATGTTCCCGGTTCTGTAATCTACCGGACGGAATACCTGATCGTTTCCTGTGCGCTGTTTTTCGGTGGCGGGTATCAGGTTGTACTTTTGTTCCAACGCCCTACAAGTATCCATTGAACGCAGCTTCTCAAACGCATCAGGTATTTTTACACCGTAACGGTCAACGTTGGTAGATACAATATGGATATGCGTACGTTCAATGTCGGTGTGCTTAAAAACGATATACGGCTGCTCACTGTAGCCCATGCGCTCCATATAGTCTTTGGCGATCTGTTTAAAGTTATCGTCCGTTACCTTGTCACCGGGATCTGGATTGAGCGATATATGCAATACAGGCTTTTCCGTTCTTTTATTTGCGATGAGGTAAGGCTCAAAAGAGCGGTATAACTGTGCTACCGTATAGCTTCCGTCCGGTGTTTCTATGATCCTCTGAGTGTCTAAAATCTGCCCGGTCTTGTTATCAACTTTAAGCTGGTTATAAGAAAGTGCGCCTGTCATATTTGCCCCATGACCAATTTTCGCTATCATTTTTCACTGTCTTTATCCAGGTGTTTGACTTCAAACTCCTTTGTCAATTCCATAATATCACGACATAATTTCGCCAGTTCTGCCGTTTGCTTTTCCAGTTTAAAGAGATAGGCGCCGGCTTTCTTCTCCGAAAAATTGCGGTACAATATTTTTACAACCTGATTATAATTTACACCAATCGCTCTGAACTGACCGAAGAAAGTAGTCAGACGGGTGTAATAATCCATTGCAGCCATATCCACTTTCACGCTTTTAATCGGCTTTTGAAAGAGTAAGGAGGTAACAAATTGTGCTTTGTTATTAGCTCCCGATGCTTCAAAAAGCGAAAGGAATTTTGCATTTTCCTCATCTGTCAGACGGAAAACATAACGGTGAATACTAGGGTCCTTCTTGGGGTGCCGTCCACCTTTATTCGGTTTATTCCTTGTATGCTCACTCATCACAAATCAGTTTATAAATTAAATAAAACCCCGACTTCGGAGGGTGTTTTAAGCCCCCTGCAAGGGCAAGTTGGTTTGAGGCACGAAAACTGTTTTGAGGCACGAAAAACACAACTTGCTCTGTTCGGGTGAACAGAAAATCCGTCCTAGGGGACGGATTAAATAAAGCAGGGAAGATAGCCTCTGACTATCCGACGTATTACTTTGTTTACTGAGATACTTTGCCATAGGTAAATTTTAAGATTCAGATACAAAGTACGGCTGGAATAAAGTGAACACGATGCTGAGGAGATGTGCCAAATAGTGCCGTCAAATGTCAAAAAAAGACAGTGCTTTTAAGGCAGATATATATATGCATTTCTTTATGCAGGAGAATGTTTTTACGTAGGTATGTATAGCCGTTTTTACGCAATAGTATAGTTGCCAACATATGTGTGGGGGTGCAGAATTAAATAAAGCTGTAGTGCTGTATTATGACAAGCACCTATCTGAATGGATGAGTAGATAACTCCCAATGTAAATAAGCATAATAATGATGGCATATAGTGGGAGGTACTACTACGCATATTTGCCTGTGATTACAGATATATCTGCTTGTATAGCGGTATAACAATGCCGATGTATATTAAGATAAATGTATTTGAAAATATATATGAATAATTAAAATCAGTTATTGCGATGGACAGAGAACACAAACCTTTATTTATTGCTTTTTCTACCCAGAAGGGTGGTGTTGGAAAAAGCACCTTTACAACACTTGTAGCCAGTACCCTTCATTATCGTATGGGTTATAATGTAGCAGTGTTTGATTGTGATTTTCCTCAATACAGTCTTATACAAATGCGGGAAAGAGATTTGAAAACTGTTATGAAAAATGAAATATACAAGAAGCTGGCACACCGGCAGTTCAGTACTATCAACAAAAAAGCGTACCCGGTAATTCAATGTAAGGCAGAGGACGCGATGAAACAAATAGAAGACTTTCAACAGTCCTCAATCATTCCCGTTGATGTGGTCCTCTTTGATTTACCTGGTACAGTCAATACACCCGGAGTATTGACGACGCTGGCAAGCGTACATCATATTTTTTCACCTATTACTGCTGACCGGGTAGTTGTTGAAAGCACGCTGAGCTTTACGGATGTACTTACCAATGTATTGATGAAACAGGGGCGTACCGCAATAGAAAGCGTCAATTTATTCTGGAACCAGGTGGATGGAAGGGAGAAGTCCCCGTTGTATAACCTGTATGAGAAAGTAATAGCGGATCTGGGGCTTACCCTAATGCAGTCCTATATTACCGATAGTAAACGTTTTCGAAAAGAAGGAGAAGCTACTGCTAAGGCAGTGTTTCGCTCCACATTGCTGCCGGCAGATGAAAAGCTGATGGCAGCCTGCCGGCTGGATATATTTATCAAAGAATTTTTAAGCATAGTGAAATTATAAAAACAATGGAAAATCAAGATAAAAAGAAAAACATACAGGTGATTGACGAAAGTTATTTGATGTCCATGATGGCAGGGAACAAGGATGAAAAGAAACCGACGCAGGTAGAGGCATCCAATAATGCAGCTCAGGAATTACCTGTCCCCAAAGAGAGGGGTAAAACAAAAAAAAACAATGAACTGGATTATGAAAAGCTGTTTTTAAAAAATCCCGACACCAATGCCCGAAACGGAAAATCAGTATATATACGTCCTTCGTTTCACGAGCGGCTTTCCCGTATCGTTCAGGTGATAGGCGAAGATAAGCTGACTATTTACGCTTACCTGGACAACGTACTTGACCATCATTTCCAGGAGTTTGGTGAACAAATCACGAAAAGCTATAATGATAAATATAAACCCATCTTATAGTATGGAAATACTCATTCTAACATGCCTCCTGATTGTGATTGTGTTGCTGTTGTCGGATAAAATTGTTATCAAAAGAGGAACTAAAAGAATAAAGCAAGAGGATAAATCCGTAACAAAACTACCGGATATTATGGGCTTGCCAAAGCTTGTGAAACGACATTCAACACCAATTAAAGCCACCAGAGGTCTATTAGAGGAAAAGGAGGAGGTACCTGATAATTTTGAAACAGAAACCCACGAAAAAGGTTTTACAAGAAAAATTCCGCAGGAAGAACTGGAAGAAGCATTTGCTTTTGATGAACTACCGGACATAATCGAAGAAGAGGAAGAATGGATGGAGCGCCGTGAACCTGATGATTTCGGTTTTGCAATGGGAGTTACTTATGAGGAGCTCGGAAGTGTGAGGACACTGCTTCAAAAAGAAAACCTGAAGCCGTCTGAGGAGATAAAAGCAATCAGTATAGTTCAGAAAATACAGGGGACAGAGATGTTTGCTTTGCTTGAAAGCTCAAGAGAAGACGCTTCCCAGAAAATAGCATTGCTATTGGAAAAGCACTTTTCTACAGATGCCGAATCCGGTTCTTCCACTATGCGGAAAAATGATTTGAGTGATTTTGACATTGGGGAGTTTGTCTGATAAGGCAGCTCCCTTTATTTTAAAAGTAGAAGGAATATGGAAAGAGAATTACCGGCTGTTGAAATTGAAGGAACGCTATTTATAGTTGATGTTCTTAAAGAGGAATTAAGGGAAAAGTCCAATCCTGAAAACGTTATGGATATTAACGAAATGCGGTATGCGCCTAACAACGAAGGCTATACATTTTTATATGACCCGTTTACCAAAGGCTTCCCTTCCGAAAATAAAGTGTATGTATATAATTATTTGGAGTCATTGACGGACGTAACAATACCTCAACTCGTTACTCTTGATCCCGTGGGCATGGCTGAAAGGTACAATATTGCGCTGGACGATGTGAAAGGGAAGACGGATTTTGAATTAATGTTGAAGCCGGGAAGTCCGTTCGATTTACGATTGAACAAAGGCATGTTACCCACTTTGGATATTGCAGGGCAGATATTTTATATTGATCTGCAAATGGAAAAACTTCGTCCGAAGGATGACTTCAAATCCAGAGGTATAAACATTACAGAAATTAAGGAATACTATGATCATGACAAGCAGTTATACGTTATTCCGTACAATCCTTCCACCCATGAATTACAACCATATGATATTACCACTTTGACCGAGTTGCCTAAAGATATCATAACTGTACAATTTCCGGATTTGGTCTTGCTTGATCCTGTAGGATGGGTTAAAAAACTGAATAGTAGTGTAGGGGAAATTAAGCAATTGGATTTTTTGCAAATGGACCATGCGGCACGTATTGTTCCCTGGGAAGAAACCAATGTGCCCATCCACATAAAGAGGAATGTTGCAGAGCAGCTAAGACCAACAGAAAGATATGTAGACCATAAAAATTCCCACGACAATCTGTTTAGGATACCTACTGATACAGATAGGGTTCTTCCAACATTCCATATATATGGAACGGAATTTATCATTGATGTAAACCGTTTGGAGCTGCGAGAAAAAGCAAACCCGGAAAATGTTATTTCTATATCGGATATGACTGAGGTAGAGGGTCCGGGCTATGAATTTCTATATTGCTTATCAAAGAAAGGCTTGCCTTCTAAGAATGATGGCGATTGTACCCCCGTGAAGATTCCGGACTTTGTGGAGCTTGACCCGGAAGGGATGGCAAAAAAACATAATCTGCCGGAGAGTTCTATGGAAGTCCGTTCAGACTTTGATCTTATGGTTGACCTGAAGGCTTATGACAAGATCGCCCGCCTGGGAGTTTTGCCAACAATAGATATAGCTGGACACACTTTTTACATTGATCTTGCAAGGGACAAGCTTCAACCTAAAGACGATATCTGGTCAAGGGGCATTATCTTTTCCGAGCTTTCATATTATTATTCGTATAAAGACCAAGCTTATACTTTTCCTTATAATCAAAAGACGCATAGTTTTCAGGAAGTAAGCCTAAATGAAAAGGAGATCCCTGAAGACTTAATTGTTATCCAAATACCTCATAAGGATAGACTCAATCCTGTTTGGACGAACCAAAGGTATGGGCGGATAAAAACATTCGGATTAATAAAAGAAGGACCGCAGTTGCATTTCGAATCTAAGGTAATACCCTGGCACCAGACCCGTTTTGCCGAAACCATCAAAAGGAATGAAATGCGGAAAACTAAACCGAGGCAAAAGTCTTCTCTGTCTTCAAAAATGCAGGGCATCGAAACTGTAAATAAAAAGAAAAGCCGCAGGATATAAACATTAAAAATTTATTGAAGCATGGAAAGAGAATTACCGACCTGGAATATTGCCGGCACCGACTTTTTGGTCGATGTGAGAAAATTTGAACTTCGGGAAAAAAGCAATGAGAAAAATATAATTTTCTTTAAGGACATGTTTGAAGATGATAGAGGGTATTTCTTTGCCTACAACAGCAGAATAAAGAATATTCCCAAATTTTTTGAACATGGTAACCTTCAGGTGAAAATACCGGAGTTTGTTAACCTTGATCCCGTCGGGATGGCTCAAAAGTATGGACTTACCTTAGAAGATATCCGTACCAAAACCGACCTTGATTTGATGGTAGATCAGGATGCGCTGCACAGGCGTATAGTAATGGGGCAGTTACCTACTATCACTATCGCAGGGCATATCTTTTATGTTAACGCAAGAGTAGATCATCTACATCCAAAGGATGATTTTAAGACTATGGGCATTTGCTTTTCTGACATCGGTCATTATTTCAACGAGGAGAAGGATGTTTATACTATTCCTTACAATCCCAAGACACACGAGTTCCAGGAAATTGCCTATGATAAGATAAAGGAATATCCCAAAGACCTGATCGCTGTAAAATTCCCTCATGAGCGTGTGCTTGATCCAGTAGGCTGGAACAGGCGTTATGGCTTTGATGAAACAGAAGATTTAAAGAAAATAGGTTTAAAACTTCGCTTTCGGGCGCAAACAATACCCTGGCACAAAACGGGTATTGATGAAATCATCAAAGAAAACCTTAAAGGGTTAAAGCCAGGTGAAATAAAATCCAGGCAGCAATATCCTAAGCTTAGTAAACCTGAACAAAATAAGGGACGGAAATTATAATCTAGCTATCAAAAATTTGTGAAGCGTCAAACCCGAAAAGTTTGACGCTTTTTTTATTTATCAGGCTTTATTTTGTAAACCAATGCAACTCTTTCGCATTGCCGATTTATAGTTTTTTACTCCGTATTAAGGACTTCTAAAGACAAGTAGTTCGGCTACGTGCCACTTTCATATAATACCTCATTTTCCATGACACTTTTGTTCGGAAGTCCTGCATGAAGCAGGATTGTAATAACAAAATAATTCGATTTAGTCATGGAAAAAAGTAGAAAAAAAAATTTGCTTGTAGGTACCCTCCTGGCAACATATGGCAATCTATATGCACAGGGTAATGGTTCTGCTGGTATAAACGAAGCCACGCAAATGGTTACCAGTTACTTCGACCCAGCCACCCAACTGATATACGCCATCGGCGCAGTTGTGGGGTTGATCGGGGGCGTAAAAGTGTACAACAAGTTTAGCGCAGGTGATCCCGATACATCGAAAACTGCGGCGTCCTGGTTCGGTGCCTGCATCTTCTTGATTGTAGCAGCTACTATTCTTCGTTCATTCTTCCTTTAATCCATCCCCAATGAGTAGTTATAATATCAATAAAGGGGTTGGAAGGACTGTAGAGTTTAAGGGATTGAAGTCGCAATACCTGTTTGTTTTTGCAGGTGGATTACTTGGTGTACTTATCCTTGTAATGATCCTTTACATAGCAGGTATTAATTCTTTTATCTGCTTATTCATCGGAGTTATTGGAAGCTCGCTTATCGTATGGCAGACCTTTTCATTGAACAGGAAGTATGGTGAACATGGGTTGATGAAACTCGGCGCAAAGGGGAAGCATCCGAAATACATTATCTGCCGCAAGAGAGTAAGGTCTTATCTAATGTTTACTTCTAAAATGAAATCGTTATGAGGAATATATCAAAAACAACAACACTGGAAAATAAGTTCCCATTGCTGGCGGTGGAAAATAACTGCATTCTTTCCAAGGATGCAGATATAACTGCCTGTTTTCAGGTGCATTTGCCTGAACTTTTTACAGTAAGCCCTGCTGAATATGAAGCGATACATTCCGCATGGCACAAAGCAATTAAAACATTACCGGACTATACAGTATTGCACAAGCAGGACTGGTATATCAAAGAAAACTACGCTCCGGATATGTCACAGGAAGATTTAAGTTTTTTGTCAAAGTCCTACCAGCAACACTTCAATGAGCGTCCATTTCTGAACCACTACTGCTATCTGTTTATAACCAAGACCACTAAGGAAAGAATGCGCATGCAAAGTAATTTTTCGTCGCTATGTAAGGGTGTTCTCATTCCAAGGGAAATCAGGGATAAGGAAACTATTCATCGTTTCCTGGAAGCAGTAGCGCAGTTCGAGCGGATTGTGAATGATTCTGGTTTAATAAAAATGAAACGGCTGAGCGAAGATGATATACTAGGGACTGACGCGAAACCTGGCTTGATCGAACAATACCTTACCTTATCAAAGGAAGAAGGGGTGACAATGCAAGACATTGCATTGGGGTCAGAGGAAGTCCGAATCGGTAACAAAAGACTTTGCCTTCATACGCTCTCTGATACGGACGACTTGCCCGGTACAGTATCGGCGGACAGTCGCTATGAAAAACTCTCAACGGATAGAACTGATTGCAGGTTGTCGTTTGCAGCACCCGTGGGGTTGCTGTTGAGCTGCAATCATATTTACAATCAGTACCTATTCCTGGATAACGGGGAAGAAAACCTGCGGAAGTTTGAGAAGGCTGCAAGAAATATGCACTCACTAGCCCGGTACAGCCGTGCTAACCAGATCAATAAGGAATGGATAGAACGATACCTCAATGAAGCTCATTCGTTCGGATTGTCTTCAATTCGTGCTCATTTCAATGTGATAGCATGGTCAGAAGATGGGAATGAGCTAAAACAAATAAAAAATGACACAGGCAGCGCACTAGCGATGATGGAGTGCAAGCCGAGGCACAATACAACAGATGCAGCCACTTTGTATTGGTCGGGTATTCCTGGAAATGCCGGCGACTTCCCCGCTGAAGAAAGTTTTTATACGTTCATTGAACCTGCACTTTGCTTTTTTACAGAGGAAACCAATTACCAGGACTCGTTATCGCCTTTCGGGATCAAGATGGCTGACCGCTTGACAGGAAAGCCAATTCATTTGGATATATCTGATTTGCCGATGAAGCGGGGTATAATCACAAACAGGAACAAGTTTGTGTTAGGACCCAGTGGTGCTTACCGGGCTATTCTTAATTGAGTAGCCCGGTAAGCACCTAAAATTGGATCTGGAAAATCTTTCTTCACTAACCACCTGGTGAGGCAGTATTATGAGCAAGGCGCTCATGTGTTATTGGTGGATACAGGTAATTCATATCAGGGATTATGTGAACTCATCAAAGGAAAGACCAACGGCGAAGACGGTATTTACTTTACCTATACAGAGGAAAATCCTATTGCTTTTAACCCATTCTATACCCACGATGCTGTGTTTGATATTGAAAAGAGGGAAAGCATCAAGACACTGATACTGACATTATGGAAACGGGATGATGAAGCACCCACACGTTCTGAAGAAGTAGCCTTATCGAACGCTGTTACCGGGTATATCGAGATCATCAAACAAAATGATGTCCGCCCGTCTTTCAACGGTTTCTATGAGTATATACAAACGGATTACCGAAAAGTATTGGAAGAAAGGAAGGTGAGGGAAAAAGACTTTGACCTGGCTAATTTCCTCAATGTGCTGGAACCCTATTATAAAGGGGGAGAATACGATTACCTGCTCAATTCTGATAAACAGCTTGATCTGCTTTCCAAGCGATTCGTAGTGTTTGAGGTGGATGCCATAAAGGATAACAAAATTTTGTTCCCGATTGTGACGATCATCATTATGGAAACCTTCATCAACAAGATGAGAAGGTTAAAAGGAGTACGGAAAATGATCTTGATCGAAGAAGCCTGGAAAGCCATTGCCAAAGAGGGCATGGCGGATTACATAAAGTATTTGTTTAAAACCGTAAGGAAATTTTTTGGCGAAGCAGTCGTCGTGACGCAAGAGGTAGACGATATTATCCAGTCGCCTATTGTGAAAGAAAGTATTATTAACAATAGCGATTGCAAAATCCTTCTGGACCAGCGCAAGTACATGAACAAATTTGATGACATCCAGGCGATGCTCGGGCTTACCGATAAAGAAAAGTCGCAGATACTTTCAATCAATATGAATAACGATCCTTCACGGATTTATAAAGAAGTATGGATTGGCTTAGGAGGTACGCACTCTGCTGTGTATGCCACAGAGGTGTCGGTACAGGAATATCTTGCTTACACTACAGAGGAAGTCGAAAAACTCGAAGTAATGCAGCTCGCAGCAGAGTTAGACGGTGATATAGAACTCGCCATTAAACATATTGTAATGCGGCGGGAGGAAAAACGTAATAATAATTAATCACTTTAAAAACCAGGAACAATGAAAAAAATATTATTAATGATGTGTGCGATTTCTTTTCTAACTGCAGCTCATGTGAAAGCTCAATTTGTGGTTACGGACCCGGGAAACCTGATCTCCGGGATACTTAACAGTGCCAATGAAATTGTACAGACATCTTCAACTGTATCAAATGTTATCAAAAATTTCAAAGAAGTAGAAAAGCTCTACAAACAAGGAAAGGAATACTATGATAAGTTAAAAGCGGTGAACAATCTGGTAAAGGATGCCCGTAAGGTCCAGGAAACTGTGCTAATGGTTGGAGATATCTCTGAGATGTATGTAACCAATTTTGGAAAAATGATGGATGACCAGAACTTTTCTTCAAAGGAGTTAAGCGCTATTGCTTTTGGGTATTCCAGGCTGCTCAGTGAAAGTTCAGAGTTGCTAAAGGACTTGAAACAGATTGTTTCCTCCACGAGCCTTTCTCTAAATGATAAGGAACGTATGGATGTCATAGATAAGGTTCATAAGGAAATAAAAGACTATCACAACCTGGTACGCTATTACACAACCAAAAATATTTCAGTAAGCTATCTCCGCGCAAAGAAGAAAAATGATGCGAAAAGGGTACTCGATTTATATGGAAGCGTAAACGAAAAATACTGGTAACCAATGGAATTTAATAATCTTCACGAAGTATTACGTATCCTCTATGACGAAATGATACCGTTGTCGGCGGATATGGCGGCAGTAGCGAAAGGTATAGCCGGTCTGGGGGCGTTATTTTATGTCGCGTTGCGGGTATGGCAGGCGCTTAGCCGTGCTGAACCTATAGATGTATTCCCTTTGCTACGTCCTTTCGCATTAGGCTTGTGTATTATGTTTTTTCCAACTATTGTTCTGGGTACGGTTAACACAGTGCTTAGTCCTATTGTAAAAGGAACGCATTCGATACTTGAAAACCAGGTATTGGACCTTAACAGCTTGCAGGAGCAAAAGGACCGGTTGGAATATGAAGCTATGGTCAGGAATCCTGAAACGGCTTACCTCGTATCAAATGAAGAGTTTGATAAAAAACTGGATGAGCTGGGGTGGTTTCCGTCTGATCTGGCGGTTATGGCAGGGATGTATGTTGATAGGGGTATGTATAGGATTGAGCAGATGATAAAAAACTGGCTAAGGAAATTATTGGAAATATTATTTCAGGCAGCAGCGTTGCTCATTGATACAATCCGAACATTCTTTTTGATAGTGTTGTCTATTCTCGGACCACTTGCCTTTGCTATTTCCGTATGGGATGGTTTTCAGTCTACGATAGTACAATGGTTCACGCGGTATATAAGTGTTTATTTATGGTTGCCTGTTGCGGATCTTTTCAGTTCGATGCTTGCAAAAATACAATCACTGATCCTGCAAAAAGATATCGATAGCTTATCCGACCCCAATTTCATCCCGGACAGTTCCAGTACGGTGTACATCATTTTCATGATAATTGGCATTATCGGGTATTTCACTATTCCTACTGTAGCAGGTTGGATTATACAGGCTGGCGGTGGCAACAACTTTATGCAGAATATAGATCGGACAGCAAGAAAAACCGGAAATATTGCTGGTGCCGGTAGCGGAGCTGTGACAGGAAATATAGGGGGCAGATTGCTTAATAAATAGAAACGATTAATCCTTTTAAAAATGGAATTTAAAACTTTACGGAACATTGAAAACAGCTTTAAGCAGATCAGATTCTATGCCATAGTTTTTGCTGTTATATGTATTGCTGTTGTTGGTTATACTGTCTGGCAGTCTTACCGGTTTGCAGAAGAGCAACGTCACAAAATTTATGTCCTCGATAGTGGAAAGTCACTGATGTTAGCGCTTTCACAGGATGCTTCTATTAACAGACCTGTAGAGGCAAGGGAACATGTAAGACGTTTTCACGAATTGTTCTTTACACTGGCTCCGGATAAAAATGCCATCGAAAGTAACATGAAACGAGCTTTTAACCTGGCAGATAAAAGCGCCTTTGAGTATTATAAAGATTTGTCGGAAAAGGGGTATTACAATCGTATTATTTCGGGTAATGTGCAGCAACGTATCGAACTCGATAGTATGGTTTGCAATTTCGATATATATCCCTATGCAGTCATAACATATGCAAAGCAATACATCATCCGTTCCAGCAATTTGACAAAACGTAGCCTGATATCTTCCTGTTACCTGGTTAATTCTGTTCGTTCGGATAATAACCCCCAGGGTTTCAATATAGAAAAATTCAGGGTATTGGAGAATAGGGATATAGAAGTTATTGAACGCTAAAAGCAGGTAAGATGAAAAAGCTACGCATCAAGATTAAAAAATACTTTACCTATCTGAATCAATGTTGGCTAAGACTCCCTTTGGAGAAGCAGCGGAAATATATCCTGCTCTTTTTTATAGGATACTTCTTGCTGACAGTCGTGGTAATGCTCAATGCTTTTAGAAGTACAGGTAAAGCGGGCAAAGGTATTGTTATAGAGCATATCGAAAATCCTGTTATCAAGAAAAGAGAGGTTCTTACCGGAACCATTGACAGTACAATCAACAAATCAAAATAGCAGACATGGAACGTATAATGAAGGCACTTGCCGGCTTTGATGAAGAATTGAAGAAAAAAGGATATGATAATGCATTTCTTACAGCCAACGCTTTTCCAGACAAATTGCAAAAAAGTATAGGAAAGTATCTCTATGATTCCTTGTTGGGTAAGGAAGCCGGATTATCAAGCGTGTTTTCGCTAAGTACCTACCTGGAATGGAACGGGGAGGAAAAGAATAGTGTTTCGGCTTATATGAGAGCAAGATTCAGGTTTGGAGAGTTTGATATCGGTGAAATGGATATTAATTACTTATCTCCCTACGGAGGACTTATCAGGCGAATAGAGCTTAAAAACATCTCTTTAGCTACACTGCCGGATAGAAGGGCTGCCATAGAATTGGTGAAACATCCACCTATGCGTCAGGTACATATTGAAAAACAAAAGAAAAATAAACTTATATAAGATGAAAGAGAATGAAAACAATAAAACTGCTGTCCGATTAGGGGATACCAATACGGACGAAACAACGGCTGTCCTGGAGGATAGTACACAGCGCAAAGCCGAGCGCCTAAAGAAGCCTGTGATATTTTTACTGATGGGTGTGGTGTTCCTCGGTTGTATGTATCTCATTTTTAAGCCATCATCTGCGAAAAAGAAAACAGAAGATGTTGGACTGAACGATGCTGTACCACAAGCATCTGGTGCAGGATTGCAATCCGATAAACAGAAAGCCTATGAGCTGGAAGTACTGGAACGTAAGGAGCAGGAAAAGCGGGATGCATTAATGTCCCTTTCCGATTATTGGAATACAGAAAAAGAACAGGTCGAGATTGAGGATCTTCCTGTTGAGGAAAATGAAAGTAGTAATGACAGGAGATACTTGCGTGCAAAAAATAACCCGGCACTTACAAGTTACCGGAGCATGCAAAACACGTTAGGTTCTTTTTATCAGGAAGATAATAATTATGAGAGCGAGATATTGCGTAGGGAACTGGATGAACTGAAACAACAACTGGCTGAAAAAGATGCAACACCTTCCAATAACATAGAAAGCCAACTGGCTTTGATGGAAAAATCCTATGAAATGGCATCAAAGTATCTCCCTTCAAATGTAAAGCCTGAACTTACCGCTGACAGAGCAGACTCCAATGTGAGCGCCCGCCCAGCAATACAAAAAGAATATTTTGTCGGTTTCACACCTGTAAAAAAGAATCCTGTATCGGTGTTATACCGGGAGCCTACAGACAGCGTTTTTCTGGCTGAATGGACATCTGAGCGACATATTGGTTTTTATACTGCCAATTCTCCTGAGCAGGTGGTACAGCCGAGAAACAGCATCCGTGCCTGTATACAGGAATCACAGACTGTTATCGGTGAGAACAGTATCCGTTTGCGATTGTTGGAACAAGCCCGTGCTGCAAGCCGTGTGATTCCCCAGGGAACGGTATTGACGGCAAATGCAAAGTTCCAGGGTGGGAGATTACAACTTAAAATAAACTCAATAGAACTGGAAGGTAATATCATCCCGGTTGATATTACCATTTATGACCTGGATGGTCAGCAGGGCTTACGTGTTCCGTATTCGCCAGAGATGAATGCCCTTACTGAAATGGCGGGCAATATGAGCCAGACTTCTGGCACGAGCTTCATGCTGACAAGTTCTCCCGGACAACAGATTGCCGCCGATCTGAGCCGGGGCGTTGTACAAGGTGTGTCCGGTTACTTTTCTAAAAAGGTAAAGACGCCTAAAGTAACACTGAAAGGTGGACACCTGTTGTTTCTTTTATCCAAATAATGTTGAACTCAAACAAAATCAAACATGAAAAATTATTTAAAAATTTTCGAGGCATTTGTACTCACTACAATTTTTGCCTTATCCTCTTATGGACAAGGACGCGACAGGATACCACTTGTATTAGGTAAGATAGAACCTTACAAGATGGAAGTTACTTATGATAAGACCTCACACCTGATTTTTCCTGCAATAATCCGTTATGTCGATATTGGTAGCGCATATCTTGTTAGTGCCATAGCAGAGGAGGCAGAAAATGTATTGCGTGTAAAAGCAGCTATACGCGATTTTACATCGGAAACCAATTTTTCCGTCATTACCGATGACGGTCGTTTTTACTCGTTTAATGTGCTTTACAGTTCTTCCCCAGCCGAATTGAGTTATGACCTGCTAAAGATGGAAAAAGCTATTGGCAGAATTGAAAACGAAAATAATAATGATGTGTTATTTCAGGAATTGGGTAACACATCTCCTTCACTCGCAGGGCTGTTGCTGGAAGCTATTTCTCAAAAGGATAAGCGGATCATAAAGCATATTGGTTCAAAAGGCTTCGGCATACGGTTTATACTAAAAGGTATGTACGTTCATAATGGCAAATATTATTTCCATTGTGAATTGAAGAATAGCACTAATGTTCCCTTCCAGATCGATTTTGTAAGCTTTAAGGTGGTAGATAAAAAGAATACCAAACGTACTGTGGCACAGGAAAAGCCATTAACGCCTCTTCGCGTCTATAAACAGCTTAGCGTTATTACGGGAAGAGCCGAAGGGCAAAATGTTTTCCTGTTGGACCAGTTTACTATTGCGGATGACCAGTTGTTGCTTATCCAGATTTTTGAGAAAAATGGTGGTAGGCATCAAACGTTACGAGTAGAAAATTCCGATCTGGTCAGAGCCCGTTTGATTAATGATATGCACCTAAAATTTAAGTAACCCTTTTAAACAGTAATAGTATAATGAACAAATATATCTATATGGTCATACTCATGATAACGGGTATGACATATGCGCAAGCACAGCGTATGCTACCAGGGCAAAAAGGTATGGAAATAAATGCTGGAGCCTTATCCTATAAAAGCCCCGGCAGCAACTATTATATCAATACAGCTATGATAGTGAACGGGAGAAACGGTAATTACCAGTTATGGGCTTTAGAGTATGCTTACCAGCAATACGATTATAAAGACCGGCATATCGCTCACGATACTTTTACTGCTGAAGGCGGATATGGCTTTTTCCTGCTGGGAGATAGCCGAAAGAATATAATGTTGAATGGAGTTTTAACAGGGGTAGCAGGTTATGAAACCATTAACAGGGGTAAAACAACTTTATATGACGGAGCTAAAGTTCTGCACGAGGACAGTTTTATTTACGGAGTCAGTGGAAGGCTTCGTCTGGAAACCTACTTGGCGGACCGGTTCGTATTGCTCACACAAGGGAGGACCAAATTTTTATGGGGAACTACACTTGATAAATTCCGTCCCTCGGCGGGATTCGGACTAAGGTTTAATTTTTAAAACCAATAAAATGAAAAGATTGTCTATAAACAAGCTACGCCTGGATATTTTATACAGATGCGTACAAGTTATAATAATTGTGTTCCTGCTATTTTCATGCAATAAAGGGGAGCTAAAGATCCAGAATAACTTTCCTTTTGAGGTAGAGATAATGCCGGTACCGAAAAACATAGCCAATAAGCAAACTGTAGAAATCAGGTTGACAATAAAGCCTAGCGGTGCTTATAATGGTACGGAGTACTTTATCCGCTATTTTCAATACGATGGGCAGGGTACATTGCAGTACTATGATGAACCGCCCTACCTGCCAAATGATATATACCTGCTGCCACTACATCAGTTCAGGCTCTACTATACTTCTCAATCGACCATATCACAATCCTTCGACGTATGGATTACCGATAGTTTCGGCAATGAAAAACAACTGAGCTTTCAATTTAACAGCAGCGACTAAGAGTAATAACAATTACTTTTTAATCTACAGTTTTTATACAAGCAACCATTTAATCATTTAAAACCATGAACATGAAACATTTCATCGTAGCAATTGTTACACTTTGCACTATTTTGTCTTGCAGTAAAAGAGCGAAAGAAAATATCCCTGCTTTCGCGGATGGAGATGGGTTTAAGCAGGTTAATATCCTGCAATCACCTTTAAAAGTGCCTGAAACAAATATCGTTTTACCCAAGGGCAGTAAGATTTATATTGATGATGCTGCCACAGAGATCAGGGTGGAGCTGCCCGAAGGGTACGCTTTTTTTACCAATCAGCGAATATCGCCTGATAATGTATCAAAAAAAGTATTACCCTATATCAACCTGGGAAGTTACACCTGTGAATGCTCTTCCAAAGAAGGACGTTGCAGTGTCTTCCACCTGTCTGTTGGTGGCTTTGGCTGTTTGCATAACTCCTGTGAAGGTACCTGCACCGGCAAATTTATAACGCCGGAAAACTTCTTGATTGAAGGCGTTATTGATTATTCGGCAGGCTCAACCAATGTTGCTCCCCGTAGCACCGATAAGCAGGCAAGTCTTTCAGGGCAAGGTAAACAACATTTTTTTGATAACCCTGTAGTACAAAAGGCGGTATTAGCGACATATCAATCCTTGTATAAAAACTCGGCAGCGCCTGATCTGGAGAGTATATTGGCAGATACAAGATTGCAGCAAGAATATGCTTATGCAAAATATGCTTTGTATGGTGTTGACTTCTACCTGATCGTTCCCCGGAAAACATTAGAGCATGTACCGGAAGTAGAGCTGATTGATATTGCCGAAGGTAAGTGTAGCTGCAGCAAACCCGGTGTAGGAAATTGCAGAAAAGAGAAACGTTCTCTTATAGGCATAGTTACCGTTTATTGGTGTGAAGGAGATTGCACATCGTGTGTATTATCTATGTAAAATAATTATGCAAACTCATATTCGCTGGTTTATTGTGGTATCAATAATGACTGTAAAAGCCTGTTGTAGCCCAAAAGACCAGCGAATATTTTAAGGAATCTCATTTCAAACCAACTATAAGGATAATTGCGCTTATTATTTTTCGTGCCTGATTTCGCCTGTGACTTTCGTTAACCTGATCGCTAACCCAAGTATGAGAAAAAAGGGCATATAAAATGTTAGGGTTTCAGTTGTGTTTTGCAGGTATTCAAGATCATTTTTCTTCCACTCTTTTACAAGGAGGTTATATTCGTTAATGATGCCAAGCACCTCTTCTTTATACCATATATTCTCCGTAGTTTCCAGTACCGGTATTTGGGATACATCAATTAATTCATATTGGCTTGTATCCACAGATGATATGAACAGGTGCATTTTTCTACTCCATTCACAGGTCCTGTAATAGTCTGCCACAATACTGTCAAAATCGGCGGGGCTGTATTCAGTTCTTGTATGTTCCCTGCAAACAGTTGGAGAACCTCCCGGTGGCAGGAAATGGGATAAATATTTAAACTGGAAAGGTATTCTGTGGGAAACTGCGTCTATTTCATTTTTCTTTTGGATGATTCCGACATTGTTTACTGCACCAATTAATCCTATTGCTGTTAATGAAATCCATATATAGTCAACTTTTTTCCATTGTTTTTTGGAAAGGTTTTTTGGAAAAACCAATATGACGTGTAACACAAGGGTCAGCACTACCAGCGCGATTAACGCATACCATATATTGGATACTATATTTGCGAACAGATTGTCCATAAAATGCTGTTAATACCTAAATATATGCTTTTAGTGGTGCTATACAAAATGGCAATCTACTCGTGCCATCCGGTTTCGCCATCTTTATACCGTTGTTTTATCCCGGCTAGCTAATTTTGCTATACCTCTTTTTGAGCATGTTGATTCCAAGCCTCTTTAGAGGCTTATATCAGGTAGTAAGGTGGCGTATAATTATTGTAACGAATGTGCGTCAATTGGTAAACAAAGGCACTAAATATGTGGGTTTCCTATTTAGTCCTTATAACCTTCTTGTTAATAATAACGCCGTTGGTATTTATCAGCACAAAGTAAGTACCCGATGGCTGGTTGCTCAGGTCAAACTCTATTCGAGTACCACTCCCTTTCAACCTTTGTATCACCTTACCATTTACATCCAGTATTTGTATCGTGGAGTTGTCTAACGCCTTGCTGAAGGTAATGTAGAACTTACCTGTTGTCGGGTTGGGAAATAGCGCTTCCACTTCCTCAAACCCGGCGTTGGCGGCATCCTGTTCCTTAGCCAGCTCTACCGGGGCAATGCGGTTACTGCCGTTATTACAGTAATATTCTCTTTTAATCCGGTTGCCGGCGGCATCATAGGTCATTAACAGCCCGCAACTGCCTACCGGAATTTCCTGGGAAAAGAGTTGGAGAGAAAAAAATAATAGTATAGGGGTTAATATTCTTTTAAGCATAGATTTATAGTTTATGGATAAGTTAAAGTCCAATTATTGTTTATTAAAGTATCAATATTTATCAGTTGCCTTTTTAAAATCTCATCGCCAGAGGCGGGATAGGGGATTGTCGAACCAGCGTGCCTTTTGACAGAGTCTAAGTCAAGTACAAACATTATTGTTGTTTCATTATGAAAACTCCCGAAGAAATGCTCCCAATTCGACCCAAATAATGAATAATCCCGACTTTCATTACTATTTACGGATTTAAAGTCCTCTCTATTGCCTAAGCTGCCCAAGTCAATAGCTACTGAATCCCGGACGAGAGAGTAGTAAAAAATTACATTCCGATCCGTATTGTTTATCAATGTAAGCTTTCTGGGATCAGACTTGTCTATTCGTTCGCAGCAACAAAAACTAATGACTAATAAGGAGGTCAGAAATATTCTACTATACTGGCACATTGTCTAGTTGTTTTTAATAATTATCTTCTATTATGTCGTATTATTTGGATTGGATCAAATGGAAGAGACAAAAACTCCCAAAAGGTTGGATTTCTTGTTGCATTTCGTGGCATATTTACATCATTCCATCCGACGAATCCCACCCGACCATTGAAATGATTAAAACCACGCCTGCTGGCATCCTGCTCAACACCGAAATCCAGGTGTCTTCCTTGAAAAAACGTACCTGGAATAAACCCAATATCAGTCAGTAAACTAGGCATGCCATATTTATATAAATACAATGGTCCACTGTTTCGGCTCTGTATGTAATGACCATACTCATGCATAAACGTTTGATTGAAGGTGCCGTTGGGATTTCGTATGTTAACATCTTCGCCCAAAATATAAGACCCTAATGCAACCCCTGGAAACCAGAAGTTATCGCTCTGCACCACGGTAGCTCCATCAAAAAAGTCCACATTAACATCACGCCTCATCAAATTAAGACCATAGCCAGTAAGAAATCCTAAACCATTCTGAGCTGGTTCCCAAAAGTGTCTACTCAATATTTGTCCAATATTTCCTTCGAATTGACCCCGAAGTAACCTGCCTGTATTATCAACCTTTTCTACACCCCCATTCCATGCATTTTGCCAACGATTCCTGCTACTACTAAAAAAACCATCAACAAAGCCGACGAGAAATTCCAAAATAATATTACCACTTGGATCGTTATACCTCACAGGGTTATTCAGTGCATAAGTGTACCGGTTAAAATTCATCGGATTCTCCGGCTCCTGCACATATTCATCCGGGCTAAGCATTCTTGCTACTAAAGGATCATATAACCTAGCATTCATGTTGACCAGCCCAAATTCTTTGGTGTGCTCATGACCGGTATAACCCCGGTTCAGCAACAATACAGGATCTGCTCCCAAAGCATATACATTCAAATTGACTGGGTTACGCATTCTGCCCCAGGCATCATAGCTGTACTCTGCCTGCAATGCTTTGGACGCGTTGGTAATATGGGTAATGCTGCCCAGGTGATCCCGGCTGAGATATAACAACCGGGTAGTACCGTTATTATTTTCCAGCGCCACGGTAGCGGTATAGGAGGAACCATCCAGGTAAAATATGGATTTATAGGCGCTGCCCTGTACCGTTTTTTCGTATTGCCCCCCATTAAAATAATAGCGGGTCCCGGTAAGGTTCCCGGAGGTCTTAAATTCTTGTTTTACGCGGTCATACTTTTCGTCGTAAATAAGGTCAGCCGTAAAATTACCTTCTTTCAATTGTTTGGGTCTGGCAAAAGAAGTATAGCTTACCTCCTGCATGGGGGGAGGGATGGTATTGCCTGAAGTAACGGTTACACTACTCATGGCATAAGGTTTTCCGCTGGTATTATACTTGTATGTACCTACATCTGATTTGCCTGTGATGTTGCCCGTTGCATTGTTATATGTAATTGTTTTAGTAGCAGCCGATGTGCCATAGCTTAACATACGGTTCAGGTTATCATAAGTGAAGTTTTCCGTCAGGTTACGGGTTTCGTCTTTCCTTGAAGTGATATTACCTTTCAGGTTATCTACCGTATAAGTCATGTTCTGCACTGCTGTACTGCCGTTCATGGTTTTTACCCCTGTTAGCAGTCCATAATTATTAAAAGTGTGGGTCTGCACTAACCCGTTACCCATCAGCGTTTCTGATACCTGCCCGAAATTTGTCATGGTATTGATGGTTTTTAAAGCAGTGCCACCGGCGTTGGTGAGCTTGAACAGGTACCCATATGTATTATATAAATAGTTAATAGTATAGCCTACATTAGTATGTACGGTCTGATTAAGCTTACCGTTGGTATAGGCATAAGTTACCTGGTAGCTTTCGCTGCCGACTGTTTCAGCGCTTTGTGTAACCCTTCCCAGGTTATCATAGGTAAATGTTTTGGAAGTGCTGTTGGTATTGGTGATACCTGTCAGCCAACCGTCCGTATTGTAGGAATAAGTGGTATTAAACTCCGGGGATGTTTTACCCGTTATCCGTTTAAAAGCATCAAAGGTAAAGTTGACCGTTTTATTATTGGCATCTTTTACACTGTTGGGGTTACCGGCGGCGTCATAGGTATAGGTGACGGTTCCGGCGCTCGGATCAGCGATCTGCGTCTGCCGACCAAAAGCATCATAGGCAAAAGTAGTAACGGCGCTGCCGGGGGCTGTAATACTGCTGGCTTGTCCGTCAGGACGGTACACATAACTGATGGTGCCTGCAGGGTTGATCACGGATGTAAGCGCTCCGGTAGCATCTGTCGTTTTAGTAGTGCTGACGCTGTTTTTCGTTTCCGTAACAGTTGTGTTGCTATATGAATATGTAGTAACAGTACCGGTAGCTGCTGTTAACTGGGTAAGCCTGTCGTGCTGGTCATAGACGCGGGTTTCCCATAGCGGGGTGCCTGTTTTATAAGGCTGTGAGGTCTTGTGCAGCCTTCGATGTGTATCATAGGTGTGATCAGTAAACACTTGTGCACCGTCAAACCCAACCACGCTGCTTCTTATTTTCCTGTTCAAGCCGTCATAGTGTTCACGTTCAGTAGGTTTCCCGGTATAGGTTTCTACCCGGGTATATAGTCTGTCATTACCGGTTGCATGCCATTCCAGTGTAATATTATTGATAGTGCCATCCGGTCTGGTTATTTTCTTTAACCGTTGCCAGTTGTCATACTCATAGCTGGTGGTGTTATTTTTAAAATCCTTTTCTGAGGTCAGGGTGCCATTGGTCGCAAACACATAATCCGTTGCCTGGGAAAGCGGGTTTATTTTTTTCGTCATAAACCTGCCGGCAGTGCCATACTGGTACTGTGTGGTGAGCCAGGTGGTGGCGCTATAAGATTTTACTCTTTCCTGGGTCACATTCCCATAAGCATCGTACAGCCATTCTTCCGTATTGACGGTATTGTTATTGTATTTGGTGATCTTGCTAAGCGGGCGGTACTGTGTACTATAAGTGTAGTCGTCCTTTATGGTGACGGAAGCGCCAGCCCTGTCTTTCTTGACCGAACTGGAAGTTATTACACCCAATACATAGGGTGTACCCGTGGCATTGGTAATCGTGTTGGTGGTCGTGGTTTTTAAACCGCCGCCAAAATCATTGATCTCGCTGGTGAGGTTACCGTAAGTATCATAGGCATACGTGTTGATAACCGTAGTATTCTTCAATACATCGTTTTCCGTTTTCTTTGTAACCCATATTTTGGCGATCTTGTTAGTGGCGACATTAAAGTTATACTCGTAGTCTATTACTGCCTGGAGCGACTGTTCTTTGGTAAGCGTACCGTATTGCCAGGGGTTGTAGGTACGTGTCAGGGTATGTCCTTTCTTCTCGTTGGTGGTATATACTTTAGCAAATCCAGCCAAACCCAGCCCCTGCAAATGAAGTACTGCATTTTCATACCGGTGCCGGGTATGGGCTGTATGAACGCCTTTTAGCCATTGTTCCTTTTCAGTAACCACCGCTATCGGTCCCTGGTAGTTTAAATAAGGAAATACAGCACCGGACCCTTGCGTGTACCAGTCACTGCTGTTACCATACTGGGAGATACCTTCGTTAATGAGCCGGTAGTCCGTCTTGGAAACTACGCCCAGGCTGTTGACCATGCCGGTAACCAGCCTTTGTTTTCCATCATTACGGCTGAAAGCAAGCTTATCGACCTGCCCGCCATTCAGGCTGATCAACTGGCTGTGATAGTGAGCTCCTCCCACGTGAGAAGGTACTACATAATTTCCTCCTGTTACCCAATTAGATGCTGCTACACTGGCGCTGATATTGCCATTGGTGACAAGGTAGGTATATACCGTGCTACCCCTGGTGGATACCACATCCGTAAAATGATCCCCGTTCACGTCCTGCAGGATGATCTTTTCATTTTGTTCCAGGTTTTTAAAAGTGATAGTCTTTTTGTCGAGTGTACCGTTACCCTTGCAATAGTGTGCTGACCAGGTATTACCATTATTGATATACTCTGTTACAGGCACTGTAACATTTGCGCCATGTGAGGGACACATATACTGCCAGGTACCGGTGCCATAATCGTAGCTGTAATTCAGGTAGCTGTTGCACTCATAACAATAGCTGGATTCAGGCATATAAACGTTACAGGTGCTGCAATAGCCGTAGCTGTATGTACCCTCGTGCCCGTTGCTGCAATACCGGGGTGCATACACGGGTACGGTAACATAATAAGTATAATAATAGGATTCCCTGGGAGAGATCAGTATATCCGGCAACCCGTCTGCGTTCAGATCGCCTATCGCCAGTTGCCTGAATTTGACATCTGCCTTTTTTAAATTGGTATTGCTGGCAATAAGCCTTCTGGTATAGGTTGTACCGGATATATCGAAAGTATAAACATCTGTTCCGTTATCATGAATGTGAATGATATCAGTTTTACCGTCGTCGTCCACATCTACCGGGAATAATATGTCATCGTTCACTCCACTCGTTACGGAATAATCAATTTTAAAATTAAGTCCTGTGCTTTCATGCCGTTTTACACCGGCTTCCAGGTCAAAAATATACGTTTTGGATACGATGGATGAGCTTCCGAACGGATTGTGGCAGGATACTGCCAGTATTTCCATTTTACCGTCACCGTTAAAGTCACCTGAATAAAAATATTTTGGATGCACTGTTTGGGGAGTAAGGCTGGTATAACGAATCAAATTCCCCAGGTCAAAAGTGCGGGTAGCATGCAGCCCCAACCCGTAATACAGATTTGGCTTATATATCCTGAACTCCACGCGGTCCAGGCTGCCATTTTTTAGGTTGTTGATCTTAATAACTTCTTCTTTTGAATCAGCATCTATGTTGGCAGAAAACATGTTGACAAAACCTGTACCTGTAAGTACTGAATTGGGTATGGAGAAGGACCCTTCCAACCCCTGGTATATCAATAGTTCCTGGTTGGTAGCAAACAGGTTGACATATTGCAGACTCTGATAAGAATATGGGTTCAGGTTGGGATAAACGATCACCCCGTCGTTCTCCGTTCCGTAATCAAATTTTCCTTTAGATATTTTTAGGTTGACCACGCTGGGATTACCGGAAAACCAACTGGTTAATTGTGTGCTCGTTTTAATTAGTTGGGCAGTAGTGGAGCCGTTGCCATAATAAAATTGTAAAGGATTTAAGCTGCCGCCACCGGCGCTGCAATCTATCTTTTGCAATAAAGCGGTATTATTTGTATACAGGTAGGTAAAGGAATAGGTACGCAAGGTGGTGCCGGATGATTTGCAGGCAATGCTGGTCAGCAGCCAGTCTTTTAAGAGTGTTTTACCTGCGCCATAATGGGTGTTTACGTCTGTACGAACAGCGTAGCTAAAATCAACAGATGCATAATGCGCTACCGATGCGGTACCACCGTATTGGATCTGAGAAATATAATATTGTTCTCCCCTTAACGTATAACTGTATAATATGCGGTTACCGTGCAGGTCTTCCAGCCTTGTCAACGGATAATACAATTGCGAAAAAGAGTTTGTTTCATAACCATAAATAGCAGTATTTCCATTGGGGTAGGAAACACTAAAGTATTTAATATGATTTCCGTTAAGAGTAGCTGTAGCTTTTATATTACCCTGTTCGGACTGGTAGGTGATCTGCGTGCTGTTTTCACTCAACTTTACCAATTTCATACCGTCCAATACAAACTGACCGACTTTGGTTAGTTTAAGCGGCTCGGTTTTGGTGTTATAATAAATATTGGTACTTACTTCCTGTATCATAGATAAGCCATTAATGTTCCATCCGAATCCTACATAACCAGCTCCTGCCTGGCTAGAATAGGCAATGCTTAATGATAGTGGGAGTGTTGTCCTGCCGGGTACCACCTGCAAGGGGACATTATAGGTTAATCCACCGGTAGCGGAAACATTTTCCTGTATAGGTATCTCTCCTACGTTCTTATTCCTGTCCGGCTCTACCGAAGTGGGTATATGGCTGTGGATAGCCATCGTTTCCATCATTGGTGATTTCGGTATCGATTTAACTGAGCTGGCATCAGTTACGATTACGTCAACAGGTATATACCTGGGGACGGTATCATATCGGTAATAATAGTAAATAGTGTCTACTGGTAGCTTTTCTGAAGTAGTGTCTGTGGGTACAGTTTGTGCCCTGGCAATAGTAGTAGTAAAACTAATAACGGTGAGACATAAGATCAGTCTTATGTTTTTCAGTAGCAACTGGCGCATGGTTGAAAACAGTTTAATGGTTATAAGAAATAGGGGATAATGCCAGTTTTCTTTGGGTAGGTAGTATATACTTCTTTATTCAAAAAGTAAATAATAAGAATCGTCTGTAACGTAAAATACCAACGCTATAGGTTAATGCCGGGCTTCTTATAAAGCCTTTTAACAGGAGGATTGAATTAAAAATAACAGAGTGGAAAATAATGAATGACCTGACAATCTCGATACAATTTTACGATTAATATTGATTCGGCAAAATTATTTTATCATTTTCCCATAAAATGTTTACTCTTACTTGTTTTCACCAATAGGTAGGCGTGGCATAAGACTTCCATATTATGACCACACGCATAAATCATGTCATTCATTGTCTACCTTTGTACACAATATAAATTTATAAGTTATGTTTTCTGAAGAAGATATTGAAGCGCTGGAAAGTTTTTTTGCATCTGAAGAGATACCTAAAACCATCAAACTTCACAATGCTATCACATTTCTTGATTTGCCAAAGTTTGTTACCAAAAACTTACGTGATCTAAGGGACGGAAGTATCGTATCTGCTGTAATAATGCCCAGGTACCACGATCTGTTGGAAATCAAAAAAGCGCTTTCAGAAAATACGCCTTGATCGCTGTATCATTTATACCTATGGTATAGCCTTGTCAATTTTTTTTGAAGATATGCCCAATACCTCTTTCATCCAACAGGATTTTTCCCCTTTTAATCCCCGGAAAAATCCTGTTTGAAAATATTTCGCTGTTTCATATTTTAGGTGTAGAGTTTAATTCCTATTCAGTGTATAGCTTTTTAGTAAGTGTATTACTTACTTTTTTCTAATATTCTTGAATCTATTGCCTTCCCTATATGAATCTTCTTTAATGAGGAACGATCCTGCCGTTCAGTTTACTCCACTTGCTTTATCAAAACCAGCACAGGAGGCACTTTGTTTTCAACCAGTCAGGGTTGGGAATACGACCACTTCCGTTATTGTAATGATGTTTCCGTTGGCTACACTGGAGATGATTTTACCCGGATAACGCTTGGACAACCGGTTGATAAATGTCTTTATCCACTAAAGTTGTTTTTTTTCCGATTTAACTGTTAATTGCAATGTATTCAGGTTGTCATAAGTATGGGATATTAAGCCCCTTTCTATCCGTCGTACAACTGACAGGAAACCTATAGGGGTTATGCGCAGCCGATAAGTATGTTTATTTTTAATTGTACAGTAGATATGTTTTATTCCGTTATTACAGGCAGTGGCTCCTATATTCCGACCCACATTCAGAGAAACCAGGATTTTTCGCGGCACATGTTTTATTCCGATGGACAGCCTTTGCCATCCGCACCGGTAGATATTGTCCGCAAATTCAAGCAAATTACCGGTATTGAAGAAAGGAGGTATGTGGCAGGAGAGCTTACGACTTCGGATATAGGAAGCCTGGCTGCTAAAGCTGCGCTTCGGGACAGTGGCGTAAACCCGGAGGAAATTGATCAACTGATAGTAGCGCATAATTTTGGCAATGTATTAGCCGGTACAATTCAGTCGTTGGCGGTGCCTTCGCTCGCCAGCCAGATCAAACATCAGTTAGGTATTCGTAACCCGTCATGTATCGCCTATGACTTATTATTTGGTTGCCCCGGATGGCTACAGGGCATTATACATGCCGATTCCTTTTTTAAAGCAGGGGTTGCCAAAAAAGCATTAATAGTGGGAACAGAAACACTTTCCCGTGTCATTGATATTTTTGACAGGGACAGCATGATTTTCAGTGATGGTGCGGGGGCTGTTGTTCTGGAGTATAAGGATGTTCCGCTTCATGGTCCGGGTATTTTATCTGCCTGTGTACAAACGCATGCGTTAGAGGAAGTAGATTATATTGATATGGGTACATCTGGTCATCCCGATAATGATCCCGCTGTGCGGTACATCAAAATGAAGGGACGAAAAGTATATGAATATGCCTTATCCTACGTACCTGCTGCCATGAAGGAATGCCTGGACAAAAGCGGCGTAGCGATCCGGGATTTGAAAAAAATATTCATTCACCAGGCGAATGAAAAGATGGATGAAGCGATTATCCAACGCTTGTATCAGCTTTATGATCTACCTGTGCCGGAAAACATCATGCCGATGAGCATTCACTGGCTGGGCAACAGTTCGGTGGCAACAATCCCCACGCTGTATGACCTGGTTAAAAAAGAACAGGTAAAGTCACATTCTTTGGCACCGGGAGACGTAATCTTGTTTGCTTCCGTAGGGGCGGGGATGAATATTAATGCCGTATGCTACCGGTACTAAATCATTTTGGATGGATATGAAGTAAAGAGGGGCTGAAATATACTACCTGCAAAAATACTTTCCTTATGTATAAGGAAAACAATAAGAATAGTAGTCTTATTAAGTGCTAAAGTGTCAGGTTGTTTGCATGATCCAGTTAAAAACGGATCGTTCACTTTTTAAACCCGGTGGTAACTGATGAGCGATTTTGCTCTCCAACAGGCGGGCATTGTTCAGGTCAAAATTTTCGATCACTGTTGCGCAAAAATTAATCAGGTACAGCATCTGGTTACCATTGTAGCGGTCAAAAGTCCTGCGGGAAGGTTCACCATCAAATACAACATGGGCAGGCTTTTCTTCTGTATCCCATCGGTAATGAACAAAACACATATTTTGTTTAATAAATGACATGGGGCATAGTTTAATGAAGAAAAACAGGAAGCATAGCAGTGTATGATTCACTGCAGATGCCTCCCATTTATTCGGATCGGAGATTATAACTAAAACTAAAAACAATAGCTAATTACCAGCGATTGCGTTGAGTGCTTCCTTTATCCCTGGCAACGTTTACCGACATGGCACGACCTTCCAGTTCTTTATTCTGTAAAGCATCCATCGCATTTTGAGCTGCTTCATTGGAGCTCATTTCAACAAATCCAAAACCACGACTGCGACCTGTGTCCCTGTCTTTGATTACTTTGGCGGAAGTTACTTCACCGAATGATCCGAAAAGTTGTTTAAGATCCTCTTCCTGCACATGAAAACCCAGGTTTGATACAAACATGTTCATACTAAAAAAATTAAATGATTAAAAAAAAGTGACAGAAGGACTACAGCAAGAGCAGAGAGGAGAAGAATTATTACCAGAAGAAGCGTAAGAATTAAAACTGATCAAGACTAACTGATGAAGAACTTGTGTTCACTAAATGAAGATATGCGATTGCAGGCAGTTTTCCTAATATATTATTATACAATCGACATTATTTAACAAGTTGTACTGTCCGGAAAGGTGTTTAATAGGAAGCTACTTCTTATATTTTTTTAGAGTAAGTAGCAACAGAGAATATTGTATGTGAAGGGTTTTGCTACCTGTAGGATGACAAATTCCTACGGGTTATAACAGGTGTCAAAAAATTATTGTAAGTTTAAGTTGGTGTTTTTCATGGGGATAACCCCATAGGTTAGCAACAAGCCCGGGTAATCCTATCCGGGCTTTTTTGTAAACGGTTTTAGTTGCGTAGAACGGGCGTTTTACCCCAAATGGGGGTTCTGTAACGAAAAATACATAACCAACTTATATCCTGTTTAAAGCAATTCCGTTACTCCCGATAACTGAATAATGTTTGCGTAGTTTCTGGTGAAATCATTTGCCAGTTATAATTAAAAAGCCTAATTTGTTGTTGCTGCATATTTCTATGTGGTAATACCGCCGCCAAAACTCTACGAAAACCTCAACGGAATACCCTTTACATACATAACGATTTTATTAACCTTTAAACCTTTCAACGCTTATGAGCCGCATTCTCTCCAGATGTAAGTATCTGCTATTGTTTATACTGATCGTGTTATTTTCCTGTAATGCAGAACCGGAGTTTACACAGACAAAGTTTTCCAGCGATAACCTAAAATCAGTAAGTCAATCACCGTTAAAAGGCATAATATCTTATACTATTCAGTATAATGCTTATTCGTCTGGATACGTAAAGTTAATATTAGCTGATAGTTCCGTATACGAAGGAAAAAATATCGGTAAGGAGGCTATGGCGCCTATCATTCAGTTATTAGAAATGAGAGAAGCTGTATTTGATACAGTAAGAAAAGAAGTAACTATATTAAATAAAATACGTCAATAGAAGTTTATGAAATTCATTAAACCATTGGTCCTTATTTCTCCTTTGTTACTCCTGATTGGGTGCCGCGAAACCAGGGTTCTTTCCGGTAATAAGTTATATCAATATGTCAGTAAGCAGGGTGTAATTGGTCAAAATGACTATGTAGTGGAGTATGAAGTGAAAAGTAGTTTTAACTCTAAAATAAAAGATAAAACAGATCATTTTCTAATAGAAGATGTAGATGTCAATAACCTGGATAGTGTTGGTACTGCTTATATTGATGGCTCAAAACGAGGAAATTTCGCCGAGCTTGAAGGGAAATTTTACACTTCGGAAACAAATAAATTTATAGGCAATAAGCAATTTGACAAGCAGGCATTTCGCTATCAACATGCAAAGTTTGTTCTTTCAAGTATGACCATCCCGTTAAAATACAGGAGTGGGGTTGGCAATGATACCATCAACCCTCCTACGCTGGAAACAGGGTTTAATGTGAATTTTGCACCTTCTATCAGGTGGATTAGGACATCTTTTGATCCTACAAAGAAATTCTTAGGAAGTACTTCTGTTAATTATTCTCTTTCGGTTGGGGGACTGTTCGGAATTGGCGGAACAGACCTGAATATAAACACGAATGCGGTCGGGCTCTTGTCAAATAGAAAATCAACTATCTTAACCTATGGCGGTATTGTTTTATTTGGTCTTAACTCTATTGGTATTGGTTATGCATTTGGTTTTGATAATGTTCTGGGTAAAGGAAAAGAGTATTGGGTTTACCAGAACAGATTATGGCACGGGGTTACGGTTTCGGTGGATATAATAAAGTAATAATAAAACTTCCCTTCTATTTTAAGAAAATGGAATTGTTTAGGTTTTTTTCAATAATCCATTAATAATTGAAATATGGACTGGACCAAAATATAAAGGATGTTAACAATCAACTATCCAATTTATCTCAAAAGATTGCCGATAAAATAGGATAGGATGAAATGATAAGTATATGCCTTCAATTGTAATTTTAAGTGCTAATCCTGTAATGCATTCAAAGCATACGAAAACGATTTTTTACAGGTGACCTTCAGGTTTCTCCTGTCAATAATTTTTCTTTCCGTTAAAGTGATGGTAACAGAATCGTACCGTTCCCGGTAGTCCATGATTTTTTCAAACCCTGTTACGATATTTTTGAGCATTAATTCTACGGTATCAGCCGGTTTGCTGCAAATGCTGCCGGTATCATAGTAGCATTCAAAGTAAAGGTAAATATGACCTTTATCCGATTCTCCCTTCAATACTCTTTTATCCTTCTTTACTCCTGCAGAGCAACGAAGCTGAGGGGTATAATTTTTAAAATATGCGGATTCAGTGGCGCTAAACCGGTATTCTTTTCGCAAGTACTTACTGGCGGCAACTATCACTATGACTAAGTAAATGGATACTAATGACAAGAGTAGGTATGATGCTTTCATAAAAGTGTTTGGTATAGGTTATGTGTCTACAACAGTTATTTTTAGCAGGTCTACCGATAGGGCTTTACTGTTTTGTATTCATCATGGTTTATCATCTGTAATGGTATATTTCCAGGTGCCACCCATTGATAGCTTAGGCTTTTTAACGAAGTCTTTTCCCTTTTTCTTTAACTCAACCGTATCAGTGTTATCAATTATAAAAACCTGTCCATAAGTTGGATGAGTAGCAAGGAACCGGCTTTCAACAAATGCTTCCTGTCCGGCTTTTAAATTAAATGAATACGTTCTTTTTAAAGTATCCATAGATAAAATGGGAATTTTACCAGGATGCATATACCTGTCTTTTAAACTAAGGTCATAGGTTTTTAACGAGTCTGTCGTAGTGTCCCTGCCGTAAAGGGGTAGCCTTGTATGGGGAGGGTATTCTACCCTGATATTCTTGTCTGTTTTGGAGTTGTTTACAATAGCAACGCCGATAGCCGGGTCGCAGGAAACAAGCGTCAATGTCAAAAGGGTTAGTATTATAAAATATTTTGTTAGCATTTGTTGAGGGTTATTAAGAACTGACCGTCGGTTTATTTACACTTGTAAGTTACTAAAACGGTATAAAAAGAAAAAGGGCTGGATAGAAATCCTGCCCGCTTTAAATCCAATATCCTATGAAAAACCGTTGTAAACTTATTCACTACATAATCATATATAAAATTTTTTCGGTGAAATTACCTGTCGGTAAGATAAAAGGCGCTATTTATTATGCCGGAGCCAATCAGGTAAGACGGCAATCCTTAAACAACAGCCCGGTTCTCTGAACCGGGCTGTTGTTTAAGGAAAAATTTAGCCAGCGGTTATAACCTCGATGACATATGCAGTCAGCAACGGCTAACCGGAAACAGGATTAAAAAGCGGGCGGGTTCATTAATAGTTTAATTTACGGCTTTTGTTGGTATTCTCAATCGCTATGATTATTTTTCGATGAAAAGAACACTCCTGATAAGAGTAAACTTATAGTATAATGCCGTTAGGCACTCATCAACATTGCTTAGTATTATGACGGAAAAATTTCAACAGGATAGAATGGAAATGACACCTCTTGAACATTTCAACAAGTGGTTCCAGGAAGAACTTAAATTAACTAGCGTCAGAATACCTACCGCTTGTTGCTTATACACTATTGGCACAGACAACTTTCCCAATGCAAGATTTGTTTCGCTTAAAGATGCTATGGAAAACAAATTCATTGTAACAGGAACTATAACAGCCGAAACCGTAGCGCAACGGACAGACAACCCTGTTATCCGATAATTTTTTTCCGGTGTTCAAGACCCCAGACTGCAAGATGGTCAATTACTGACTTTAGCTTCTGTCCATACTGTGTCAGTTCATATTGTACAGTTATAGGCTGTGTATCTAAAACTGTTCTTTTGATGAGTTGGTTCATTTCCATTTCCTTTAATTCTCTACTTAACATTTTCCCGGATATACCGTTTACATCCCTTAGTAAATCGGAATACCTTTTCTTGTTAAAGCAAAGAGCGGCTATAATAGAAATTTTCCATTTCCCGCTAAGCACGTACATAGCATCGTGAACAGCCATAATGGTCTTTTTACATTCATAATTATCATACTTCTTGTCCATCATAAGTCACCTTGTTACCTGTTTGTTACTATTACTTTTTGATACCAAGTGACAAAAGTATACAATAAGTAATGAAATTTGTAGGCTTAACAATAATATTTTAAAATATGGCTTTATTAGAAGATTTAAAATGGCGTTACGCTACAAAGAAAATGAACGGACAAGCCGTTCCGCAAGACAAATTAGATTACATCCTGGAAGCAGCAAGATTTGCGCCGTCATCATCTGGACTGCAACCCTACAAGATTTTTGTAATCAGCGACAGAAAAAAATTGGAACAAATCCGGGAGTTCTCATTCAACCAAAGTCAAATTACTGATTGCTCTCATTTGTTGGTATGGGCTGCTTGGGATAGTTACGATGCTGAAAGAGTAGGCGATGTCTTATTAAAAACTTCAAGAGAAAGAGGATTGCCCGACAACACATTTGACGATTATAAAAAAATAATTTCGGATATGTATGAGCCATTAGGAAAAGAATGGCAGGCACACCGATGTGCAAAACAGGCTTATCTTTCTTTTGGTCTGGCAATTGCTGCCGCAGCAGAACAAAAAGTAGATGCAACGCCAATGGAGGGTTTCGACAATGCCAAAATGGACGAATTTCTTGGGCTTGAAAAATTAGGCTTGAAAAGTGTTGTGATACTGCCTGTCGGTTATAGAGAAAGTGAAAACGATTGGTTGGTAAATCTCAAAAAGTATCGGACACCGAAAGACGAATTTGTAACGGAAATAGCTTAAACATCAACTAAGTGCCCTTTTACATTTCTTTACCCCATTTTGGACACAACGAAATCCAATTTGGAAACACCGGTGTTTTGGCTTCTGCGGAATTTTGCATTGTAAAACTTAAATAATTAAAACAATGTCAAAAGCAATTTTCATTACAGGAGCTTCAACAGGTTTGGGCAAAGCAACCGCTAAATTATTTCAAAGCAAAGGTTGGAATGTAATCGCTACAATGCGAAATCCCGAAAAGGAAACAGAATTAAACCAATTGGAAAATGTCACGCTGTTACCGCTTGACGTTACCAATTTGGAACAAATCCAAGAAACCGTTGCTAAAGCCATTTCGATACACAATATTGATGTGGTTTTTAATAATGCAGGTTACGGACTTATGGGTGCATTGGAAGGAATTAGTGATGAAAAAATCGTTCGCCAAATCAACACTAATTTATTGGGTGTTTTGCGTGTTACACAAGCGTTTATCCCATATTTCAGAGAAAACAAAAGCGGTTTGTTTATCACGACAACTTCTATCGGTGGGATTTGGAGTTTCCCGTTACATTCCATTTATCACGCTACAAAATTCGCTTTGGAAGGCTGGTCTGAAAGTATGTCTTTCGAATTGAGCCAATTTGGAATCGGTATCAAGACTGTTGCACCAGGTGGAATTTTAACCGATTTTGCGAACAGGTCGCTCGATATGAGTTCACAACCCGAATATCAGGAAATGGAAAATAAGATGTTTAGCGGTTTTGAAGAAGCATTTAAATCAGCCTCGACTGCGGAAAAAATTGCCGAAGTGGTTTACGAAGCCACAACCGATGGCAAAGACCAAGTGCGTTATATGGCAGGTGCAGATGCCAATGCAATGTATGCAAGACATTTGGAAATAGGTAGCGAAGCGTTCCGAAAAGAACTCGGGAAACAATTTTTAGGATAATTAAAATCAGGCAACTGTCTTTTTAGGCAGTTGCTTTTTATAAATTTGCAAAAGAAAAAACAAGATGCACATCATCAATTCCATATCCGAATTTCACAAACTGTTGTCGTTGCCCAAACCACTGCACCCGTTGGTCAGTGTGATTAAAGTTTCAGATATGCAACTGCTTACGGCAAATGATGTTTGGGAAAAATTTTCGGTAAATTTTTACAGCATTTCGTTAAAAAGTGATGTAAATGCAAGAGTAAAATACGGACAGCAATACTACGATTACGACAAAGGCACAATGAGTTTTTTCGCACCGAAGCAAATCCAATCTCTGGTTGTGGAAGAAGTAAACCAAGTCAATCAGGAATGTGGAATAGGTTATATGCTGATGTTTCACTCCGATTTTTTGCACAAACACCCAATTGCAACCGCTATTAAAAATTACGGTTTCTTTTCGTATGCCGTCAATGAAGCCTTACATCTTTCGGAACGAGAAGAAAAAGACATCATCGAAATTTTTCAGAAAATAGAAACGGAATATCAGCATATTGACCGTCATACTCAAGATATTATTCTTTCACAGATTGATTTGCTGCTTAATTACAGTAACCGTTTTTACGAACGGCAATTTATTACCCGAAAAGCGGTAAACAATGATTTGCTTTCCAAAATGGAACAGTTGCTAAACGATTATTTTAACAACGATGAAACATTAAAAAACGGATTGCCAACGGTAGAATTTTTAGCAGGAAAACTTAATGTTTCGGCTCATTATTTAAGTGATATGCTCCGTTCACTCACAGGGCAAAATGCTCAAACCCACATTCACGAAAAACTGGTTGAAAAAGCAAAAGAGTATCTTTCTTCCACCAATTTAACCGTTGCTGAAATTGCCTATCAATTAGGCTTTGAATATCCGCAGTCATTCAATAAATTGTTTAAGAAGAAAACCGATGTTTCGCCTTTGGAGTTTCGACAATCGTTTAACTGATAACATATACCAACTCTATAACTAACTACCAAGTAAATTTAGTTACTTTTTACAGCTTCTCTATGACTTTGCCCCCATTTTATCATCGCATCAATTACTTCTTTTAAGGTATCGGCATATTTTGTTGCTGCATACTCTACCGTTACAGGTTTAGTATCCAATACAGTTCGGGAAACCAGTTTATTCATTTCCATTTCCTGCAGTTCCTTTGATAAAATTCTTGGGGTAATACCTGCCTGTCTTGACAACTCTCCAAAACGCTTTTTTCCATCGTTTACCAGGATAGCTAAAATCACCAGTTTCCATTTGCCGCTTACAACGTATAACGTGTCCTGAATAGCTAAATGCACATTACTGCAATTTTTATGTGTGTTCTTATTTTTCATATACTTACATTTATGTAACTACTATCAATTATGTAATTGGTTACAAATATATACTATCTCTTTCTAGCTTTGCAACGAATAAAAAATAATAAAATGAGCAATCTAAAAAACAAAGTGGTAGTAATCACAGGTGGCAATAGTGGAATTGGCTTCGCCGCAGCAAAAGCATTTTCGGACTTATCTGCAAACGTTCTAATTACAGGCAAAAGAGAAGATGCCTTAAAAAAGGTATCTGAACAAACAGGTATAAAATCATTTCTTGCCAACCAGTCCGTGATGGAAGATATTGACCGGTTGGCAGAGGAAGTAAAATCCAGTTACGGCAAAGTGGATATACTGTTCCTGAACGCAGGAGTGGCATTTTTTTCGCCTATTGAATATACTTCCGAAAATGAGTTTGACACTATTTTCAATACCAATGTCAAAGGAACTTTCTTTGTTCTTCAAAAATTCATTCCCCTTTTAAATGACGGTGCTTCTGTAATAGTCCTTACTTCGGGAAATACAGCAATGGCAATACCAAACAGTTCCGCTTATTCTGCAAGTAAGTCCGCATTGCTTCACATTGCCAAAATTGCGGCAAAGGAATTAGCACCGAAAAACATCAGGGTAAATATCGTAAGCCCTGGACCCACACATACGGAAATGCAAAACAAGTTTGGTTTTGACGAAGAGACTTTGAAAGGAATAACAGCACAAATTATTAGCCAAGTTCCGTTAGCAAAATTGGGAACACCCGAAGATGTCGCCAAACTGGTGGTCTACCTGTCTGACAACAGTTCTTCATCATTTATCACAGGGGCAGAGTTTTTCATAGACGGAGGAATGGCTCTGTAAATAGCAAACATTAAAAAACAGTAGAACAATGAGTACAAAAACAAAAAAAATAATCGGTTGGGTACTAAGTGGTTTATCGGGCTTAATGCTTTTGGCTTCCGCAATTGATAAAATCGGAAGTAGCGAACACGCTTTGCAAACGGCTTTTTCTTTTGGGCTGTCTGCAAAATCTTATGTTATTTTAGGGATAATAGAGGCAGTTTCAGTCGTACTGTTTCTTTTTCCGAGAACAGGGATTTTAGGCTTATTACTTTTATCCTCTTATTTGGGTGGTGCTATTGCTACACATTTGCAACACGGACAGGATATTTTGTTTCCCGCAATATTTGAAGCAACTGTTTGGATTGCAGCAGTAATACGTTTTCCTGAACTGACACAAAGAATACTTAACAGGACTTTGGAAAACAAATAAAATAAAAGTATTCCTTACAAGAGCAACGGGCTACATTAGAAGCGTAGTTGATTTCTAAAAGTTGTCTTATCATCTTAACAAAATTTAGGTATTAAAAAGTAAGTGCAGAAGTAACTACTCCGCATTTCTTTAATTCGCTTGTTTAGAAATAACACATATTCGTACAAACAACCGGATGCATAATGAGTAATGATAGTCAAATAGTTTCCCTAGTCTGTAACCAGGGGAGCAACCGGATAGCATCCAGGAATTAGCACCCAATAAGAATAGAGCTGCACCTGCCAAAATCAGAAGTACCAATTCTACGGCTGCAAGAAAATATTTTATATTATATTTGTCAGTCTGTGACCTCCGAAAACACCTTGCTTCTGTAATGATTTTTTAGCCTTTATCCCCTCCAGAAAAGTATTTTTATTAATAACCGACCAAACCCGGAACGGAAATTTGTGGATGATAACCTGACTGACATAGAACTGGCAGAGCGGCTCAAAGAGGGCGACCAGGCTGCATTTACGGGTATTTACAACAAATACTGGGAACTGCTGTTGGGTATAGCCTATAACCGTGTAAAGGATACCCAGGTGGCGGAAGATATTGTCCAGGAAGTGTTTACCAGCCTTTGGCGCAACAGGCATAAAACGGAGGTTATATCATTAAAGAGCTATCTGGCTACTGCTGTAAAATACATGGCACTTGCGTATATTGAAAAGCAAAACCGGTTACCGGTAACCGGGCAGGATACCGAAGAGCTGGCTTTACCTTTTTTTGCTGACCATGAAAGTGAAATACATTATAAATATCTCTTAACTGTACTACATCAGGAAACTAATAAGCTGCCGGAAAAATGCCGGATCATTTTTAAGTACAGCAGGCAGGATGGCTTATCTGTTAAGGAGATCGCCAGCCAGATGTCCATTTCTCCCCGTACAGTAGAAACGCAGCTTTCAAGGGCTTTAAAGCATTTTCGCAAATCGTTCAGGCGATATACTACCCACTTTTTTACCTGGTTGTAACGTTTAAAAAACAGGCATAATCCCGGGTTTCTTTGCTACTTTCTTTTTCGGCAGCTCATGAAAGAAAGTAGCCAGGTTACAGGATAATGCATGGGATAACTAAGTATCCCACGAACAGCGCCGCAACCTGTTTGGCAAAATATGGAAAGGAGGGGTTTTATTGCGGTGGCATTTTGCCAAGGGGTTGCACCGCTTTAACGCAAAAAGACTGTCCCGGTCACAGGGAGGGGTAGTCTTTTTGCCGCCCGATTTTCGGGAAGGGCTGCGGGAACGAAGCTATGCCGTTCCCGCTATACCCGCACCTGTATCATCAAAAGAAGGTCATGCTTATAATTTCACTAGCGGTTTATTGCTCCCTCTGTTATAATTAATCTTGTACCCGTTTGATTGAATGATACCTTCTAATAAATTCCTTGCCGCTGTAGCATCCCAATCATCGCTTTTGGTCATATCTAAATAATGCAGGTATTCAAACTGCTTTACCATTTTAGCAATTATGCTTAATGCTCTATATTCCGTTTTGTTTGCCAGATTACTCATTTTCTTTTGATTTTAGCTGTAACAGTTTTTCATATATATCCCGCCAATAGGCTTGTCTTCCCTTGTCGCTTTCCACCGGCGGTATGTGGTGGTAATCCTTAATATATTCTGCCTGTTCAATGGCTTTATCAGGGTCGGTTACTTCAATTCGACGACCTGTTAAGTCTGTTATATATAACATGGTTGTTAGATTATTTGGGTTAATAAAATGTCCTCTGTCCAGAATTCTTCGCTGTTATACTTGCTGTAGGCTTTATAGTAGCCTGTACCGTCTGCCTGTAATACAATCCTGTAACAGTCTAACCTGTTTTCGGGAGGTGTTAGTCTTTGCTGCTCGTCCTCGTCCAGTTCCACAAAAACCCAATCTTTATCTCCGAGTAATTCCTCAATGTCGGGCTGGTCGCCTTCGCCTGTCCTGTAAAAATCTACTGCTGTATCATAGTAGTACATGGATTGGAAATGACAATCTCCCTGCAAGGGTTTGAGGAACGCAATCCGTTTTTGCTGTTCCTTTTTCCATTCCTCCGTAATATGGATAATGGCAAAATCGCAATTATCCCATTCGCTGTTGGTATTTGCTTTTACCAATAAATGCGCTGTCGCTTTATCTGTTGTTTTCATTTTTAATCGCTTTAAATATTATTAATGTTATTCTTCAGGAGTAAAAACCCCGTTCAGGTAATAGCCGATAAGCTGTTCCCACGTTCTTATTAAGCTGTTGGTGTCTACATAGAAATACCCTGTCCGGTTACAATGAATGATATATACCGTTATATCCTTGTAATCATTATTCAGACTTTGCGTTTTAGCGTAATTTTTTGCTTCGTCTTTTGACCTTGTTTTCATACTGCTGATTTTTACAGGCGACCACTTTTTGTAGCCGCCTGCGATTAAAAAAGTATGTTTATGATTGATAGAATACATAGCCATCTTCAATCCAATAGTTGCCGCAAAACAAATCTTTGGCGTAAGCTTCGTAATCGAAATACTGCAATGCAAACTCTGACAGGTCGCTTCTTTCATCTACAAGCTCTCTTGCATATTCTTCTTCGTCTTCATACTTACCGATATAGTCATTTTCAAAGTCGCTGATGAGGTCGTTTATATCTTGCCCTGATAGCCTATGATGCCCGTTTGCGCACCATATCAGGAAAGGTTCTTGCAAGTGTTCATCCATGTCCTCTAATGCCGTTAAAATCTCGAATATGTTATCGCTAATCGAACATTCGCTGATTAACCCTTCCGGTATATTTTCATAATCCTGGAACATAAATTCGGGGTCTTCCTCATCGCTGTGGAGTTCCTGACAGGCTTCGTAAAACTCTTTCTTGTCGGCATAGTCGGATAGCTTAAGCCATTTGCCGAAGATTGAACCGTTATTATATTTTGCATACGTTCCTACATATACGCTTGCTTCTGATATATTGATGTGATGTGCCATAGCTTTAATGTTTGATGTTGAGTTGATTTATTCGGTAATGAGAGGAGGTGCTGTTTCGTTTCACTCCATTACCATTTCCAATGCTGTTGATCTTCATACCTGACATTTTTTTTATTCGTTTAAAGAGCCGGAGTATGCTATGTTTCGTTTCACGAGCAGGAAAGGTTAGTGTTTAGGCAACACAAGGTTTTGGGAAAAAATACTACCGCAGGTGGAGATTTTTTTTCAAACTTGCATGACCTTGGGGTGCCGTTAAGAACACGGTCATACCTTTGCTCTTGAAACGGGACAATAAAACATACAGGCTCTTCGGGTAAAAAAAAGATCGTGGAAGTAATGAAGATGGCATTGCGTAAATGGTCCCAGGCGGATAGAAATAGCATTATCAATTCACCGGATTCCTATACATCATTTTAATAAAAGCCGCATCATATCAGATCATATATAAAGACAGGCTGAGGAACAGGCATACAATAGCTACGATGCAATAAGCGGATATTGCCATTACAAGCCCTGAAGCTACAGTAAGGGAACTGCCAGCGTTAGCCCCGTATTTAATAAACCACTGATTTTTAACGGATTTCAGCGATTTGAGCTTTAGCCATCATTTTTTTTGAAAAAAGTTGCATGCCTTGTACGTGTAACAGATCATTTATATCACTTACCTGATAAGCAGCAAGCATATGCAATTACCCGAACAACTTCAGACAGCCATTCGACATTATTTACGCGGTATAGCCACGGAGGAAGAACGGCAACTGGTAAACGACTGGTATTATTCGTTTAGCGATGACGAAATAGAAATACCAATAGAAACAACGGGGGAAAGAGAACAGATAAAGGAGCAGATCATTCAAAGGGTTATGCAGGCAATGAATAAGGAGCCTGCCGGTATCCAGCCTGTTGTGCCTATGTACAGACGGAAGTGGGCTGTAGCCGCTGCAATTGCTTTAACGCTGACGGTTGGAGTGGGGGCTTATTATCTTGCTACACGCTCACCTGTAATTGATGAGAACAATAAAGTAACACAGACATCATATAACGACGATATACCTCCGGGCGGTAACAGAGCTACGCTGACCCTTGCTGATGGCAGCACGATGATATTAGATGAAGCAGCCAACGGAACGCTTGCGCAGCAGGGTAATACCCAGGTTGTAAAACTGGATGATGGTCAGCTTGCTTATACAGCCAATTCAACATACTCCTATGAAACCATTACAGTAGAGCAGTACAATACGATCAGTACACCAAGAGGCGGTCAGTATATGGTTGTACTGCCGGACGGTAGTAAGGTTTGGTTAAATGCCGCCTCTTCTTTAAAATACCCCACTGCTTTTTCCGGCAGTAAGAGGATCGTGGAGCTGACAGGTGAGGGGTACTTTGAAATAGTTAAAAACGGTAAGATGCCCTTTGCTGTAAAAGCAGGAGAAACAGAGGTAGAGGTATTAGGTACTGTATTTAATGTAAACAGCTATGCTGATGAAGAAGAAATAACTACCACGCTGGTAGAAGGATCTGTTAATGTAAAAACGAAATGGCTGACCAAACAACTTAAACCTGGTGAGCAGGCAGGTATTGTGCAGAACCGGGATATTACAGTTAAGCCTGATGTAAATGTAGCAGCGGCAGTAGCATGGAAGGAAGGGTACTTCATTTTCGATGAGGTGGATATTAAGACGGTGATGCGCCAGGTTGCCCGCTGGTATAATGTTGATGTACGTTATGACAGCGAATTATTACCAGAAACCTATTACGGGAAAATTAAAAGGAATACAGGGTTATCAGAGGTATTGCGTGTACTGGAAGAAAGTGGTGTCAGCTTTACGGTAGAAGGTAACCTTATTACTGTACAAAAATAAGAAGGGTGTTATAGCAACGGCTGGATATAGTAGTTTTCTCATGTGATTGCTTTGTCGCAATCTGTCAAAGGGGTGTTTCAACTCCCCTTTCTCAGCTAAATAAACTTTGAACCAAACGCCATAAACGAACCTTTGCCAACTTGTGTCACTATGCGATTAAAACGATGAGTGATCCGCTGAGGTTATTCAACCACGGCAGATACATGGAATAAAAAACGGAAGTGTTTGGGGCACTTCCGTAACAGTAAGATGATTCCAATGTACACAATCTAGCGGACTGTAATTAATTGTTTCACCTTAACTGTACAAATGTATGAATCATTTCGTTACAGGCGGTAAGGTGTGTGCTTTTGTGCGCCACCTGTATTGCCTGCGTTCTCAAACCTGGCTGATTATGAGGTTAATGACAATCTTTTTGTTTATTGCCTGCATGCAGGTAAATGCCCGTGGCATCGGTCAAACTGTTACTTTATCAGCAAAAAATGCCAGCTTAAAAACGGTCTTTGATGAAATCCAGCAGCAGACCGGGCTTAACTTTTTCTTCAAAACATCCTGGCTGTCGCAAGCCAAAACAGTAACCATACAGGTAAAGGATGCTCCTGTAAAACGTGTTCTGGATATCTGCTTTAAAGACCAGCCATTTACTTATGCTATTGTGGGAGAATCCATAGTAGTGAAGCCGAATAATAAATTCGAGGAAGAAGAACCGGCAGATTTATTAGATACCTTACCTGCGATCAGCGTATGGGGCAAGGTATTGAATGAGAGAGGGGAGCCTATACCCAATGCCAGCATTTTAATAAAAAAAGAGTCCCCATTAACTATTACTTCAGATGAATATGGTCAGTTCCGGGTAGTAGAGGTAAAAGAATTTACCAGAATTGTAGTGAGCAATGTAGGTTACCAACCTGCAGAGGTAACCCTTACACGCAAAAGAGATATTACGGTAGTACTAAAGTTTAGTGTGGTTGAGCTGGGTGATATTAATATAACCGTTAACACCGGATACCAGGAACTGAATAAAAACACGGTCACCGGTTCATTTGTAAAAGTTAACAACGAACTATTTAATCGTAACGTAGGCAGCCATGTGCTTACAAGGTTGGATGGTATATCCAGCGGGGTGCTTTTCGATAAAAGGAATTTAAGCAACCCGACCAATATACAGATCAGGGGGCTATATACTTTAACCGAAAAAATAGCGCAGCCATTGGTGGTGCTTGATAACTTCCCGTATGAAGGCAACATCAGCGATATCAACCCCAACGATATAGAAGATGTTACGATTTTAAAAGATGCGGCAGCCGCCTCTATATGGGGTGCGAAGGCGGGCAACGGGGTGATTGTACTGACTACGAAGAAGGGAAAGTTCAACCAGCAGCTTTCCGTTTCATTCATAGGTAACGTTATCATGGGCGACAGACCCGACCTGTTCGGGATGCCGGAAATACCCGCTTCCGATTACATTGATTTGGAAAAGTACCTGTTTGAAAACGGGCAATACGATTGGGAAGTGGGTGATCCGCTTATGCCTGTTTCCCCGGTTGTCCAGATTTTGGATGATGCCCGTAACGGTATCATATCTACACAGGAAGCAGACAGCAAAATAAACAGTCTTCGTGGTAACGATGTTCGTAATGATTTTAATAAATACCTGTACCGGAAATCATTATTGCAGCAATACATGGTCAATGTAGCAGGCGGCAGCAGCAAGGCAAAATACTTTTTTTCTGCCGGTTTTGATAAAACGCTGGAGAACCTGGTCGGAAATGATAACCACCGCATTACTATCAGGTCGGAGAACAACTTTGTGCCGGTTAAAAATATGCAACTGAGAGTGGCGCTCTCCTATGTACGCAGTGATAGGAATAATAATAGCCCAGGCGGTTACACTAATACTTATAATGTAGGGTACAGGCGAATGCCTATTTACTCACAGTTGGCAGACGAACAAGGTAATGCCTTACCAATAGACTGGCAGTATAAAGGAGCCTATACTGATATGTTAGATCCTCAATTGCTTGACTGGAAGTACAGACCTTTGCAGGAGCTGAGCAACCGGGATCATACAAACCAATCAGGCAACTTCGTGACTGACTTGGGTATCCTCTATAACCTGACAAGTTCTTTAACCGCGGATGTACAATACAGATATCAGCAGGTTTCAGGGGTTGATGAAAACTATTATAATACAAATACCTATTTTACACGGGACCTGGTGAACCTTTACTCTTATATAGATGGTGCAAACATTTATCGTCCCATTCCCCATGATGGTATCCTCGATTACACCGGTTCTAAACTAGAAGCCCATGCATTAAGAGGTCAGTTGAATTTTAAACGTAACTGGAAGGATAAGCATAACCTGGTGATATTAGGCGGTGGAGAGGTTAGGAGTACTACCACCACAACGCATTCTTCAAGAGCCTATGGTTACAATGACGACCGCTTTGGTTCAGTTAATATGGACTATATTAACTATTATCCATTATATACTGGTATGGGGGAAAATCTCATTCCTTCTAATATCGGAAAAGGGGAGCTCGTAAACAGGTTTGTATCGGCTTATGGGAATGGTATATATACATTCTTGGGAAGATACACACTCTCATTAAGCGGAAGGCAGGATGCCTCTAATATATTTGGTGTTAAATCAAATAATAAATGGCAGCCTCTTTGGTCAGGTGGATTGGCATGGAATATATCGAAGGAACGGTTTTATAAAAGCACATGGTTGCCTTACCTGAATGCCCGGTGGAGCTATGGGTATAACGGGAATGTAAATAACTCTATGTCAGCATTAACCACGATCGGTATTCGCCCCGGTTCCTGGCAGATCACTAATTTACCCTATGCTGTCATTTTTAGCTACCCGAACCCGGGGCTGCGATGGGAAAAGGTTAGGACGATGAATATAGGGTTGGATTTTGGTATCGGAAATAACTTGCTTACTGGTAGTATCGAATATTACAGAAAGAAGTCGTTAGATGTGATAGGCGGAACTCCACTTGATCCTACTGTTGGAATAGCTGCTATGCGGATAAATTCAGCCAATATTACTGGCGGTGGGTTAGATTTCCAATTGGCAACAAGGGATATAGGCAACGGCGTTGTAAAGTGGCGTACAAATTTCAATTTCAGTTTCGTAGATTTTAAGATCAGTCGGTATTTATTTCCCACAAACACTAATGGCTTTATTGGAGACGGTTCTGTGATTTTTCCAATAGAAGGGTACAATCCTTACCTTGTTGTTAGCTATAAATGGGCGGGATTAGATCCATCAACAGGTGAGCCACAGGGATATATCGGGAAAAATACCAGTAAAAATTATGATAGCATTGCCTATTATACACCTTTAACGGAACAAAGGATTCATGGTTCTGCACTCCCTAAATATTATGGTAATATTATTAACACGATTAGCTGGCGGGGGCTTTCCCTCTCAGCCAATATTACTTACAGGCTCGGTTATTTTTTCAAAACCCCCTCACTTAATTACTCATCATTGATCAATTACAACTGGGGACATCGGGAATATGCGAACCGCTGGCAACAACCGGGCGATGAGCTACGCACCGATGTTCCTTCTTTCACTTATCCAACAAACGGAATGAGGGATATGTTTTATGAAAATGCAGAAATACATATTCATAAAGCTGACCATATCCGGCTGGAGGATATAAGACTCAATTACAGCCTGGATAGGAACAGATGGGGAAATATGCCATTTAAACAATTTATTGTTTACAGTTATGTATCCAACCTTAATGTTCTTCTGTGGAAGGCAAACAAGGAAGGGGTAGACCCTGGGTATCCCGGTGGTTTGTTACCACCACGCACATTTACCCTGGGATTTAATATTACGTTTTAATTATAATGAATTTCTAGGTTATGAAATATAATATTGTCGCATTTATAATATTGTTTACCTCTGTTTTCATACTGAGCTCATGTGAAAAATTCCTGGATACGAAACCAGACAGAGCGCTTTCTACTCCATCTTCCATTACAGATATGGAGCTATTGCTGGATGGGTATGCTGAAATGAATGTTCAATATCCGAGATATTCGGAAATAGCTTCCGATGATTATTTCCTGTTATCCAATATATGGGAGTCAATTACAAATCAAACCGAAAGGAATATATACTTATGGAAGAAAGATCCTAATACTGATCAAGATTGGAACAGTGCCTATAAAGTGATCGCTACAACAAACATTGTACTGGATGGGTTGGAAAAAATAAGTCCTGTAATTGCAGAACGGGACGCTTATAACAACGTTTTAGGCAGTGCTCTTTTTTTTAGAAGCTATTATTTTTATAGCCTGGCGCAGTTGTTTGCAAAGCCGTACAGTTCCCAGTCAGCAGCTTCTGACCTGGGTATCCCTCTCAGGGCGACTTCTGATTTTAGTGTTGTGTCTGAAAGAGCCAGTGTACAAGAAACATATGACCGCATCCTATCTGATTTCAAACAATCTGCTACATTACTCCCCACACAAGCAGTAGTTAAATCACGTCCTACTAAACAGGCGGCGTATGGTGCGATTGCCCGTACCTACCTGGTGATGGCGCAATATGACTCTGCCGCAAAATATGCTGCATTATGCCTGGATATATATGATGCTTTAATTGATTATAATACACTCGACAGCTTAGTACCTGCACCTATTGAACGGTTCAATGAAGAGGTTATTTTTCAATTACTATCCAATCAAGCACTTCCATTGGTTAATGCAAGAGCAAAAATAGATCCTACACTCTATGATTCTTACCATGAGAATGACCTGCGGAAGAAAATACTTTTTAGAAAGAATATAGATGAAACCTACCAATTTAAAGGGGATTATAATGGTACAGGGTTTAGTACAGGCTACGTATTCGCCGGTGTTGTTACAGATGAGATTTACCTGATCCTGGCAGAGTGCCAGGCAAGAATGGGCGAAACCGGGCTTGCCATGAATACCCTGAATACCTTATTACAAAACAGGTGGGAAGCGGGAACCTTTACGCCTTATGAGATAACTGATCAGCGGGTGGCACTTGCCCTGATCTTAGGTGAAAGGAGAAAGGAACTGATAAGGCGTGGTGTACGATGGACTGACCTGAGAAGGCTGAAGGATGACCCCGATTTTGCTATAATACCACAAAGAATAATTAACGGTGAAACATTTTTGTTAACTCCCGATAGTGAAGGATATGTGTTGCAAATTCCTCAAACTGTAATTAACCGTACCGGCATACCACAAAATTAACTGGCTCATATTGTAAGAAAGTCACCATAGTTAAAAACGAAATAAAAACTCATGAAAGTAAAAATCACTATTTACATGGGCGGGATCTTTATGTACCTATGCCTCCTCCAGGCACAGGAGCTGAACATCAATGACCAGTGCCCTGAGCTAACACTAAAAGTCATCAATTACGATCGCGAAAAAGTTAACCTGTCCGATTTCAGGGGGAAGCTGCTTATTCTGGATTTCTGGATGCCGAGCTGCGCTCCCTGTATTAAAGCCATGCCATATCTCGACTCATTGCAACAAGTGTTTGATGATAAGATTCAAATATTGCCAGTAACAATGGAGGCGCACGATAAGGTGACTCGTTTCTGGCGAGGAAATAGCTTTACAAAGAATACAAAGCTTCCGTCAGTTGTAGATGATACTTTATTACGGAAACTGTTTCCTCATATTGGTAACCCTTATGAAGTATGGATAGATCCAACAGGAAAAGTGATTGCGTTCACAGGACACGAGGCGGTAACAGAACAAAATATCCGGAATGTATTAGCTGGTAATAGTGGCGATTGGAAAGGCGTATCGGGGTTACATACAAATAATAATTACACAATAGAACAAAGTCTCTTAAAGCAAACGTTTAATGATAGTGATTCAATCAGGATATTGTATAGTGTCCTCACTCCTTTTATTCCAGGAGTAGTTTCTGGAACAAATATTAATCATGATACTACTGCAAAGACAAAGCGATATACGGAAATTAATATGCCGTTCACCAGCTTTATCAGGAGATGCCTCAATTTAACACCGATACGAGGATTATTAAGTAGGGTGCTTTTTGAAGTGCGCGACTCAGTACTTTTTTTTAATGTTAATGATGAATATGAAGATGAATGGCAACGGAAAAGAACATACTGTTATGAACTAGTAGTGCCAGATGCTTTTGATGCTTCAATGATAACAGGTCAATTGAAAATAGATATGGAGCGATATGTCGGACTGACAACTCAGGTAGAGAACAGGGTAGTTGATTCATGGATATTATGCAGGACCGACATGGATGCAAAAAAATTATGGGGCGAAGATAAAAAAACAAGTTACCATGTTGATGAATATAGTAACAGGGTATCCAAAGAACACGTAGTGACTTACTACTCCATTAATGAATTGGTAGAGGTTCTCAATTCTACATTCAATTCCATACCCATAATAGATGAAACGGGCTATAATCAGCCTGTCAGAATTCCTTTATTATTCACAGATAAAACCGGTAAGACTATTATCCAGTCAGTCACCGATATACCTGCCATCCGGGAACAGTTAAAACAGTTCGGGCTTGACCTTAAAAAAGAAAAAATAGTAACTCAGGTTTTAGTGGTCAGGCAAAATTGAACTGAACCAATGAATATTTCCCTTGGTCTATATTTTAATATTTTTTATAGCATTATAAAATGAAAAAAATGAAGTTTGATCTCTTGGCATTTGGTGTATATAATAGAAAAAAATTAGTATCTCTAATCAGTCTTTTGTTTTTGTTGTTATTAAATGGTTTTTCTCAGGACACAGCAAAAGTTAAAACGGATACAGCAATTTCAAGAAAAGGAATAGATATGCCTAAACCCTATGGGGAAGTGATTACCCCCGCTGCAACTTCCAAAACAGGATTATGGGATGTGCATTACGCAGACAAAAAATGGTATTTTGAAATAAGTGACTCTCTTCTGGGCAGAGATATATTGATCGTTTCAAGGATATCAAAGGCAGCAGCAGGTAGTAAAGATTTAAAATCAATGTTGGGCTTTGGAGGTGACCAGATTAATGAATGTGTAGTGAGATTTGAGAAGGGACCCGATCATAGAGTCTTCCTTAAAGTGATATCTCATTTTTACATGTCTCGTGATTCTTCCGCTGATGGAATGTATCGGTCTGTTTTAAACTCTAATTTACAGTCAATCGGAGCCGCCTTTCCTATCAGGGCATATTCTGATAATAAATTGTCTTTTGTAATTGAGGTTACTGATTTTCTGAATGACGATAATTCAATCTTGTATTTCGCAAAATCTGCTAAAGCATTCTTAGCACTTGGTGGATTTCAAACAGACAAATCTTATATTAGTGCAATTGATGTGCATCCTCTTAATGTTGAGATCAATGCGGTGAAGAGCTATAGTTCAGAATCCGATCCTACATCCGGTGTTGCTACTTTTCAATTAAACAGTTCTATTATTCTCCTCCCTAAAAAAACCATGAAACCTCGATACAATGATCCCAGAGTGGGGTATTTTGGAGTTAGGTACTATGATTTTGATTTAAGTCCATATAGAGGACAACCAAGGTCGATGGTTACGCGCTGGCGATTAGAGCCTAAAGATGAAGACAAGGTAAAGTATTTAAAGGGAGAACTGGTAGAACCCAAGAAACCGATTATTTACTACATTGACCCGGCTACACCGGCTAAATGGGTACCTTATCTTATTCAGGGAGTGAATGACTGGCAACAAGCGTTTGAACAGGCTGGGTTTAAAAACGCGATCATGGCAAGAACGGCACCTTCAAAAGAAGAAGACAGTACCTGGAAGTTAGAATCTGCGTTGAGTAATGCCATAGTTTACAAAGCGGCTCCCATTGCCAATGCCAGCGGTCCGCATGTACATGATCCCCGGAGCGGTGAGATACTGGAAACCCATATCAACTGGTATCATAATGTGATGGAACTGGCGCGTAACTGGTATTTTGTACAGTGCGCGGCTGTTGATACCAATGCTCGTAAAATTAATTATGATACGGAACTGATGGGACAGCTCATCCGGTTTATTATAGCCCACGAGGTCGGTCACACGTTGGGACTTACACATAATTTTGGCGCTTCGTCCACAGTGCCAACCGAAAAATTACGGGACAATGCCTGGCTGGAGAAGTATGGACATACACCGTCCATTATGGATTATGCACGATTCAATTATGTGGCGCAACCGGAAGACAGTATTCGGCAGCACAACCTGTTTCCCCGAATCGGTGAGTATGACCGATGGGCTATTGAATGGGGTTATAGGTGGTTTCCTGAATGGGAAAACGAAGATAAAGAGGTCACTTTTTTAAACCGCTGGATATTAGACAGTTTAAGAACCAATAATAGGTTGTGGTTTGGAAGTGAAATAGATGTAAATGATCCACGAAAGCAAAGTGAAGATTTGGGGCAAGACCTCATCATGTCAAGTGAATATGGCATTAAAAACCTGAAACGAATCCTACCTAATTTAATAGAATGGACAAAAGCCCCTAATAAAGACTTTGAGATGCTCGAAGAAATGTATGTCGAAGTATTAAACCAGTTTAACCAATATCTTCGTCATGTAGCCACCTATATTTCAGCAAACGAATATACTCCAAGAATGAGCGAAGAAAATATCGCACCTATTGAATTTGTGTCAAGGAAAAAGCAAAAGGAGGCGATGGCATTCTTTAAACGTGAGGTTTTTAATACACCAACATGGTTAGTGGATACAGCCATTTTTTTTCGGATATCCAAGGGAGGAATGTTTAATGTAATGGATGTACAAACGAAGTTGTTACATAGGCTGTTTAATTCAAGGGTGTTACAAAGGCTGATAATGATGGAGGGAACTCATAAAGCTACTTATACTATAGACGAGTTTATGAAAGATATGAGAGGAACAATTTTTTCAGAGCTTGCTACAAATAAACCTGTTGATGTGTATCGCAGGAATCTTCAAAAAAAATATATAGAAATGATGATCGATATTTTACAAAAGGACCCAATACAATCTTCGGTATTGAATGAAGTATTATATGGAGGGTTTAATAAATATCTGGATGTGTTTTCTTATCTTAAATCGGAATTAAGGTTAATCAACTTACAAATAGGTCACGCACTTCCCTTAGTTAAAGATAAAAGCACGCGATATCATTTTGAGGATATACGAGATAGAATTGCACAAGTGTTTAAAAAATAAATGGAACTAAAAAGGCTGCTTTATTCTTAAGCAGCCTTTTTGAATTTTTGATATCTTTATTATTGATTTTTTAAGCGAATATCGGGATGAGTTGCACCTAATTCTACCCATGCCAATAGTTCATCATATATGCGGTACCTGCCTGTGGTTGGTCCGAAATCAGGTTGCGAGCCTGATACACAAGCAAAAATAGCACATGCGCAGGTAGCTTGGTTACAAGCTGGAGGGTTTGGTTGAGGACCGCTATAATTTGCCGGATTGGTTAAAGCAGCAAATAGTGCAGAAGGAGATAAAGCAGCCTGTTGTGCGCAAGTCATGTTAAATACAAACCATCTTTTGTTTATATCACTACACTCTGTTTGTGCAGGCTCTTCTTTCTCTGTTTCAGCTTTTGCATCTGGTTTATTCGGTAAAGCAAACGCAAAAACTACTGTTGTTACTAACGCAAGGGCAAACATGCCCAGTAAAATCTTTCTCATAACTTTTAGGGATTTAAAATATAAATAAATGTATTTGTAAGCGTGTTGCATGAAAGCCCTTCACGCTGTAAAGCGTTCCTTTTAAGTGAAGTGTCTTGCCCGTCAGGGCGGGTGAGAGCATACAATACTACAAGTACGCAAACAGGCGGGCTTTTTCATATTGTCTTGGGTTTAGAGGTTAAATGAAATGTTCAGAAACAATATATCAAGCTGGATGAATAGCCTTCGGCGGGCGGGCTGGTTATTGTTGTTTTACTCACTAAAGCTATTTTATAATAGTTGGCACAACGGGTCAACAGGTTGGCATATTGAGCCGCTTATCCAGCTTTAACTAAATAATAAAACGAATTGGAAATGAGTAGGTAGCGTATGAATGACTTAAAAAAGTTGTCATATACGTACGCTAAACTTGGCAGTTCTATATGCTGCTATGGGCAAGCAGCAATAACAATACTCAGCCTGTCTTGTAATAACGGTAACGTATAAACGCATAAAATAAATTGTCTTACATTAGCAGTGTCAACCCCAACCACATTTTAATTGAAAGCCTTACCACTATATGATGAAGCATCGCTGTTAAAGCAGATCGCCGCCGGTGATGAAGCGGCTTTTACTACTTTCTATAACCTGCATTGGGATAAGCTGTGCAACTACCTGTTCAAGATCACCAAATCGCGGGAAACCACCGAAGAAATAGCCAGCGATGTATTCCTGAAACTGTGGTTAGGTAAGGAATGGGTGCAGGATATCCGTAACGTGGATGCTTTTTTATTCAAGGTTGCCTATAATAAAGCCATCAGCTTTTTAAGGGTTACAGCCGGTAAGCCCGCCCTGCAAAACATTATCGAAGACCAGTTATTATCCAGGGAAAGTGCTGCTGCAGATGACGCGCTGCTGGGCGAAGAGCAGCGGCGGATACTTCATGAGGCAATTAAGCAGCTTAGCCCTCAGCGCCGTATGGTGCTGATGCTTAGCAGGGAAAAAGAGCTGAGCAATGATGAAATTGCCAGCCTGCTCAACCTTTCCTCCAATACGGTTAAAAATACACTTTCCGATGCGCTGAAATCTGTCAGGGGGTTCCTGAAAAGCAAAAAAGCCGAATCACTTATATGGTTCTGGCTGATGGGGTATGTTTGATACAATACCTGTTACAATAAATAATAATGGGGTAATACCGGTATGATGTAGTGATACCGGTATAATTAAGATTGCAGGAACTTAGCGGGAACGGGATGTTCTTTCAGGAATTTTTTTGCTTTTTTATCTTTATCCTGGAAATAAGAAGCCCTGGCATATTTTGCCATTTCTTCCCCCCGGTTTTTGCCCGCGGCTTCCTGAAGTTTGCTTTTGTTAATAGGTTTGTTGCTCATAGTTAAACTTCCTCCTTCTGTAAAGGTACGATTATTTGATAAGGCTATAACGGACAACCTTTTTTATAAGCCCTTTAGGACCCTGGCTCATAAATTCATATGTAAAATACCTCCGGGAGCTTTTCAAAGCTGTATGTATCATCGCTCATGGTTCTAAGGTACTGATTGGATTTTCCCCCTCCTGAAAAAAAAATTTAAAAAAAACTTTCACCTCCATTAGTACGCGCAACAAAAACCTGCGTCATGGTAGGTATAAGCGTCTGATATGTCATCAAACCCAATCCGGTTACAACAACTGTTAAGGAAATACCTTGATAGTACCTGCAGCAAAGCAGAGCTGAAGGAACTTTGGCAGTTGTTGTCCGAATTGTCTGAGAACGACCTGGTAGCGGATGAGCTGAAAGCGCTGTGGGACAAAACGCCTGCCACGCCCGATAACAGCAGGCTGGTACAAAAGCAAAAGCACCTGGCTAAAATTCTAAAGAAGGGCAGGGAACAGGAATTTGATTTTGAAAAAGTGCACCGGCGGCAAAACCGCAGGTGGTATATAAGCGGTATCGCCGCTGTTATAATGCTGGTGGTAGCGGCGGGCTTGTGGATGCTGTGGTTAGGGTACCAGAAACAGGATAACGGCATGGCTGTTACAGAGGGTATTACCGACCAGCCTGTTACCACGCATAAAACCCTTACGCTGCCGGATGGCACCAGGGTAACCGTAAACCTGAACACCAAGCTGGAATACCCCAAAGAGTTTACCGGCAGCACCAGGGAAGTGTATTTGAGCGGTGAAGCTTTTTTTGATGTGACGCACGACAGCACCAAACCTTTTTTAGTGCATACCGGTGCGTACACCACCAGGGTACTGGGAACAAAATTTAATATCAACGCCTATCCGGGCAATAACCAGATAACCGTAACGGTAAGCCAGGGTAAGGTGCAGGTAGAAGATAAAAGCAGTGTTATTAAAACCCTGTTACCATCCGACCAGTTGGTAATAGAAAAAACCACGGGTACAGTGGCAGCCCAGAAGGTAAATGCCGTGCAGGTAACCGAATGGAAAGATGAAGACCTGGTATTTGACAATATCAGCTTTGAGGAAGCCGCAGCTATCATAACACAAAGGTTTGGCGTTACCCTGCAGTTCAATAACGAAAAAATTAAACGTTGCCGCTTTACCAGCACATTCTTCAGCAGCAACGGGCTCGACCAGATCATGGACATACTTACCACCATTACCAATACCACATGGGTTAAAGAAGATGTGAGGCTGATAACGATCAACGGCGAAGGTTGCGAAAGCAAATAAGCATACTACAGTAATCTGTACCCTGTAAAAAAAGGCTGCCTAAACCTCGGGACAGGCAGGCAGCCGGTTTTAAACATTTGTGAACACTTAAAACTACTGCAAGTTATGAAAATTATTGCGACGGGTAAGCTATGCCGTTATTGCAACGACCCCGACACTCTCTGTCAAAAATGGATTTGGGTAATGAAACGAAGCTGTATGATACTGACCATTTTGCTCATAGCAACACACCTGCTGATAGCGGGTGGCGTTCGCGCACAGGATATTGAAACCACCCGTGTAACCATTGGCTTAAAACAAGAACCATTAATAACAGGCTTAAAGCGGATAGAACAACAATCCAATTTTCGATTTGCCTATGTAGAAACCGCTTTAGTTGAATTCAGAGCCTTAAACATTCCGTCCGCTGACAGGTCGGTTAAAGAAACATTACTCATGATGCTTTCCGGTACCGACCTTTTGTACAAAGTAAACAGGAACAGCATTGCCATTTACAAAAAGCCCAAAGGCTCCGCTGTTCAGCAACAGGATATATACGTGACCGATACGCTGCTGAAAGGCAGGGTAACCGGCATGGACGGCGCACCGCTGCCGGGGGCTGTCATTACCATTACACCGTTAAACCTTCGTACTACTGCTGATGAGCAGGGCTACTTTTCCTTTACCGATATTAAACCCGGCAGCTACCGTGTGCTGGTAAGCTATGTAGGCTTTGAACGTGGCGAGCAGACCGCCATTGTAGCTGCCGGTAAAACCGCCACCATCAATTTTATGCTGAAAGGCGGTACCGAAATGGACGAGGTGGAGGTCATCTCCACCGGTTACGAAAGCCTGCCCAAAGAGCGGGCAACGGGCAGCTTTGTACATATAAACAACGAGCTGTTTAACCGCAAGATAGGACCCGGCATTTTAGACCGGCTGGACGGTATTACCAGCGGCTTGTTGTTTGATAAACGCGATAATAACTTATCGGGTTTTTCCAATATGCAGATACACGGGCTGTACACCTTATCGTCGGGCATTTCCTCGCCGCTGATCGTGGTAGATAACTTCCCGTTTGAAGGCGACCTGAATACGCTGAACCCGAACGACGTGGAAAGCATTACAGTGCTGAAGGACGCTACCGCCGCCTCCATCTGGGGCGCCAAAGCCGGTAACGGGGTAATAGTAATAACCACCAAAAGGGGAAACTTTAACCAGAAGCCCACGGTTTTTTTTAACTCCAACGTAACCGTTGGCTGGAAACCCGATCTGTATAACCTGCCGATAGTTTCACCAGCCGATTACGTAGACCTGGAAACATTTTTATTTGACAGGGGGGCTTATAATGCCAATATCAATAACCGGCTGACCCCGATATCCGAAGCCGTGCAGATCCTGCTGCAACGCCGCAACGGGCAGATATCGGCAGCCGACTCAGCCATGCTGCTGGATGCGCTGCGGCAAACGGACGGGCGCAGGGACTTTGAAAAATACCTGTACCGTAACGCGGTAGGGCAGCAATACGCGGTAAACGTAAGCGGGGGCAGCAATGTATTAAAATACTATTTCTCCGGTGGCTATGATAAGAACACCAATAACCTGGTAGGCAACCAAAGTGACCGTCTGAGCATTCGTTCGGAAAACACGCTTACTCCCATAAAGAAATTGCAGATTAGGTTGGGTGTAACCTATACCTGGACCAACGGACAAAATAACAATCCGGGTGCGTATGGCAGTTACCGTATAGGCACCCGGATGCTGCCTGTATATGCCCTGCTGGCGGATGAGCAAGGTAACCCTATGCCGGTGGATGTAACCTATAAACATGCGTACACCGATACTGTGGGTGGTGGTAGATTGCTGGACTGGAGATACCGACCATTGGAAGAGCTGGAGAATAATAACCGTAACAGCAATACCCAGGCATTTTTGGGTACGCTGGGTATTAGGTATGAGCTGACAAAAAGCCTGCACGCCGAAGTAAGCTACCAGTACCAGGGCGCTTTTGGGACTACTAAAAACGAATACAGCCTGGGTACATATTTTGCCAGGGACTTAATAAATAGGTACACCAATTTGAATGCTACTACACCCTCGCTAAGAAATCCTGTACCTATAGGTGGTATTCTGGACCTGACCAATAACAGGCTGCGTAGCCATGCCTTACGGGGGCAACTGAATTATACCCGGACCTTCTCCGGCAAGCATGACGTGAATGCCCTTATGGGTAGCGAGATACGTCAGTCCACTACGGCAGCGAACAGTACCCGTTATTACGGATATGCATCTGACAGGCTTGGGAGTACTAATGTGGACAATGTAAACCTATACCCCTTGATAGTGGGAGGTACTGCTACTGTGCCTGTCTTTTCCGGCTTGGGCTTGAATGAGCCTCTGAACCGTTTTGTGTCCTGGTATGGTAATGCCTCTTATATGTACGCCGGCAAGTACCTTTTGTCACTCAGCGGGCGCAGGGATGCGTCCAACCTTTTTGGTGTAAATACCAATAACAAGTGGAAACCTTTCTGGTCGGCAGGCATGTCGTGGAAAATATCAAAGGAGAACTTTTATACTTCTAAACTTGTACCGCATTTAAACCTGCGCGTGACCTATGGTTACACTGGTAATGTTAATAATGGATATGCTGCTGTTACCACCATATCCTATTTAGCTGCCAGTAACCAGTTAGTGACAAATATACCGGCTGCGTCTTTACGTGATTTACCTAACCCGGAACTACGGTGGGAGAAGCTGCGCCAGTTCAATATTGCTGTGGACTTTCAACTGGTGAATAATATACTCTCCGGCAGCATTGATTATTACCGGAAATTATCAACCGACGTATTAGGTCAAAAGCAGCTTGACCCTACCGTTGGTGCATCTTCTTATGTCATCAACTCAGCCCATATCAAGGGTAGTGGTGTTGACGTGCAGTTAAATACTAAAATATTATCAGGTAAGGGGCTTAATTGGAATGCCACCTTTCTTTTCAATTATTCGGATTTTAAAGTATCCCGATATCTTGCCAATCAAAACCTGGATATGGGGTTTACCACCAACGGGAACGTGTTGATACCGGTAGAGGGGTATAACCCTTTTTCACTTGTGAGCTATGCCTGGGCGGGACTGGACCCTGCCACGGGTGACCCGATGGGTTATGACCTGGATAAACAGGTGAGCAAGAACTATAACCAAATCACTAACCAGACACCACTTAAGGACCAGGTGATATCCGGTCCGGCAATCCCCAAGTATTTTGGTAGTTTATTAAATACCTTGTCCTGGAAGGGAGTATCGCTTTCGGCAAATATCACCTACCAATTCGGGCATTATTTCCGTAACCCCTCTGTATCATACGCCAGTATAATTTCAACAGGTAATATTCACCGGGATTACCAAAACAGGTGGCAGCAACCAGGGGATGAGGTGAGGACCAATATCCCTTCCTTTGTGTACCCTAATCCCGCGAACAGGGATAATTTTTACCTGAACGCGGAAATAAACGCACAGAAGGCAGCTCATATCCGCTGGGAGGATGTACGGCTCAGCTATTCGCCGGTTGTCAAAGGCAAAGCCTTCTTTAACAACATGCAGGTATATGCATTCCTGTCCAACCTGAATGTGCTGCTCTGGAAAGCCAATAACGCGGGCATTGACCCGGTTTATGTTACGGGCTGGGTGCCACCCAAAACATTATCCCTGGGCATTAACAAAACCTTTTAACCTTAATTAATGCGATCATGAAACTGACTATATTAATATGTTCTTTCTTGTTACTGGTATATGCGTCATCAGGAATGGCATGTAAAAAATTCCTGGACGCTAAACCCAACAAAGCGTTGGTTACACCATCTTCAATTAATGATCTACAGTTATTATTGGATAACTATAGCATGATTAATATGAATTATCCCTATACATTAGAGATTCTTTCGGATAATTACTATATATCAGAAAGTACTTATAATCTTGTAACTGAATTGGATCGAAATTTATATCTGTGGAAAAAGGACGCAACTATAGTACAGGACTGGAATTTTCCTTACAGTACTATACTTACCTTAAATACTGTATTGGATGAATTAAATGGTATAGTTGACCCAACAATAGAACCGGAGAAATACAATAATGTGAAGGGCTCGGCATTTTTTCTAAGAAGCTATTATTATTATGCTTTAGCCCAGCTTTTTATAAAGCCGTACAGTAAAGCAACCGCCGGTACCGACCTGGGACTGCCGTTACGATTAAGTTCAGATATTAATATCCCTTCTGTAAGAAGCACTCTACAGGATACTTACGATGAAATTATTAGAGGCTTTAAAGATGCAGTGTTATTGCTACCTCTAATACCTATAATCAAGACCCGTCCCAGTGTTCCTGCTGCTTACGGAGCGTTAGCGAAAGCCTACCTCGCTATGGCTGAGTATGATTCGGCATTCAAATATGCTGACCTTTGCATTAACAGCTATGGGGCTGAAAATCTGATTGACTACAATACACTATCGCCTACTTCATTGCAACCTATCAGTAGGTTCAATAGAGAAGTTGTTTTTCAAATTCGATCAGTTGGTCCTCTTATTCTAGCAAATTCATTTGCTAATCTTGATACTAATTTATTACTTTCTTATGCTGCGAATGATTTACGAAAGGACATTTATTACCATAAAAATCCAAACGGTTCCTTGTACTTTAAGGGGGACTATGATGGTAGGGGTTCGCAAGGTTATGTTTTTGGAGGGATAGTATTGGATGAAATGTATTTGATCCGTGCAGAAGGTTATGCCAGGCAGAATAATATACCAATGGCAATGCAGGATTTAAACAAGCTCCTGGTTAACCGTTATGAGAGTAGTTCCTTTTCACCTTTAACAGCATCCTCACGCGATGAAGCATTGGGTCTGATCCTTGAGGAAAGAAGGAAAGAGTTGCTTTTTCGCGGAACCCGCTGGACTGACCTGCGGCGCTTGCAAAGCGAACCGGGATTTAGTATTACCCCAAAAAGATTTATCAACGGACAGTTATATGAGCTTCAACCAGGTAGTAATGCTTATACTCTTCAGATACCGCAAACTGTCATTAACCTGACGGGCATGCCCCAGAATGATTAAATGATGCAGTAAGCAGCTATTTAAAATATTACCCTATATGTATTTGATGAAACGATTATTTCATACAGGCTTGCTATTCCTGTTTCTGGTAAGTGTGAAAATGCACGCGCAGCAGGCATTACAGATCGGTGACCACTTTCCGTACCCCGATTTTGATACCGTAATTACCAGGGGACAGGCAACCTTCAGCATAGATGACCTGAAGGGCAGGTTGGTCATCATAGACTTCTGGGCTCCCAATTGTATGCCCTGTCTGGCTGCCATGCCCCGGATAGATTCTTTACAAAAGGAATTTGGGGATAAAGTAAAGATCATCACTGCCCTTACCTTATCAGAACACGCTGACCAGGAAGAAAAGGACTATGCCATGCGTTTCTGGGATAAAAACAAAATCGTTGCTAAAATTGATCTGCCTTTTGTGATAGACGAGGCGCTGATGAAATACTTCCCGCATCCGTATGCCTCGCACCAGGTATGGATTGATAAGAACGGGACTATTATTGCCAAGACTGGTGAAGAGTATGTGAGCAGGAAAAATATACAATATGCATTAGCTGGTAATAAGGTTGATTTCCCGGTGGATGGCAGGAATGATACATTTAACTATAAAGCGCCTTTTCTGACTATAGCTGATAACGGCGCAGGGGTGCCTTCTAACGTATATCATAGCGCTTTTGCCAGCCATCTGCCGCAGGTTGTACCAGTCAATAGCGGTTGGGATATTGACTCGGCAAAAGGAGTAAAAAGATTTTACATAATTAACAGATCAATTCGGGATATATATCTTGTATTATTTCATTTACTTACGCAGAATACAGAATTGGAGCATCAATACAACAGGATATTGATAGACACCAAAGACTCAGCACTATATTATCCGAATATGGAGTATAAAACATGGGTAACAAAAAACACCTTCTGTTACGAGATTACTGTTCCTATTACAACTTCTGATAAAGAACTGGCAGAGTTTATTATTGCGGATATGAGGCGCTATACCGGAACCAGTGCCGGATTTGAAATAAGAATGACAGACTGCTTTGTTCTGAGCCGTTCAAAAAAAATAAGTGATTCTTTATTCGTCAAATATACTCCCAAAATACAGAAAGCTGACTATTATCGAAATAGGGATGCAGGCTCTACTGTTGTTTACAAAACAATAAAGCACTTTACATCGACATTCAATAATACGTTGATTATCCTGGATGAAACAAATATTAAAGACAGCATTAGTTTGGTTCTGAACTTTAAGAATTCCAATGGTCAACGACTAATACAGTCAATGTACGATTGGAGAAATATACATAAACAATTGCTCCGGTATGGATTAAATCTAACACCTCAATCTAGGAAGTTAAAAGTGTTTGTTATTAAAGAAATCAAATAACACTCTAAGCGTCATTCTGTAATTAATAAAAGAGTAAATACCCTAAAAAATATTTTCAATCATGTCAGTTGTCATTTCTCATCTAAAAATTTTACTACTAATAATTTTTACCCTATGGGTGACCAATTTTCTCTTGACCCAGAATACACCGACGGTAACAGATTCTGCAAAAAAAAAGCCCTCCATCAGTAAGTATGAAGACCTGCTATCACCAAACGTAAAAAAAGCAACCGGTTTTATAAATGTTTATAAAGCTGATCAGAAATTTTATTTCGAAATACCCGACTCTATCTTAAAAAGAGAAATTTTAGTAGTAAATAGAATTTCAAAAGCAGCAGCTAGAATACGGAAGAGTAATACTACTTTAGGATACCCTGGAGATGTGATAGGTCAAAATATGATATTATTTGAAAAAGGACCCAACAATAAAATATTCGTAAAAAACCTTTCTTATATTGAGCGATCCTCTGATAGTACGGAGAAAGGGCTGTATATGGCGGTTTCCAATTCTAATATACCTCCTATTGTTGCTGTGTTTGATATTAAGGCTGTTTCTCCAGACTCGTCTTCGATTGTTATCGATGTAACAGATTTTCTCATTTCAGATAATGAAATTTTCGTTTTTTCGGGACCCACGAAGACCGTTTTAGGATTGGCAAACTTGCAAACAGACAAAAGCTTTCTAAATAGTATTAATGCCTTCCCACTTAATTTGGAGGTACTTTCTACTCGAACATATCTAAAATCAGGTGCAGGAAGTCTAGGGGGATTTGCTACTTTAGAGTTTAACAGTTCTATTCTTCTACTACCCCAAACACCAATGAAACCGAGGATGCATGATGAAAGAGTTGGATACTTCTCTATAATTTTTACTGATTTTGATGCTACCCCCCACTGGGCTTCGCATACCAGCTTTATTAACCGGTGGCGATTGGAACCCAGGAAAGAAGATGTTGAAAAGTATTTACGTGGAGAGCTGGTAGAACCGGAAAAACCTATCGTGTATTATATTGACCCGCAAACCCCTAAGCAATGGGTGCCATACCTGATACAAGGGGTGAATGACTGGCAGCAGGCATTTGAAAAAGCGGGCTTTAAAAATGCTATTTGTGCCAAAGAAGCGCCGGTGAATGACCCGTCGTGGAACCTGTACGATGCCCGCCACAGCGCTATCGTATATAAACCTTCTTCTATTAGCAATGCTTCCGGTCCGCATATCAACGATCCCCGTACCGGCGAAATACTGGAAACGCATATCAACTGGTACCATAACGTGATGAAGCTGCTGCATAGCTGGTATTTTGTACAGGCGGCTGCCATTGATCCCAGGGCAAGGACCATGCGGTTCCCTGATTCCCTGATGGGACAATTGATTCGTTTTGTAGCCTCCCATGAAGTAGGGCATACGTTGGGGCTGATGCATAACTTCGGGGCATCCTCCACCGTACCTGTGGACAGCCTTCGTTCCAAAAGATGGGTGGAGCAGAACGGGCATACACCCTCCATTATGGACTATGCCCGTTTTAATTATGTAGCGCAACCAGAGGACAGCATTACAGAAGCCGGTATTTTTCCCCGTATAGGTGTTTATGACGAATGGGCGATAGAGTGGGGATACAGGTGGTTCCCGGATTTTCCGAATGATAGCACAGAGAGAAGCTATTTGAGAAGCTGGATAACTAATCAAATAAAAAAGGATAAAAGATTTTGGTACGGCTTGCAAGGGTTTAGTCAGATTGACCCTAGGAATCAGAGTGAAGATCTGGGGGATGACCCTGTAAAAGCGGGTGAATATGGAATCAAGAATTTGAAGCGTATTATTACAAATCTTCCGGAATGGTTAGGCGTAGAAGGAGAAATGTACAAGGACCTACCTGATATGTATAAACAGGTGACAGCCCAGTTTACCAGGTACCTTATGCATGCTTTAAGAAATATTGGTGGAATAAAATTTACTGATATAATTGCCGGAGAATCTGGTTCTGCTACTGAGTTTATATCTAAAGACAGGCAAAAGAAATCTATAGAGTTTTTAATTAAGCAGGTTTTTGATACACCGGAATGGTTGTTTAACAGAAATGTATTCTCAAAAATGCGTCAACAACTAATGGCGGCATTTAATTTAAACACGATTCAAAGTGATGTTTTAAAAGAATTGCTTGCACCAGAAAGACTTTGCAGGCTTTTGATGAATGAGCTGGAAAACCCCCAAACAGCTTATACGGTTAAAGAGATGGTCAACCAATTAAGTAACAGTATATTTAAGGAACTGTCGTCTAACGCCCCTATATCTGTCTATAGAAGAAATCTTCAGAAAACATACGTTGAAACTTTAGTACAACTTATCACCATAAGTAATGATGTTAAAACAGAAGACCCCTGGAAAGTTGCTTATAATTTTACGGATATAATATCTATTTTTAAAGGGCATATAGATGTTTTAGCAGGAAGAATAAAAAAGACTATCCCTAATTACTATAAATCAGAATTGAACACAGCACATTTACGGGATATAGAGCAACGACTTGTCAAGGTTAAAGCAGCTCAAACGTCTATAAAATAAGTATCTAACTAAAGTCATAAAAATACTGACGCCATTATAGCGTCAGTATTTTTCTATTAGTATCCTCCTAGTTCGTTAGAGGTTTTTCTTATCAATCAATAAAGAGGGACTATTCCAAACACCGTTATCAACATAATCGTTTAATTGATTGTATAACTCAGGATCTTCATCTTCATCAATTACGGGTAGTCCATTAGTACCTTCAAAAGCCATTATTGCACATACGCATGCAGCCTCACCACATTCTATTGCGCAGGGTTGGTTGTAATTAGATGGAACTAATACTCTCGATCTATCTTCGTTCTGGTCTGCACAGCTAAGATTTATGCAATACCGTACACGTACTTGTTTGTTTATCTTGCTTTTTTCTTCTTTTGGTTCAACGGCTTTGGTGGTGCTGCTTACGGTAAACGAATAAACAAGAGCAGACAACGCTATTATCAAAAATGATGCTATAAAAATTTTAATCGCTTTCATGGCTTTAAATTTTATGGTAAAAATTATGGTATCATAACAGCAGGGTATAACACTGCTGCAATAGTATGTAACAGCCCTCCGTATTATACAAAACCCGATTTACCGGTATGGTCGCTGGCTTTTTTATCCTTGTAAAGAGGGGTGCTGTACAAAAACCTGTCAAACGGCAGGTACGATGGTGTGCGGATGGCTACAGCTTGTGTACTATAAAAACGGCGGCGGTATATAACACGGCAAAAAAAGATGAGCAGCAGGGTAAGCATCGCTATTATTACGCTTAGCCAGTACAACCCTTTAATGGTGGTCACTACAGATATAACAATATAACTTTTCATATACATAAAGGCAGGGGCGGATCAATACCATGCAGCCGGCGGCTTGCCGCCATCAGCATGCGGGCAGTTACCAGGGAACAGGAAGGGTGTAGGGGGTAGTACGGAAAAAAGCGGCTGGTACGGGAAGTATTAATCAGGAAAAAAATCCGTTGCGTATAACGTGTGGTCTTTGCTACTGTATCGCCGTTCCGGTGTATTGCTGTTACATTAGCCGGAACTGTAAAGGTACCCGCCAAAACTTGGCAACAGGGGTCATTTTTTACTGTTCTGCAAAAAGCCTTACCTGGGCAACGTAACTGTATTGTAATTTTTTACAAATTATTAATTTGTACAACTTGGCATAACTGCTCAGGCTTGCTTGTATTTTTTCCGGTAATAGGCTGGGCTCATGCCGGCGTATTGCTTAAATGCCCTGCTAAAGCTGCTCAGGTCGTTGCCATAACCCGTGTAAACGGCAATATCCTTTATCCTGGTAATGCTTTCTTTCAGCATACCGGCTGCCTGTCCCATACGGTGCTGCTGCCAGTAGGTATGCAGCCCCATTTTATATGCCTTTTTAAAATCCCGCTTCAGCTTGCTGCTGCTTACATTTATCTGCTGTGCCAGCAGCTCAATATCCGGCGCGTGTTTCAGGTCTTTTTCCAGTTGGTCGCGTACCAGTGCCAGCGATGGCATATCCAGGTACGTTACGGCGCTTTGCGGGTTCATTTCAAAAAGCATCAGCATAATAAGCCCGCGGGCGGTATTATCGCCATACGGAATTTTTATGCGTTCGCTGAATTTTATACTTAACAGGTGCTGTATGGTTTCGCTTATGGGCTGGTTTAAAGGTATGTCCTTATCGGAAAGCCGGTAAGGCTTTTTATCCTCCACCGCCTGCATCAGCGGGGTTATCAGGGGCATATCGTCCTGCAACTGCCGCAGGCTTTCGTAGCTTATGGCAATATCCAGCGACCGGTAACAAACTCCGGCATCAAAGCTGCCGATGGCATCCAGCGTGGGCAGGTGAAATAAATTGGCATGGTGTGCCGGTAACCATACTTTCCCCAAACCTTTAAAATACCATTTCAGCGGTTCGTCCAGGGCAATATGCAGCTTTAAAAACATACGCTCCCTTTCTACCTGTAGCTGTACATGTTGTCTGCAATCAAAAACGCTGTACCACAGCACAAAATCCTTTAGCTGTATTACCTGCACCAGCAGGGTACCAAACTCCCTTTCGGCAGCCATTACCCATGCGCCGTCAATGGCATCGGCTGCAAAGGCGGCAGGCACGGTATCTTTAAAGTGGATGGGCTTACCACCAGCCAGGCTTATTTTTATGCGGTCCATGACAGATAGTTTGGTTAAGGTATTAATGGCTGCCGTTGCCTTACCTGCCGGTATTGCAGGTGCCGGGCAGTTGTAATGTAATCATTAAAAAAAATCCGGTATGCCGTTTTCAGGGGCTCTTGCATCACCAAAAACGCCTTTTGCATCACCAAAAACCCCTTTTGCATAACGGCAGGCGGCTCTTGCATTTTCACCAAAAAAGTTTTCCACATGCCCCGGCGTGTTCAGGTAGACTATACAACGCTATTCCTTTGACGGTTGTTTTTAATTTATGAGCATAAGGTATATTTTTAATATACCTTTACTTAACTGCAAAAAATGTAAGGTGTCTGACAATCTTACCTATAACGAGAAAGAGCTATTGGTACGCATGGCTGCCGATGACGGCGATGCGCTGGCTATCTTTTACCGTAAGTTTTGGCAGTCTTTATTTTTACGTGCCTATAATATTATAAAAGACAAAGCCGCCTGTGAGGATATTGTGCAGGAGGTGTTTTTAAGCCTTTGGGAAAAAAGGCATACTGTTGTAATTGAGCAGTCGCTGGAAGCCTGGCTGCATACCAGCACACGGTACCAGGTATATCATTATATAAAAAAAGGCAGGGCATCGGTTGGCATTGTTGAAAAGCTGGAGGAAAAGCTAAAATCCCTTACCACACCTGAAGCGGACTTTTTGCAAAAAGAGCTGACGGAACGCATTAATGAAGCAGTGGACAGGCTGCCCGAACGTTGCCGGGAGATATACCGCCTTAGCCGCGAGGCGCAGCTTAGCCATAAGGAAATAGCCCAAAGGCTTAACATATCAACTAAAACCGTTGAAGCGCAATTAACCATCGCCCTGCGACGCATACGTACGGTAATGGGCGAAGTGGCATCGGTGGCGGTGATGATACTGTATTGAGGTTGCTATATAACTTTTATATTTTCAAGCGGCTTTTGTTTTTCCAATATGGTAGAATTATTTTATGCCGCTTTTTCAAAAGCCTGCTATACAAATTCAACTTTTATCAATTCATCTCCATTGATGGTGGTAACCAGGTTTACATCACGTGTATTTTGATATTCCTGTATATTTTTCATTTCAACAAAACTATATTGATTATCCTGCTGCAATTTTACTGATTGTGGTATGTGCTGGAAATAACCGGTCATCGTTTTCCTGTTCATAAAAGTTAATTGAACAAGGCGCTCCGTTGGCGCATAAACGCCGGGATGCTGCGGGTCTATTATCCCTGCTATCATCGGCTCCGTCATCCCCAGGCGGCGTAGCCGTTCCTGGTATTTGTCTATATATGCCTGCTTCATGTCATCAGGCAGAAAGGAATGCTTTATTAAAGCAATTACTTCTTCCCGGCTGCTTAACATTTGTGTTATCAGGCGCTTTGTGCGCACAGGCTGCAATCCCAGTTTACCGGCAAATACCCTGAAATCGGCTTGCCCGAAAAATCCATAGCTGCTATAAAACTCACTGTTGTGATAGCCCTCGTACAGATCAAGCGCCATGTCGCTTTCATCAGGTATATGCAGCAGGGTGCACATCAGGTCATAGGCAGGTGTTAAGGTATGATCCTGCATAGCTGTCTCTGTCAGCGAAAAGTTTTTTAAGTGGGCATCGCCATTTGAAAAAATGTAGTTGAACAGCACCAGCTTGAAAAAGCGCTCTAAAGTTGGAGGATAAGCCGCCACATGTTGCTCAATGAGCTTACCTATTTCCTCGTACGTGCCGTTGTATTTAAAATCTTCACCCGGTGTAGCGGTATGCCTGCTACGATTACTGAGCTGCGCCATATCTTCCTGCAAATATTTACTGCCATCATCTTTTACATCAAAACGCCGGGTAATATATGCGGGTGCGCCATCCTTAAAGTATATAAGCGCATTGGCTGCGGTTTTTATATCAAATACCTGCCGGGCTATCTGCATGGTTAAATGCTCGTTTTCCGGTGCAATCTCCGGGTATTTGAGCAGGGTGCCGGGAGGTATAGGTTTTATGATATATTGCCCGCCGGTTTCTGCCAGTTTTAGTTCTTTGCCTTCTAACCGTAAAGAGTATTTTAGCTGTACACCTGAAATGGACAGCCTTTTGGTTTTTTGCTGGTACTCGGTAAGGTTGTCGGTTGCGGGGGCTTTAAAAGTTAGTACAGGTGATATCCTGGCTCCATTGAACAACTGTTTGCGGCAGCCGGAGCAATAACCTTCTATATTTGTTTTATAACATCCCGGACACATCATTAATCATTTATTTCTTTAACGGTAACAGCACCAATCGTATCATCCCCGGCGGTTTTCAATAGCCGGGTAAAATCGTCCTCTTCATCAATTCTTAAGAGGCGGCATTGTATATCCTTATTAATACCTTCCGATAACAGCCCTGCAAAGAATGGAAACAATACGGTATTTTGGTGTTCCTGCTGCTTTTTAGGTAATGTAAGGCTTACAGAGGGCAGGGATGCATCGTTAATATATTCATTTGTATAGGTAAAACGATAATCGTCAGGAGCCAGTTTTTTAAGATGCCCTGCCAATGTCCCGTTATAATATACTGCTCCCTGTGCCATTATCATTCATTCGTTTTCTTTACCTGTGCTACTATTTCCAGCCCCAATACCACCGCCAGCTTTTCCAATGTCTGCAGGGAGGGGTTACCCTTCCCGTTTTCCACTATGTTGATGGTCCGGGTGGTAATGCCGCTCATCTCGGCAAGATCTTCCTGGTTCAGTTGAAGGAATTCCCTTCTTGTTTTAAACAATTCACCTATTTCTGCAATTGTCATCTGAAATATATTTCTGATTTTATGTAAAAATACTAAATTTTTATATGTATAATACTTAAATAAGAATTATAATTCTTATTTTCCAGTGGAAACATGAAAACAGGCTTAAAATATTTCAAGATCAGAACTATAGTTCTGGTATTTTAAGCTTGAAAAATATTGCTGTTTAAGCTCAACTTCCTTTTTTGTTTTAGCGGAATTTTTATTGTGTAATATATAGCTGCTTATTTCATCGTAAGCATAGTGGTTAAAAGTTACCGTACCAAATTTTAAAGGGATCATGTAACAGTACAACGCATATCGTTGTGTACGGCGGTAATCTTCTATCATTTTATTGTAAGTATCTACCGACCGGGAAGCGGCAAATGATGCATTGGGGTATTGCTGCAGCAATAAGGGAATTACTTTGGCGCAGCTCATAATAATATTACCGCAATCGCCCTTATTGATGATCTTGGGAGTATTTATAAATACTCTTCCGGTCTTTTTTACAATAAAATTTTACGGCAAAAACATCACCGGCATGCTGTTCAGCCCTTACAATATAGTGGTACCTTGTATGAGGGGAATAAAACTTATAAATAAATGTAAGCAGGTGAGCAGAATTATCGTTCACCCGCTTACATTGTATAAACTTTAAATCGTAACCAGGGAAATCAAAATTCACGGAACAAGCAGGGATAAATGATGACCGCTTTTAGTTGCCGCAACCTGTTTAGACGAGATTTCTTTATCAGTAACAATACGAGCCTGTACATTCTCTGCTTTTATTACAGTAGCCTGCGCCTCCTTAAGAGGAGCCCATTTTAATCGCTCTCCTTTAGACACTTTAAGTTTTGTATGGCTTCTTCTCGCTTTCATGATTATTACAAAATAAATAATTTTATTATCTTATTGATATATTTTATTACAGCTAAAATATCCTAAAGATAATTTTATTTATAACTCCTTTGGGGCGGGCTTTATTGCATGGAATAATGTAAAGTGTTGATAATCAAATTATAATCCTTTTGTTGATTTCCACCCTTACCTATACAGGATGTAAACCAGGCTGCAAAAGTAATAATGCTGTATGTTAAAATATAGCCGCCACGACCACAGTTTACCGCAGGCTGTACCTGCAGCAAAAAAACTTTCCTTCCTTTTAGGGGATACCCCTCTCTTTTTACACATACATAAAAGCACACTAATTGAGCAAGCGTTCACTGAGCAGATTAATTGACCGTTACCTGGCAGGTAAAGCTACGCCACAGGAAGAAAGCCTGCTGACGGGGTTGTACGAGAGTATGCAGCAGGAGCAGCACTGGGACGAAGGCGTTTTAGGTAATGCGGCAGATGTGGAAGCGGCTGTTTTTACCCGCCTGCAGCAAGCCATTGAAAGCAAAAAGAAGGAAAAGGCAATGGTGAAACGTATGCCACGAAACAGGGTCGTTAGTGTTGCAGCAGCTATTTTATTATTAACTATTACCGGTGTTGTCATATTCATGTATTCACCCAGAAAAAGCAGGGAGCAGATCACGGGCAGCGTACCGGTGGAAAACGACCTGGCTCCCGGTGGCAACCGAGCCATATTAAAGCTGGCAAACGGGCAAACAATACTGCTGGATAGCGCCGCCAATGGTTTATTAGCCAGCGAAGGAAGCACCAGTGTTTTAAAAACCGGCGACGGGCAACTGGTGTACGATAATACGGGAGCCGGTGACGATGCTGTTGTATGGAATACCTTAACCATACCCCGTGGCGGCACCTACGCCATCACCCTGGCGGATGGTACAAGGGTATGGCTTAACGCCGGATCATCCTTGCAATACCCTGCCTTGTTTAAGGGCAGTGAACGCAGAGTGATACTTACCGGCGAAGCGTATTTTGATGTGGTGCATAACAGCAGCCAGCCTTTTGTGGTAAATGCCGCCCACCTGCAGGTAAAAGACCTGGGCACAGCGTTTAATATTAATGCCTACGACGATGAGCCTGCTATTGATGTAACGCTTGTAAGCGGACTGGCACAGGTAATTAACAATGGAAAAGCCACCGATCTGCAACCCGGTATGCAGGCGCGTACAACGGGTAATATAACCAGAGCCGGCAGTGCCGATGTGGAGGTGGTTACTGCGTGGAAGGAAGATAAATTCAGCTTCAGGAACGCGGGCATACAAAGCATCATGCGGCAGGTAGCCCGTTGGTATGATGTGGAGGTGGAAATAAAAGGAACTATTAATAATAAATTCAACGGCGCTATTTACCGGAGCACAAAAGCATCCAATGTATTTAAAATACTGGAAGAAACCGGTAATGTAAAATTTATCATAGAGGGGCGCAGGGTAGTGGTAATGCCTGCCACAAACTAAAGCCGTTTACAAAAAAACAACTGACTAATATGCCTTCGCTGCCCGCGCAGGTATAAACCAACCGTTAACCGGTAATAATACAACTTTCTCATGTGTCCGTCTGATGTGGTGTTGCCCGAAGCCCTGGCAGAGGGCGCACCCTTAGATGTTATAAACCTGTAGGAAAAAGTAAAGAAGCCATATATGCAAGGGTGCCTGTAAAAACCAGGAGTGTTGGTACCACTCCCGGTAAGTTGCCGGGTTAACCCTGTAATAGAAATCTGTTAGAACTGCTATTGTTTAACCCAACAAAACAAAACTATGCTTTTACCTTCTATTAGCAAAGGGAACGGCTTTGCTATACCTGTAAAAATCTGGCTGGTCATGCGTTTGATGATTATTTTGCTCACGGTGTTTACGTTGCAGGCTACGGCTACCGGTTATGGTCAGCGGTTGTCGGTGTCGTATAACAACACACCGCTGGAGCAGGTGTTTAAAGATATTACCGCCAAAACCGGTTACCTGTTTTTTTATTCGTTTAACGAGCTGCACCCGCCGCATACTGTAACGGTGCAAAAGCAGAACAGCACTTTACAGGAAATATTAGCCGCCTGCTTTAAAAGCCAGCCTTACACCTGGCAGGTAATTGAAAAAACGGTTGTGGTTAAATATGTGCCGCCTAAGCAGGAAACGCCGCCTCCCACACCTTACCATGATGTAAGGGGTAAAGTAATTAATGATAAAGGCGAGCCTGTTGCCGGGGCTACCATTACGGTAAAAGGTACCCGCACAGTTGTAACCGCTAATGCCAGTGGCGAATTTAGTATAACCGGTATAGCGCCGGATGCCGTGCTGGTAGTAAGCGCTGCGGAACTGGAAACACAGGAGGTTGCCGTTGGCGGTAAACAATGGATAGAAATAAATGCCATTGCCAGGGTAAGCGAAATTGACCAGGTATTGGTGCAGGCATATGGTACAACAACAAGGAGGTTTGCTACTGCCAACATATCCAAGGTTACGGCTAAGGAAATAGAAATCCAGCCGGTAACAAACCCGTTGTCCGCATTACAGGGTAGGGTTGCGGGTTTAACTATTACGCATAGTACCGGGCTGCCAGGCGCTTCGGTAAGTGTACAACTAAGAGGAAGAACGGCAATAGATGTAAACTTAACGGATGATCAACCTTTATTTGTTATTGACGGCGTACCTTATGCACCCAATAACGGCTATCTGAATAACCTCACATCGGCGTTAGGTGTTCCTAATCCATCTGTACTGCGTCCCGGTGGATTAAGCCCGTTTAACAGCATTAACCCACAGGATATAGAAAGTATTGAGGTTTTGAAAGATGCCGATGCGACAGCCATATACGGCAGCCGGGGAGCAAACGGAGTTATTTTGATCACTACAAAAAGCGGTAAAGAAGGTAAAACGAAGTTTAGTGTAAACATACAGCATGGCTTTAGCAAGCTACCCGCTACTACACAAATGCTGAATACGGAGCAGTACATAAGTATGAGAAAAGAAGCATTTGCAAATGATGGCGTTACACCCAATAATACAAATGCATACGACTTAAGAGTATGGGATACCTTGCGCTATACAAACTTTAACGACCTGCTGCTGGGGGGTACAGCAAACAGGTCCAATATACAAACTTCTCTATCGGGGGGTAATACCAATACACAGTTTTTATTAGGCATGAACTATAACCGTGAAACTACCGTATTTCCCGATGATTATGATAATAAACGGGGAAACTTTCACTTTACCGTCACTCATGGCAGTAATAATAAAAAATTTAAAACGCAATTGTCAGGAACTTATACGATCGATAATAACCAGGTTCCTGGAGTTGATCTGACCAATTATATAAATCTCCCTCCTAATGTGCAGATCTTTGGTTCTGATGGCAAGCTTGCCTGGAACGAAGGTGGGTTAGTTATTACCGGGCTTACGAACCCGTTAGCCTATTTAAACCAACGATATTTTGCCAAAACTAATAACCTTGTAAGTAACTTATTGTTATCCTACAATCTTTTTCCCAGTACTACGATCAGGGTTAGTACCGGCTACAATTTTGTAGCCCTTAGTGAAAACAGGAGAAACCCTTTAACAGCACAAAACCCTTTACAAAACCCTGTAAGAACATCACAGTTTTCAGACAATTCGTTTAATAGCTGGATAGTAGAGCCACAGCTTGAATTTCAGAAAAGTTTTAAAGTAAATAAAATCAACATCCTCTTAGGATCAACTTGGCAAAGTCAGGTGAACAAAACAAATTCAATGACCGGCATTGGTTACATTAGTGACCTGCTTATGGAGTCCCTGAACGGTGCTGCCTCTATTACAGGGAACAGGTCAGAAAATTTGTATAAATATTCGGCGGTTTTTGGAAGATTGAATTACCAGTTGTTGAATAGATATATATTAAACTTAACCGCCCGCAGGGATGGTTCCAGCAGGTTTGGTCCGGATAAAAGATTCTCCAACTTTGGCTCAATTGGCGCCGCTTGGATTTTCTCAAATGAAAAATTCTTAAATAACATATCCTTTTTAAATTTTGGGAAACTAAGAGGAAGTTACGGTGTTACAGGTAACGATAAAATTACTAATTATCTTTATCTCGATACCTGGAGCCCTTCATTTAATCCATATAACAGCCGGGTAGGGTTGACTCCTACAAGGTTGTTTAACCCTGATTATCATTGGGAAAAAACAACCAAGTTTGAGCTTGCTGTCGATCTAAGTTTATTTAATGAAAGAGTTTCGATTACCGTTGCGCATTACCGCAACAAAAGCTCCAATCAATTAGTAAATTACAGGATGCCATTAACTACGGGCTTTACGTCTATTGTCCGTAACATGCCTGCGGTAGTACAGAATACAGGAACCGAGGTAGAGCTTTCATTAACACTTATTAGCAGGAAAGATGTAAGTTGGAAAGTTAACAGCAATATAACTGTACCACGAAACAAACTCGTTTCTTTTCCTAACCTTGCATCAAGCCCATATGCTTTTAGATATTTTGAGGGAGAATCTCTTAACGTATTGTCCTGGGCTAAATATCTTGGTGTAGATCCCGCTACGGGGTTATTTATGGTAGAAGATGTAAACGGGAACGGAACCATCACCGCAGCCGACTATCAACCATTAGGGACATTGGACCCTAAATACTATGGAGGTATTAATAATGCTTTTACGATACGCAGCTTCGAGTTGGAAGTATTTTTCCATTACACAAAACAGACCGGGAGGAACTTTTTAAATGATATCAATTTGCCTCCCGGAAATATAGCAAACCTTCCTGCTCAATATAATGGCTATTGGAAAAACGGGAATACCGATAATAGCTATCAACGGTTGACACAGGCTACTTCAGCAAGCGGTCCCGCCTATGCATCATGGACCAACTTTCGTAACTCGTCTGGTGTATTTAGCGACGCTTCATTTATCAGGTTGAAAAACGTGATGCTTGCATACAACTTTCGAGGTAGGATTTTACAGGATTTAAAGCTTACCAATTGCAGGTTTTATATACTGGGTAATAATCTTTTTACCATTACCAACTACAAAGTGGGTGACCCGGAAACACAAACCTATTTAAGAATGCCACCATTGAGAAATATTTCTTTTGGCGCTCAAATAACCTTTTAAAATGTCTACCATGAAAATCAAAAATATCATACTAACATATCTTCTATCAGTGATCATTATTTTAATGCCCGCTTGTAAAAAATTTGTCGAGGTTGGTCCACCTAAAAATGAACTGTCATCTGAGAATATTTTTTTAGATGATGAAACTGCGCGGGCAGCTATGGTAGGTGTTTATTCGGAACTCATGAGAACAATAAATTATTTCGCTAATGGTGGATTAACTGTATTTCCTGCTTTATCGGCAGATGAGTTAACAAGAGTGACGAGTAGTGTAATTTATGATGCTTTTACAGACAATGCTTTACAACCTAACACTACGGGTGTTTCAGCTAATTTTTGGGGCAGGGCATATTTTTATTTATACCAGGTTAACTCCATTTTGGAAAAAATTACGGATTCTCCAATAAATGAGAGCTTAAAAAAGCAAATAACAGGAGAAGCATTTTTCTTCAGGGCTTTTGTTCATTTTTACATGGTAAATCTTTTTGGGGAGGTTCCCCTTATTACTTCTTCCGATTACAGGGTAAATTCCACTATTCGACGCTCTGCTGTTTCGGATGTGTACAAACAGGTAATTAATGACTTGATAGAGGCAAAGAAATATTTAAGCGTTGAGTATCCTGGTACAGAAAAGGACAGGGTTAATTATTGGTCAGCGGTAATCTTACTGGCAAGAACATACTTATACATGGAGAATTGGCAGCAGGCGGAAGTTGAAGCTACAGAAATCATAAATTCTAATAAGTATAGTCTAACTACCCTTCCTAATGCTTTTTTACCTAATAATCCAGAAGCTATTCTTCAATTCGTACCACCAATAAATACACCAATAAATACTACAGATGGTTTCAATTTTGTTCCTTCCAACGCTTCAGTAAGACCAGCATTTATTATTAGGAATGAACTATTGAATGCTTTTGAACCCGGGGATCAGCGAATGAATAACTGGATAAGCTTTAATACTGTAGGGGGAATCCAGTATTATTACCCGTTTAAATATAAAATATGGACTACTACGACTAATACTCCAAGAAGCGAGTATTATAATGTATTCAGGTTCGCGGAAGCTTACCTGATAAGGGCAGAAGCGAGAATCCAGTTAGATAAATTTAGCGTGGCAAGAGATGACTTGAATATTATTCGTTCTCGTGCTGGACTACCTAATATAACATCGAGTGATAAAGACATACTGCTGGACGCTAACTTACATGAAAGGCGATGTGAGTTATTTGTAGAATGGGGGCACCGCTGGTTTGATCTAAGGAGGTTTAATAAAGTAAACGAGGTACTAACTGCTGTAAAAGGTGACAAATGGCAAAGGACGGATGTACTTTACCCGATTCCTCAAGCAGAAATTGAAGCTAACCCTAATTTAACGCAGAATGATGGTTATTAATTTTAATGCAAATATCCGTATTACAATAAACGTATGCTTTGTCTTGTTTTTTTCTATTGGGTTTTATATGCTTGAATTAAAAACCCAGAACCTGAATATTGGTGATAAAGTGCCTGAAATTACAATTAAAGCGGAGAATACAGGAAATAAGCAATTAACGTTACCAAAGCCCGGTACTTCTTTGACCATACTGGCATTTTGGTACGGAGCGTGTAAAGGATGCATTACCAATTTCCCTAATCTTGAATATTTGCAAAATAAGTTCAATGACAAGATTCAAATCATCCTGGTAAATTTTGAAAGCCAGGGAATGATTGATTCTACCTTTAAAAAGTATAGTGTTATTTCTTCCATTTATAAATTGCCCAAGCTACCTTCTATAACTAACGACACCTTGCTCCATAACTTATTCACAATAGAGTATTATCCTCATTACGTTTGGATTGATGGGCAAGGGGTTGTTAAGCATGTTACGAGCACGGAAGAAGTAAATGAGCAAAATATACAGGCTATAATATTGGGGAATAGCTTAAATGTCGATGATAAGTCAAAGGAGCTTATATTCAGGTTATCAAAAACCACATTACTTAGAGAACTGTTTTATTATAATGGAGAACTGCCTAAATATTATTCAGCTATTACGAGGTATATTCCTGCAAGAGGTCTTGACGGTCTGATTACAAAAATTGTAGATACTTTAAACAATTCGGTTCGTATTTCCCGAAATAATATGTCCATTATTGACTTGTTCGGTAATGCATTGAGTAAAGGACGTGGAGTGAACCCATATAATTCCTCATTCTTTGATTTTGGTAAACGGATTAGGATAAATACCAGTGATTCAATAAAATTCTTTTTCAATACATCCAACAAACTATCTATTGATGAATGGAGAAGGGAAAATTATTTTTCTTATGAATTAGTATTACCTCTAGCGCAGGAAAGCAAGGCTTTTGATTATATGTTATCAGACCTGGAACGGTATTTTAACCTTAAAGTAAATAGAAAAACAGAAACCAGGAAATGTTTTATTTTAATTAGAACCTCAGAAGTAGACAGGATAAAAACAAAATACACTCAGGGTCGAAACTATTTTGATCCAGGGAAGGATAGTACAAGTTTAGATATAGTCTATGCTACAACTCAACAGTTTGTTGACAGGCTTTCAAGTTTGTACCAAAGTAACCCCGTTATTTTTTTGGATGAAACCCAATATGCTGGAAGAATAGATATAAAAATAAAAAACGATGTAGCTGCTAATATTTATCAGCTCAAAAAATATTTAAAACAAACCTATGATTTGGATCTTATAGAAAGCGAAAGAGATGTGTGTATTTACGAGTTGAACGATGTTTTTTAATCTTTAAAACACTTCCAGCTACCCACAGAGTAGCTGGAAGTGTTTGATTTTAGTTTGGATTTTGAGCGTACGTTTTAGTTGGCGTGCCTCCTGGATAAGTGAATATTGGTGTTGCACTTTGAAAGCCTTCAATACAACCTGATCCAGTAGCATTACATTGTCCAGGTGGAGGATTCTCATCGGAAGTAAAGTCAACATATTCCTCGTTAATAAACCAGTAATATGGGTCCTCCAAATTGGAAGATTTTGATTCTTTGAATGCGGCAAAAGCAACCACACTTGCTAATAGCAGCAATGCGAAAAATGACATTTTAATTCTTTTCATAAACATGGTTTTTAAAAATTGATTAAATGGTTACCTGTATTGTTTGATCAAACAAATATGTTACCGCCTGATAAAGGGAAACCTTTACAGGCGTTGCGCTTTTAACGTTATTATTTTCCCGCTGGGTTAAGGGGGTAGCAGTACGGTGTGGGTTGGTACGGATTGCTACAATAGAATAGTAACTGCAAAGCTATGGCGGGAAAATTATCAGTGGCTGATACTTTGAAAGGTGGTAGCGATAAACAAACCAATTGTATTATAATGCGTTAGTAAAGCACAAGGCTAAAAAGTTATCAATTTCTGCCGGTACCCTTCCTGCCTTTGTATAACAATCTGTACTGCCTGGGGCTTAGCCCGCAAAACTGCTTAAAAATGCGGTTAAAGTTGCCAATGGCTTTACCGTAGCCCAGGCTGGTGGCAATTTCTTTTATTTTCTTCCCGGTTTCCAGCAGTTGCCGGGTAACATAATAATGCATACGGTAATGCTGCCAGTATTTGTAGGGCGGCAAGCCGTATACCTGCTTAAAAAATTTACGAATGTTGCTTTCGCTCTGGTTTATGCCGGTGGCAAATGCCTTTACATCCGGCATATAATGGGTTTGCTTTAGTATAAGCGTATGCAACTGCTCCAACTGTTGCAGCAGCCTGTCTTCTATGCGCAGCGCTTTTTCGGCTATTTTAAAAGTATAATACAGGGTCATGGATATGGCATTCGCCCGGTTCTGGGCACGGGCTTTGGCACCGGGTGTAAGCAGGTCGGTTACCCAAACGTGTAGCTGGTTATTAAAGCTTACCGGCGCAGGGGAGTATATAGCCGGGTACTGATCTTGCGGCAGGGTTAAAAAACGGTGCAGGGTGGTAAAGCTGTTAAGTAAAGGCAGGGTTTGCACTATATCCAGGTCTAAAGCCAGGCAGCGGTACAGCTTGCCTTTTCTAAAATGTACCACCGCCTCCAGCTCGTCCAGGTGCATCATGGTAAAGCTGCCTGTCGGCAGGTATATATTACCCAGCCCGTATAAAAAGCAGTTAATATCCTGTTCCAGCGAGGCTACCACCAGGGAAAGCGACCGTTCGCGGCAAATGTGCAGGGTAACATCTTTTTCACACTGTAATACCCAATAACCGCCTGTACCTTCAGCCAGCTTTGCCACCTGGTACAGCATGGTGCCAAACCATTCCTTCGCAGCTAATACAATCCCGCCGGGTATAACCAGGTGCCGCATGTATGGCGGTATTTCCCGCTTCAGGGCAACCGGTTTCCCTCCAACCGGGCTAAATGTTATCTTGTCCATAGCGGTTAGTTTGGCTAATGCTTTTAACGATTATTATATACCGGGCATGGCAAATGCCATTGTCATTTGCGCAGGAATAGTAACCGCTACCGGCACCATGTACCGTGGCACAATGCAGGTGTATTGGTATTGCAGGTGCCGGGCAGTTGTAATGTAATCATTAAAAAAAATCCGGTATGCCGTTTTCAGATGCTCTTGCATCACCAAAACCGCCTTTTGCATCACCAAAAGCCTCTTTTGCATAACGGCAGGCGGCTCTTGCATTTTCACCAAAAAAGTTTTCCACATCCCCCGGCGTAGCTGCAGGGGTTACAGCCCTGGCTGTGGTAACAGCCCCAAAACGCCTGTTCCAAAAAACCTTGCATAACGAAAAGGGGCTTTCGGATAACGAAACCCCTGTGTGGTGTAATATTCTTGCAAACACTCCCCAATGTTCAGAAGTTTGGTACTGTTAACAAGTTGCTGTACACAACCATCCATTTACTTCTAAAATCATCAACATGAAACCGTTATGCAAGCTGTTTCAGGCGGCTGTAACTATTGCTGAGCTTAACCGTAAATACAGGTTATCCGCAACGGTATTGGGTATTGTGTTAAGCGCACCTTCCTGCATGGGACCGGTGCCTCCTCATCCACCGCAAACCGGTAACTAGCACGGCAGGCTTACCAGTTACAGCAAGGAATCGTCAGCGATTCCTTTTTTATTAATCGCCCCGTTATACAGCTACAGCGTAACAGGTTCATGGCTGGTGTTAAAACCATATTAGCCATGCAATACCACGAATACCTGCTTCAGAAAAAGCAGCTCACCCGGCAGGTGCTGTCTGCCACCAATCCGGCAACCGACCCGCTATTACAAACCCAGTTCACCCTGGTAAGCGCCGGTTTGCACAACTATCTCCCGGATATTCCTTTCGGTGAGCATCAAACTATCTTTAAGCATATTCACCTGTACCGGCAGTTAAGCGAGCTGGAGCAGCATTGCGCCAGCCTGGTAGGTGAAATGCAGTACCCGGGGCTTGGCGATGCTCATTTTAACCTGCTGCGTAAGGGGTGCATCCTTTGTACCTACCATACAGGTTCCTACCGTGCCATAAACCTGTTCCTGCTGCACCACCGCATCCCTTTTACCCTGGTGGTAGCGGGCAGGGTATTACAGGAAAAAGGGGAGCAGTTAAAGGCGGCTTTCAGGCAGCAGAAACCCGAGGGGTACAGCGAGGAAAACTTTACTTTAATCGATGCCGAAGCCCCCGGCGCCGCCATACGTTTATTGCGGCAGCTTAAAGCGGGCAGGGTGCTGGTCATGTACATTGATGGTAATACGGGCAGCGGCGCTCCCACTGCCGGTAACGAAAACGCCTGTATCGTACCATTTCTGGGGCAGCGTTTATTTGCCCGCAGCGGCATAGCTTACCTGGCATATACGGCGGGCGTACCGGTTGTTCCCGTTATATCCTACAGGGAAACATATAGCCGCATCTGCCTGCGGTTCCACCAGCCGGTAACGGCGGGTCACGGCACCGGCAGGGAAGGCTTTGTAGCCGCTACAACCCAATACCTTTATCAGTTGCTGGCGGGTGTAGTACAATCGTACCCGGCACAGTGGGAAGCCTGGCTGTATCTGCACAATATGGTTAATATTGTGCAGGTAAAAGAGCCTGAGCCATTGTATATGCCTGCCCCGTTACCCGGCAATGGAATGCTCCGGTTTAATTGCGCCGAATTTGGTATTTTTAAGGCAGATGAGGATTATCTATTGTTTCGTAAGTCGGGCTATTTATCCTACCCCATTAACCTGGAGCTGTACAATTTGTTGTCCCACGCTGCCCGGACCCCTGTAGAAAGAAAAGAAACTAACCGGCAACTGTTGGATCTGCTTTATGTAAATCGTGTATTGGTTTGCACCTGATAATCTTTACCCGTTAAACTGTAAGCACATGAACGCATTAGCTGTTAAACAAAACAACAAAAGGCTGGTGATGGGGTTACACCTTGCCGCCTGGATCATGTACGGAGGGCTGATGAACTTTACCCACCGCCTCGTAGCCACCGGGGTTACCATTACCGATACTATCTCTTCTGTACTGCCGTACGCAGTGGCTTTCTATGTCAGCTATGCCTGTTTGCGTTTATTAAAGGCTAAAAAATTCAGTGTAGGCGTACTGGTTTTCTTTATTGTTTTCGTGGTGCTGGCATTGCTGGCATACGTGTACTTTTACTGGCTCATGCCCGGTGCGGGCGTGGTGCTGTACACCAGCGACGATATGGGGCAGTTTATGTCCCAGGCTATCTGGGGCTTCATTTACATGTTTGGGGCGGCAGCCATTTACTATATAGTGCCGCTGTTGCTGCAACGGGATCGGGAGCTGCTGCAAAAGGAACGGGAGTTGCGGCAGGCAGAAAATGAAAAGCTGCAGCAGCAACTGGAAATTGCCAGCCTTCGCGAAAAAGAGCTGAAGGCGCAAAAGGAAAAGCTGTTATTTGAGAACGCTTTCATCCGTGCGCAGATCAACCCGCACTTCTTGCACAATACCCTTAACGCCCTGGTATCCGATGCCTATGCTTTTTCCGAGCCGCTGGCAAACAACATCAGGGACCTGGCAGCCATAATGGAGTATGCCATGAGCAGCACCAACTTCGATAATGATAAGGTGCCGGTAAGCAAGGAGCTTAAAATGCTCAACTGCATGTTAGGCATACACAGGCTCAGGTTTCCGGTAAAGGATACCGTTAAGCTGCATATTGATGGTAAGCCCGGCATGCAGATGGTACCGCCTATGACGTTGCTTACCCTGGTAGAAAATGCCCTCAAATACGGCGAGCTTAAAAATCCTGCCACACCGGTTAGCATACAGGTGGTGCTAAGGGCGGGCTTTATCAAATTTACCTGTTACAATGCCAAGCGCAAAGCTGCCGGCAGGCAAACGGAGCATAAATCAAACCAGATAGGTTTAAACAATATTCGTTACCGGCTCGATGAAGCTTTTAAAAACCGTTACACCCTTACCATACAGGATACGGAGGATGACTATACGGTGGAGCTGCTCATCGTCGATGCCGGCACTGCACAACTCATTAGTTAACCAAAAAACAATGACCCATGATTCGCTGTATGATTATTGATGATGAGCAACCGTCCATTAACCTGCTAAAAATGTATATCGAAAAAATTCCGGTGCTGGAAGTAGTAGGGGAAGCCATTAACCCCATCGAGGGAATAGATATGGTAACAAAGCTAAAGCCGGATGTTGTTTTCCTGGATATACAGATGTATGAAATGAACGGTATGGATGTAGCCAGGCTTATCAAAGGAAAAAGCCGGATAATATTTTGTACGGCGTATGCCGAGTTTGCGGTGGAAAGCTACCAGCTCGATGCGGTCGATTTTTTGCAAAAGCCCATCGAGTTTGAACGGTTTGAATTTGCTATACAAAAGCTGGCTACGCAGTTGTCGCTGCCTTTTATACCGCAAAGCAATATCGATAAAGGTTACCAGTTCATAAAAACGGAAAGGGGTAAAATGGTAAAGATCGACTATGATGATATTGACTATATAAAGGGCTTGCGTAACTATGTCGAATTTTACTGCGGCTCGCAACGCATCCTGGCGCATTATACCTTACGGGAGGTGGAAACAATATTCCCTGCAAGGCTTTTCTGCCGGGTGCATAAATCTTATATCATTCCCATCAATAAAATAACACAAATCCAGGGTCGGCAAATATCACTTAACAGTACCGGTACAGCCATTCCGTTAAGCGATCATTACCGGCAGGCATTCTTCTTAAGCATCGGCAGTACCGAGCCTATTTAAACCGCACATTAATCACTTACACATATTGCGCCAATGGTAAACTTTGTCCGTAAAATCCAATCTATACTCGAGCTGCCCCCCGAGCTGGTGGAGTTCTTCTATGCAAAGCTTACCATCCGCCAGGTGGACAGGCGGCAGCTTCTGTTAAGGGAAGGGCAGGTGTGCGATCATATATTCTATGTAAAAAAAGGATTGCTTCGCTCCTTTGCCGATAGTGGCGACAGGGAGGTAACCAACTGGTTCATGAAGGAAGGCGACATATTCACGGTTCCCTTTTCCTTTTACCAGCGGCTGCCCTCCTTTGAAAAAGTGCAGGCTATCGAGGAAAGCGAGGTCGTATGTTTGTACTACGCGGACATACAGACCATCTATAAAAAATTTCCCTTCTTTAACCTGGCAGGCAGGTTGGTTACGGAGCAGTATATAGCTGCGCTGTCCCGTTACAATTACATTTCCCGTATTAAGCCGTCAGAGCAGCGTTACCAGCAGTTCGGGCAGGACTTTCCCCACCTGGTGGGGCGTGTGCCTGATAAAGATGTTGCTTCTTTCCTGGGCATGTCCGATGCGTATTTAAGCAGGCTTAAAAATAAAAGGGAGTAAGCCCTTACGTTATGGTACATGCTAAAGCTGTTTAACTTCATTTGCCGGTTACCGGCTTTTGTTCCCTGTTCGGCTTGGGTTGTGTCACTCACTTGTGCGCCTGTAACATCGGGCAGCACCCGGGGTAAGGCGGTTCACCGCCGGTTGGGTTACAACGTTACCGGGTATTGTCTAACAAACCCCGTCGCAATTAGCAGCCCTGCCGGTTATGCGCTATATGTAAACGCTTAAATCTTGACATTTTACAAGCTGTTTTTACAAATGCTTGTCTTTTTACAAGTTCTTATATTCTATCGGGTATTAATTTTATTACAAAGCCCCAACCCCTCGCAGATAAATTTTTAACAGGATTTCACAGGCATCTAAGACTTTAATAAAGCCACCTGGCAACGGCTTTGTATTGGTCATACATTGTTTTTATCACTATAAATGCCCGTCTATGGAACAATATTACACCCTGTTAAAAAGCAAGATGGACGATGCCCTGCTGGCAATTGGCTTGCCGGAGAATATACAGGTCTATGCCAAAAACGCTATCGGTATCATATCAGAAACCATCAGCACCCTTAAGGATCACCTGTTGCATAACAGCTTTGCTTCTCCTGCCGATGAAATCATGTTCTTCAAGCACATTGCACCGGAGTTCTATTCCCTGCTTATCTATTACAACAAGCTATACCATATAGAGGCAAACAGGGCTTCGGCAAACCTGGAGTTCCAGAAAAAATACCTTCGCCGCGAGTATAAAAAGTTAAGCTACTTCTATTGTGCCAATATAGAGCTGTTCTCTTATTACGCCACCGGCAGCACCGGCAGGGATGCGGATCTGTTCGTAAGCGAAAAGCCGGTCACGGCGCAAACGCAGGACGATTACGCCTTTTGGGTCGATACCAGGGTATGCCCGTTGGCTACCTACAAAATATCCAAGCTAAAAGCCTGCAAGGAGCTGGAAACTTATATCCTCAATGCCCTGCACGACTTAAAAACCAATAACCCCGCAACGCTGAACATACCTACCAATTTACAGTTCACAGCCGGCAAACCGGTGGCGGTGGAAATGATCTACCTGTGGTTTGTGGCGGGTGTATTTAATAACGGCAATGCCAAGCTGAAGGAAATAGCTGCTGCTGCCGGGCAATGGTTTAAAACAGACCTGAGCGCTTTTCACCGTATTTACTACGATATTAAAATGCGGAAAAAGGAACGGCTTAGTTTTTTCAAAAAAGCTATCAGCAGGCTGGAGGAAAAAATGGATGCGGAAGAGGCTTAAAGCGGGTGGGGTAATGTTGTAAGCATAAAGGTTGCCGTTAAAACAAGCCTGCCTGACAGGAATAAAAAAGGGGTTATATTTCCCCTTCGTCTTTAAATGAATAATATCCTTCCGTTGTAACAATAATATGGTCGTCAATGCTGATGTTAAAATACTGCGCGGCAATCATTAGCTTCTGCGTCATGGTAACATCACCAAGCGATGGTTTCAGGCTGCCGCTCGGGTGGTTGTGTGCCAGTATAATGCCGGTAGCGGCGGCTCTCACTGCTGCAGCCAGTATCAAGCCTGCATCTGCAACCGTGCCGGTTTTGGTGCCTTTGGCAAGTGGCAGTAATCCCAGGGCTTTGGATGCCCTGTTTAACAGCAGCACTTTAAATTCTTCCTGCAGTGCAATGGTGTTATGGTTCCAGGTAGACAGCAAAAGGCTGTAAGCATCTTTGGAATCTCTCACCAATGGTCTTTGCGAAGGTTTTACTTTAGGTTTGTACACCAGTTCAATCTCTGCTACCTGTGTCCAGTCCTGTGTTCTTTTTTCCATAACGAATGTTTTAAAGATGTAAAAATTAATTATGGAGATGCCCCCGGCTTTATGCCAGCAAGACCAAAAAGCAGCGGAATAAATGAAGGGTGTGTGCGGGATGCTTTGTGTTTATCCGAACTTTATTGGTCGCCCCGCAGCATAAAGCCGAACTTTGCGCAAATGATTAATGCTTACATATCAATACTAACTTTATAAAAAAGGAATAACAGGCAGGTATGCGTAACCTGCGGTAAAAACGAAAAACTATCGGTGTGCTGACTGGTTTGGGTTGTGATGTTATATTATATGCCTTTGCCGTTGTAAAATGTCCATGTAAGTTGCGGCGTTTCTTTCTTTACGTATTGCGGTACTTTTTGCATGATGGAGTTTCTGTGAGCCGAGCCTAATAAAAATACCGCTTTATCATACCGGTTTTCTTTGCTGTACTGGTAAATATTGTCAAGCATTTTATTTTTTACAAATATACCTACTGCCTGTTGTCCTGGTATGTCAGTTCGTTTCTTTACCGTCCCTGTTGCGCTGTTATTCCTTACTTGCAGCGGTAATACATCCGGGTTTTTTGTAACTTTAGTTGCGGGGGTTGACCGATTGACAAAATCCCGGATAAAAGCCAAATTCAATTATTGCCGACATAAAAGATATTGACAAAGAAGTAATGGCGTGGATAAAAACCACTTATGAAAGCGCAGGGTAAAAAACTGACAAAAAGGAAAATATGACAAATTCTAAAAATACCACACATTTTGCCCCTGAACTTCACATTCCAAATGGCACGCTCAATATTGATTTTTATACTAAGTTCGGTGCAAGGGAAAACTTTTGTTTTCGGAACGATGACGGGAGTATTCACGTTGCTGAATTAGAAATTGATGGTGCTGTTTTTCATTTGCACGAAACAATGCACTGGTTTGATGCTATGGAACCTGTAAGCGGTAAAGGTGTAACAGCAGTCATCGGATTGTTTGTGGACGATGTTCAAGAAGTTTTTGACCGCGCTATTGAAGCAGGGGCAAAAGAAATCCAACCTGTTACTGATCACGATTACGGTTACAGACAAGGAATGTTCAAAGACCCTTTCGGGCATTACTGGCAAATTCAGAAAAGAATCTGAGGCATCAAATAAAGGCAAGCGAATAAAAACTAAATTTTTATGGCAAAAACCAAGACAACATATACATCGGCAGATGTTCACGAATTCATCAATTCGTTTGCCAATACAGATCAGAAAAAAGCGGACAGCTTTGAGTTGCTTAAGATAATGCAGGGCATCACGGGCGAAGAACCCAGGATGTGGGGTCCAACCATTATCGGCTTTGGAAATTATCATTACAAATATGCAAGCGGGCATGAAGGTGATGCGCCGGTGCTTGGGTTTTCCCCGAGAAAAGCTGCTTTTTCGCTTTACATTTATTCCGACACGGAAAAAAGCAGATCAATAGTGCAAAACCTCGGCAAATTCAAAATGGCAAAAGCCTGTATCTATGTCAATAAGCTTGCTGATATTAATATACCTGTTCTGAAAGAGCTTTGCACAGAATCCGTTAAATACATCAGCGAGCATCACGAATGCTCGTGCAGAATAAAATAGACCATTAAAAAAACGAAATATGAAAAATATAAAAATCGAAATCAAGTGGGCAATCTATTTCACATTGATGTCTTTGCTATGGATGCTCCTGGAAAAACTAAGTGGCTTGCACGGAAAATATATTGACTATCATCTTTACCTGACCAACCTTTTTGCTATCCCTGCAATATGGTTTATGGTCTTGGCATTAAAAGACAAGAAGAAAAATTTCTACAACGGAAATATGAGCTACAAACAAGGTTTGATTTCGGGGATAATTCTTTCCGCATTTATTGCATTGCTTAGCCCGCTTACACAATGGATAACTTCTTATGTTATCACTCCTGAATATTTTCCAAACGTCATCAAACGTTCGGTAGAATTAGGGTATTACAAAACAACCGCAGAAGCTGAAGCTAATTTCAACTACAAAAATTACGCGATCAATTCAACTATTTTTGCCTTTGTTTTTGGCGTGGTAACAACTGCAATTGCAATGATATTTTTAAGAACAAAAACAGCACTTCATAAAACAGGATAGCAATGCAAAACAACAGCATCATCATCCTGGTGGCAGCGCCGGATAAATAAAAAGAAATTTCGGAGCAATAAATATTTCAAAAAATACAAAAGAAACAAATGAAACTGACCATAAAAGCAGCTATACAAATCCAAAAACCGGTAGAAGAAGTTTTTGAAGGAATAGTAAACCCGGGAAAAATGACCCAATATTTTATTTCTGACAGTACAGGGCGGCTGGAAGAGGGTAAAGAAATAAAATGGCAATGGGCAGAGTTTCCCGGGCAAGAATCTGTTGTGACTGACATTAAGATCGAAAAGAACCGTACTATTTCTTTTGTTTGGGATAAGGCGACAACGGTAACGATCAGCCTGGAAGAGCAAGCCGACAAATCAGTGGTGGTAAGGGTTACAGAAGCAGATAAAGAGCTGGATGAAAGCAGCCTGAAATGGTATGGTGGCAATACCGAAGGCTGGGCAAATTTTCTTGCCTGCCTGAAAGCGTACCTGGAACACGGCATTAATTTACGCACAGGGGCATTTGAATTTATGCGGGAACAATGACATGATACGGAATAATAAAGCGGTAACACCATTACGCCAATGCCAATCGCATTGGCGTTTGTTTTGATATTTAAAAAGATTTTATTCTTGTCTTATGCAAAGTTGATTGGAAAAGAAAGATCATAATTTAGTGAATAATATACTAAACGTAATATTCAAAAAGAGCAACAATGAGAAAAGTAATTGCAGCAATCAATATGACAGTTGACGGGTTTTGCGATCATACAGCAGGGCTGCCAGACGAAGAAATACATGATCATTATACCGAACTATTAGGTCAGGGAGGTGTAATTCTGTATGGCAGGATAACGTACCAGCTTATGGAATTTTGGCGAACGATTCTGGAAAAACCGTCGAAAGAAAAATCAATGAATGACTTTGCTATGGCTATCGACAAAATCCCTAAAATTGTTTTTTCTCATACGCTTAAAAATGTAGACTGGAAAAGTGCAAAATTAGCAGACCGGAATCCTGAAGACGAAGTTTTAGCGCTCAAACAGCAACCAGGTAAAGATATTTTTATCGGCAGTCCGGGTTTGATTGCAGCATTCACAAAACTTAATCTCATAGACGAATACCAGCTTTGTGTTCACCCTGTTATAGTTGGAAGAGGATTGCCGTTATTTAAAAACATAACTGACAGGATATTGCTAAAACTTATAAAGACAAAAACATTTACTAACGGTGCAGTAATTCTTTACTATCAACCGGCAAACAAAAAAACAACGAACCTGTAAACGCTGCAAAAAAATGATGCCGCAGCCAGTTTAATGGTTAAATTAACAGGGGCAGCAATAATCAATAGTATTCAACCGGACAAATAAAAAGGAGAAAATACCTACTTTATAGCTTCAGCATATTCTTCATCAGTTACCGCTTCCAGCCAAACCGTTTCGCCTTTTTCCCGCCCTGTTATGGCTACCTGTACAAAAGCACTATCGGTACTGGCTCCGTGCCAATGTGGAGTACCAGGCGGGCATTTTATCGCATCGCCTTTGCGGAGTATTTGTTTTGGTTTACCTTTTTCCTGGTAGTAACCAACCCCATCAATTGCTAACAATATTTGTCCTGCAGGGTGTGTATGCCATTTGCTTCTTGCTCCTGCTTCAAAAGTTACGTTTCCTACTGATATAGCGTTAAGGCTGTCCGCTTCTATGAGCGGTTGGAGGTAGGCGGTTCCCGTGAAATTGGCATTGATTATTTTTTCGCCTTGTGGAAATACAGTTTCGTTTTGTTGTTTTGTTTCTTCTGTTTTCCGATTGTTGTTACACGCTGTAAAAAGTATAATTGCAAGCGGCAGGCAATACTTTAAATTATGTCTTATCATCTCTTTATTTTAAAAGGTTCGTTTGATAGAAGTTTACCAGTTTATTTACAGCCTGTGCTACATATTCTGGTTTCCAATAGGTTTCAATATGGGTAGCTCCCTTAATCAGGAACAACTCTTTATTTTTAGCATTGATTGCCTTATTGAAAGCATCGTCTGTCATATAATAGCTATCGGCTTTGCTTCCTGCAATCATCAGTAAAGGCTGATTGATTAAATCCATATTGGTACTTGCGTCCCAAGTCATTAAATCCATTAAACTGCTCGTTGTATAACGGAATGTAGAATTTGGGTGTGCGTGTGTTCTATGGTAGTAGTAATGCCCCTCTCTGTACATATCGAACGGCATTTTGTCTGCCATTTCATCGGTTATTTCTGTATCAGCCATATAAAGGATTTTGCCCTCTGTTACTTCCAACGCTCTTGCTTCGGAAGCCTGTTTTAATCTTTCCTGTATGGTTGAAAACTGTGAGTTCATAAAACCGCTTCTTCTTACTAATCCCGAATTGAACATACTTAATGTCGCTACTGCTTTAAATCGTTTGTCTGACTGGGCTGCTTTCAACGTATAACCACCGCCACCACAAATACCTAAAACACCTAAACGGTCTTTATCTACTCCTGCATATTTGGAAATGTAATCAGCCATTGCGTGTATATCTTCTATACGGTTTGCAGGTTTATCAACGTTTCGGGGTGTGCCACCGCTACCGCCCTGATAACTTGCGTCTGCTGTAATGGTAATATATCCCTGTTCTGCCAACCGTTGTGCGTATAATCCTGCTACCTGCTCTTTTATACCACCGTTGGGGTGTGCTATCACTATTGCAGGGTATTTCTGCGAAGCATTATAATTTGCCGGTGTGTACACATTGGCTACTATATCAATATCCTTTATTTTGTAGGCAACAGGGTGTATATTTACTTTGCCTTTTACATTTTCTGTAACTGCTCCCTCATATACCAATGAATAAGGGTTTTTCTCCGCCTTTTGGTGGTATTGGGCATTTACCGTATCTGTTGCTATTGCTGCCATAGCTACTGCTATTATGGATGTTAAATTTTTCATCTGATTTTATTTATATGATATTAAGAAAATAGTTATTGGTCGGGAGCCGTTAACAACCTGGTAAAAGACATAGAACCTAATTTCCATCTTTCGTCTTCTTTCAAATAAATTTCTGTAACTATAAACGGATTGGTTACTTCGTTTCCACCAACAACAGCTAACAGTACAATTCTATTTAAGAGAATGGCAACCGTACCCATAATATTTACCGATACATCATGAATATCGGTTTTCTTGTAGTGAATACCTCCGCTTTTAATAACACGAAGCTCTTGCTCCTTTGTCATGGTACCACCCATATGGACAAAAACAGCTTTTTCATGAAAGAGAGCATTAAGGGTATCTACTTTTTTATCCGACATCCATTGCCACTTTTCTTTTGAAAGGTTAATAATTTCCTGCTCTGTAGTAGAGTTTTGAGCCCATGACCATTGTGCAGATATGGCTATTAAATACAGCCCTGTAATTGTTGCTTTCATACCTATAACTATTTTAAAGAATTAAGTACTGTTTTCTGGTTAACTCATTCTGATTTGTCCAGCCCTTTTTCCTCCAGCCATCCAGCCATAAGATCAGCAATCTGCATATTGTTTAAATCGGACATGGGGAAGTGTGTATTTCCTTTTATTCCAATCTCTGGAAGATGAACAACCGAAGCATCACCACCGTATTTGTTGATAGTGCTACAGAATAGTTTTGCCATTGCCAGGCGTGTACGCCAATTATCCGTACCGTAATTATCGGACGGTGTTTCGGGAATGAAATCGCCATAGTAAATGATGATGGGGAATTTTGTTAATTTCAAAAAGTCTTCTTTCGGAATGCTTACCGCTTCCAATACGCCTGCCGAGCTTTGCATGGGTTCGGGCGTTTCGCCCTGCGGGAAAACAAATCCGCTTCCTGGCTCATAGGATACAATACCTTTGATGTTATTGTTTTTGATTGCCGTAAGCCAACCCTGCCTGCCACTGTGCGAATGTGTTACCAAAACACCTTGTCCTAACTTGTCAAATAATGCTGATATGGCATTGGTGTTTACTTCAAAATCTATTTTACCTAAATCGGGGCTTATCTGCCTGAAAAATTGATTGAGTGCTTCGGGGTCTTTTGAAAACTGTACATCAGGAAAATACTCCATTCCAATGCCTATGCGGAACATGCCAAACCAAAACTGTTCATCAGGAGTCGTGGGAATTGTCGTTGCTTCAGGACTTCTGCCGCCTTGCCCTCTGCGTGGCTGGTCTATCAGATAAACAGGATATTGTTTCCGTAAAAACAGGGTTTGAAATCCCTCCCTTCCGTCTGCTGTGGTCTGCCAGGTTCTTGCTGTCTGTCCGAAGCCATGCCAAAACACCAAAGGTAATTTTTTGGCGTTTTCAGGTACCTGATACTGAATTGTTGCATGATCTGTATGCAATGTTTGTCCTTCTGGGGTTGGACTTTTCGGGTTAAATGTTCCGTCTGCCGTTATTACTGTACCGCCTACTGCAAAAACTCCCTGCTCCTCAATAACCAAAGCATTTTTATTACTACGTGTTTTTGTGTTCTCTGTATCTGTACAGGCTGTCATCGCTACTATTATGATTAAAAATTTTATCTTTTTCATTACCTCTTTATTTTGATTTACTGGTTTTAATCACTTCGTCCAAAACTTTCTGTGCTGATCTGGCTTCTTTTTTACCTATGGTGGATCGAATAATATTTACAAATTGTCGTAACTGTTCAGGTGTTAAACCTACATTCAGACAAATAGATAAATGAGAACGCAACATTGGTTCGGCTCTGCCAATGGTGGCAATTACGGAAACCGTTACTAATTCCCGGTAAACATAGTTTAATACATCACGTTCAAAAATATCTGCAAACAAATGTTCCTTCAGAAAGGTATCTATTATAGGAGCAAATGCTGAATAGCCTGTAAGCGTTTCTGGTTGAGGCGTTTTGGTTAATTCTTCTAAAATCTTTTTACCACGTTCATATTTGCTTACTGTTTTATCAATAGGCAAAGCATCCTTGCCAACATCATCGTTGATGCCTTTGATTTTGCGTTCGTCAATGACTTCTATAAAGGTTTGCAATCCTCTGATACTGCGTGGAAATCCGCAATAAGCATACAGATGTACCAACGCTTCTTTTATTTCATTGACTGTTAAACCTGCTTCAAGTCCTGTATTTAATGCTGTTTTCAGCTTATCTAAATCACCTTTTGCTGTCAGTGCTGAAATAAAAACCATGCTTTGTTCTTTTGGGTTTAATGCGTTTCCTGTTGTCATATTCTGTTGTGCCTGGGTATTATTTGCAAACAATAAAATGCAAACCAACATTGCTATAAGATTGATTATCCTCATTTGCTTCATCTTAATTAGTATTTACCCTGCAAAGGTTATAATATAAGATAATGTTACACTTATACCAATTACTGTATTACCTACCAAAATCACTGATTCGGGTACAATAGAGTGAAACCAGGGAAATGATTTTGTAAATTTGTAGGGTAAGTTTTAAACAGTTACGCAATGGACGATATTATCAGCTTCAGCAGTATAAAAGAATACAACGCTTTTAATAACAATGAAACCCTGCACCCGTTGGTAAGCGTGGTTCATTTGGATAAAGCCAATCCGAGGAAATTAAAACGCCTGCGTTATGAATTTTATACCGTCTTCCTTAAACAAATTTATTGTGGCGATTTACGTTACGGATTGAGCAATTATGATTATGAGGGTGGTACGTTAATATTTCTTGCTCCCAACCAGGTTATCGGGGAAACTAAAAATGAATATTATCAGCCACAGGGTATTGCGCTGGTGTTTCACCCCGATTTAATTGCAGGTACATCACTCGGCAAAAATATAGGCGATTATCATTTTTTCTCTTATGCGGTGAATGAAGCGCTGCACCTGTCAGAACAGGAAAGAAAAATTATCCAGGACTGTTTTGCCAAAATCGAATATGAACTGCAACACGCTATTGATAAGCATAGTAAACAACTGATCATATCAAATATTGAGCTGTTTTTAAATTACTGTACCCGATTTTATGACCGTCAGTTTATCACGAGGGATAACGTTAATAAAGGAATTTTGGAACGGTTTGAAGATCTGCTGAACGGTTATTTTTCCTCCGACAAACCGCAAAATATAGGGTTGCCATCCGTTTCTTGGTGTGCTGACGAACTACATTTATCCGCTAACTATTTTGGCGATTTAATCAAGAAAGAAACAGGTATATCTGCACAGGAGTACATTCAAGCCAAAGTAATCAATGTAGCCAAAGAACGGATTTTTGATGCTGGTAAATCCATTAGCGAAATAGCCTACGACCTGGGCTTTAAATACCCGCAACATTTTACCCGCTTATTTAAGCAAAAGACAGGTATAACGCCTAATGAGTACAGGACTTTGAATTGAGTTATCAAAGTAAAAGGTAGTGAAGTGACCGTCTTCTAATCCAGTTCAAAAGCAACGGTTACATTTCCGGAGCCTAATGCTGCTGCCAGACCGGATGTGTTATCAATACGCCCGAGCCTTGTATAACTATATGAGGTGGAAAAGGTTTTGTAGAACAGTACCAGGGTGCGTGAACCATACAGCATTAAGTCACCGTTTTGTATAGTTCCCGGGTTGGACGAATTTGCTGGAAGGCTTTTGGGCAGGTCAAAGTATTTTTCGTTTCCGTTCAGCTCGACCATATTGATGGTTAAGGGTAGCATTTGCCTGAACGCTTTTGCTGCGCTGTTGTCCAGGAGTGTGGCTGTAAAGCTTTGTGAACCTACCTTTATCATGATTTTACCGTCTGGCATATTATCCTCTTCGTTATTTTCTGTATTAACAATATCATCCTTTTTATCGCAGGATGCAGCGCTGCCTATAATGGATACCAGCAATATCGTTATCAACAATAAATGTTTCATACCTGTTATTTCAAGTGTTCTTTAAAAAACGTTTCCAGCTTGTTAAAAGGAATTATATCTATCTTATCATACAAATCAACGTGAACAGCATTAGGAATAATCATTAACTCCTTTGGTTCGGAAGCGGCTTTAAAAGCATCCTCACTAAAATAGCGGGAGTGTGCCTTTTCGCCCGCAATTAAGAGAATCGGTCTGGGCGAAATCTCTTTGATGTAGGTCAAAATGGGCATATTCATAAATGACAGCGCATTGGTAGCTGTCCAGGAACCGACAGAATTTAGGGAACGTTCGTGAAAGCCTCTTGATGTACGATAATAATCAAAATACTCTTTTACAAATTGAGGTTCGTCGCCCTCTAATTTCTCTGCATTTAACCTGGTACCCGGAGCGGGTGTCCCGGCTTCCGCATCTTTCCAGCGCTGTTCGCCTAACTGCTCCAATTGCAGTGTACGTTGTTCCGGTGTTATTGCATCATTATAACCTTTTGACATTACTCTCGTCATATCATACATACTTGTCGTTGCAACAGCTTTCACACGTTTATCAACGGCAGTAGCATTTAAGGCAAAACCTGCAAAGCCACAGATACCGATAATACCTATTTTGCTACGGTCAATATGCTGCTGTATTCCGAGGAAATCCACTGCAGCGCTGAAATCTTCCGAGTTAATATCAGGTGAAGCAACGGCACGGGGTTCGCCGCCACTTTCCCCGGTATAAGACGGGTCAAAAGCCAGTGCTACAAATCCACGTTCTGCCATTTGGTTGGCATACAATCCCGATGATTGCTCTTTCACTGCGCCGAAAGGTCCGCTGATGGCAAGTGCAGGCATGGGGATATTACCATGATCTGCGGGAATATACAAATCGCCTGTCAGCTTAATGCCGTAACGGTTAGTGAATGTTACTTTCTTGCGGGTAACTTTATCGCTTAACGGGAAAGTATATTGTTCTGTATTCGTTGTACTATTCACTTTGTCTGAATTTTTATTTGTTGATTTTTCTTTGCAGGCTTGCCCTGACAGCACCAGGAATACTATTGCCGCAATGGTTATTCTTTTCATTTTTCTATTGTTGTTTTACTAATTCAAATGTTACATTACTGATAGTGCCGGGAAGATCAAAAGCATCAATTCCTTCGGTTATGCTGCCAATCCTGATAAGGTCGCGGGAACCGGAATAACTGCCATAAAAAACAGCAATGTTCCCCCAGGGGGCATACACATTAATGTCCCCGATCTTAGGGTCAGTTACGGCTTTGCGTTCTGTAGTGGATAATTTTTCCGGCGGATAAAAAATCTTTTCTTTCCCGGCAAAATCTTCCATTGTGACAGTCAAAGGAAGCTGGGCAATAAAATCCCTGGTTGTCGGGTTATCATACAAAATCGCCACAGCCGTTTTTTCTCCTATGGTTATTTTTAACTTCATCGTGTCAGTTGTCGAAATATTGTTTTCTTCCGGTAGCCTGCTTAATCTGTTGTCCGTGTGACAGGCATTTAGTTGCATGCCAGCCATCAAAATGACGAGTGCACAAAACAGCTTACTCATACTATTCAATGTTTTTTATGATTTTAGCAGGAATACCACCTGCAATAGTATTGTCGGGAACATCTTTTGAAACGACGGCTCCGGCTGCTACGATGGCATTTTCACCTATTGTTACACCGGGGAGTATCGTTGCGTTAGCGCCGATCCAGGCGTTCTTTTTAATATGGATATGTCCTACTATCAGGGAGTGCCTGTCACTGGGTGATACCGGGTGTCCCTCTGATAATAAACTGACCTTCGGTGCTAACATTACATTATCTTCTATGGTTATTCCGCCCAGATCCAGGAATGTACAGCCGAAATTGATGAAAACGTTTTTACCGATTCTGGTATGCTTACCATAATTGATGTAAAGAGGTGTAAAAACGGCAACAGTTTCGTCGATTTCGATACCCGTAATGCGACTTAACAAGTCCCTGATCTCTTCGGGGTCTGAAGAATTGTTCATCCGGACGAGCAAGCTCATTGTGGCGTAAGCGGCTTCTCTCATCTTATAGGCTTGCGGGTCACCGGCTGGTATGCTGTCACCAGACCTTAGCCGCTGGAAAATATCTTTTTCCCCTGTGATACTGTTTATTGTTACCATAATAATTATAATCGATTTAATAGGATAGCATTATTTCCATCAGGAATACATGCAAATTTCGTTAGCACTGCTCGTATGCTATTTATACAGGATACAGATTTATTTACCATTTTTACGGGTTTTGCTTTACTGGTGCCTCTGACGCTGCCAGGTTTGCTAAATTTGTTTTGTAAAAATTGATGAGATGGAACAATTTGATAAGATAGATACCGTCAAACACTATAATGATTATGCGGGAGTAGAAACATTGCATCCTTTGGTGAGTGTTGTCAGGTTCAGCGAACTTCCCTTTGTACGGAATTTCAGGCGGTACATGGGAATATATGCCGTGTTCTTAAAAGATAACAAATGCGGAGATATCATTTATGGTGGTCAGCCTTATGACTATGAGGATGGAACGCTTGTATTCGTATCACCGGGGCAGGTGTATGGGATCGATAATCACAGTGTAAATGAAAACCCTTCCGGGTATGGCTTGCTTTTTCACCCCGATTTACTTGCCGGAACGCCGCTAGCCAAAACGATAAAGGATTATTCCTTCTTCTCTTATGAGGTAAACGAAGCATTACACCTGTCGAAAAAAGAACGGCAGACAATTGTGGATTGCCTGGAAAAAATTTCCTCTGAAATTGAACAGAATATTGACAAGCACAGCAAAACACTGATTGTATCGAATATAGAATTATTCCTGAACTATTGCATGCGTTTTTATGACCGCCAGTTTATTACCCGCAGCCATGCCAATAAAGATATTCTGGTAAGGTTTGAAAATATCCTGGCTGATTATTTTACATCAGACAAGGCACAAACTATAGGTTTACCGACGGTTACCTGGTGTGCGGAGCAGTTACATTTATCTGCTAACTATTTTGGGGATCTTATCAAAAAAGAAACCGGTAATACTGCCCTGGATTACATCCAGGCAAAACTAATCGATGAAGCCAAAACAAGGATTTTTGATACCTCTAAAACTATAAACGATATTGCCTCCGAGCTGGGTTTTAAATACCAACAACATTTTACCCGCTTATTTAAACAAAAAGTAGGTGTAACTCCCAATGAGTTCAGGAATTTGAATTGAGTAGTATTGGGCTATCTACTTTAATATTATCAGATTAATTTGTTTTAGAATTGAATATTTGTATCTCTATTATCAATAATACACGAATTATTAAGTAATACCGGGATGTCAGCATCCCGCGCTTACAATGCCGCAACCGCATTGACGGAATGTGTACCCGGCATATTGCAGCACAGCTATTACGGCAATGGGGTTGCACCGCTTTAACGCAAAAATACTGCCCGCCCGAAGGAAGGGGAGTATTTTTTGCCGCCCGCCATATCAGGGCTGCGTCTGGGTATGCTTTTGTACAAGGCGTGATGACCTTGCTTTACGGGTTAGCGATACCGGATGGGTACGAAAGTCTTTGAGGTTTAAAAAGAACCCCCTGTTAAACAGCATGCCTTCCCTGAAGAACTGCCACAGCAGTGATGCGCCCATATTGGCAAGTGTGGAATTAATAAAAAGGTCCTGCCTGCTCAATGCTTCTGCCAGTGAACAGCTTGGGGTGTTGTCGGTTAATTCGGATTGTTGCAGCAGGTCTTTAAACTCGGTGGTAATAAAAGGCATCCTGCTAACCGTATGAAACTTTTTTGATGCGGGTTGTTTAATAAGCCCTACGGTAGATAATATCACTTGCCCCGTATCACGGCTGTTGCCAAAATCCATCCAGTATAAAGGTTTGCCCCTGTATATATGGGGTTGTTTGGCTGCCACTGCCAGTACAGCGGCTATGTCAAACCTTGCCTGCACCGTGTCTACACAGGAGAGGGTGAGGGGGCTTCTTTCTATGCCGGGGTTATCCCTGATGGTTTGTTTGTCGTACCGTTCGGTTATGGCTTTCCAGTTGGTTCCAAAGAAACGGTTGATACGGTTTACCAACGCCACCGATTTATGCAGACCGATTTCGTCTGTTGTAAATAACTGCCTTCCCAAATTCGGGGGTTCGATGGTATCGTCATCAAATACGTGTACCGATAAGCCGGGATGGTGTAACTCAATCAGTGCATGGTTTATTCTTGCCAGTGCGGTCAATACCTGGCTACCGGTTCCCCCTGCACCTATCAGGTTTACCCTGACGGGGTTGTATGGCTGTAATAATTCACGGGCAATAATATGCACCGTCTGTTTTTCACTTACTGTTTTCATGGTAATAAATCTTGTATGGTTGTAGAAGTGGGTTTTAGTACCTGTACAGGGAATTTCTCGTTTGTCTTAACAAGCTGTTTCCAAAGCAACACGATATCACCGTCCACCGGTGTGAAGTTGTCTATCAGGTGGGAAAAATAGCTGTTCCAAAAATAGCTTTCCCATTTCGTTATAAAATCCTCCAAGCACTCGCTTTGCTTTATGTCAACGGCTACGGTTCCCATGCATACGTCCCCGCCCTCGTATATGTTAAAAAACGGGGCATGGAAAAGCGGGGTGTGTAGCTGCGGCTTTTGGCTGCCTTTTAAGGCAAATACGGCAAGCCGTTCCTTGTCGGCTTTCCATACCAAAGCAGGTACATGCGCTTTGCCGGAGGGCATATCCAGTGCAGCCGCAAAAAAGAGGCTTACCTCCTGTGGCGGTGTGTACCAAATAACACAGCCTGTTCCCTGCGTGTTAATATGCAGCACCTTAGCAGGCAGTATGCCTTCGGCTATGCAATAGCCGGTGCGTAATTCCTGACTGGATTGCAGGAGTGTTGCCAAACCAGACATTTCTTTTATCGTTAACGGATGAGCATTGATAGGGTTACCGTTCTTACCTATATCGTAGCTCTCCACATATACAGGAGAGCCGAACCGTGGTATATCTTTCCCGTCATCCTCGTGACGCTGATAAATGAGAATGGCTTTATAAGGGAAATAACTGTCGTTTAGCTGATGTGTTATATTTTTCATACCTAATCGTATTTATATAGTTGTTCTGTTATCTTTTCGATCAGCGCAAAAAAACGTTCCTCAAAATCAAGGTTGTGCTGCTCTTTTTCCTGCGGTGTGTCGAACCATTGCAGGGAGGCGGGTTCGTCCTGATAGCACATTTCCATCAATTCGCTGTTAACCCATTCCATCAGAGTATCATAAAAACAATCGTTGCCACTCCAATAAAAAGAGAGGTAACAGTCAAGGTAAATGCGTTCATGTGATGCGGTTTCTGTAACTCCTTCTACTATGCTGCCGGTAATGCGGCGTCGGGGGTAGTCCTTGCATAAGCGCAGGCATTCTTCGGCTAATATCGCTATAGCTGCATTACTGTCAGGGCTTTGGCTGTACTGCTGTAAAGCATGTGCCAAGCTGCGGGCATTAAACCGTTTCTTTAAAAGGGGCAGCATATTTCCCCCTGCTTTATTCATACTGTCCATTTCTTCCTGCTGTATCTTCCTGTACTCGCTGTCAACTTCATCTTCATCACAATCGTCTATACTGTTTTGCAGGGTGTCGTATGTACTTCCGATGTAACATTGTTCACGGTAAAAAGGCACTCCGGCATGATACAGGTAACGGAACAGCAGGAGCCATATAGCTGTTTCGGGATTGCGGTTCTGCTTTTGCAGCATCAGGTATACCGGGCGCACCGGAATATAAAAAAGGGACTGACCTGTGTTATACTTTTTAACGGTGACAATACAGGTTCCGTGCTTTTTATCCTTTGCAATAATGCAATCCAGTTGTTGTTTGTTACAGGCTTCTTCTATTTGCTTATAAGCGTGCATTATGTTCTGCGGAAAACGCAGATGCGAAGTATCGGGAACTTTCCACCCGTACAAAAGGCAAAGGTTGGAAAGGGAGTTAAAAAACTCCCTCTCTGTTTTTTGCCAGTTGGCTTCTATAACACCATAGAAGGGTTTAAATAAATGGTTCAGAAAACCATTACGGTTAACCCTGCGGGTGCGGAGCGCAACCTGTTGTTTCTTACTTCTGCTGCATCCGGCAGCCTGTCCAGTATTCTTACGAAGTCTGCGAATTTTTCGTGTAGTTTGCATGTCCTGTCATTTTTGTTTGTAAATACCTTCCTGTATATTTCCTTTGCTTTCATAAGTGTTGCATTTAACCTTTTGTTCCCATTGATGTTTCAAACCGGTATTGCAGCGTATCATCTTGGATAACGGGTGCTGCTACCTTTGCGGTTGTAAGGATTGGGTATATGTTGGCGTAATAGTTCATTACTGCTTCGGGGTTCCAGTGACGTTCGGGGTCGGAAAGTTTAATTTCCTGTCCCTTTTCGCTGAAAATAAATACCCGTTCCAATTGTGTTGATAGTAACATAACTGCTGTTTTAAAATGGAATAATGTTTAATAATCGTTCTCCTGATAATCATTGTCCTGTTCATCTTCCTCTTCGTCATCGTTGTACATCTCATCAATTTCTTCCTGCATGTCCCCGCTGTCGTCCTGTAAATCTTCGGGCAATACGTCCGTGTCCTGTTCAGCGGCTGCCTGTTCTCCCGTGGTGGGTGGCTGCTGCGTTTCATCGGATGCAGGGGCTGTACCAAAAAGTTCAGGTGCAAATTTTGCGGACAGGGATGATTTGCGTTTACGGAGGGCTTCCGCCTGTTCGGGAAACTGTGCAGGGTCGGGAACTTTTGTCCATGCGTCCCTGTACTTGCCTGCTTTTTCCAGTTCATCCACCTGCTGCATAGCCTCTTTATACTGCTTCTCTTTTGTTTCCTTTTCCTTGCGCTGCTTATCGGTCTTTTGTTTTTCCATTACCGATTGCTTTTGTGCTTCCTGTAATTGCTGCATAAATAGTTGCATGTTGTCCATCAAACCGGAAGCGGTTTGTACAGGTTCGGTTATCTTTTTAAAATACCCTTCATCAAATTCCTGCGCCGTTCCTGTTAGATTAAGCGGGGTAATGAGGTTTTTAGCCTTGTCCCCGCATTGCTCGCTGCGGGGGATAGTTGAAACGGTAAGCGTATTGTTCTCACCTTTGGTAATGATAATGTGTAAGCTACCTGTGAAAGCTATCTGCTCTACCTGTTTAAAAAAATTGCTATTCATTGTAGTAAGTTTTTAAAAGTGATTTTTTAATATGTACTGTTTTGTCCGGCTTGTTTTCCTGTCAGCTTATATGCGCTGTCCGGCTGAACTGCTCCACCAGTGTATCAGCTTCGGCGGGTGTGCTGCACTGCGGCAAGGCTGCTGTTAACTGCTCTATTGCTTCAATGCGGATTAATGGCGAAAAACGATACTCCAATACTTCCCGTCCAATTCTTACTTTAACTCTATATGGCTTTGTCATGTACTTTCGTAACCGCTGCGCCTGTAAACCGTAAACTATATTACCGGTGCTGCTGTACTGCGCTGTAAGCTGCTGCATGCGCCAGTATCGTCCGTAGCGGGCTAACGGGGTTTTGCCTTTCCTGCGTTTCGGCTTGCGGCGATAACGCAGGTCGTCCCTGAACTGGTCGTATGTATAGCCGGGGTATTCCGTGCGCAGCATGTCGTAAGCAAACAGCGGTTGTTTTTTATACAGCCGTCTTGCCTTTCTCATCCTGCGGATGGCTGCCAGTCGCTGCGGTGTAAACGGTTTGCCCATTGTTACAAAAGTTTTTTACTGCTGATTTTCCTGATTTTAATGATGGCACGTTCGGGGCATAACTCCATTGCCATTACCTGCTCCTTTGCTTCCTTTTCGCCATTGAGAGAAACAACCCTGAAACGGGTTATACCCTTGTCATGCTTAACGGTTATGATAAAAGTTTCGAGTACCATACTTTATTATTTTAATGCCGTTACCCTTCCAGTTTCTTTTGAATAATTAACTCTGTGATGTTATCTTCCGAATACCCTAATTCACGAAGCTGTTTTTCGTATGCTGCTATCATTTCCTTAAACTCATGCACTCCTTTTTCGCCGGTATAAGTGAGGCTGTAGGATTTTCCGGCTTTACCTGCGTTGTCAATATCCTTTAGCAAGGATTTAGCTTTTATTCGCTGCGATACCAGTCTGCGGGCTTTCAGGTTAAGTGTAAGATGTTGATGCAATACCAAATAATAAACGGTTGCTTCCCTGTATCTGTCCGACCTTGTAGCCTCTACATAGCTGTTATAACACCATTCTGTAAATTCATCTAATGTATCGTATGCCATAAACTATTTTTTTACTGTTATAAAAATGGATTGTGTTTTAGTCAAACATCCTCATCGGAATTATCCTGCTCCCTTGCTAACCATTCAATAGAAAAACCGGGATGCCCATCCACTGTAAAATTGTGTCCGTAGATTTCAAAGGTTTCTGCTACGGCTGCATCACTTGTGAGGTATTCGTATTCGGTTCGCAGTGCGGTAAATAAAAAGTGGTTAAGTTCTTCACATACTGCCGTAATAACTTCTTCCAACTTGTCCAATTCCGCATCAATCCGGTTATAGTTGGGACATAGGTTGTAAGAATAATGCAGGTCGGTAGAAACATTGATAGAAGTTTCCCTGTTGGCAGGCTCTACTTTTGCCCATGTATCAATAATGCCCCGTTGGATTAAGTCCAGTATCCTGCGGTCAATATTTATTGCCGGAAAATTCAGTGAAGCCAACGGTGCATGTTCTTTCCATGACATTGTTTTCACTGCCTGTATTAATTTCATGGTATCTACGGAAGCGGTGTAGCTGCTGCCTTGTCCCTGATGGTAAAAGCCGGTGAAGTATGTTTTGTCAAGGTCAACGGAAACGCCAACAGATTTTGCTATGATGTAAAAAGCATCGTACACAAAGTGCCACCAACCGAAGTTTGTATTTATGTCCCTCATTTTAGCAAGGGCGGTTTTTTTAGCTTCGTCTTTTAACTCCTTAAATTGATAGATATTAATTGTAACCTGTTTCATGTTCTTTTTTTTAGTGAAGGAAACGAAAGGCGGCGTTGCCGCCCTCCGTCTTTTCTCCTGTTGTTAATTCAATACCAGTGCATCGCTGCCGATACGGGCAAACTCACTGCACAGGTTAAATGTTTCCTGCGCCCTTTTTTGTGCCACACCACCATACATGATAGCATTGAGTTTTTCCTCGCTGTCAGTGTAATTTTTCACGTTTTGGAAATAGCCGGTAATGGCATTGAAAGCACCGAACAAAGTGCCTTTGGTGGTTTCGAGTTTTTGGCTGTCTGCCATCATCGCATAACCATAGGCACCGAATACCTGATTACGGTAAACACCGGAAAGCATTTCGAGCTTACCATCCCTGATATAGTCCAGTGTTTCCTTAGAAGGGGAAAGCGCAATCTGAATAAGCCTTTGTACTTCCTTATCAGTGATGCGTACTTTAGCCCAATGATTAAATGCCTGTTCCATCAGGGGGCTAAGGGTATTGACCATGCCCATGATACGATGTGCTTCCTTTAACTGTTCCTGTACGTTATCGGTGTGTTTGATTTTTACCACGTTGGTGCAGTTCGCCAAAGCTGCATTAAGGGTATTATTGCACACAATACGAATGGGAGTAAATGCGGCGGTAATGCTTTGTTTACCATCGTGCGACATGGTAAGGAAAAGGTACTTTTCAATAATATCGTCATTACCTACTTTGATATACGAAGGCAGTTTTGCGGTAATGAAAATGCGTTCACCTTTACCCAAGGCTCCGGCGGTTTCGTACTTGATACCTTCGCTTTCCGCAATGGCATCGAAAAAAGCAAATGCTTCTTTATTCTGTACTACGTTATAACCTGCGCCTACGCCTTTTCCTAAAATCACTTCTGTATCACCCCTGAAAGTATGGAAGTCTGTATCTGATACTTCTATTTTACCGGATGGGAAATGATAGGTGTTTGGAGCCTTGATAACGGGATAGTCTAAATGTGCCTTTTGTATCACAGTGGCGCTGTCCTCGTACTGGTCAGAAATTTGACCACCATCCCACCACGGTTTTTCCTTTACGGAATAAAAAGCAAATTCTCCTGAAGCTGTGTCAAAATGAATGTTAGAAGCCATAACTTAAAATTTTAGATTTTGAAAAATGTTTGATAAAAATTGTTCTCTGCCTGCGCCGTGTTCAGGGTGCATTAAAAGGGCAGGTCATTGTCGAGTGCATCCTGTGCAACGGTGTTGTGTTCCTGTGTCTGTACGGTTGCGGCGTGCGTGCTGCCTGTGTGAAACTTGATTTGTGAAGTGTGAAAATTCAGGGCGGCATGTGCTTCACCGTCTTTGCCCACCCATGCTCTTGCATTCACCCTGCCTGTCAGCTCTACCAAAGTGCCTTTGGTAAGGAAAGGGGCAATAGTGGTGTTTATCCAGTAGGCGCAATCGAAATAGGTAGTTTGTACTACACGGTTGCCCTGCCTGTCGCGGTAACTGTCGTTTACTGCCAGTGAAAAATTTACCACCTGCCTGTCCTGTGATGTTGTGCGTACTTCCGCATCTTTTGTCAGTCGTCCGATAATGTTCATGTTGTTTGATTTAAAGTTTACAATCCTGTTACGTTTGCTTTTCTTCTTGCTCCGCTTCGCTTCGCAAAACATTTTTCCAAAAGAAAAAACGGAAAAAAAAGAAAGCAGCAGGATGTGACGGGCAATGCCAAAAACCAAAAGGAAACGGAATTAATGGGGGGACCCTTTAGGGGGGAAACCGTTCATCCGTAGTCTTTTGGTTGGATTTGTGCGGTGGCTGCCCGTCCCACCTTAGCTGCCTTTTTTGCCCGTTTCGATTGGAAAATGAATTATACCAATGACTGTACAGTGCTTAATAATAAATAGTAGTAAACCGGTAATAGCTGATGTTGGAGAAGGTACAGGTGAGGGGTAGCACGTAATAGTAGTTCAGGTGTTGAACGGAGCGTCGCAAGGAAAGATGATAGCAGTACTGAAGCCGGTATCATACAGCTTGTATTAGGATAACCTGCAAGTTTTTTTTAGAATAATATTTATGACAGGAAGCAGGATATCGCTTCGGCTGATTTTAATGAATGTATATGTATATATAGGAGCTTAATGATGCCAATTGTTGATAAGTGGTTGTAGTACTTTCCTGCTGGCATATTTCCACCTGTAACCTTTGTATGTTTTTATGCGCCCCTTTGCCGCTTCGGTAATCATTTTTTCTGTGAAGCCATCTTTGCGTGCTGCTGCGATGGATGGATAGGTAGCGATTATTTTTCCTTTTTTATCGCAACGATGTACGGGTTTCCATAGATTAAAAGTGGGTTTGAATTTGGAATGATCCAATATGGCTAATTTCATTTCGGCGCGTCCTCTTGCCAAAATTCGTTTTTGCTTTTCACTGTTATCAATCAGTTCCAGGTTTTTTAACCGGTTGTTGTAGCCGTCATTGTCTTTGGCAACAACCATTCTTTTATCAGCCGTAAGTATTTTTTTATTGATGAAAGCTGCATAGACCAGTCTTCGTACACTGTATTCATAACGGGTATTATTCATCATAAGCGTGACATGGAGGATAACAACATGATCTTTGGTGAAGCTGTTGTAATGTTTCTTGACTATTTGAGAGAGTATCCTGCCGGCAACAAACTGCGAACCGCACCGGCTATGCGGTACGGTCCTGTCCAATGATCTTACCCTTCCCATATTGGATACCTGGAAGGACATTTCAAAGCCGGGAACATCTTTCCATATTTCACCGGGAAGCCTGCTCCGTGTTCTATCCTGGTAAGGATAAGGGTTACCATGTAGTGTTATCTTTTTATTGTTTGGCATATCCCTATAAGTTGCGGTATAAAATTATTAAATAATACAACGTTACCGGTTACTGCAAATAAATGGTAATAAAGTATTACATTTAGTATTGAATAACCATTTTGACCACCACTAACCTTATACCATGTTGCACATTAAACCGGTATTCTTTTTTTTATGCGGTATTGCATCACATGAGCTTGTTGCCCAGGTTACAATACCCAACCCTTACAGTGGCTCTGCTCCCGTTAATTATGTCCGCAGTTGGGAGGCTGTCAAACCTGTAACAAACGCTAATGATCTTACGGCAGTCGTGCCGGTACAAACGGCAAAAATGACCACACAATATTATGACGGGTTAGGCAGATTGATCCAGACTGTAAATAAACAGGGGTCTATGGAAACCGGGGCGGCAGCAAAGGATCTTGTCAGCACGGTTATTTATGATGAGTTTGGCAGGGAGGTGTACCAGTATCTTCCTTTTGCCGCTAATAATACGGGAGGGAATACTTCTGTCAGTGATGGATTGTTCAAATTAAACCCGTTTCAGCAGCAGGCTGTATTTGCAGCGGCACAATTTCCGGGCGAAACATTCTTTTATGGCAAAAACAATTATGAGGCATCGCCTTTAAACAGGCTGGTAAGTTCCTATGCACCCGGAAATAGCTGGGCGGGAAGCGAGGGCGCAGCCAATGAAGCCGACCGCCATAGCATTGGCAAACAATTCCTGGTAAACACTTCAGCAGATTCAGTGAGAATATGGCGCGTGGATACAACAGGAGTTATTACATCCACTGATGCCTACCTCCAGGGAACATTGTATAAAACAGTGACAATAGATGAGCATAAGAAAAAGATAGTGGAGTACAAGGATAAAGATGGACAGGTTGTATTACGGAAGGTCCAGATTGCGGCAGCGCCCGCTGAAGGGCATACAGGCTGGATGAGTACTTACTATGTGTATGATGATCTTAATTTGCTTCGATTGATTATACCACCCAAAGCTACCAGGGAACTGGCTGCAAATAGCTGGTCACTGACTACGGGGATATTGAATGAGCTTTGTTTCAGGTATGAGTATGATGAAAGACAGCGTACCATTGTTAAGAAAATACCCGGTGCTGCTGAAGTAAGAATGGTGTATGATAAACGCGACAGGATGGTACTATCACAGGATGGTAACCAGCGTAACGCCCAAAGGTGGCTTTATACACAATATGATGGCTTGAACCGACCGGTTAAAAGCGGGCTGCTCACAGATGCCGCTCATTATAACGACCATACCTGGCACCGGGAGCAGGCAATGAGCAATAGTAACCCGCTAGACTATCCTGTATTATCGGCTTACACCCATGAAGAGCTTACGGCAACTTTTTATGATGATTACAACTGGCTGGCTGGTTATGGCAACCCGCTTTCCGCTGACCTGGATACAGAACATGCTGCTCAACTGGTGACTGCCAGCAACAGCACTTTTCCCTACCCGCAGGCAGTACAAAAGAGCAGTAGCACAAAATCACTGATGACGGGTGCGAGGATTAAAGTATTAGGAACAAGCGACTGGATATATTCGGTGAATATATATGACAACAAGGGACGGATCATACAGGTGAAAACAAAAAATAAAACCGGTGGAACTGATATCAGCACTACGCAATATGCGTGGGCGGGAAAGCCGGTGATGACCATTCAAAAATCACAAAAAGCAGGAACGAATGCCCAAACCGTACTTGTTTTGACCAGGCTGCACTATGATGCTTTATTCCGTGATTCAGCAACGCAGAAAAAAGTTGCCACCTCCGTAATTAACGGAGGCGCTTTACCCTCCGTATGGACAACAACGGTACGTACAGAATATGATGCGCTGGGTAAGGTGAAAAAGAAATGGCTGCACCCGGGGGAAAGCAGTACAAGTCTGGAAACACTTACCTACGAACATAGTATCAGGGGTTGGGTAACAGGCATGAACAGGGCATTTGTAAAAGATGAAGCGGATAACTATTTTGGCTTTGAACTGGCGTATGATAAAACAGGTGCTATCATTAATGGTACAGGCTATGCAAACGCACAGTATAACGGGAATATCGGCGGGATGATCTGGAAAAGCAAAGGGGATAGTGAAAAAAGAAAATACGATTTTACTTATGATGCTGCTAACCGGTTACTTAAAGCAGACTTTAATCAATATACTTCCGGTGTGTTTAATAAAAGCGCCGGTATCGACTTTTCCGTTAAAATGGGGGATGGTATAAATCCTGATTCCGCATACGATTATAATGGTAATATATTGCGGTTGCAGCAATGGGGATTAAAAGCGTTAAACAGCACACAGATTGATGATCTTACCTATACCTATTATAACAACGGGAACAGGCTAAAAAATGTGATTGATTTTGCCAATGATACCGCAACCCGTATCGGTGATTTCAGAAGTTCCAGGTTGTATATGACAGCATTGAGCAATAATAAAACCACTGCTGCCGAAGATTATACCTATGATTATAACGGGAACCTGGTGAATGACCTGAATAAAGATATTGCAGACGATACCTATAACGGGATAGAATATAACTACCTGGGACAACCAGTGAAAATGAGGGTAAAAGATAAAGGTACTATTGAATACCAGTATGACGCTACCGGTAATAAGCTGGCAAAGATCATTAAAGAAACCGGCAAGCCGGATAAGACGTTTCTTTATCTTGGTAATGGTATATACCTTAACGATACCCTGCAGCAACTATCTCATGAGGAAGGGCGTTTGCGTCCGGTTGGAGATTCATTGCTGGCGTATGATTATTTCATTAAAGACCATTTAGGAAGTGTGCGGGCTGTGCTTACAGCAGAGGAGCAACCGCTGGCAGCCTACCATGCAACAATGGAAACAGCCAGGAGAACAGTGGAAACACAGTTGTTCTCGGATATAGATGAAACGGAATCCGATAAGCCATCGGGCTTTGACAGTGACGGACAAAACCTGAAAGTGAGCAAACTGTTCAGCAGCTCGGGATCAGATAAACGGTTGGGACCGTCCATTTTATTAAAGGTGATGGCAGGTGATAAATTCAAGGCAGGTGTAAAAGGGTGGTACCTGCCCGGAGGAACCAACACATCAGGCTTGCCTGGTGTTGAGAATATTGTAGTTTCACTGCTTGGTTCCTTTATCGGCAATATGCCGGCGGGTGCAGGGAAGCAAGCTGTCATTAGCGGACCCGGCAACACTACGCTTGCGTCCAGCCTGTCAGGCTTTGTAACATCAGAGAATGGTTCTCCCGGCTCACTTCCCAAAGCCTACCTGAACTGGATGGTACTGGATGAGCAACTGTTCAGCCTGGTATCGGGGAATTACGGTGCAGTGCAGATCCCTTCCATAACCGGCGTGATGGAACGCCAGTTAATGCTGGCGAACGGGGGTAGTGATATAGAAGTAAAAAGGAATGGTTATTTGTTTATTTATGTAAGCAACGAAAGCCAGGGAAATGTTTATTTCGATGATCTTTTTGTAACCCATACGCAGGGAGCTTTGCTTGAAGAAACACATTATTATCCAAGTGGTCTGACGATGGCGGGAATAAGTGCCAAAGCCTTTGGTAAGGTTGATAATAAATTTGAGTTTAGCGGGAAGGAAAAGCAGGATAAGGAGTTTTCGGACGGGGTTGGATTAGAGTGGTATGATTTCGGAGCCAGGATGTATGATCCGCAGTTAAGCAGGTGGTTTAACCATGACAAATTTGCGGAGGTATATGTAACCCTTACGCCGTACCAGTATGCAGCGAATAATCCAGTTAAAACAATTGATGTGGATGGTCACTTACTGAAGGATAAAGACGGTAATATAATTGCTACTTCTACCGGTATTAAAACGCAGGAATCAAGACCTATACCCATATCAAAAGAAGAAAAAGCTGCCGGTGTAACACGGCAGCAGGTTAAATTTGAACAGGAACAGATTACGGTTTATACTGATAAGGGTACTCCGGTAACAGCATTCAGGACCATCGCGGCATATATAGAAACAGAGCATGCGGACGGCACGGTGACTACGACAGCAGCGAGTGAAGCATTTAAAAAGGAAAACCTGGACGTATCTGCCAATTGTCATGGTTATTCATTAGCGGGGGGTAGTATCTGGATCACGGACGACCTGGAGAAAGTGCTGCAGGACGAGTATACAGTAGGTCAATCGGTGAATGGTGCCAACATTGCCATTGTACAATGGGAATATCCTGATGGTGATATTGAGTATGCGCATTCGGGTGTTATTAGAAGTGACGGTAAATATGACCATGACGACGATGTGTACAGGGTAGAGAAGGGCGCTTCAAAAGAAAGGTTTATGCAGGGGCACAGGGGAGAACGTTACGGGGCAAAGACCAACGAATTGCAAGGCAAAAAGAAAACCGAAAGTAAAAAGTCCCAAACGAAGGCTGGTGTTGTGGTGAATGGCGTACGGATAACGGATGAGGAAGAAATTAATAAAATATTTAAAGAATTAGGAATAATCAAGTAATGAAAACATTTATCTATATCGCTTTTATTTTTGTTTGGTTGTTACCAAGTAGCTGTAGATCACAGCAGGAAATCCAGGTAACAAAAATTCCCTTTAAAGGGAAACATGAGATTGTGCTGAAGTATGCTGATGCACAGCAACAGTTGGAAACCTATAGCGCGGGATGTGCTATGAAAGAGTTCACCTTTTTGCCTGACCTCTTAAAGATAAAAGCTATTGAGAAGTTGCTGACATTTGAGAATGATACGTCAATATGCAGTGCAGAAGTCACGCAATATCATACAGGATATTTTAAGGGTAAAAAACCTGAGTCTAAAAGTTATACATTGCAGGTATCGGCATTGTATTATATCAACTACCTTGCTTTTTCGGGTGCTTCTTTGTTTTACTCACCATTCCCTGTGCTATATGATACTTTGAATAAAAGAGAGGTCAATTTGTCCCAGGCGGATATTAAGCAGGTTTATAAAGAGTACAAGACCTGGTTTGAGCACATCAAGAAAAACGGTTTTAATAATTATGTTTTTCCTTTGAATGAAAGCCAATACCAATGGTTCGGAACAGTTAGGCAAAACACCGTGTTTGAAAAATACCCAGTTTGGACCAAAGAGGACGGTTGTAAGTTTTGGGATGAGGAAGAACAATAGAAAATTAGCTATCAGTCTTTAGAAGGAGATATAAAGGCATCGGAATATTCGCTTGTTAAATATAAACGGTTTCAGAAGACATATCTGCGTCGCTTTAGGCTCTATAAGCTAAAATATATTATGCATGCCCGGTGCCGTCGCAGGTACGGCATTTTATTTCGCCGGTACGTTATAAATATGGTATCGTATTGACAAGAATATTGTGAGAAAACACAAGCAAAAAATGGACTGATGCTCAAACAGAAAATGTCCACTTACGCTTGTTAAACAGGTTAGCAGATGAGTAATAACTACCCTTTTGATGCAGAACCTGGTGAAAGCGAAGAGCAATATCACCAACGTAAGCGAGCAGAGTCAGAAGCTGCTGTAGGCTTATTGATGTCACTTGCCAGACTTGCTTATATGTCAATCAGGTTTGGTATTATCTATTGCTTTTTTTTGTATGCCGCATACCAACTGGTTATATTTTTATGGAGTAGAGAAATCGGAAGCTGGAAAATAGCAGGGCTTACCCTGGTATTTACCTACTTGATGTTATGCATCATATATCTGTTAAAAGGCATAATGCTTGGCTTACGTGCCAATAAAAAAGGCTGGTGGAAAGTGTTATGGGTATTGTGTGTGATCATTACCTGCGTTTTCCCGGCTGTATTAGCCAAAACACTTGTATTATCCCTCTTCAGTTTTCATAACAAGCAACTTGTAAGTGTCCAACTTCTTGCCTGGGCTGTAGGAATTTTTGCAGGGTTTTATGTCTACAATATTTATCAATTTTTGACGCCGGTAGTTCCCCGTATATTTTACTGGAGCTTTGTTAGTGGTGTCAGGCTTACAAAATGGTCATTTCGCCCCTTGTAAAAGTAACTGAAACGATTTAGACTGATATTAATTATATCAAAGAAAAAAAAGTATTTCACTGGCTCAAAAATTGAAGCATTTTACTGGTTTCCACGTTCATCTTTGAAAAAGCAAACCACTTTTTGCCCAGGTCTTTCAATGATGCACCGATATGATAAAGCTCAGTACTGTCAATAATAAGAAAACGATCATGGGCTTGTGTAAAAGCGTGAACGTTGATAGATGGATACTGGCTGTTGTGCCGTTGCAGGTCCAGTTGTAATTGGTTTGTAATATTTTTCGTATAAATAGTGGCAGACACAGCCTGTTTTCGCTTGGATAACAATGTAAGTACCGTATCGTCAATATAATTATCAATCAAGATAATTGACCGTTGAGCACTTCGGATAATGTCGGAAGCGAAGCTATAAGCATCGAATACCTGTCCATCATAAAAAACCCCCTTATCGCTATGAAGCTTACCGCTCTCCAGGGCTTTAAAGATTTCCTCAAACTTGCCATCCGCTTCTATTTGTCGTAGTTCTATTCTATCCATTCGTGAGAACAACGCTGCGTTACTCATCAATACTTTGCGCATTTCGACAAACGTATTTATAATCTCAATACTTACTTTTATAGCTATATCACTGCGCAATACAGCAGATAACATAGCTACCCCCTGTTCGGTAAATACGTACGGTAGGTAACGTCGTCCACCGCGCCCCGTATTTGAGGTTCCAAATTGGAACCTCAAACTATCGCTTTCTTCTTCTGTCAATTGGAAACAAAAAGTGTCAGGAAAACGTTCAATATTCCTTTTTACGGCTTTGTTCAATATTTTGGTTTCAACCTGGTAAAGCAAAGCCAGGTCACTGTCAAGCATGACCTGTTTACCCTGCACTGTATAGATAAGAGATTCTATTTCCTTGCGGCTTATAATAGTATTATTGTTCATTTCTTTTTTGTTCGTGACTTTTCAAATTCAAAAGCGGTTTCTCCTTTATCGTTCATTACAATACAGGCATCGAATTTTTTGTCTGATTTACTTTTCATGCCCTTAATAAGTGAAGTTTTTCCTTTGTTTACCAAATTTTCTATATCTGCCAGGCTGATCTGGACTCCGCATACGTTTCGGAATTGTACCCAATTACAAACCTCATCCGGGCACTTAACAATTTTATCCCTGATTAATAATTGTTGTTTTTTGCATTTAGGGCAAGTCAGGTGTGGCTGCTTTCCCTTAACAATAGAAGTATTAAGTAATTCATGTGTAATGGAGGTTGCATAAGCTTCCATTTCCTTTTGAAATACACCGGCATCAGTCTGGTTATTTTCTATTTTTTGCAACACCAACTCCCATTCAGCCGTCATCGCCACATCAGCTATCTTTCTATCTTTTACCAGGTGGTAAACCTGCAATCCCTTTTCCGTTGGAATAAGAGATTTCTTTTCTCTCTCGATATAATTTCTCTTAAAAAGTGTTTCTATGATAGCTGCCCTCGTTGCAGGTGTGCCGATCCCAATGTTTTGTAAGACCTTTCTTTCCTCTTTGTCTTCGATTTCTTTGCCGGCAGTTTCCATTGCAGCTAAAAGTCCTGCTTCGGTATATAGAACAGGCGGTTTTGTTTTCTTTTCCTGTACAATTGAATTTTTTATTTTCAGTTCTTCCCCAACCTTCAATTCAGGAAGGTCAAGAATATTATCACTGTCCTCTTCTAAAAAGTCCCGCTGAATAGCACGCCAACCAGGTTCCAGGATCTTACAACCCTTCACTATAAAATCATAATGCAATACCTGCAAAGTAATATCCGTCACCTCTTTATTACAGGCATATGAAACCGCTTCCAATAATCGAAATGCAATCATTTCGTAAATGTTCCTTTCTTTTACAGTTAATGTTACAGGAACCTTCTCGGTAATCAATAACCCGTGATGATCGGTTACTTTTACATCATTGACGATACGTTTATTAAATCGTCCCCATTTCATTTTCGATGTTGCCTCTTTGAATGTTTCTATATCATCCAGGAATCGGATAAGTTTGGGTATTTCTGCCCACATATCTTCCGGGATGTACCTGCTTCCGGTTCGGGGATAGGTTATATATTTTTTTTCATAAAGGTCTTGTGCGATATTCAATGTTTGCTCAGCCGAAAGATGCAGTTTTTTATTCGCTTCTTTTTGCAAGCCTGTAAGATCAAATAATAGTGGCGGCTGTTCTGAAACTGTTTTACTTTCTACTGAAGTTATAGCAGCAGTAGCAGATCGTTGAATGGATTTAAGCACATCATCGACAAGCTTTTTATCTTCCCATCTATCCCTGGACAAGCTTTTAAATTGTGTGAACTCTTTTGTATGCTCCAACTGAATTTGCCAGTAAGGCTTTACTTTAAAGTCTTTGTTGTCCAGGTAACGCTTACAAATCAAAGCCAGTGTAGGCGTCTGTACTCGCCCCAGGGAATAAACACCGTCCCCTGCAGCAACACTCAACGCCTGGGAAGCATTGATGCCCACCAGCCAGTCAGCACGGCTTCTGCCTACGGCTGCATAGTATAACCCATCGAAATCATGACCGGGCTTCAGGTTATCCAACCCCTGTTTAATAGCTTTTTCTGTAAGTGAACTTATCCACAAACGTTCAAAAGGTTTTTTGCATTTCAGGTATTCATAAATGTATCTGAAAATCAATTCACCTTCACGCCCGGCGTCCGTAGCCACGATAATACTGTCACACTTTTTTATAAGTTGTTCTATTATCTTCAGTTGTTGCAATGCCCCTGTATCCGTAATATAACCTTTATCTTTTTTTACTTTACGTGCCGTTAATAAAAACGGGTTCGGTAATATAGGTAGGGCATCGCTACGGAAACCTGTAATACCGTAGTCTTCAGGCATCGCCAGCGTAACCAAATGTCCGAAAGCCCAGGTTGCGTAATAGCCATTACCTGTAAGGAAGCCCTGGTTCTTCTCGGAGGCACCTACCAGGCTGGCTATTTCCTTTGCAACACTGGGTTTTTCTGCTATAATCAGTTTCATTGTATTTTAAGTTTTAACAACTAAACTTTCACTCCTTTTCCTTTCTTCGTAGATTTTGGGGGAGCATTTCTTTGTTGCTGCTGCTTTGAATTGTCAGGATTAGTTTGCCCTGATTTTAATGGCTCCTTGATATTCTTGGTCGCTTCGTTGGTTTTGCCTTCCGAATTAACAGCCACCTGGGTCTTATGTGTTTCGGATGGTTGTGCCTGCGCCCGAAGCTTGTCGGGGTTATAGAATGAGAATGCCGTTCTACCGGTTTCTTTATTAAACTTTATATATCCCTCGTAAGGTTTACCTTCCTTATCAACCAGTCCGTTGATGAAAACAGACAACCCCTCCTTGAATCTGTCGTATTGTCTTTCATTCAGCTCTTTCCCCCGGAAGGCTTTCGGCGCTTCCCTTACTTCACCTTGTTGTACTTTGTTTGTTAAATTATTAAATGACACAATTTCTATAAACCCTTTGGCGGCATTGTATTGTACCGTCGCGCTGAAACGATTTCCTTTTTGAGAAGTCATGCCCTCTATGTATTGCGGTTTACCTTCCTGTATGGTTTGCTTTTGTAGATCATCCAGCGCTACCCCTTTGTACACATCTGGTACTTTCATCTTGTCAGCCCGTAAGGCAACCAATTCATTTGTAAGACGGTCAACGCTAACGATAGAGGGAATAGTTTCTTTGGTCTTGGGATGCGTCAGGTCAACGATACGCCCCATATTACCTGTTGCAAGCAGATTTTCTTTATCCTCTTCAGAAAATTTGTGTCCAAAGAATGTAGAATTCAGGTTAAGGTCCTTGCGGATACCGTGGATGGCGACTACTGGATTTCCATCTTCACCTGGCTGTAAGGATAATCTTGCATCCATTTTTATAATAACAGACCCCAGGTTAATGCTCACAGGCACAAGTTCATTGGTTTTATAACCTTTTAATAGTTGATCAAGCACATTCGCCTTCTCAAGCTTTTCCTGGCTTAACCCCACGTTGTTCATTGTTTCCCAGTCAATTTGTTCCAATTTATAACGGTATTCACTGGCAGGTGCTGGAGGCTCCGATGTTGCAGTATTGTTTTGAGTCTCTTGCTTACTTTCCTTTGGCGGCTCAATCTTTACTTCGTGCTGTTTCATTAATTCCTCACCTTTTTTTGACGGAGAATCAACCTGCTTTTGTAACTCTTTGGCAGTATCAACAACAACCGGAGCCGGAACTTTGAAGAATGAAAACCTGGACGGATTTTTTAATTCTTTAAAGAAGTTTGAAAAGAAATTAGACAATACATTTCCTTGCTGGTCTACACGCATGAAATCCTTCTCATTTTTCTTATTTACATCCACCGTTTCCAGCTCGCCGTCTTTGCCAATCCCTTTTACTGCCTGGATTTTCTTCTTCTCTTTGTCTAAAACCAGTAATATATCTGATAACTGGTCTGGCGCTTGCGGAGAAGTGTCCTTAATTTGTTCGTTCATAATCTTTACATTTTAATTGTTAATAGATAAAGCAAAGTATGGTAGGTGATAATGGGGTTGGACGAATTGGCTTTCAACGGAATAGTTTGTCAGGAGTTTTCCTTGGTCCTTTGTATGGGATTGTTTAAGCTGTCGCGGATAAACTGATGAACATCAGAAAGCTTGTAATACACTTTCCCGCTAATTGTATAATAAGGCAGCCTACCGGAAGATCGGTAGCGTTGTAGTGAGCGGTTGCTGATTTTTAGCATTTGCAGAATATCCTGGTTATCCAAAAGTTCCTCTCCGTCAACGCTTCCTTTTCTTTGCTGAATATCATTTATGTGCTCAACAAGGAGATCAAAACGATTCATGATACGCTCCATCCATGCCATAAACTCCATTCTGTCTATATTCATGATGTGATGTGTTTATACGGTTAAGAATGATTACAACTATGCGTTGCGACCGTAAAACTTGCTCATCTGAATGGAGCCTTTTACCAAGATTGTCCGACTTGGTATAAATATATTAGCGTCAATAAGGAGAATTTTATCTGTTGAGTTGTTGCAGTAATGCCCTGCATACCCAACATGTAATTGAGTTACTCTGTTACTACTTCTCCGGAACAGGATTTAGTAATACCTGAATATCCTTCCATAGAAAATAAACCCTTGATCTGATTTTGTAAGACTTAAGCTTGCCGTGCTTCACCAATCATATATAGTGGGCTTGCTGACCTGGAAAAGTTTACATACCTCGGTTATTTTAAACAGGGGTTTATAGGTCATGCCAGGGGTATCATAGCCAGGGTTTACCGGCTGTGATTTTTCTATTTTCGCAAATTCCTCCCTGATGATCTGCCGGATGGATTGCCAGAACATTTCCGGCTCAATAGGAAACAACATGGGCGTCACAGGGGCTCTCTCATTCACTGATTCTTTCATTGCCTTATGCTTTAGACAGGCAATATGAACTCTTGGAAAAAAGAAAAGAAGCTAAGGAAACTTAAGGGCGGAATTTGGCAGGATATGTCTGGATGCTCCGATAATAAGTGGAACAGGAAGTAGGAGAAACATCAATTAGGCATGATGGTTATTATAAATATTTTTCTGCGGAATTTCAGGTTTTATGTTAATGCAATACCTGAGAAAGTAGTATGCCTTCAAGAGAGTAGAGAAAGAAATATTAAATAAAAAAATATCTGTTTCTGCAAGGATAGTTCAACTATTATTAAATGTGTATTTCAATTTTAGAAAAGTAAAATGATAGTAGCAGTTAAATAAGGTAAAGATTAAGTAAGTCTTGTAAGTCTGTTTGCGATTCTATTTTAATTTAAATTGATTAATTTTAGTAAATAAAAGCTCTTTAACATCTCCGAAAAATTCTATGTGCAAATTTTTGTGCAAATTCTTTAAAAATAAAAAAGGCTCACTTTCGTGAACCTTTCTATCTGACTGATAATCAGTGCCCCGGAACGGACTTGAACCGTTACGGACATTGCTGTCCACAGGATTTTAAGTCCTGCGTGTCTACCAATTCCACCACCGGGGCAATACCTTAACGCCAGATCAAGAACTTTTACCATCAGGCGGCGGTTTCTCGTGCAACAGCACACCACGAAAACATACACAGATGGCCAAAAAAAATCCCCTCGCACTACGAGAGGATTACTGGAGCGGAAGACCGGGCTCGAACCGGCCACCCCGACCTTGGCAAGGTCGTGCTCTACCAAATGAGCTACTTCCGCATATTACTAATGCAATGCATTAAAGAACTTTCAATTTTGTGGCTGAACCGGCTACCCCGGTCCGCCGCGGCGGACCGTGCTCTACCAAATGAGCTACTTCCGCATATTACTAATGCAATGCATTAAAGAACTTTCAATTTTGTGGCTGAACCGGCTACCCCGATCCGCCGCGGCGGACCGTGCGCTGCCAAATGAGCTACTTCCGCATATTATTAGTGCAATGCATTATAAGAACTTTCAATTTCGTGGCTGAACCGGCTACCCCGATCCGCCGCGGCGGACCGTGCGCTGCCAAATGAGCTACTTCCGCATTGTTAACTAATGCAATACATTAAAGAACTTCCCCCTCATTACCTTTTCAACCTTTTCCCTGTTGGGGAGTGCAAAATTAAGGATTGCAGGTTAACAACAAAATTTTTATGCAAAAAAACTATTTATACTTCGGGGTATACAAGGTATTTTCCGGAACCACCACTTTCGGCTTTCCTTTGTAACGGTGTTTGTACAGACCGATGCTTCCACCTATCAAAAAAGCAACCAGACTACACACCTGAATATAAAACAGAAACCTGGAGGATTTTACCCAGCTCCATGCAAAATCTTTTTTCTGACTTTCTGTGAGTTCAACTTGTTGCGACATACACTTCGTTGTTTTACTTGCCCTGCAAAAATAATGGTTACCCGTCAACTATCCTTTTTTATTATCAACAATTTGCGAAAACCGGGTACGTTTTTTTACAAAATACTGCCAAACAATACTTCCTGTGTACATACCCCCTACCCTGCCCCTGCGATGCGGCGGCAACCACTGCTTTTGTCTGGGAGCCAACAGCCAGCCGTAAAAATGCATATGCGCCCGGATAACGGTAAAAAAATAGCGGAAATTGCCTTTCAGCAATTGCTGTACCGCGCTTACCCCGTCGAGTACCATACGCAACGGAATTTTGGTCCATCGCTCTGCAGGGCTGAAATTTTTGGCGAGCATCACCAAGCTGTTACGGAAATTGAAGTATACCTTACGCGGACTACCATAGGGCAGAGCGCCCCCTCCGACATGGTACACCACCGAGGCCGGGCAGGCATACACGCTGTACCCCGCCAGTTGCATCCGCCAGCACAGGTCTACCTCTTCCTGGTGGGCGAAGAAAAACGCGTCGAACCCATTCATTTCGTGAAAAACAGCCGCCCGTACAAACAGGGCGCATCCACTGGCCCAGGCCACCGGCTGCACCGCATCGTATTGCCCCCTGTCTTCTTCGCATACATCAAACACCCGTCCCCTGCAAAAAGGATAACCGAGTGCGTCTATCCAGCCACCGGCACCGCCGGCATACTCAAACAGCTCGCGCTGATGCCAGGACAATATCTTCGGCTGACAGGCTGCAATGTTTTTGTCGGACTCCATCAATGCCACCACCGGATCTATCCAGCCGGGCGTTACCTCCACATCGGAATTCAGGAGCACATAGTAATCTGCAACAACCTGTTGCAGGGCTGTATTGTACCCTTTGGCAAAGCCTTCATTCGACGGATTTTGTATCACACGCACCTCCGGATGGGCTGCTTCGAGATAGGCAACAGATCCATCAGTAGATGCATTATCGGCTACCACTATCTCCATGTTATCGTAACTCGTTTCCTTCAGAAAAGGAAGGAAACGTTCCAGCAATGCTTTACCATTCCAGTTCAGAACAACAACCGCCACCAATGGTTTTTGTATCAATACGCTGTAATTAAAATTTTTCAAAATTAAGGATGCATTGGCAGGTTTCATTATTTTTAGCCAATGTTTCGGCTTTTATTGAATTGGAGAATACTGGCTTTCCTGATCGCAATTGCCATCGTTACGGGCACTGTTTTTTATTCACAATACCTGGCCAACAAAATAGCACACGACGAAAGGCAAAAAGTAGCAACCTGGGTAGAAGCCGGAAAGTTTCTCTTCAATTCGCCGGAAGATACAGATACCAAACTGGTTTCAGCTATATTGACGCAGAATGATGACATCCCTATCATTCGGGCAGACGAAGCCGGCCATATTGTTGACTTTGTAAACATCGATGCCCGACGGATATCCGCTGCTGATTCTTCTTACCTGTATGAAAAACTGAAGCAATTCAAAAAACAACACCCCCCCATCGTATATACCGACCCCCTCAACGGTCAAAAAGATTATTATTACTATGGTGCATCCCGGCTTTTGCGCGAGGTGCAGTATTATCCGCTGGTGCAGTTGCTGATCGTGGCACTGTTTATAGTGGTAACCGTATATGCCATCACCATCCGCAACCGCTCCGATCAGAACCAGTTATGGGCCGGAATGGCAAAAGAAACGGCACACCAGTTGGGCACACCGGTTACCTCGCTGCAGGGCTGGGTAGAGATGCTGAAAGAACAACCGGGCAGCGAGAAAATAGCCAGAGAGCTGGCAAAAGATGTAGACAGGCTGCAACTGGTATCAGACAGGTTCAGCAAAATAGGCAGTACTCCCTCGGTAGAACCCAGGGAGCTGCTGGAACAGATCAATGGGGTGATGGACTATATAAAGCGCAGGGCGCCCGGTAAGGTACAGTTTCTGATCTATGCCAATGAAAAAAGAATACCTGTGCTGTTGTCTGGCGCATTGTTTGACTGGGTGATAGAAAACCTCTTGAAAAACGCGCTGGATGCCATGGAAGGGAAAGGAACCATCACCATCGATATTCAGTCATTGCCCGCACAGATCGTCATAGATGTGAGCGATACCGGCAAAGGCATCAGCACCGCGCATTTGTCCAGGGTTTTTCAGCCCGGCTTTACAACCAAACGGCGGGGCTGGGGTCTGGGCCTTACACTCTCTAAACGAATCATTGAGCAGTACCACCGCGGGCAATTGTTTGTAAAAAGCTCGGAACCGGGCCGGGGCACCACTTTTCGCATCATTCTCCACAATCAGTTGGCCATTGCCTGACAGGCACTCACCAGTTGTATGGCTTCTACAGCCGCTCTTACATCATGTACCCGCAGTATAGAAGCCCCGTTCATCAGCGCCAGGGTATTCAGAACGGTTGTTCCGTTGAGGGCTTCCTCCGGCGTTACCTGCAATGTGGTGTACACAGAAGATTTACGCGATAGTCCGGCCAGTATCGGCACCTCCAGCACCTCCAGGGCAGCCATTTCCTTTAGCAATGTAAAGTTGTGCCGGATGGTTTTTCCGAAGCCGAACCCCGGGTCTGCCACTACGTCGCGGATACCCGCCGCACGACAGGCGGCTATTTTATGCGACAGGTAATCCAGCACTTCCAGCGTCACATTTTGGTATTGCGGGTCGTTTTGCATGGTATCCGGCCGCCCCTGCATATGCATACAGATATAGGGCACGCCTGCGGCCGCCGCCACAGACAAGATAGCAGGGTCCATATCGCCACCGCTGATATCGTTGATGATAGCCGCCCCGGCCTCGACCGCTGCCGCTGCTACCTCCGCTGCATAGGTATCGATGGAAAGAATGGCATCCGGATGTCTGGATAGAATAGCGCTGATGCCGGGCAGCACCCGGTCTATTTCTTCGCGCGGCGATACCCGCTTGCTTCCGGGACGCGTACTCTGGCCGCCGATATCGAGTATAGCCGCTCCCTCCGCAAGCATCTTATCTGCCTGCTCCACCACCTCTTGCAGAGACTGCACCCGGCTCGTACTGTAAAAGGAGTCGGGTGTGGTATTGAGAATGCCCATCACCACGGGCCTTTCCAGACGCAACAATTTCCCTCTGCAGTTTAATGTATACATAAGCGGTGCCGGAGGTTTTTATCGCCGGTTGCCGCAAAGGTAATGACCGGTACAGGATATTGCCGCAAGAACCTGTAAGGTCTGCAGCCGCCGCTCCCTGCCGGAAACTTTGCAGTAAGACCTTACAGGTTTTATGGTGAAAGCTATTGTTTTCCTTCTGACAAAGCAATAGCATGAGTGATCAGGAAAAATACCGAAACCGTGGCAGACGAAACGGGCAAAACCTGTAAGGTCTGCAGCAACCACTCCCTATCAGCAAACTTTGCAGTAAGACCTTACAGGTTTTCTGGTGAAAGCTATTTTTCTTGCTAACAAAGCAATAGCATGAGCGATCAGGAAAAGTACCGAAACCGTGGCAGAAAAAACGGGCAAAACCTGTAAGGTCTGCAACAGCCACTCCATGCCGGGAACTTGCAGTAAGACCTTACAGGTTTTCTGGCGAAAGCTATTGCTTTCCTTATGACAAGGCAATAGCATGAGCGGTCAGGAAAAATACCGAAACCGTGGCAGACGAAACGGGCAAAACCTGTAAGGTCTGCAGCAGCCACTCCCTGCCGAAAAACCTTGCAGTAAGACCTTACAGGTTTTCTGGTGAAAGCTATTGCTTTTCTTCTTACAAAGCAATAGCATGAGCGATCAGGAAAAATACCGAAACCGTGGCAGACAAAACGAACAAAACCTGTAAGGTCTGCAGCAGCCGCTCCCTGCCGGGAAATTTTGCAGTAAGACCTTACAGGTTTTCTGGTGAAAGCTATTGCTTTCTTT
>JBBCKG010000013.1:0-263639 GCA_037190905.1 Agriterribacter sp. | reverse complement strand
GGGCAAAGACTGGACGGCAAAATATCGCCCCTGGAGGGTGATTTACACAAAGTTGTTTTGCGACAAATCAGCAGCAATGGCATATGAGCGATGGTTGAAAACCGGCGCAGGAAGAGATTTCGTAAAGCAATTGCCACACTAGCATCCAACAGTGGTTATGCGCGAAAACTTTAGAATACTCCCCGCTGCAAAATTTCCTATACCGGAATATCTGTAATGTTGCTGATAGGATCAACGTGATAAACCGGCATTGGAAGATCGTACACGTTTGATTTTCCAATGCCGGTTTTCCTATAATGCAGTAAATATTACCCGGCGGGGTTAGTCCAGAAACACCAGTTCGCTGGCCTGTCCTCCTTTGGTGATATTGATCACCTGCCTGGCTTGTTGCGAAGCAGGATCATATTCAAAAAAGCCAGACTTTTGGCCGTCGTTGAAGTTGAAATAAAACTTCCCGTCGTTTTTGTAAGAAGTTGGAAATGCAAATGAGGCTGTCAATGGAATATCGTTGATAATGCTTGCTGTTTGATTCCTGAGATCAAGCTTTACCCAACGCTGGCTTACGGAATAAAACGCCAGTCCAAACAATTGCGTCTGTTCTTCTTCTGTCAATTGCCCAGTAGTAGCATACTTCTGAATCAACGCCAATAAGGCCGGCGGCTCTTCCGAGGCATTCACACAGGCATATGCCACCCCATTCGCATCATAAATGGTACCCGTAAGTGTTTGAATAATCAGGTTACTATATCCTAATTCGTTAACCGGGTTAAATGCATAATTTTTATCGAAGTCGTTTGTGGAAGCAAGTATTTTCAATATCTGTGGACGGGAGGCCGTGGTAGCCAATGGCCCCAGTTTTCCATCTAGTCCATACGAACCCTGGCAGGTAATGTAAATATTGCCTTCTTCATCTATAACCGTATTTTCTTTTCCCCGGCTGATCGGATACATAGCGCCATCGTACTGTATTGTTTTTTCCCAGGTCAAGGTAGAAAGGTTGATGACTTCTACATAGATGCTGGTTTCATCGTAATAAGCAGCCGTTTCTTTATCATCAATGAAATAAAACATGAACAGGCGATTGTCTGAGGCCCTGTAGGCGCCCGAAAAATAGGTGTGGTGAGGAATCGCCTTCTCTAGTTTTGTAGCGGCAGACATATCAATCGTACCTTTGGTTTGCATTGTTTTTGGGTCAAACACTATCAGGTCGAGGTTATTGTTCTGTGCAACGATACCTGTGGTTTCATTGCAAACCAACGAAAAATAGGTATCTGTTAGCAGGGGGAAGCTGGCCACTTCTTCCACTACTCCGGTTTCTTTGTTAACTGCCAGTTTGCTGTATTTTCTTTTATCGGAGGTAGAAACACCATAGAGGTACTCTCCCCATTGTCCGTTGACCCAGAAATTGGTGTAGGAAGACTTTGTCGTAAGGTCTATACTGGCGGCATCGCCCAATGCAGGATAGTATCCTGCGTAGTATCCTTCTCTGTTACCGGCTGCGGCATCTACGTTCGATACCACTACAATGCCCGTTGTATGATATTTATCGTCATTACCAGGTTGCGGTTCTTCTTTGGGCGAATCTTTTTTACAGGAAAAAAAGGCGCCCAGCATCAATAGTGCAATAGTTGTTCTCTTCATGGTATGTATTATTAAAATGTATTGAGTTCATAAATAAGACGGATGTTAAAACTGCGCCCGGGCTTCGGAACGGAAAAATTATCGTACAACTCCTGATCGAAGATGTTGATGACATTTCCGGCTACAGTCAAATGGTACCTGGGAAATGAATACGAACAACCGGCGTCGACCCTGTTTTGAACCGGCACATATAGCTCCGGCCGGCTTTGCGGGTTATCGTTTTGTCCTGTAAAAGCATGATTAAACGTGCCGATGTGCTGGTAAAAAACATATGCTCTGAAAAAATCCTTTTCTGCCCATTGCCCTTTTTTTGACCATACCAGCTCTATATTCCCGTATCGGGTGGGATCATTGGGAAATACGGTTCCTTCCAGAAACCTGTTTCTTTCGCTGCGCACCTTGTAAAACCTTTTTGACAGTAGGGTGGCGGCCAGGTTGAGCTGCCAGTGTTTGTATTGAAGCGAGGCATCGGTTTCGCTGCCGAGTGTTTGTACCTGATCGTGGTTTTCATATCGCCGTACAATGCCTGCACCTGCATATATGATATCATGCTGTTTCCGAAAGAAAAAATTGTTCCCGACCTTGTATTGCCAGTTGCCGGTTTGTTTTGTCCATAGAGCCGACAAATTAACATTATCGCTGTTTTCGGGTTTCAGATTGGTGTTTCGAAGCGTGGTAGCGCCATCGCCTACAAATTGCTCAAACAAAGGAATCAGGTAGCCCCGCTCATAGGAGGTCTTTACGTAAAACGCTTGCGAAAAATCGTATTTGAGTGCTACGTTGTATCCATTAAAATGATCCTTCTTTCTTATCGGTTCAAAACTCACGTTCTCCACTCCGTCCAGGTCATAAAAATATCTTTTGTATGCTGCGGCGAATAGTATCCGTTCAAAATACCTGCCTTCATATTGCAACCCCAACACATTTTTGGTCAGATGCTGTGGGTATTCCAGATAGCGGTTATAGCTTCCGTCGCCCGTGAGGTGGTTTTTGCCGGTTCGATTTTGCCGGCTATAGATATTTGATATTTTGAACAGGTGATTTTCCAGAAAATTAAGGTCTACCGTACTGCGGTTCATCGTATTCAGGGTAATGTTGTCGTAATAGCCGTATCGTTCTTCCCCTCTGTTTCCCTGAGACAGCACCTGGCCGCTCCAGCTATAAATACTGGTGGCAGTGTCTATATAGGTGATATTATCCCGGCCCATGCTGGCCTGGGTGGAAAACCTGATCCGGTTTTCCCAGAATGATTTTTTATAATACATCAATCCGGAATAGTTGTGGGCTTCGTAGCGCAGTTTTCCCAATGCTGTGGAAGTAATCCTGGCCCAGTTTTGCACTTCTTTGAAGCCGGCAGCATAATTAAATACAAAGCGCAGGTCGTCTGCCCAGGACTTGCCATGAGTGCCGAGATCAGCGGAATAGAACGACTGCTGGTAAGCATCGTTGAATCGCCTGACACGCTCTACGCTGTTTTTTTCAAACACCAGCGCATTCATTTTATAGTCGTTGTCTGAATAATTATAAGAAGCTGAAAAGTTCAGGTAGTAGTTGCGGGCGTTTGCCAATCCTATTTTCAGATCAGCCATGTGCGTATTAAACGAACCGTGATAGTAACCAGCCCGTAGCGAATTTTGAGTAGTCTTTTTGGTGGTAATATTAATGGCGCCTCCCATGGCATCACTTGCCACATCAACCGGCACCACTCCTTTATATATATCAAGTCGTTCGATATTGCTCAATGGTATCGTAGAAATATCGAAACTGGGATACAGTATTTCGATTGGAAGTCCGTCTACGAATACCCGTACAGCGGCTCCCCTCAATCCGTTTATGGAGATGTCCGATTTATCGCCCAGGCTGCCTGATCGCCGGATACGAACCCCGGCTATACGGTCTGCAACATCTGCTAAAACTGTATTTTGATTAATAACGTTTTTAATGTCAATACTTTTGATTGTCAGTGCCCCCGACTCTATTTGCTGTGCCCGCGTTTTTCCTGTTACGGTTACCTCCGTCAGCGCAGTTGGTTGCTTAAGCAGCAGGGATAATTGTTGTTCTGTAATTTCACCGGTACGTATAGTGAGGGAGAAAGTTTGGGATATATATGCCGGATGCTGCACATAAACATTGTAATCTCCTGATTCCAGGTGTAACTCAAACCTGCCGTTGTCTTTTGTGATGTATATAACAGTTTTGTTGAATCCCGTAACCCGCAGCTCAACATCTTTCAGCGGCCGCTGCGTGCTGTCTGAAACAATCCCCCTGAACAGGCCATCCTGTGCGAAGCAATTGGAAACAAACAGTAAAACAACGATCAGTCCGGAGATTTTTCTGTTTAACATGGCAGCTATCTATAAGGAGCTGATCAATGCAGCCGTGCTAATGGGTAGCGTTGTTGGCTGAAAGTATGCATAAGGGTAGAATATAGAGAGGTTGCTGCAGCACAATGTTCGGGTATACTTCATGGTAATGATGTTTGGTTTTCACACAAACGGTTGCAAAATTATCAGCGGATATTCCCGTATTAATTTCGAGAAAAGAAAAACCATTTACGCGATGCGGAAATTCTACTCAAAATCGTATGGTTCAGACTACGCACACCGGATATTTAGACTGACAGTTTTTACATTTGCGGAATATTAAACCATGATATGATAGGCGTTGCCTTAACACTAGCCGGGGCGTTTCCTTTGTATGCCCGTTCAAAATATTATCCGCCCCATGCAACAACGCTTTTCAGAAGGGTGCCGGTGGTGTTGGGCTACCTGTTCCTGCTGTCTGCCATAGCATACTATGTATACATGGTTGGATGGGGATACGGATTATTGGTCTGGCTGCTGGTGGCCATGACGAGCTTTTGTGCACTGATGTTGCTGACCGTTCTTCCGCGCCGGTATACCATTCTCTTCGTTTGTTTGTTACTCGCTTTTTTTATTGTAAACATTTTCATGTAATGCCGGCCAATAGCAAATATTTCAGTCCGCGGGGGCAACGCGTGTTAAAAATAACAGCGGCTATATTTGGGGGTTATTTTGTTGCCGCCAGTTTCCATTTTATGATTGCAACGATTGAGCCTATCCAGGAAATAGTGATCCTGTTTTCCAGTATCACGTTTTTTCTGCTATGGGGCATATTAACGGTTACCACGTTTTTAGCGCGCAGCGGCTGGAAAATATGGGGGATATACCTCTTGCTGACCAGCGTTTTCGGCATACTCACCTGGATTCTAAAGTGACATATATGAAATTGAAAGCACCGGGAAACAGAGCCTACAATATTTTTTTTCATCTGCATACAGTAAGCGGACTGATCATGACGGCTGCCCTGTTCGTCATATTCTTTGCGGGCGCCTTCACATTGTTCAAATCAGAAATATTCATGTGGTCAGATCCTGTCGCAAGAAATATTGCTGTGAAGCATATAGATCCGCTGGCCGTGCTGGAACACATAGCCGATTCTATACCTGATTTTGATATCGACGATGAAACGGCCATCATTTATCCTACCTCATCTAATCCCAAGCTCACCATTCATGGTCATATTAAACGAGAAGGGGAACCGGAGATCCACTACACAAGAGAAATGCATCCATTAACTTTTGAAATCGACCCTGCAACAGCAGCTACCATAGGGGAAACGTTGTACCGGTTGCATTTTCTTGACCAGATTCCATTGTTGGGAAGATGGATTGCCGGATTTGTGTCGCTGTTTTTTATCCTCAGCGTTATAACAGGATTACTGGTGCATTGGAAAAACATGGTCAACAAGTTCTGGGGGTTTGTGACGAAAGGTTCCTGGAAGCGGATCTGGACAAACAGCCATACTGTTTTTGGATTGATTGGTTTGCCTTATCAGTTGATGTATGCTGTTACAGGCGCTTTCTACCTGCTGCTTTTTCTGGCGTTGATGCCAATGGTATTGGTATTCTTTGAAGGCGATCCGGAAAAAGTGTATGGAATGGCTTTTCCAAGTTATCAGGTAGAGTACGCGGAAGATGCAGCAGTGGCAGATTATTCCAGCCATATCACGCACATAACAGAAAAGGTACAAAAGGAATATGGCGAGGCTTTCCATATACTTGCTGTGCAAACCCGGCACCTGTATAAAGAAGACGGCGCCGTCAATTACATTTTACAAAGCAAAGACCCGGCGTTGTTTTCCAGTTTCGGTCACCTGGCGTACAGGCTTTCAGACGGCAGTGAACTCTACAACGAAATACCGCAAAGTACCAAGCAGTTCAGGTACGAAATCATTGAAGCCATCCAGCACCTGCATTTTGCTTCTTTTGGAGGGGTGTTCGTTAAGGTCCTGTATTTTATACTGGCACTCTTCACCTGCTTCGTGATCATCAGTGGCTTACTGATATGGAAGGAAGCCAGAAACAATAAGCGGTATACCGACCAGCAAAGGCGGTTCCATCACCGGTATACAATGGCCAACCTGTCGTTGTGCCTGGGCCTTTTTCCTGCTGTTGCCGTTTTGTTTATGGCAGAGCTAATGGTAGCCGGTGATTTTGATGAACCGTCTCGCACGAATCTTGTATTCTTCAGCTCCTGGCTTCTTTTTACACTCCTGGGCTATTTTCTCAATGCTGATGAAAAAAGGCTCACGCGCATGAACTTGTTGGTGGGGGGTATCCTTTCATTGTGTGTAGCACTTACCAATGGTATACTTACCAGCGATTGGTTTTTCCTCACGGATACCAACGATTATGTAGCCTATACAGATATCTCCTGGATAATGATAGGGCTGCTTTCTATAGGCGTAGGCATCTTCTCCGGAAAAGCGAAACAAATACCGATCTCCCAAATGAAACAGCCGCAAGGTGATTGTAAATAGTGGCAGATCAGGTGAAAGCGTGTATTGTTTTTGTTTCGTAATTGTCATGTGCCGACTCCACAGTTCTGTCCGTTTGTTACATGATGACTTCCCTGTCATTTTGCTGGCAGGTTTATTACAGCTCATTCTTACAAGAGAAAGAAGCGCTTCGTTACGCCAATGCATATCGTTAATAAATATTTCTTTTACCGAATGTTTTTTACCGATTCCGAAAAGCTTCATACCTACGATCCGATACCTTTGCCTTCTGCCAATCGCAATTATATATTGTATAAGCAGTTAGTTTTGGTGGACCTTCCAGTCCTGGCGGGGCTTTTACTAAAAAAATTAAGAGGAATAATAATGGAGTAGGTGATTTTGAAGCAAAGAACAATAACCTGTGAAGCATCAAAAATTACTGACAGAGAGAAACACCATTTCTTTTCCGTATCAGCTTCAGGTTTCTGAATCCGGATGATCTCTAATTGTAGGTATTGGCTGGTATGTAGTATATACGGGTAGAGAAATCGTCAAAAACAACGACTGCCCGGAAGCGATTCTTGAGAAATCAATAACAATGCCTTGACCTACTTCAACCAACGCAACGGGTATGGCAAATTATTTTTTTGGAGGTGCAGGTATCTGATCTCCTTAGGACCGAACTGCTGGTTAAAGAAAGCTACCCCTGGCATATCGGAACCTTCGAACCGGAAACTGCGGTTGCTTTCCATTGCCATTCGGATGGCGTGGTCAGTAAGCAGGTAAAATGCGCCGCTTGCTTTTCCTGTAGCAGTACTGCCCCCCATCAGCGAGTAGGCATAGCGGCTGTCGTGTAACACCAGGTAGCACCCGGCCAGTTCTCCTTCTAACATAGCGGTGTAGGCGCTGGCATATCCTTTCTGCAAGGCATGTGTGCCTGCTGCTATCAGGCGCTCATAATCTTTGCTACGGATAGCAGGATGTGCTTTGGCGTAGTGTTGTTGGTAATGTTGTACTACGGTAGCAATATCGGTTGTGTTGGAAATCTCCACGTTGTTCTGAACGCCTTTTTTCAGACTGCGGCGGGCCAGGCGGCTATATGGTTGGCGCACGATATTGTAGTCCTGCGCCGGTATCCATAAGTTGTTTCTCTCCCATATCTTCAGTCGTGGGTCGTACTCCCGTGGAACATGATTGCCTTCGTTGACATCCATATCCCAATAGCGGAATATAGGGGGTATAGCGCGCAAAAAATCAACCAGGCGCAGATTCGCACTTTCTTTGCAAAACAGCCCTAGTGAGGGAGTAAACCAGGGTTGGTACAGGTAGCTGATGCCGTATTTTCTTTTCCAGGTCAGGGGCATCACGGCTTCGTAGTTGTTCCATACCAGCCCGCTCCACTGCACGGCCATTGCATCCAGCCACCAGCTATAGCCATATACCAATCCGTTGTCTGCACGAGTGATGCAGTCGTTCCATTTTTGAACGTCCAGCTCATGGCGTTGCAGGTATCGTGGTTCAGCGATCATGGTGTGGGAACTGCGTCAATATTTTTCTCAGGTGAACGGATGGTATATCTATACTGAAGCTGATGCGCTGCCAGAAGCCGGTATACATCCGGAAATAGTCCCGGTACGCATTGCTGTAAAGCAGCGGCATATATACGTTCACGGCGTTTTTAAGGAGCGATAGCTGCAACCCTGCATCAAACAGCAGTCGCGGCTGATCGGACTCCATCCCCCAGGCTTTCCCGTAGGTGCCAATGTCTGCAAACAGCTTTAGCGGTAGTTTGGGGTGCAGGGTGCTGTTGAAGTTCAATGCCGCCAGCCATTGGTCGGTGCGACCGATTTTATTGCCCAGCAGATCGGTACGTACTTTAAAACCGCCTTCGCGGATCATGATCTGTTGCGACATCCATCCCTGGAATTCGCTTCTGCCAATGAAGTAATTGGCATAGGCATAGTCTTCTGTACCGTTGGGCCCCGTCATGTTCAGGTAGTAGCGCGAGGTGGTGGCATAGTTCTTTGTGCCGAAATAAAAGAACTTACCGGCGAAGCCCCTGATGTTTAGTCCGCCACCTTTGGGATAATTGAATAAATAGTTGCCTGTAAAGCTGAGCTTTCCAAAATCTGCCGCACTTTCCCATTGAAGCGCTGCGCGGTAAGGGTATAGTACCCTGTAGTTTTCCGTAACCAGTTTGATTTGTGCGAATCCGCGCGTAGCCCTTGCTGCATCTGCCCGCATTTGTTGCGTGGCAGAATCGTATTGAAACCGAAAGTTGTCTTCCGACAGAAAAAAATACTTCAACCGGAGATAGGATGAACGGGTACTGCGCGCATCACGCTCTTTCAGGTTGAACTGCACCCAGGGCGCCAGTTTTACAAAACCCAACCGTGTTGTTCGGTTATCCGGGTCGGTAAAATCGTTGTAGGTAAATTTTGCAAAATCAAAACCAGCGTCCCAGCTATGCAGGCGTTGGTTGGGATAGCCGGTGTAAGCAACCCGCGCCATACCATTGAGTTGTTTACTGCCCGTTCCGAACATGGGCGCCGCCACGAACTTCAACCGTGCGGGCGGGAGCTGGTAATTGTGTACGATCAACCCGGCCATCCATCCGTCATAATGGTTATACCCGAGCGCAGGAATGAGGCCGATGGTATGAGAGCGGGCAGCAGGGTCGGCTCCTCCTCCGATAGTCAATCGCAACTTTTTCTTTCCCGGCGGCTGCAACCAGCCGCGGGAGGATAACAAGTGAAAAGTCGCCGCCGTAGACATGCCACTGGTGCTGTCTGCTATTTGTTGCAACGTTTCCGGATAAGCATTCCTGAACTTCCATTGGTGGCTGTAGGTTTTCAGTATTTCCCGGAGGGAGGTATCCCCGGTTTGAGCGCCCAGCAGGTTCAGCCATTCTGCTGCTTTGACACGGGTAGACAGGGAGTAGTTAAAAGCATTGTAGTCTTCTCCCGGTAAGCCTGCAGGTTGGTCGTTGCGGGTGGCAATGACGGAAGCCAGCGCCATCCTGGCTGCGTTTTCTTTTCTGGTATCGTTGCCGGCTATGCGAAGAAAATCGTTGCTGTACCATTGCGCCATGCCATTGCTCATCCAGGGGTATAACAGGGGGTTACCGGGCGTTGCCTGTTCAAACCAGAGGCGCGCAAGCATTTCCGGTATTTCGCGTGCATGCCGTATTTGTATGCCGCCTGCATAGGTACGGTTGTTTCCCAGGTGTACGATCTGCAATTGCCGGTAAGGGTATTGCATAATGCTGCTGTCGAAAAAACGGAAAGCAGCTTTGGCTTCTTCGGGTAAGAGCCGGGGTGCTTGCCGATGCAGGTAATAGTATTGGAGTGGCAGGATATCTCCGTTTGCCATGGCAATGGTATCTTGCACAACAGACAATCGTTTATCGGCTACCCACGAAAATCCATAACCTTTTTCCAGGGAAAACCGAAGGGTTTTGAATGCTGTGTCCGAATCGGGCTGCAATTGCCGGACGGTTGTATACTGTCCGTTTTTCAACCTCACCCGTTGTCTGGTCGGGTTCCATTCAAAAGCCGAACGTTGCGCGAGCCATTCTTTTTCCGCGTGGTTCAGCAGGTCGCCGGGCGCGGCCAATACATAATTTGCGGGCAGGGATATGCTCACCTCAAAAGCAGCAGGGTGGGTATAGGCTGTTTCCCGCGCCCGCCAGGGCATGGTATGCCAGCCTTTGGAATCGTATACTGCCGGTTGGGGATACCATTGCACCACTTCGTACAATTGCCCGTTGTGTCCGCCCTGCCCGAAGTTGAACGGTAATTGCACATGAAAAGGAGTGGTGATCACCACTGTTTCGCCCGGAGCCAGGGGTTGATTTAGCAGTAGCTTCACAATGTCCTGGTGCTCTTCATGGTCCTCCACAGGAACGGGCTGTTCGTTGATCCTGAAATCCAGTTGATTGATATAACCTTTCTGTTCCGGTCTGGAAAAATAGAACCTGGTATCGCGGTAGTGCAGTTGCTGTTCGCTATAGGCCGTGCGATCATTGCGAAATGCATTGGGCCAGAGATGCATCCAAATAAAATGCAAGCTGTCCGGCGCATGATTGGTATAATGGATCTTGGCAAACCCATCCAGCGTATGTGCTGTATCGTTGAGAAGTACCTCCAACTGGTACTTCAGTTCTTGCTGCCATGGAGGCTGCTGTGCATGAGCGGTATATGCCAGTACAATACAAAGAAGTGCCAAATACAGCTTTTTCAAAAAATGGATTTCTTCAAAAATAACGGAAATAGTGAACTCCGGGTTTACAGCGTGTATTTTATCAGCGGTACGGGATATCCTCTAATCCTTCTGTTCATGGAACGCACGGCTGCAAGCCGCCGGCAGCAGGAGGTGGGGGGGCGACAAGTTATACAGACCTACACCGCTCTTATTGTAAAGGTTTGACTCTTTTGCCTTACAGCACAATATTCTGCACCAGCCCGCTTTTGCCTGGGTAATCGGTGTTGTAATGCAGGCCACGGCTTTCCTGTCGAAACTGGGCGGATTTGACAATGAGGTATCCCACGGTGATCATATTCCGAAGCTGGGCAAGCTGCGGCGATACTTCGGATGTTTTGTACAGGAGTTCTGTTTCCAGGTGCAGCAGATCCAGACGCCGCATGGCACGTTCCAGCCGCATATTGGTTCTTACGATGCCTACATAGTCACTCATCAGCAGTTGCAGCTCTTTCAGGCTTTGGGTAATCAGAATCATTTCTTTGGGAGCGGTGGTGCCCACTGCCCGCCAGTCGGGTATCTGATGCGCGTTGTGACTGCGCGGACTATCTTTTTCAACCAGTTCGCGGCTGTGTATAAATGCGCGGTGAGACATTACCATGGCTTCCAGCAGGGAGTTGCTGGCCAAACGGTTGGCGCCGTGTAAGCCGGTGGATGCGCATTCGCCGGCAGCGTAGAGATAGCGGATGGACGTGCACCCCCATTCATCTGTTTTAATACCGCCACAACTGTAATGAGCGGCAGGCGCTACCGGTATCATGTCGCGGGATACATCGATGCCAAGGGAACGACATTTCTCATTGATATTAGGAAAATGGTGCAGGAACTTATCCCGGTCCATATGTCGGCAGTCCAGCCATACATGTTCGGTACCGGCTATTTTCATTTCGTTGTCGATGGCGCGGGCTACGATATCCCTGGGGGCGAGGTCTTTTCTGCCATCGTATTTTTCCATAAAAGCCACTCCCTCCATATTGCGTAATATCGCTCCGTCGCCGCGTACTGCTTCTGTGATCAGGAAGGCCTGTCCTTTAGCTCCCTGTTCAAACAATGCTGTTGGATGAAACTGTATGAATTCCATGTTCTCAATCCGCCCTTTGGCACGGTACACCATGGCCACCCCATCACCGGTAGCGATCACCGGGTTGGTGCTGGTACGGTATACGGCTCCGTTACCTCCGGTAGCCAGCAGGGTGACGGCGGACAGCACTTTCTCCGTCTTTCGGGTATGGAGGTTGAACACGTATACCCCGAAACACTCAATATCGGGTGTGGCTTTGGTTACCAGGTATCCGAGGTGGTGCTGGGTGATGATGTCCAGCACAAAGCAATGGGTGTTGACCTCAATATTCGGCTGTCGTTTCACGGCCTCGAGCAAAGCCCGCTCCATTTCCATACCGGTTACGTCCTTGTAATGCAGTATGCGGAATTCACTGTGTCCGCCTTCTTTTCCCAGGGCATAGTTACCCACGGCATCTTTGTCGAAGTTGGCGCCCCATTCAATGATCTCTCTTATACGCTCCACGCCTTCCCGCACTACAATTTCCACAACTTTTTCATTGCAGAGCCCGTCGCCGGCAATCAGCGTGTCTTCTATGTGTTTTTCAAAGCTGTCGTTAGCGGTATCCCATACACCGGCCACTCCGCCCTGGGCATATTTGGTATTGGTTTCTTCCGAGTTCGCCTTGGTGAGCACCAGCACTTTTTTATCGGGAAATTGTTGGGCCACTTTCAGCGCGTACGTCAATCCGGCAATGCCGGAACCTATGACCAGGAAATCTGTTTGCATCGTAAAAGTTCTGTTGGTGTTGATTGAACTTTTAAAAGTAAATGAATTATTTCAAATCCGGGGAAGCGGCCTGGATTAAAGTTTCAGGCAAAGTTTTGAGATTATGTGCGGTCTTGGCGGCTTTGCGTGAAATAGTATATAGGAATGTTTCTCGTCGGGAGAGGAGGCCTGGATTAAAGTCTTTCGAAAAGATCTTAAAGTAAAACGAAAAGCTGGAGGTTGTTGGTGGTCTTGGCGCTTCACCGCGGCTTTGGGTGGATACCACTGCGGGTACTGATTATCGGCCTCTTTCAGTCCGATGATACATACTATACCTGGCATTATTGTGACAATAATCACGTTCTGCAAAAACTTTTCCCCAATAGAAAAATAGTCCCGGAAATACATTAAAATATAGTTAATATATTTTTATATTAGCTTCTATAACAGTAAACCTCAACCGAAATGAAAAAGAAACTATTTATCCTTAGTGCACTTTGCTGCTTTAATATTCTGCCGATTTTTTCTCAAACAGTATCAGGTATTAGTGATCTTGCCGCCGGCTATTTTAACGGGCATGAACAGGCCACCTATACTTCCGCGTCCGCTGGTTCGCTGGGCGGCAATGCTTTTACCATTACCGGTAGCGGGAATAGCTTACATGGTGCTTACGGACCCGATGTCCCTTCTAATGCAGGGTTCAATAATTTTACTAATTCTATACTTAACAATAGCGTGTCTTATCGTACAGTTATTTTCTCCAAAAACCTGACTCCACTCGATCAGCTTATTGTCATGGATGTGGATTATACAGAAGCCGTTTCCCTATCTTTTTTGGACTCATTCAACGCCCCCGTTTCAGTAGTCGAAAATATCAAACTGGTTTCGTTAACCAATTTATCCGTTAATGCTGCTACGATAGCTTATCCCAACGCTACAACAGTCACCATTACCGGGCAGGGAGCCGGCGCCGATCAGGGCTTCGCTTTTGTGTTCTTAAATGATATTGTAAGATCTGTGGTAATTAACCAAACCGCAGCATACGTCGGAGGTTTCAACTTTACCTTCACCAAAGGTAAACCCGACAGAGGCGATGCGCCCGCTATATACGGCGATCCGATGCACCTGCCCATCAACCGTTTGAAGCTGGGAGCCAATGCACCTGATGCCGACCCCTCTCCTTTACACAATGATCAGGCTACAGGAGATCATACAGTGGGAGCAAGCCCTTTCAATGTGATTCATGATGAAGACGGGGTGGCTGCAATAACCCCTATAGCAAACGACGGTACGCATGGGCAACTCATACCTGTATACTCGGTTGAATGCACGGCATTCAACGCTACCGGTGCTGACGCTAATATCGTAGCGTGGATAGACTGGAATGGCAACGGCGTGTTTGAAGAAACAGAAGCTGTAACTGCCGCCAACCTGGCCAGCACTGCCGCTATAGAGAACCGCACCTTCACGTGGACGAATATGCCTCTCTCCGGTGATGAAGGAAGAGCCGGGACCTATATGCGTATTCGAATTTCCACCGGTGCGCTTTCCGCCAGTACGCCCGATGGGTTTATGCCAGACGGAGAGGTAGAAGATTATTATATACCCTTTGCTACCGCCCTGCCGGTTGAGTTAAGCCAATTCAGCGTTACCAAAAAAGAGGAGAACCTGGTATTACTGACATGGCAGACCGCCAGCGAACAAAACAGCAAAGGATTTGAAATAGAGCGGAGCGAAGACGGGTTGTTGTGGAACACCATTGGCCATGTGGCTAGCAAAGCAATGAACGGTAATAGCAGTAGCGTCCTGCACTACGACTTTGCAGACAACAGTCCCCTACAGGGTCGTAACTTCTACCGGCTTAAGCAGTTGGATTTTGATGGCAGGTTCGATTTCAGTAAGGTGCTGTGGATCCAAATGGATGCTGTTTCCCGCATACGATTGTATCCCAATCCGACATCCGGTATCATCAATATCAGCGGACTGAAACAGGGAAGCATCATAACGTTGTATAGTACAGCAGGTAACAGGGTATCACAGGTAACTGCCGATAAGAAATACATGCGTATTCCGGTAAGCCATCTGCCCGCATCTGTGTATAAAGTGGTTGTTACAGAGGCATCGGGCAGAATGGTCAGCAACCATACATTCGTAAAAACACATTGATTTCCGGGGCATCTGAATCAATATCCTTCTGGTGCATCTTGCTAAAACACGTTAAAAAAAAATCTGGTTTTCAAGCAACATCAACCATACAACTAAATAATTCAGCCGGGTAGCAGTACGGTACTGGTGCGTTAAGATGTGTAGGTTATACCCGGCCTTGCTCATCGGCGCCGTCCGGCACCGTTGTGGATTAGCTTTGTTATAATGGAAGGTGCATAGAAGCATACAAGTCTTACCGGTATATCCGATAAGACTTGTATGTTATGTTATCTGTAGGTTCAGTAGCAGCGCTATCAGGCAGCATCGATGGCTTCACGCATTGCTTTGGCAGCAGCAGCAGGATCTTCCGCACCGTATATGGCGCTACCGGCTACCACCACTTTTACGCCCGCTTTAACCACGGCGTCTACATTCTGGAGGTTTACACCACCAGCAATAGATACGGGGGCTTTTGTGCTGGCTGCTTCATCAATCAGTTTTTGAATCGAATAGCCCGGCGTCCATTGTTCGTCCAGTCCGGCATGCAGCTCTACAAATTCCACGCCCAGGCCTATCACTTCTTCCGCACGGGCAACCCTGTTGGGCATTCCGATGGTATCTACTACCACGCCTTTATTGTGCGCTTTGGCAGCTTTCACAGCACCCGCAACAGTAGCATTGCCTACAGAACCCATCACGGTGATGTAGTCGGCACCCGCTTTAAAAGCCATATCGGCTTCCAGTTCTCCCGCATCAGGTGTTTTCATGTCGGCGAATATCAGTTTATCGGGGTGAGCCTGTTTTAATGCAGTTACCACAGCCAGTCCTTCCGCTTTGATCAGGGGAGTACCCAGCTCAATGATATCAACATAGGGCGCTACTTTTTCAGCCAGCGCCAGTGCGTCTTTCGTAGTCAGCAAGTCAATTGCCACTTGTAATTTTGCCATATAGTATTTGTATTTAAATGAAAAAAATGTATTCCTACTCCAGGTTGGCATGTCGCTTCCACAGTATTTCTGCCGGGGTGCCGGCTGTGTTCCAAAGGGTTTGAAATACAGCGTCACCGAGCATCCAGATCGCCTGCTCAAACAGGCTGCCTGCATATTGAAAGGAAATCTGATCGCCGAAATCCTGCTTTTGCGCTGCGGGCAATACCACGAGCGTGTCGGCCAGCGCTGCAAGGGGTGAATTGTGTTGTGTGGAAATAGCCGCGACCATTGCTTCCGCTGCTTTCGCTTTTTCTGCCGCCAGCACCATCGACCGGGTAGTGCCGGAGCCGGATGCTACGATGAGCAAATCGTTTTTCCCGATGGCGGGGGTAACCGTTTCTCCCATTACATATACGCTCAGTCCGAGATGCATCAGCCGCATGGCAAATGCCTTCATAGCCAGTCCCGAGCGACCCGCCCCTGCCATGTACACGTGTTTTGCATTTTGTATCCTGTCGGCCAACGCTGATAACGCTTCGTCACTTATGCCGGCTGATAATCGGATATTTTCCTCCAGTATCTTTCCCAGTTGCTCCCTGATATTGCTGCCTGCTGTATGCATACTAAGTTGGTTTCTGCAAAACTATTGGCACCTGTAGCTTGCAGAATTACACATACCGCACATAATCTGGTACAATTTGCGCATAAACATCCTGCCTTTCTGAATTGTACAATCGTGTGGGCAAATTATACCAGGCGGTTGCGCGTTGAGAATAGTAATTTTGCAGAATAGTTTATGGCATATGAATACGTTGAATGAACTGATAGCACCGGAAGATTCACAGTTAAAAAATACGCTTATATATATCCGTCATCTTGATCATTGTCCGCCGAGTTATTTGTACGATCCGGCAAGAAAGGATTTTTTTGAAGTGCTTTGGTTGAAAAACGAGTTCCCCCTCCACCCTCTTCCTGCTGATAAAAAGGTTGAAAAAGGAGATTGGATCTATTTAATACCGCCCTATCGGGTACACCAGCTCAATAAAGCGGGCAAGAATGGTGTATTGCTTTCCTTCAAACGGGTGTTGCTGGAAGAAGCAGATACAGAGTTTGCACTGGATGTGTTCCGTATTTTCAATATACAGGGAGAGTTCAGTTGTATATACCTCGGCAGGCAGCCAGACGAAGAACTGGAAAAAGTATTTCAATTGCTGGAAGCGGAGTACCAAAAGGAAGATGGCAGCGTGGCCATTATAAAGCCGCTGCTGAAAGTGTTTCTGCTGCACCTGATCCGGAGAAAAGAAACAGAGTTTACTACACAGGATATCAATCAGAAACGGATATATACCTTTTTGTTGTTGCTGGAAGAACATTATCTCGAACAGAGAAAAATTGAGTTTTACGCCGAACAACTGGGCATGAGCGCGAAACGGCTGAACCAGGTATTGAAAGATAAACTGCAAAAAACGGGTATACAAATATTACACGACAGACTGACGCTCGAATCGAAAAGGAGAATCATTCACAGTGGTGAAACCCTGAAAGAAATTGCATGGCAACTGGGTTTTAAAGACCGTTCTTATTTCAGCCGCTTCTTTAAAATACAAACCGGTCTCACGCCGGAAGCCTTTCAAAAACAGGTGCAGCAACATATTGTTCAGCATGAAAATACGTTGATTGACTAAAGGAGCTACAGCCTTTTTTGGTGTTTCGACGTGTTTAATAAAGCCTCAAGATCAATCAAACTCACTCAAACCGGATTGAGCGGAATTTTTTATACTCGTGAAAAGAGGATGTTACCGGCGACCATGACCATTTCATCATGCTGCCACTGTCGTAATCGAGTCTGCAGAAATTGGCGTTCCAAACCGTTCCGCTCTTCGGCGGTGTATTTTCCAGAGGGCTCAACAAGCTGTAGGGAAAAAATAACTCTGCTGTCCACGATTGAATGGATGCCTTGTTTTCCATGACGCCGCCTTGTATTACCACGTTCTTTTTCACTTTCCGGTTGCCGGTATAGTTCCACGGAAGCCATCCCTGTATACCCTTCAGATTAGGTATCAGTAATACAAGCTCCTTGTTCAGCGGACTGATTTCATACTCAAAATAAACGGGCGTAGAGGGCTGAGGATGGAAAAACACTTCGAACACGTCTGCCCGGAACAAAGGATCAAAATCGTTTTCGAATGGCGATGTGATGCGTTCGTCTTCTCCGTAAAACAATACGTATATGCCCGTTGCAGTGTATAGTATCTTGAATTTTGATTCATAGGGTTTCCCTTTATCCAATTGGGTTAGGGGTATCCATTCGGTACGCTGCCAGGCCGGGTTTTCTCCAGACCCACTGATGGAAAAATCAGTTGTTTTTTTTACGAGCAATAGACTATGGTCCTGTGCAGACGCAAACGCGGCAAAAAACAGGGCTGGTAATAATAATCGCAGGCAAACTCCGGCGTGACAAATACGCTTCTTCATATTATAAATTGCCTTTTTTTAATTCCTGCACGGCATAATCTGCGGCCCGGGCAGAAAACGCCATATAGGTAAGCGAGGGGTTCTGCGTAGCGGTGGAGGTCATGCAGGCGCCGTCTGTAACGAATACGTTTTTACAGGCATGTACCTGATTCCATTTGTTGAGTATGGAGGTTTTAGGATCATTGCCCATACGTGCACCGCCCATTTCGTGTATGTCATGGCCGGGTACATTCTTTGTTTCCTCCGTTTTGATATTCTTGAAGCCTGCTTTGTCAAACATTTCAGAAAGCTGTTCAAAATAATCCTGCAGCATTTTTCGGTCGTTCTCGTCGAAATCAACCGATATGCTTAATTGCGGGATGCCCCATTCGTCTTGCTGGTTTGCATCCAGCTTCACATAGCTGGTTTCCTTGGGAATGGTTTCCCCCATCATATGCGAACCTATGTACCAGCCGCCCAGTTTTCTGTTGAGCAGGTTGTTTTTGAGGGTTTCTCCAATCGCGTCGGTATCGCTGTAATAACCCCGCCCGGCGCTTACACCAGCCGCGTATCCCCGCAGGAAATCCGTTTCCTGACGGTATACATTCCTGAATCTTGGCATATAGCAGCCCACGGGGTTGCGCCCGTCTGTGCGGTAGCGGTCCAATTCTCCTTCGTAGGTTGCCCGCACCCGTCCGCCGTAATGGTGAAAGGCGATGTATTTACCCAACAAGCCGTTATCATTACCGAGCCCCTGCGGGAACCGGTTGGAAACAGAGTTCAGCAGTATCAGGTTGGTATTGAGGGCAGATGCGTTTACAAATATTACATCGGCATAAAACTCTATGGCTTCTTTGGTATTGGCATCTATTACCCGCACTCCGGTGGCCTTTCCCTTTTGCTCATCGTATATAATAGAATGCACTACCGAAAACGGACGAAGGCTCAGGTTGCCGGTTTTCATGGCCCAGGGCAGGGTAGATGAATTGCTGCTGAAATAGCCGCCAAAAGGACAACCCCGCTGACAAAGGGCGCGGTTCTGACACTTGCCTCTGCCCTGCTCCAGGTGTACAGGTTGGGGATCGGATATATGCGCTGCGCGGGCGCTGATCACATAGCGGTTTTGATAATTTTTTTTCAGTTGTTCATTAAAAAAAGTCTCTACGGCATTGAGGGGATAAGGCGGTAGAAATTCTCCATCGGGCAGTTCCGCCAGCCCGTCTTTATTGCCCACAATGCCTGCAAACCGTTCTACATGACTGTACCAGGGTGATAGGTCGCGGTAGCGTATTGGCCAGTCTACTGCAAAGCCATCCCGTGCGGGCCCTTCAAAATCAAAATCGCTCCAACGTTGTGTTTGCCGGGCCCATATCAGCGATTTACCGCCTACCTGGTAGCCCCGTATCCAATCGAACGGTTTTTCCTGTACGTAGGGATGCTCGTAATCCTTTACAAAAAAATGCAGGGTATCTTCCCGGAATGCATAGCATTTTGAGGCCACGGGCGATTTTTCTTTGATCTCCAGGGGTACCTCGCCCCTGTGCTCAAACTCATAGGGCAGCATATTGGTGGTGGGGTAATCCTTGAGGTGTTCTACATTTCTGCCTCGTTCGAGCAGCAGGGTTTTAAGTCCCCTTTCGCAAAGTTCTTTGGCAGACCAGCCGCCGCTGATGCCGGAGCCTATTACAATGGCATCGAAGGTTCTGTCTTTTACACTATCTATATTTAACTGGGGCATGATCGTATTTTAATGCGGGTTTAGGATTGTACCGGATAGAAGCCATCGTATCTTCCGGGCACCAGCTCGTATTGCTTTTTATCAGTCATAACGAATTTTGACTGGGTGAAGCCCTGTATCACCCGGCGCTTGGTGATTTTAAGGAAAGCTTGGAGATCGGAAGTTGTCTCTTCTTTCAGGATGCCAGACAGCACCGAAGCGCGTTGTTCGGGAGTCATCTTCCGAAACGAAGTTCCGGTCTGTTGTTCCAGGGTGGTATCTAATGCTCTTAAACCCGAGAGGAACTGGTCACGGTCTTCCCTGGTATGGCAGTCGTCTACCATTTTTAAAGTAAAGAGGTGCAGCTTCATGTCTTTTGCCCCCGGAGCATCGGGGGTCTTGGGCAGGATGGTTTCCGCCAGTTCGGCCAGCAGGGCTTCTTCGTCGGCGCTTACATCCAGGTGGTTGAGCGCTATAGAGGCTTTTGCTGGATCGCCGGAGCAGGAAGGAAGAATGGCAATGCCGCCTGCAATGATGAACAGGCTTTTGATGGCAGTTCGTCGTTTCATCTCAGTTGTTTGACTTTATTCCGGACAACCGGCGTGGAAAATGGAGTGGTAAGTTAAGGATATTTCGTGGTTCTGACCACCAAAAATTGCCTGGAATGGAGCAGCCGGCGGGTTGCCTACGCCATTGCAGTACCTGTGCCACCGGCATTTTAACTTCTTCATTTGCGATGAATTGCATAATTTGCCCTCTAATTTTTGATCGTAAATGGTATGACTTATACGCCGGAATGGATTCCTTTTGAGGCAACACATGCTTTTTCTTCATTATCCGTACAGTACCTCCGTCAACATCCCGATTTCAAGCCATTTTATCTTCATACTCCGGACGCCGATGGCATCCGGCAGGCAATAGCAGCAAGAACGCAGGCAAACACCAACAGACACACGCTAGTAACCACCCTGGAGGAACAGTATGATAAGGTAGCTACATCCGAACTGGTGCGATCGAATATCCGGAAACTGGCAGACAACCATACGTTTACTGTATGCACAGCCCACCAGCCGAATATCTTCACCGGCTACCTGTATTTTATCTACAAAATAGTACACGTCATCAAACTGGCGGCTACACTCCGCGAAACATATCCCGATAAACAGTTTGTGCCCGTATTTTATATGGGGAGTGAAGACAACGATCTCGACGAACTGAACCATATTTACCTGAATGGCGATGAACTGGTGTGGAATACAGACCAAAAAGGAGCGGTTGGCAGGATGCAGACCAATGGATTGGAAAAGCTGATCGATCAGATCAACGGGCAGCTTAGTATTTTTGAGCATGGCGTGAATCTGGTGGATCTGCTGAGACGATGTTACCGCTCGGGCAATACCATACAGCAGGCAACGCTGGAGTTTACCGATGCCTTATTCAGCAGGTATGGATTGGTAGTGCTGATACCCGATCATCCGGCATTCAAAAAGCAGATGATACCGGTTTTTGCAGATGATCTTTTTAATCATACAGCATTCCGCCTGGTAAAGCAAACTGCGGATCAACTGGCAGTTCATTACCACGCACAGGTAAACCCCCGGGAAATCAACCTGTTTTATATGGCGGACCAATTGCGGGAACGCATTGTAGAAGAGCAGGGTGTTTTTAAAGTAAACAATACAGATATAACGTTTTCCGCAGCAGCCATCAGGGCCGAACTGCAAAATCATCCGGAACGATTCAGTCCGAACGTAGTGTTGCGGGGGCTGTTTCAGGAAACCATCCTCCCCAATATCGCATTTGTGGGCGGCGGCGCAGAAGTAGCGTACTGGCTGGAACTGAAAGAAATGTTTCTTCATTACAGCGTACCTTACCCCGTGATTTTGCTGCGCAACTCATTCCTGCTGATAAACGACGAAGCAGCTCAACTGGCACAAAAGCTATCCCTTTCTGCCGCGGAGCTGTTTGAAGACGAAAGCAGCCTTTTAAACAAAATTGTTCTCAACAACAGTAGCCGCCAATTGGCGGTGGAAAATGAAAAGCGGGAGCTGGCTGCTTTGTACGGGCAACTCGAAACCGTGGCAGGCAATGTAGATGCCACCCTGGTGCGCCATGTTAAGGCCCTGCATGCAAAAGCATTGTCAGGGATAGAAGCGCTGGAAAAAAAACTGATGCGGGCCGAAAAAAGAACGTTCGATACACAACACCGGCAATTGCAGAAACTGAAAGCCCTGCTTTTTCCCGGACGGTCTTTGCAGGAACGAAAGGAGAATTTTCTACCGTGGTATGCGTGTTACGGCCCCGCATTTATAGATATGATCTACGAAGTGTCGCCTCCGCTGCCGGAGGCATTCGGTGTGCTGACCGTGAAGGGTTCATAAGGCCACATCTTCTATAAAAAAGTACTCTGTGTTGGCTCTTCTGAGTCTGATGGACAAAATATCGAACTGGATGCGATGCCACCCGGGGTATGCCTCCATGTACCGATCTGCTGCGCTGTAAAGGCTTTCGAGCTTCTTGTCGCTCACCGCTTCTTCCGGCATGCCGTAGGTGTCGGAACGCCTGGTTTTGACCTCAATAAAATGGAGGATCTCGTCTTTTTCGGCAATGATATCAATTTCGTACCGGGCATACCGCCAGTTGGTGTGTAAAATAGAGAATCCGCTGGCAACCAGGTACTTGGCCGCAAGTGCTTCTCCTTCTTTTCCGGTATGGTGATGTTTTGCCATGGTTATAGGAAGTATTGCCGACCACGCTGGGGCAATACCTGTTGCGGTGAACGTGCTGTTTCACCCTTGTGTTGTTGATTTGTAACGGCTTTATACTCAAAGATATTAATACAACCAGATTATCACAAACGGCCTTAACAGCCATGTCTGCATGCTTCCTCTTGCCACTTGCATCTTAACGCCTATATTTGCACCCGTTCTTTACAAATATTTCCGGGTTGGCAGGGTAATACCTGATAGGAAAAAGGAACTGCGTGCAAATCGCAGGCTGTTGCGCAACTGTAATCCCCATACAAAGGGGTAAGCCAGATACTTGCCCGGGAATAGAAGACCCATGCTTTCGCAATTTGAAGCAGTCGTCTGGCTAAAGGCATTGTCTGAGCAGGCACCTCACCTGAACGGAAGCAGTATGCCTGCGCCACACTTTTCATTTCCGAAAGCATACACATTCAAAACGTAAAGGGCAATAATGTAATTATTGTTTCAAAAAAAGTTTTATGCGTATGCTCAAAAACAATCTCGGCTATCCGCGTGTAGGGGCCGGAAGAGAACTAAAAAAGGCCTGCGAACAATACTGGGCAGGCAGTATCACCCAACAACAGTTATCCGTAACCGCCAGGCAATTACAGGAAACCCACTGGCGACTGCAGAACGAGGCAGGTATTGACCTCATACCCTGCAATGATTTCAGTTTTTACGATCAGGTGCTGGATATGTCGCTGCTGCTGGGCGCCGTACCCAAACGGTATGCACCGGTGGTGACCGATGTAGCCGGCAACACAGAACTGGACCTCTATTTTGCCATGGCACGCGGCTACCAGAAAAACGGGTTGGATATTCCTGCAATGGAAATGACCAAATGGTTTGATACCAATTACCATTACATTGTACCGGAATTTACAGAAGACCAGGAGTTCAAAATTCTTTCCACCAAAGTATTCGGAGAATTTGCAGCGGCGAAAGATGTACTGAAAAAAACACCTAAGGCGGTGTTGATTGGTCCGGTAAGCTACCTGCTGCTGGGCAAGGAAAAATCGCAGGATGCGTCTTTTCATCGGATAGACCTTATCAGAAAACTGGTGCCCCTATACGTAAAGATTATTCAAAAGCTGGAAGCGGAACACGGAGCACAATGGATACAACTGGATGAACCCTTTCTGGCAATGGACCTTTCCCAAAAAGAGCAGCAGGCATTTGAATATGCTTACAATGAGATCCGCAGTAAATGTCCGAATGTGAAATTGCTGCTGGCCACTTATTTCGAAGGGCTTCGCGACAATGCTGCTCTGGCAGCGGGTTTGCCGGTTTGTGCGCTGCACCTGGATCTGGTGCGTGCGCCGGAACAACTCGAGGTGATTCTCCCGCTGGTACCACCGAAGCTCACACTCTCGCTCGGCGTTATAGACGGCAGGAATATCTGGAAAAACAATTACCAACAATCACTGACGTTCATAAACAAAGCGCTGGCAGCATTGGGTAGCGACCGGGTGATGATAGCTCCCTCCTGCTCCCTGCTGCATACTCCTTTTGATCTGGACCTCGAAACGGCATTGGAACCGGAGATCAAAAACTGGATGGCATTTGCCAAACAGAAACTCAGCGAAGTAAACGACCTGTATGAAATAGCCAACGGTGATACACAGGCGCTACAGGAAAATCAGCAGGCAATTGAGAGCAGAAAGCAGTCTTCCCGGATACACAAACCCGAAGTGAAAAAAAGAGTGGCCGCCCTCACTGCGGAAGACGACAGGAGAAAGAGCTCTTTTGCACAACGTCAGGTATTGCAGCAGACAAAATTCAACCTGCCACTGTTTCCGACCACCACCATTGGTTCCTTTCCCCAAACAGACGATATCCGCAAGTTGCGCGCCCGCTGGAAAAAGAAGGAGCTTACCAATGAACAGTACGAAGCAGCATTGGAAAAAGCCACCCTGGAAGCGATCCGCTGGCAGGAAGAGGCGGGCCTGGACGTGCTGGTGCACGGAGAGTTTGAACGCAACGATATGGTGGAATATTTCGGCGAACAACTGGATGGTTTTTTGTTTACCAAAAACGGATGGGTACAGAGCTATGGCAGCAGATGTGTAAAGCCCCCTGTTATTTACGGCGATGTAAGCCGGCCTTCAGATATGACTGTTCGCTGGACGGTGTTTGCACAAAAACATACCGACCGGCTGATGAAAGGCATGCTCACCGGACCGGTAACCATTTTGCAATGGTCTTTCGTGCGCGATGATCAACCGCGCTCCGAAACCACCAACCAGATTGCGCTGGCGATCAGAGATGAAGTGGTGGCGCTCGAAAAAGCCGGGATAAGTGTTATACAAATAGATGAACCCGCCATCCGGGAGGGGCTGCCATTGCGCAAGGCCGACAGGGAAGCTTACCTGCAGTGGGCGGTGAAGGCTTTCAGGATTTCTGCTTCGGGAGTGACAGATGAAACACAGATCCATACCCACATGTGTTACAGCGAGTTCAATGATATTATTGAGCACATAGCTGCCATGGATGCTGATGTGATTACCATTGAAACGAGCAGATCGCAAATGGAGTTGCTCGATGCGTTCGCTGATTTCAAATACCCCAACGAAATTGGCCCCGGCGTGTATGATATACACTCGCCCCGGGTACCCTCTGCTGATGAAATGTACGCATTGCTCGAAAAAGCGGCGAAACATATACCGGTACGTAATCTTTGGGTAAACCCCGACTGCGGATTAAAAACCCGGAAATGGGAGGAGACAAAAAAGGCATTGCAACACATGGTGGAAGCCGCGAAAACGGCAAGAGAGAAAATGGCGGTACGTTCCTAGTTTATCCCAACCGGTGGATATGTTTTGCAGATGATAGCAGAATATATTGCTGTCTGCCAAAATCTCCGGCATCAACGCGAATTTGTTAAACTCAATTTCGAAATGAGGCAGGCTTAATGTTTGCCTCATTTTTTATGTATGTTTGGGGGTATTTTAAACAAAACACCCGCATGAAGAAGTTATTAGTATTGGGTTGCCTGGTATTTTCTGTGTTTGCGCAAGCCCAGAAGCTGAATCCCAAACCTTTTGCCAAAGAGATTACCCAGCAGGGGCTGAAAGAAAATTTATATATTATAGCCGGACCTGAAATGGAAGGCCGGGGTACTGCTACAGAAGGAGAAAGAAAAGCGGCAGCCTATATTCAAGGCCAGTTTCAAAAAGCAGGCGTGTTGCCGGGGTTCAACGGCGCTTATCAAATGCCGTTTCCGGTGTATGTAGATTCTTTGATCCGGATGTCGCTGGTGGTAAACGGGCAGTCGTTTGAGCCGGGGAGAGATATTGAAGGCAATATCACCGCATTGCACACTGCTTCGTATCGTTTTTCTGAGGTAGTATTTGCCGGGTTCGGTATAAGCAATGCCCACCGCGACGACTATAAAGACCTCGATGTAAAAGGTAAACTGGTAGTGGTGCTGGCCGCCGGCCTTGCGAAAGATTTACCGGAGGAACAAAGGAACAAAATCAACCTGTTTGCACAGCAGGAGGCTGCGGAAACAAGAGGAGCCGTCGCCCTGTTGGTGGTAGATAGCAGAATAAAAGACGTACCTGCCACCGGCACCATGTATGCCAATCCCTACAGAGCAGGTTACCGGATCAACACCTTTATTGTATCGGACGCAGTGGCCCAGGCTATAGCCGGCGCTCCCCTTACAGGAAGCGAACCGCGTATATTGAGCACCAAACTTGATCTCGACTTTTTGAAACAACCGGTACAACTGACGAGCTATAATGTGCTGGGACTGGTAGAAGGTACTGATCTGAAAGATGAATATGTGGTACTAACGGCTCACTACGATCATATGGGCGCTAAAGACGGAAAAATATGGTATGGCGCCGATGATGATGGCTCGGGTACCGTAGCTGTCATTGAAATAGCAAAAGCTTTCGCCAAAGCGAAGGCAGCCGGCAAAGGCCCGAGGAGAAGCATACTGTTTATGACCGTCAGCGGTGAAGAAAGGGGACTGTGGGGCTCTGCCTATTACGGCAACAACCCGGTGTATCCGCTGGAAAAAACGACAGTAAACCTCAACATCGATATGATCGGAAGGATAGATCCGGACCGCGGCAAAAAAGACTCCCTGAACTATGTATATATAGTGGGGGACGATAAATTGAGTTCCGATCTTAAACCCATCAGTGAAGGCATCAACAAAAAGTATACAAAACTGGGACTGGACTATAAATTCAACGATCCCAACGATCCGATGCGCATCTACTACCGGAGCGATCATTACAATTTTGCCAAACACGGCGTTCCGATCATATTTTATTTCAGCGGACTGCACCCGGATTATCATCAACCGACTGATACCCCGGACAAAATCAACTACCCCCTGCTGCACAAAAGAACCCTGCTTGTATATTATACAGCCTGGGAAATGGCCAATCGCGATGCAATGCTGAAACGGGATATACCATTGAACTGATTCGTAAAGCAGAAAGCTGCCTTTTGATGTATGCCGTGCGGGAATCCGTGCGGCATACATGTTTGTACAGGATGGTTGTGCTGTAAGATCTGTTATATTACACACAAGCAATTTTCCACTCAAGGTTTGAAATTTGTATATAATGACACGTACGCTTGCTTTTTTTTTCTTTTTCACAATCCTATATTCCTGCTCTGACAAAGAACCGGATATTGCCATCGAGCTACAGCCTGCCCCGGGTAGCAGCATCGTAGTGATCGGCAACACCTTTGCGGAGCGAATGCATTACTACAACTATCTGGAACCTCTTATTCACCGCAGCTTCCCCGACAGAAGCCTCACCATCCGTAACCTGGGATGGAGCGCTGATGAGATCAGCAGGCGCTCGCGCCCGTTGAACTTTCCTTCGCAGGACGAGCTGCTTACTGCACATAAAGCCGACTATATATTAGCCTGCTACGGGCTGAACGAAGCGTTTAAAGGTACCGACAGCCTCGATGCATTCGCTACACAACTCACCACTTACCTGCAACACCTGCAGCAACAAAAGTATAACGGTAAAACACAACCGCAGATTATACTGGTTTCGCCCATAGCGCATGAGAAAAAGGGAGGACTGTTACCCAACCCTACCGAACATAACGGGCACCTCGCATTATATACCCGCAGGATGAAAGAAGTAGCAACAAAACTGAACATCCCGTTTGTTAACCTGTTTAGCGCTACACAAAAACTACAGAAGAACAAACAAGAGATCACGATCAACGGCATCCATCTGAATGAAGATGGCTATAAAGCCGTAGCACAAATAATGGCAAAATCCCTGACGTTGCCTGTTTCAGACTGGCTGGAGGATGACCTTCATCTGCAAAACCTAAAGAAAATAATCGATCAGAAAAATCAGCAATTTTTTTACCTCTACCGCGCAGTCAACAGCGAGTATATTGTAGGCAGACGAAAGGAGCCCTGGGTACAGCCCGCCGGAGGGCCTGTTTCTTACCCATCGGAGTTTGCCAAGCTGCAAAACATGGTGCTGCGACTGGACAGTCTTGTCTGGAAACAAAGCATGGAGAACAACCCCGATCACTTTGTACAAAGCCATCGTATACTTAACGATACGGTACAGTTTACCGGACTAAACAAGGCGGGTCTGCAAAAGCCATCTGCCAGCCGGTTTTCGCTGCCGGAAGGTTTTGAAATCAACCTGTTTGCCTCGGAGGTGAATTTTTCGCTCACGAACCCGGTTACCATTACCTTCGATCCGCAGGGACGGATGTGGGTAGCCGACATGCAGTCGTACCCGCAATACCTGCCCGGTGCGCAACCCAACGATAAAATACTGGTACTGGAAGATACCGATGGAGATGGCGTGGCAGACAAAGAAACGGTGTTTGCCGACAGTTTGTATATGCCCACCGGCATGGAGCTGGGAAACGGCGGCGTATACGTGTCGCAGCCACCCAACCTGTGGTTTATGAAGGATACCGACGGAGACGGCAGGGCTGATGAAAAAGAAATCATACTCCATGGGTTTGGCACCGAAGATGTGCACCATACTCTTGATACCCATACATGGGGGCCGGATGGCGCTTTGTACTGGCACAGCGGTACTTTTCTACATTCGCAGATAGAAACGCCCTGGGGGCCGCAACGCAGCGATTACGGTGCTACCTGGCGGTTCGAGCCGCTGACTCAAAAGCTGGAGCCTTATGTATCCTACCCTTATGCCAATCCCTGGGGACACGTATTTTTGAGAGACGGTACGCAGCTCATCAGTGATGTATCTACCGGCATGAACTATTTTGCACCACCTCTCTCCGTGGCCATTGAATACCCGATCAAGCATACCGGCATGCGCGATTTTCTTACTGCATCCAGTAAGCCCAAAACCTGTGGTACAGAGATCATTTCAAGCAGGCATTTCCCCGAGGAACTGCAGGGCAATGTATTGCTCAACACATTCGTTGGTACGCTGGGTACCAAACAGCACCGCCTGTACAAAAGCGGAAGCGGCATCGTAGCGCAGGAAACAGAACCCCTGCTACAATCATCGGATCCTAACTTCCGCCCGGTAGATCTTCAGTTCGGTCCCGATGGCGCCCTGTATATTGTAGACTGGTATAACCCTATCATTAACCATGGCGAAAGAGCGCTGAGAGATCCTCTCCGCGACCATACCCATGGCAGAATATGGCGCATCACGTATAAAAACAAGGATAGGCTTCAGCCGGTAGATCTTACCACATTGCCCATAGATCAACTACTGGATCAGTTAAAGGAATACGAAGACAGGCTCCGCTACAGAACCCGTACCCAACTGCGGCAAATGGATGCAGCCAGGGTATTGCCGGCGCTGGAGCAATGGCTGGCCAGGCTGAACGAGACTGATGCACTATATGATCAGCATCGGCTGGAGGCGCTCTGGGTATACCAGCAGTTTCATCAACCGCATCCCAGTCTTTTAGAAGCGTTGTTGAAAAGCAGCAGCGATGCGGTGAGAACCGCCGCTACGCGGGTATTGTTTTATTGGCGCAACCATGTGCCGGACAGTGAAGAAAAGCTCATAGAAATGAGCAGGGACAGCGCCATGACAGTAAGGCTGCAGTCCATTATATCGCTGAGCCATTTTACTACCGAGCGGTCTGTGAATGCACTGTTGGATGCTGCTATGCAGGAAACAGATTACTATATCGATTATGCCCTGAAGGCATCGTTCAGGCACCTGAAGCCTGTATGGTGGGCTAAGCTGAAAAAAGACAACCGTTATCTGGCAGATCAGCCTGCAAAACTGGCCTGGCTGCTCGGCTCCCTGGCTGATGAAAAAGCACTGCAGGTGCCCGGTTTTATTACCGACGACCCTAAATGGCCGCAATATGGCTGGCAGGCGCTCACCGATAAGGATTACGAGGAGTTGAAAGACCATCCCGCTGTGGCATCATTTCGAAAAGACTGGCTGGCAGCAGCCGAAGCTGCAAAACAAGATAACCGAACGCCGGAAGAAAAAGCCCGCGCACTCATTGCAGGATCGGACTGCTTTGCCTGTCATAAAGAAAAAGAAAAGCTGGTGGGCCCCGCCTACGCTGCGATAGCTAAAAAGTATACCGAAAAAGATATTCCCCAACTGGCAAAAAAAGTGATAGAAGGCGGGTCAGGTGTATGGGGAGATATACCCATGACCCCGCACCCGGGTATGGAGAAAGCCGATGCAGAGGCGATGATTAAATACATACTTTCCATAAAATAGAGCGGGGAAATGTAATACGAACACTATTGGGTATGATGGTACGCATGCATTCTGGCATTCAGGTTTCAGACAGGCTGCTGGTTGATGGAGTAGCTTGCACCCCTTCTATGCAAGCAAAAATCTGTCAAAATGAAATGTGGATACTATACCATAAGAATGTAGTTTTCTAATATACCTGTGGGATAAAGGTAAGGGGGGGTATAAAAGGCTAGCAACCCGCTTTATGACGAACATACGCATCTGCACCCCCTTACAATTGCAATGTATTGTAGTTTACTGTCATTAAGCGTACCCTATTTTACTGGTGGACAAAACGGTCGCTAAATACCCGTTTCCCGTCCTGTACAATGGTCAAAAAATAGATGGCATTTGCGGACAAAAAGCCAGTTTGGATATTGTTTCGTTGTCCGGAAACTATTTGCTTACGCATCAGTTGACGTCCGGCTGCATCGAAAATAACTATTTCCAGTTTGCCTGCTACATCAGGTGTGGTAATGATAAGCTGTTTGCTTCCCGGAGCAGTCTGTGTTTTAAAACCCGTATTGCCTTCGTAAAAGATCGTTACAATGGAACTGTAGCTGTTACGCCCATCATGGTCTACCTGCTTAAGTCTGTAGTGAGATCGCCCTTTAGCAGGGGCATAGTCTGTGTAATAATATGTATTCCTTTCTGTCTGTTGTGTGCCGGCGTTTACCATTCCTATGCTGGTAAATGTAGTGCCGTCTGCACTGCGTTCTATATCAAAGTACTGATTGTTTTGTTCCGAAGCGGTCACCCACTGTAACACTACTTTTTGCGCGAGTTGCTTTCCGCTAAAAGACACCCAGGTTACCGGCAGGATGAGATTGGCCGCTGCGATGCCAAACGGAGAAAAGGTGCCCGTATACCCTGTATAATCAAGTGTGCCGGCAACCAGATTAAAAGCAGGTGTGCCAGACAGTTGTTCCCAGGCGGTTCCGTCGTGGTGCAGCAACCGTGGCGTAGTGAGTGCGCCGGTTACATTTTCTGCCTTCCACCCGAAAGAAAGGTCTATATTACCGGCGCCTGTACTGCCGGTTGCATTCCCGATATTCCATGTCAGGTCAATCCTGGGAGACCAGGTTACTCCTGTGCCACCGGAAGTTCCTTCATAAAAAACACCCGGCGAAACAGTTGCATAAAACTCGTTTGTAAAACCAGTGCGATTGGTAATCGTTACAGGATTATAATGGTCAACTCCCAGCGGGAACAGCCGTTGTGCATTATTGGCTATATTCATGATAAGTTTGCCATTTCCATTGGTTTTTACAAATTTGTTGCTGGCAGGAATAATGGTGTTGCCCGTAAAACGGAGGTCGTTGTTGCCAATATCCAGTATTTCATTTAGCAGAAAATTACCATTGGTTGTTAAACGGATGTTGTCTTTTGTTGTAATCGCAGTGTTAAAACTAATATTCCCTGTGTTGCTGTTTCCAATCTGTATTTCTGCAAATCCGTCGTTGAAATTTGTATTGAAATTATTAGCAGAAACAGCCAGTGTTCCCGTTCCTCCTGTAAGTCCGATGGTAGTACCCGTGCTGATAGGTTGAATAATCAGGTTCCCGGAGGAAGACAGCCTTACGCTACTTCCCAGGGAAAGTGTATTTGCCAAAAGACTGATGTTGCCCCCTGCTGTAGAGGCGAGGTGCTGATTGATAATGAGGCCTGCTCCGTAAAAGGTAAGCGAACCGGAAATAGTCGTAGCCGTGCCAACCGTAATGTTCCTGCCATTCGTTTGCACAACGGGCACTCCACCTGAAAGGTGTTGGTTGTAATATCCGATCGTCAGTCCGCCCAGATTGGCGAAATTGAGAATATTTAATCTGTCGTATTGGGCGCTGGCATTAAAGTTGCCTCCGCTTAAAGCGCCGCTCCAGGTGATGGCCGCCGGATAGTCGTTGTCGTCGGGCAGCAGACTTAATGTGCCTGTAGTGCTGATATTGATATCGTTTCCATCTATGTTATCGGCTATCAATGTAATATTGCCTGTGCCGGCATTAATGTAACTACCAGACTGCATTACATTGATACCGCTGGTGCCGTTCGAATATCCGTTTCCGGCCCAGATCAACACATCACCCCCTGCGGTCGAAACAGGGCCTCTGAAATCAATCGCGTTATAGTTATTATTTACCGACCCCACAGACGGACCATTCCCCACAGTCAGTCCGTTCCAGGTATAAAACCCGTTTGTGGTATTACTGCCGCCCAGCCAAAAGTGCCCGCCGTTTGTTGTTACAGGCGTCACTGCTACGCCACCGTTATTCGCATTGCCATAGTCGCTCCACAGTATTACATTGAGTCTTCCGCTGCCTGATGCGGTGATGGTGCCACTATTTAAGCGGGCCTGGCTTTGCATGGTTAAGGTACCCGTGCCGGCTGTTTTTAAGATCGAAGCTGTATTATTCAGCGAAGCACTGCCAACACTGTTTGTGTTGGCTTTTATGAAAATATCACCGTCAGCAGAGCTGGTAAGGTTCGCATCCAGGGTTACCACTCCCCCAACAAGATAAATAGGCCCGGCTATAGTCAGTGCCGTAGTGGCATGCGTTATACCACCTGTATTAGTGATTTTACCAATGGTCAGACCGGCCATCCCATTACCATCCTGATCAAAAGCAAACCAACTGGTATTTACATTCTGAAACGTTGCGCGGGAGGGTTCTAGCGTAAAAGATCCTGTTCCATTTATATAGGGTTTGTCTGTATTGCTGGCAGTTCCCCAGGTGAGGGTTTCGGTGCGGAGTATAGTGTTTCCGGTACCGGAATTAAAGGTAATGTAGTCGATATTCAGATCGCCGCTGCCATTTGCGTCGGCGTCTGCATTGATCGTGATGTTGCCGCTTGATGTGCGAATCGTTCTACGCCTTGTGCCGCCACTACTAAAACTACCTTTGGTGTTGATGGTAATGTTGCCTGACCCCGACGATGTAATATCGCCGTAGTCGCCCAGCGCTACATTGTTGGCAAATGCTGTTATAGAACCGGTTGACCCCAGGGCGGTATTGATATGGATCGTATAGTTTCCCGATGATCTTCCCAGTGTAATACTGCTGAAATTCGGTAGAAAGTTCACGTTTCCTACCCAACTGAGTGTACCTGTATACCCAGGGGTGTTCGACTCAATGGATAAGGCTCCCGTACTGCTTATATTTGCCGATTTGCCCGTTACATTACTAAACTGATAGGTGCCGTCTGCCTGTATGCGGATGTCGGACGCTGCGTTTGTGATAGCGGGCGTAATGCCCTGTATTGCTACGTTATTTTTTCTATTACCGATATTCACATCTCCGTATAATTGCAGCGCACCTTCTGCTCCACTTGCTTTTATCGTAACCTCGCCGGACTGCGACAAAATCTGGGAAATCATGTTGCTTGTACTATGTCCTAAACGAAGGCCCACACCATTCGCTGACGCACCATCTATCCATACACCGCCACCTGAGGTAGCTGTAGACTGGATCAACATGTTTCCATTCATATTGTTGCTGGCCCAAAAGCCAGCATAACCAGCAGTGCTGGTAGTGGTTGTTCCGGTGATGCTGATCGCCGGAATGTTCGTAGACGAAGAACTGATAGCAATAGAGGGTGCTGTTCCATAGGTTAGCTCTATGCCATGACCCGTAATGGATTTTCCGTGCATGATTATTTGTCCTGTTCCGGATTCGATTCTTACATTCGCCTGGGAAGTAATACCCGGATATATATTGTTCCCGCTGGTAGCGCCACGAAGTATCATGTCTCCTCCATCACTCAAAAGCGATACCACTGCTCCTGTACCACCCCTTTCTCCCAGCGTGAGACCGCCGACCGTATTGGCGCCGTAGGCAGTACCGTTCGATCCATTCCATGCGAAACCATCGGGAATACCGTCGCCGCTGATGCCGCCATTGGCGCCATTATCGGTTCCTCCCGCCATTACTATTTTACCGCCATTGGATGCTATCGTAACGCCCGGCCCTGTAGCCAGATAGTCGCTCACGGTACCTCCCTGGCTATTATCGGCATCTGCCCAAAGAATAACATCCAGGGCGCCCGAACCGGAACTTATTGTAATGTTGCTTTCTACCCAAATTGGACCGATATCCTGAAACGTCAGCGAGGCTGCGCCGCCTCCTGTTTTGATGATGTTGGCATTAATGATGGTGCCTACAGCCGTGTTATTTACGATCACTTTTCTACCCAGATTCAGGTGTCCGGTGATTACGTTCGGGTGGATGTTTGCATTACCTGTAACGGTAATCGTTACCGTTCCGGATCCCGAGGATGTCCAGTTGGTTCCTGAGCTGCCGCTTTGTCCGCCCGTTGAAATGGTAAGCGCATGTGTTTGACCGGAAGTTTTGTATGCAGCGAAGGAGAAAACGATCAGTGATATGGTTTTTAAGAAACAGAAATGTTGGAAAGCACGGACAATACGCCGGGAGAGCTCGAAAAAAAGGGTTGTCATTCTTAAATTGGATTTTAATTGAGTCCTATTGTAACATAGCGGCAGGTTGAAGACCGTCTATTGATATAATAGTCGAGTTTGCCCATACAAAAAAAATTGTACGGATGAGGCAAAGATATTCACCGTCAGTGAGGTGGGAAATAGACCCCGGGGTTCTAATTTGAACGATCCCGTAGATAGTATCTGCAAAAGATGCAGTATAACTATCTTGCAGGTCGTTTACATTTTATACATTATTTTCCATCTGCAAATAGCCGTAGCATTATATTTTGAGACATTTTCTACTACTTTTTTTTAGCCTGTTGCTGGTCTGCATGAAGTGGACTGTTGCCAGGGATGGTATTGTTGTCACATCCTCTTCACCTCCCATAAACCTGCAACCTCATTTCGGTATAATAGAAGATGACTCTGACTTTTACAGCCCTGAACAGCTTTTCTCCAGCCCGGAAATTTTTCAACCCATATCGGCTTTTAGTATCACGAAACCCAATAATGCCTTCTGGCTCTCTACGCGATTGCATTGTGCTGACGCAACCGATGTTGCCATATCCTTTCAACATCTCAGCTATGCTGATCTCTACATTATGCCGGATACACCCAATGCCGTTTACACACATCAGCGCGCAGGTGCATTCAGGCCTGTGGAGGAGTTGCAGCCGGGTGACAGTCGTTTTCATTTCCAGTTTAGGGCAACCGCCGGCGTAACCTATCGTATCATTATCCGGAGTCACCACACCAAGCAGTATAAGCCCATCTTCCATTTTCAACTTGAGCCACAATACAGCTTTGCCGAGACCAGGAAACAACAGGAATTGATCGATCATTGGTTTCAGGGAGCCGGATTATTACTATTGTTGTATGCCCTCGTCAACTGGTTTACTACTCTTTACAGACCCTATCTCTGGCTGGCACTGTTTATTTCGGGCCTGTTGTTGTATAACCTTTCGTTGAGCCGCTATATGATCGACTGGCTCTTCCCTCATCACCCGATCAGGGGCTGGCGACTCACCATTCATTTCTTGCATATGGGTATAGCCGGGTTATATTTACTGATCCTGGACTTTTGGAAAATAAAGCAAAAAAATGAGTCCTTATTTCGGTTAGGACAAGCTTTTCTTATTGGCATAGTGTTTCTTTCGATACTCTCATTTTACATTAACTATTTCACTGCCAATTTCAGGGTCATGAGCCTGATCAACAGCTCATTCATTGTTGTACAGATAGCCTATCTGTTACGCCTGCTCCTGCTATGGAACAGTTTTGATAAACAGGAACGTTTTCTGGGTTATGGCGTGATACTTTATCTGGTGGTAGGGCTTTTTGTCAGTACCGGACTTTTTGTAGCAGGGGAGGCTGTTTACAGTCTGTTTTCGATATTGTCAAACAGCTTGCTGGTTACTGTAAGCCTGCTTTTTTGTGTGGGTATCAACGGAAAAATCCGGCAAAATGAAAAAGACAAAAACCGGTATCTGGCACAGCTTAATCAGTTGCAGCAAGAGCAAAATCAATGGCTGGAAGCCCATGTTGCACAACGAACACAGGAACTCAGTTTGCGCAACAAACACATTGAGTTACTGATGAATGAACTGAATCACCGGGTAAAGAACAATCTCCAATTGTTATATAGCCTCAACATCCTGCAAATATCACGCAGCAAAGAGGTACATGCTGTCAGCATACTAAAAGATAATGTAAGCCGTATCAAAGCGATGATGCTGGTTAATGAGCGGCTGCATCCAGGCAACAACGTTGATAAAAAAACTATTGTACCTACGAGTCTTATTACTGATATCGTTGAACATTCCAGGCAAATATTTGTTCTCAAACAACCCGTCGCTATCAGTCTGCAAATTGACGATCGCATGAGTTTAGATGTAAACGTAGGGTTAGGACTTGGGCTAATCGTCACCGAACTGCTCACCAACTCCTACAAACACGCTTTTTCCGCACAACCATCGCCCGCGATATTCATTAAAACCCTGTTGGAGGATGCATATTGGACGATGCACTATCACGACAACGGGGAAGGCGTTCCGGAAAAATCTGCCCAGGGATTTGGGTTCACGCTTATTGCCGATCTTACCAGGCAGCTTAAAGGTGAATACAAGATGTACAGGGACCATGGTACGCATTATTTTTTTACTTTTCCTAAACCGGCATAAATGCGCGTTCTTATTATTGAAGACGAAATAATTATCGCACGATTTATAGAGCAACAACTTGCCGCTCACTTTGAATGTACTACTGCTATTGCGCTTGACCGGAAGGAAGTACAGGACATAATATCCACTTTTTTGCCCCACCTTATTTTGTGTGATATCAACCTTCAGGAAGAAAGTGACGGTATAGAATTAATAGCACACCTGCGACAGCAATATGCATTTGAAGTCATCTTCGTGACCTCCTATCAATCAAAAAGCATAATAGAACGGGCCGTGAAGTACCAACCTTTAAACTATGTGATCAAACCAGCAGATGAAGCGGCTTTTTTTGCTGTTTTAAAGCTCGCCTGGCCGGTTATTACCGGTAATGCTTCCCTGGGGAGAAGAAAGGAAGATGCCAAGATTCAGGAGGTGCTTAGTGTGGTGGAATGGAAAATTGTTCAGCTTATTCTTGACAACAAAAGTAGCCAGGAGATAGCCGACTTAATGTTTTTGAGCCCTTATACTATCAAAAATCACCGTCACCGGATCTGCCGTAAGCTTCAACTTAAGGATGGTAATAATGCCCTGCTAAAATGGGCGCTGAAAAACAAAGAGCTGCGGGGCTAATCCTGTTGTTGAAGTCATTCTGACGGGTGCTGCGTGGCGATTGTATGTAGCGAATTCCGTTTTCGTTAAAAGTTTCGGGTTGTCGGTGATGCTTGTTTTGGCTGCAACAAACATGATGGAGATTGCCATTAGTAATACCGTATGCCGTAGAGATGCGTCAGGGTTACTAATAAATTTGCCTTACAAATATTTTCACCGGACCAAACCTGCTTGCTCCTGTTCTTTATTATACATTTACAACCCAAATCACAGGTCATGTATAACAATGAACAAACACAGGAACTGCAGGCAACGACCACGGTTTTTCTGCAGCAGGTGAGACAAGGCGGACTCTCTGTGGAGGTACTGGAGCTGCTCCGGGATGTATTGCGTTTTCACGAGTACCGCTACTATGTATTGAACCATCCTCTTATAGCCGACGGAGAATACGATGTACTCTATAAAGCGCTGGAAAAGCTGGAAGAAAACTTTCCGGATCTTACTACCCCCGACTCTCCTACACAGCGGGTGGCCAGCGGGCTTACCAAAGACTTCCCCAAGGTACAGCACATGGTGCCAATGCTCTCGCTGGATAATTCCTACAATGCAGCAGACCTGCTGGATTTTGACAGGAAGGCCCGGGAACTGAGCGAACTGCCCGAAGTAGCGTATTGTGTGGAACCCAAATTTGATGGTGCCAGCATTTCGCTCATATACGACAACGATATGCTGGTGAGGGGTGCTACCCGGGGCGATGGGGTTACGGGAGACGATATCACGGCCAATATACGGCAGATACGGTCGGTTCCGTTGTCGGCAAAGTTTTCTCAGTTCGGTATACAGCAGATAGAAATCCGCGGCGAAGTATTGATGAACAAGTATAATTTCAAGGCATACAACGATGCGCAGGAAGCACTCGGTTTGGAAAGGCTGGCCAACCCCAGGAATGCTGCTGCCGGTGCCCTGCGTATGAAAGATCCCCGGGAAGTGGGAAGAAGAAACCTGGAAGCCTTTTTATATCATGTAAGCGAGGTAACCCTGTTGCCCGGCGCTCAAAGCGAGAGCCTGCTTACGCACAGCGGTACGTTGGAAATGTTGTGGCGCCTGGGATTCCGCAGTCCTAAACAGGAAAAAAGGGTATTCCGGGGCATACAGGGAGTTATAGCCTATTGCGAAGCATTCGAACAGCAGCGCGATGAGCTGGCGTACGAGATAGATGGCATGGTAGTGAAAGCAGACGAACTGGAGGTACAGGAAAAGCTGGGCATGACCTCTCACCACCCGCGCTGGGCCATTGCATTCAAATTCAAGGCAAGGCAGGCTACCAGCAGGCTGATCGGCGTGGAGTTTCAGGTGGGCAGAACCGGTGCCGTAACGCCCGTAGCCAAAATAGATCCGGTGAGCGTAGGCGGTGTAACGGTGGGTAGCATTTCTGTTCATAACGAAGAATACATCAGAGAGAAAGACCTGCAAGTGGGCGATACCGTACTGATAGAGCGGTCGGGCGACGTCATTCCGCAGGTGGTGAAAGCTTTTCCCGAATTGCGCAAGGGCACGGAACACCCCATCATTTTCCCCACACACTGTCCGGTTTGTGGTCATCCGCTGGCAAAGCCGGACGACGAGGCCGTGTGGAGGTGCAACAACAGCAACGCATGCGAGGCACAGATTGTAGAACGTATTGTGCATTTCAACAGCAAGGACGCTATGGATATCCGTGGACTGGGCGAGGCCATCGTAAAAAAGCTGTATGCACTCAACCTGCTGAAAGACATACCGGGTATATACACATTGCCTTTCGAGGATATTCAGAAGCTGGAAGGCTTTGGCGCCAGGAGTGTGGCCAACCTGAAAGCAGCTATTGAAGCTTCGAAAAAACAGCCTCTATATCGCCTTATCTATGCGCTTGGTATACGTTTTGTAGGAGAAAATACATCGAAGGTATTGGCACATCACATCACTCACCTGTATGAGCTAAAAGACTTTACGGTAGAACGTCTACAGGAACTGGAAGATATTGGTCCGAAAGTTGCCAATAGCATTTACCAGTTTTTCCGTGCAGACGAAAACCTATCCCTGCTGAAACGACTAGAAGAGCTGGGGCTGCCATTCCATAATACAAAAAAGGAACTGGCAAGCGCCGGGAACTTTTCGGGACTGAATTTTTTGTTTACCGGAACGCTGAACAAGTTAAAACGGAGCGAGGCCGAAGCCCTGGTGGAACAAAATGGAGGAAAAATAGCTGCCAGCGTAAGCAGCCGGCTCGATTATCTGGTAGCAGGTGAAAAGGCAGGTTCTAAGCTGGAAAAAGCCAAAAAAATCGGAACGGTGAAGATCATCACGGAAGACGAGCTGTTGCAGATGGCAGCCGGGGAAACCGGCCAGCTCTAAAAAATAACGTATCTCATTAATTTAATTTTTAATTAATAAAAAAGATTATTTATTACATTTATAGTACCTAAAACATCTATATGATAAAAAAGGCTCCTAACGAAGTCTGGAAGTCACTGCAATTTCCAGGATGGAAAGATCTCCGGAAAAGATATGCAGTGTCGAATCAGGGTAGGGTGGCCAGCTATGCTAACCATGTTCTGGAGGATGGACAGTTGCTAAATGGCTCTTTAACCACAGGGTACAGAAGCCTCAACCTTCATCGTCCCGGCAATAAGGGTACGTTGTACATTCATCGGGAGATTGCACGTGTCTTTCTTACGAAGCCTTCGCCTAAACACCGCTATGTTATTCATCTGAACTTCAATAAAACGGATAACAGAGCGAGCAATCTTAAATGGGCCACGCTCCGCGAAGTGACAGAGCATCAGCAAAAAAGTCCGGCTAAGATCGCCTACAAAAAAATACAGGCCAACCGCACTACCGGACTCAAACTGAAAGCTTCGCAGGTGAGTGCCATTAAAAAGGCCATTGCCAACCCCAAAAGAAAACTCACCTACAAGCAACTGGCCGAGAAATACAATGTAAGTGAGATGACCCTATACCGGATCAAGAGCGGAGAAAACTGGTCGCATATTCAATAGTTACCCCCGCCGCTGCCCTCCCCTGGAATTTGTACCGGCATTGGTAAAAATGCCGGGCGTATATTATTCGTTTCCGTACCGTAATATCATTTGCAAAGCCAGTAACTTGCAGGCTGGCAATGATACTATGAATCAACGTGAACTTTTTTTACAACATGTGGCGCAAACCTCCTCTGCGCCACTGGCGCTGGAGATTGCGAAGGCTGAAGGCAGCATTTTGACGGATGTATACGGCAAACGCTATATAGACCTTATTGCGGGGATCAGCGTATGCAACATCGGGCATCGTCACCCAAGGGTAGTGGAGGCTGTAAAACAGCAGGCAGATCAATACCTTCACCTGCTGGTATACGGCGAACTGGTACAAAGCCCACAGGTAGCCTACGCGCATTTGCTTGCACAGCACCTGCCTGCTACGCTCAACTCTGTGTACTTTACCAACTCCGGTGCAGAGGCGGTGGAGGGCGCTATGAAACTGAGTAAGCGTGTCACAGGCCGCACGCAGATCGTTGCCTTTAACCAGTCTTACCACGGGTCTACCCAGGGAGCGCTCAGCATCATAGGAGACGAGTACTGGAGAAATGCCTATCGCCCTCTATTACCCGGCATTGTGCATGCCGATCACAATACGGAAGAAAGCCTGCATTTCATTACGACCGATACTGCCTGCGTGATAGCGGAAACTGTGCAGGCAGAACGGGGCATTTACGCACCCTCCGCAACATGGATGCAGGCATTGAGAAAAAAATGCGATGAAACCGGCGCGCTGCTGGTGCTGGATGAAATACAGGTGGGTTTCGGACGTAGCGGTTCTCTCTGGGGTTTTGAACAATATGGCGTAGTGCCTGATATATTGCTGCTCGGAAAAGCCCTGGGCGGAGGCCTTCCCCTGGGTGCCTTTATTGCAGATAAAAAGTTGATGTGGCAGCTTACCGACAATCCCGTATTAGGGCATATCACCACCTTTGGAGGACATCCGCTTAGCTGTGCAGCAGGGATGGCAGCTATGAAGGCTTTGCTGGAAGAAAACATTCTACACCATGTACGGTACAAAGAACAATTGTTTCTCGAAAAACTTCAACATCCTGCTATCAGCGCAATACGAACAGCCGGATTGCTTGTTGCCGTGGAGTTTGAGGACTTCGACACCAATAAAAAAATAATTGATCGCTGTATAGCCCAGGGGGTATTGACAGACTGGTTCTTATTTGCGCCCCAATGCATGCGCATTGCCCCGCCCCTCACCATTACAGCGGAAGAGATTATCGAAAGCTGCAATATTATACAACAGGCTGTTACAGCCATTACCGGAAAAAAAGGAGCACATGGATAACAAAGCAATCATAACAAAATTTTATTCCAGTTTTCAACAACTGGATGCTGCAGGTATGAATGCCTGTTATGCCAGCGAAATTGTATTCAGCGATCCGGTATTTTTAATCATAAAAGATGAAGAGGTCAGGGCTATGTGGGAAATGCTCTGTGCCAACGCTCAGCAATTCTCGCTGCAGTTTTCCGATATAGAACTCATCGACGAAGAATATGCCACCTGTAAATGGCAGGCTACCTACCTGTTTACAGCAACGGGCAGAATGGTGACCAATCACGTAAAAGCGTTCATGCGTATACAAAACGGGAAAATCACCGAGCACAGCGATGCATTCAGGCTCAGTACCTGGATAGCCAAAGCATTGGGATGGAAGGGTGTTTTGTTTGGATGGACCCCCTTTCTGAAGAAAGCCGTACAAACAAGGGCCCGTCGCAACCTCCTGCAATATATGGAACACCATTAATAGAGGGTGCACTGTTATCCGCTCTGTTGTACAATCAATTCTTTCTCATTCCGCATCTACATGGCGGGATAGAAAGAAAAGGAAACCTCCCGGTCGCTATTTAATAAAACGGATATTAAACGGGTAACGGTATTTCTTTCCTTCGCTTGCCCGGATCGTAGCAATGATTACGAATACCCACCCTACAATCACCACCGGCCAAATCAATAAAATACCGATAATGGTAACTGCCAGTACGATACAGGCAAGTACCAGGGTGAGCTGGAAATTCAGCGATTCCCTGGCCTGGTCGGCTATATACGACGATTCATCTTTTTTGATCAGATAAATGACCAGGGGGGCGATAAATCCAAGTACAAGCGTAAGTATATGCGATAAGATGCCCATTGTTTTTTCATCGCTTGTAGGTGGCACAACGGGTTCGTTGATGATAGAATCATGGTCCATAACTAAATATTTATATTGGAAATATAAATAATAAAGTTCGGTTTTTAAGCAAATTTATTCCGCAGGGCTGTGAAACACCCGAACCACATACCGGTGATCTCCTATAAATTCAATACTGAATTGGCGATTGGCAGGGGGCTGTCTGTCTGTGATGCTGCTTACCTCCCGAAGTTCGATGCTGGCATGTATGGACCTGAACCAGGCTATCAGCCGCTCTGACAGAGCGATGGCTTCCGGTGTAGCTTCACGGTACAGTATAATCTCTGCATATTCAGGAACAATCAGGTCTATGTACTGAATATCCTGTTCTGAGAGCCCAAAGTGTTCAGTCACTGGTGTACCGGCTTGCATTTCATTATCGTGTCCGGCGGCTGGCGCAGGGTCGGTGTATCGCAAACAGCCGGTGCCCAGATAAATCGTTACAACAAGCAACACCCCTCTTACCGAAAACATGCGTGATTACAACAATTGGTTTATCAACAGATTAAAAGTTCGAAAGCAAGATATATAGAATTCATGTGTATACAAAACACCATGGCAGCCGGTAAGAAACAGGGGTTTATCAAAACGAATAGCAATGGTGCTGGAAAACCGATGCGGGTAGCGAAAGAAATTGCCTGCAGTAAAAAGAGAAAGCAGCTTACCTTCCGTAATATTTGTTAACGGCTTCCACCCGGTTACTGACGTGGAGTTTCTCGTAGATGTGGTACACGTGTTTTCTTACTGTTTCCTGTGCAATACCCAGCCGGGCTGAAATTTCCTTATAAAGCATTCCCTTCGCGAGCAATTCAAGGATTTCCATTTCGCGATTAGAAAGCATATCCAGTTTAGCATCCGGGGTTGTGTTGCTTTTTCCCTGGAAAGCCGCCACTACTTTTCTGGCGATTTGGCTGCTCATCGGAGCACCGCCATCTGCCAGTTCGCGAATTGCTTCCAGCAGCTTAGACGGAGCTGTTTTTTTCAGGATATAACCATTGGCTCCTGCAGCAAGCGCCTCAAAAATCTTTTCATCTTCTTCATACACGGTACACATCATAAACAACATATCCGGATGTTCGGGCTTTAACTGCTTCACACACTCAATGCCACTCATCCCCCCGAGATTGATATCCATCAGTACAACGTCGGGCTTCAATTCGGGCAGCCCCAGCAGCGCAGCTTCGGCGCTGGGATAAGAACCCAGCAATTCGTATCCGCTTGACATGGAAATAATCTGTTCCAACGCCTGGCGGATATCATTGTTATCTTCTACTATGCAAACTGATATTGTGCTCATGGATCAATACAACTGGTATGTATTTGGGTGATAATATTTACGATGCATTATCCATACAAAGTTAACACTAATACTACAAAGGAGGCTACCGCAAAGCGGGTAGGAAGAGGAGGGTGTTCTGATGGTACCAGACTCGTAAAACTACCTCGTATAATCTCTTAAACTAAAAACCTCCCATTCGGGAGGTCTTTTTCAAACGATCAACCATTTTCTATAACACTTTTGCAACAGTTATTTCTTCGATTACGCGGTTTTGTTGTGTAATGTGAAAATGCTGGGTCTCAAATTTTGTTTTAGAAGTGATCACCAGTTTCAGTTGCATGTCAGACATGTCTGCATTGTCGAACCGGATTTTCTTGCTGAAATTTTTCCCTTTAAAGCTGGTCGCATACAGTACATCGCCAGACTGGTTTCTAACGGAGATGTATAATTTTTCGCCAGTCTCATTTTCCAGTGCAAGCTGAAAAACAGGGCTTTGGTTTATATTTCCGATATAGGAAAGTTCAACAGGAATGCTGTTCTTTTTGTCTTTATCACCGGTTCCGGCAGTAGCCATCAAAGTGGTAAACACAATAGCGAAAGATAGCATCAGCGCTTTAACCGGGGTTCCATTGATTGATTTCATAAAAATTGAGTTTTAAATTGTACAAAAATTTTTAAGCAAAACAATCGGAAGCTGCGGAAGACAATCGCGGGGTTGGGTAAGCAGGTGGTTGATCTGAAAAGACAATGCAAAACTAGTGAGAGGGATACAAGCATACAACCCATCTTTTTAAACAGTATTTGATAGTAAACCCTGGTCGGTTCTTTTCAAATCCTTTACCCTTAAGGGTTTGAGAGGTATTTTGCTATTATCTCCAACAGAAATATTACTAAATTGTTAAAGGTATATACCAGCGTTGCTGCATGGGCGTAATCGGAAGGGCTGCAAGCCGCATGATCCCGTTTCTGTTTAAATTTTGCTACCATAAGTGAGTGAGTCGATTTTTGGGTTACTGAAAGGTTGACGGTATTTACAATACTTTCCGGCTGCCAGCACCTCTTTTCAGCTACTGAATATGGGAGAAATTGGCTATTTTCGACGCCTCTGTTCATGCCATAACGAATCTCTAATATGAAGCCTTTTTTAAGTGAAGATTTTCTTTTGCAAACCAATACTGCAAAGGAGTTGTACCATAGCTATGCGGCGGGTATGCCCATCATTGACTATCACAATCACCTGCCTCCGGATGAAATAGCCGACAACAAACAGTTTGGCACTATTACGGAATTATGGCTGAAAGGCGACCACTACAAATGGCGGGCTATGCGTACCAACGGGGTGGATGAAAACAACATCACCGGCACTGCAGACGACTTTACCAAATTTGCCGCCTGGGCTGCTACCGTTCCTTATACCATGCGCAATCCGCTGTACCATTGGACGCATCTGGAACTGAAAAGGGCCTTTGGTATTACCGAGCTGCTGAATGAAGCGAACGCGGAAAACATATACCGCCAGTGCAATGAACAATTACCGGAACTGACCACTCATGCACTGTTGAACAAATTCAATGTGGAAATAGCCTGCACTACTGATGACCCGGCAGACAGCCTGGAGCATCATATCCGCATCAAAAAAGAACATCCACACCTGAAGGTGTTCCCTGCTTTTCGTCCGGATAAAGCGATTGCGGTGGAAAACCTGAGTGCTTACAGCGATTACCTGTCCCGGCTGGGAGCCGCCGCCGATGTAGAGATCCATTCCTATCCCCGCCTGCTCGAGGCACTTAGGAGAAGGTTCGATTTTTTTCATGCCAATGGCTGCCGCATTTCAGATCACGGGTTGGAAACCATGTATGCCAGCGACTTTACCGAGCAGGGGCTGGACGAAATATTCCGGAAGATCAGGATGCGGAAAGAGCTGACTGAATCAGAAATCCATACGTTTAAATCGGGCACCCTCCATTTCATATGTGAGTGGTATGCTGAGAAGAAATGGACGCAGCAATTTCATATAGGGGCACTGCGCAACAATAACGAACGCCTGTTGCAAAAACTGGGTGCGGATGCTGGTGTTGATTCCATCGGCGACTGGCTGGTAGCCCAACCCTTGTCCAGGTTTTTGAACCGGCTGGACAGGGATGGTAAACTGGCCAAAACCATCCTTTACAATAACAATCCCTCGCACAACGCCGTATATGCTACTATGATCGGCAATTTTCAGGGCGATGGTATCCCCGGGAAAATACAATTCGGCTCCGGATGGTGGTTTCTCGACCAGAAAAACGGTATGGAAGAGCAGATGAGCATCCTGAGCAATATGGGTTTGCTCAGCCGGTTCGTGGGTATGATTACCGACTCCCGCAGTTTTCTCTCCTGGCCCCGTCACGAGTATTTCAGGCGCATACTTTGCAATCTGATCGGCAATGACGTAGAGAACGGAGAATTGCCCAATGATAGCAGATGGCTGGGTAAGATGGTACAGGATATCTGCTACCACAACGCAAAACATTATTTCGGACTGGAGGCATAATTCACCTCCAGTCGTTCATCCATTATTTCGTTATACGCTTTTTTTGACTGCTTATCCCAGATCAGTTTATCTGTGCCGGCCGAAACTTTTGGCTATTGCTGAACGGTCAACAGGTAGTTCAATAGCGCGTTGAATTCATCCTGCGAAAGGATGGTGCCAAACTGGTCGGGCATCACCGTGTATCGCGATGCGGTTCGGCTTACGATATCCTTGTTGGCTACAGTAAACTCTTTACCAGCAGCATCGGCATATACGGTAGCCGCACCTTCTTCCCTCCGGTATAAACCACTGATTACTTTCCCGTCTTTTAATTGAAGGGTATAGGTTCGGAACGATTCAGAGATATTCCTGTTGGGATCCAGTATTTTTTCGGCCAGGGCATTCACCCCCCATTTGCCTACGCTGTTCAGTTGCGGACCGATCATACCTCCACCGTCGTCTCCTATACTGTGGCAGGGCGAACAGGTTCGGCTGAAGATGGCGCGCCCCGACTCCGGCGAAGGTTTGGGATCTGCTGCTTCAAAGGCGGCTATTCTCTCCTGTATCAGTTCCTGTCTTTCTGTGCTAACGTCCTCCAGGTTGGCAGTCAGCTCTGCCAGCAGGGCCTTTTGTCTGGCGTTGATACCCAGTTGCAGGCGCTCTTCTACATTGGGCTGTATGAGTATACGCGGAAAGATCTCTCCGCTTTTCACTTTGTTCAATAAAATGTCCTTGCCGTTCGGCGAAGCAGCCAGCGCCAGCGCTATGCTGTATTGCAAATCCGGTTCCGCATTTTTAACAGCGCCCAATACTTTTTGTGAAATACCGGGAAATTCGCCTACCACGTTTACCATATCTCTTTTCAGGTCGCTGTGGGTTTGTGCGTCGTTCAGCAATGAAACGGCCAACGTGGTGTGAGCAGCGGGGTTTAGTTTCAACAGGGCCCGAAGCGCTGTGTGGCGGGTATCGTTCCTGTTGTTCACTTCGCGGGCTATCGCTGCAATAGGCTCTTCTGCACCGGCAATCCTGTATTGACCGATCAGGTCCATTGCTGTTTTTATTTTATACACAGCATGATCGTCTTTTGTGGTTTGCCATTCTTTAAGAATCTGCACGGCCACATCCTTACCCCACTGTGTAAGCGCTGCCGGCTCTGTACCCCCTCTTCTCACTATGCCATCCTGTATGGCTTTGAATATAGTAAAATTCAGTTCCGGCTCCTTTTTCCCTTTTTCTCTCCCGGTTTCCAGTACCTGATTGAGTTGGTTATTGGGTATGAACCGGGCAATATGTGTGAAGGCTTTGGCCGCTTCCCGGTTATCAGGAAATGCATGTTCAGCAGCGTAACGGTACAGCAGCGATGCTGCGGCAGGCGTTTGCACCCCCGGGAGTACGGTAGCCAGCACGGCAGATTCTTCCGGAGTCCAAGACCGGGATACAACCGAAGCCATCAGTGCTTCGTTGCGCAACAGGTTTCTGAGCGTCAGCCGGATGGTATAAATCATATGGGCATCGTTGTCCGGCACTTTTTTCCCGAAGGCTACCAGGGCTTCCACCGATTCCGGATGATTGTGTCTGGACAACAATTCTGTAGCTGCCCGCTGCACATGAGGATTGGGATCGTTCAACGCAGCAGCCGCCAGGGCATACAGAGACGAATGGGGTTGCTTTTGCTCTGCCATGATACGCAGGGCATGCACCCTGATGGTAGAGTCGGCATGTATGGCCGCTGCCGCGAGCATATCGTCGGTAATCGCATCCAGCCGGTGAAGCACCCACAGGCTGTGTATATATTCCCTCGGGGTAGCGTTCTTCTTCGTAAGTATGGCTGTTGCCGGCGCAACGGATGCACTGCCGGATCTTTCCACCAGTTCATTGGCTGCTGTCATCCGGTTGCGGATATTGTCTGCATTCAGCGCGCTGATCAATTCATCCAGATCAGCCTGCGCCCAGTTTACCGGCTTATTGGATTTTCCCTTATAGGTTACCCTCCATATTCGTCCGCTCACCCGGTCCCGCTTAGGGTGATCCAGCGGTACTTCGTAATGGCCGATAATGCTGTTATAAAAGTCGGCGATGTAGAGAGCGCCGTCCGGCCCCAGTTTTACATCCACAGGTCGGAACCAGGGGTCCTCGCTCAGTATGAAATCTGCTTCTTTTTTCCCTACAGGCGATGATCCTTCAAAATGAAAGGAATTTCGGTATACCCTGGAGGCTACCACATCTCCGATATAAAAATTGCTCCGGTAAGCCTCGGGAAAATGTACATCTGCATAGTAGGCTATCCCCGACAGGGCCGTGGCTTCGTTTTCCATGGGCTTCATATCCGGTGCAAAACCCATTCCTTCTTCCTTGCCCCATTGGCTGTAATCGCCGCCTTTGATCAGTTGATACAGGGGAGAGGTGTGGCAGTCTGTGGAATACAGGTATCCCAATTCGTCGAACGCCAGTCCAAAGGGGTTGATCCGCCCATGCGTATGGTGCTCTATACGGCTGCCGTCTTTCCTGAACCGGATGGTATTGCCCGAGATCAGCCTAACGGTATCGCCGTCTGCGCCAGCTACATTGGAACGGTTGGTGAAACCATGGCAACCATATATCCAGCCATCATAACCGTCTGCAAAATTATTGACCATTCCATGCGTATCCTTGAATTCGAAGGGGCCGAACAATTGTTGCCGTGATTCCGGATTTCCATCTCCATCTGCATCCGTGTAGCGTATCACGTTGGGGATGGAGTAGGCAATCGCTCCGTCGGCTACCGGCAGTATGCCAATAGGAATATTGAGCGTATCATCGAAATGAGTAAACTTATCTGCTATGCCATCGCCATTGGTGTCTTCCAGGATGCTGATCCGGTCTTTTCCCTTGCCCGGCGCTGCTGCAAAGGGATATTCAAAAGACTGGGTTACCCACATCCTGCCTTTGTTGTCGAACGCGATGTTGATCGGCTTGCCGATATCCGGCTCGGCAGCATACAACTCTATATCAAACCCCGGCGGCAGCCGGAAGCCGGCTTTTTCTTCAGCCGGTGTACGGAAGGCGGTGGTGCGTATGTGCTCGTTGAATTTTTGCCCGGTATACAGGCTGTCGGGTGCAGGGTTGTTTTCAGTCTGAGTGTTACATCCGGTGGCGGTATACAAAAAGTAAAACAGCGCCATCACAATAATTTTTTTCATAAAAATGCTGTGGTAAATCCTTTGATAATTAAGGCTGTGAATTTATACATAAAACACACAGGAAAATGTTTCAGTATTGTCTCATTTTGCAACAGGGTTGATATTTCTATCATCAGGCATCCGGTCTGAGTTGCACCCTTGCCCGCTGTCACTCGATATATGGTCGTGATGTTACATCGGTGCCTTTATATGTACTGTATAAGGCCCCTTTAAGTTTTTCTTTTACGTAGCTACCTCTTTGTTAAAGACTGCGCCTGTTTATTATGGGCAGTTACTGTTGAGAACCGTTATTTGAAAATTGCCTACCGCCGGCTGGCGATCAGCAGGTTTAGATCTGTATATTTTAAATTGAAGCGCTGGCTAAGGTATATATTGGTGAGCGCGCCTTTGAAGAGATAAATGCCACTGCGGATATTGAATTTGTGCCATACCAGTTTCTCCAGCCCGCCTTCATCGCCGATCTCCAGCAGCAGGGGCATCAGCACATTGCTGATGGCCTGGGATGCAGTACGGGCAAAGCCGGAAGGTATATTGGGTACACAATAGTGTATCACCCCGTGTCTGATGAATACCGGGTTTTCGTGTGAAGTAATCTCCGAGGTTTCAAAGCATCCGCCGCGGTCTATACACACATCCAGTATCACGCTGCCCGATCGCATAATGGATACCATTTCTTCGGTGGCTACGATGGGTGTTCGGCCACCGGTGGAAGAGAGCGCGCCTACCGCCACGTCGCAGGTTTTCAACTGCTTGGCTAATATTTTAGGCTCTATAACGGAGGTCCACATACGTACCCCGATATTGCCCTGCATACGTTTGAGCTTGTAAATGTTGTTGTCGAATACTTTCACGCTGCTGCCCATAGCCAAGGCGGTACGCGCGGCGTACTCTCCCACTATGCCGGCTCCTATGATCACCACTTTGGTGGGGGGTATGCCGGAAATGCCTCCCAGCAGCATGCCCTTACCGTTGTTGGCGTTACTCAGGTAATTGCCTGCGAGCAGCATAACGGCGCTGCCGGCTATTTCGCTCATGCTTCTTACTATGGGGTTGTGTCCGGAATCGTCTTTGAAGTTTTCAAAAGACAGGGCGGTGATTCTTTTCTCCATCATGCATTGCAGGATGGAGGTTTTCATCACGGGGAGGTGTATGGGAGAAATAATGGTTTGGTCGGGCTTCAGGTAATCGAGTTCCTTTTCATTTACCGGCGACGATTTCATAATCAGATCGCACTGGAAGACCTCCTTTTTATCGTAGGCTATTTTTGCGCCGGCGTCGCTGAAGTCTTTTTCTGAAAAATGGGCGCCTTCTCCTGCCCGGTGCTCTACCACCACCCGGTGGCCATTGTTTACCAACACGTTGATGGCGTCGGGGGTGAGGGCGATCCGGTTTTCCTGAAAAGCATCTTCCCGTGGTATCCCGATAAACAATTGTGCGCCTCTGGGCTTGATATCCAATGTCTCTTCCAGCGTATCGTAATTAAATGAGGCGCTAACAAAGGGCTTTTCTGCCGACATATATCTATGGGATTTAAGGGGGCAATTTACAAAATTTTAACGGTTTGCCAGCAGCCGGAGCGTTCGCTCACCGTCTTTCGCCAGGCTGAGATACACGTGCACCGTATCGTCCGGAAATATGGAGGCAATTTTTTCCGGCCATTCCACCAGGCATATGCTGCCGGAATAGAGGCAGTCTTCCACCCCTGCCTGTATAGCTTCTTCTTCGTCTTTCAAACGATACATGTCCATATGGTAGATCGTTTTTTCTACCCCATCTTCCACGTATATGTATTCATTGATCAATGAAAAAGTAGGGCTGCTCACCTGTGTGGCCACTCCTTTTGAACGACACAGCATGCCTATGAATGTGGTTTTGCCCACTCCCATGTCTCCGTGAAAAGCGAAAACCCTGGCATTGGTTTGCTGCCAAAACCATTCGGCTGTTGCTGCTATAGCATCTATTCCAAAAGTCTGCAACAACTGTTCCTGACCCGTGCTCATTTGTCTGTTTTATTTAGGATATATCAAATTACGTTACAAACCGTTATAATAATATGGCATTTTGTCCGATTTTTTCTTTCGCACGATATTTGGGTTGAATAAAAACTCTAAATTGCCAAATAACTAAAGAACGTAATCTAATGAATATTGGAAAAGAATTTGAAAAGTATGCGGTAAAGCACAAGAATATTTCCAGTAACACACTGGACAGCTACACAAAGCATGTCGTAACCAACCTTACGCCCAATATTATCGAGGAGCGTCCCATGAACATTGCTGTTATGGATGTTTACAGCCGTCTGATGATGGACCGGATTATATTCCTGGGTCATCCCATCACCGATGAGGTCGGCAATATTGTCACCGCTCAGTTGCTATTTCTGGAAAGTACCGACAGAACGCGCGATATACAGATGTATATCAACAGTCCCGGTGGGTCTGTATACGCGGGCCTGGGTGTGTACGACACCATGCAATACATCAACCCCGATATTTCCACCATCTGTATAGGTATGGCAGCCTCTATGGGCGCAGTGCTGATGTGTGCCGGCGAAAAGGGAAAGCGCACGGCACTGAAGCATGCCAGAATCATGATGCACCAGCCGAGTTCCGGCGCTGGTGGCCAGGCCAGTGATATAGAAATTACCGTGAAGGAAGTACGCAAGATGAAGCGGGAACTGTACGATATCGTTGCTTATCACAGCGGACAGCCGGTGGAAAGAATTGAAAAAGATTTTGACCGCGATTACTGGCTCACGGCACCGGAAGCCAAAGAATACGGGCTGGTAGACGAAGTGCTGATGACCAACCCGGGTAAGCAAAAAGATAAATAAGGAAAAGTTTTGCATCGTTCATTCAAAAACAACAACATTCTTACTATGTACCGTATTCACAATAAATCTTTCAGGCTCGATGACGAAGAAACACCGGAAACGCCTGAAATGCCTTCCATGGAAAAAATGCTGAGTGGATGGCAGTTCGATAAAAAATTCATTGAACAGCGCAAAGTGTTTCTCTGGGGAGCGGTAGACGACCGGAGTGCGAGGGACGTTACCTCGAGACTGCTCTACCTGGATGCCATAGAGCCGGGTAAGGAAATTACTTTTTATATCAATAGTCCCGGGGGGATCGTTACAGCCGGCATGGTTATTTACGATACCATGCAAATGATCAAATCGCCTGTAGCCACTGTTTGTATGGGGATGGCCGCCTCTATGGGATCGCTGCTGTTGAGTGGAGGCAAAAAGGGCAAACGATACATCTTTCCGCATGGCGAAGTAATGATACACCAGCCCAGCGGCGGTGGACAGGGTACTTCTGCCGACCTGGAAATCATGGCGGAGCAGGTGCAACGTGTGAAGGAAATGAGCGCGCGGATTCTCGCCGAGAACTGCGGGCAGACCGTAGAAAAAATAAAAGCCGATTTCGACCGCGACCACTGGATGGATGCGCAGGCGTCTATAGCGTATGGTATAGTAGACAAGGTGCTGGAGAAACTATAAAAACTGTTATAATTCGTTAAAAAAACACCGTTTTGGCGGTGTTTTTTTTAGTCTGTGCCCATAAGCAGCGAATTTTGATATATGTAAGTCTTTAATTGTAGAAAATTTCGGAATTTAGCGCTCCTTCTATCCTATTTAGCTAATTGCCTCATCCTCTATCCTAACTATTTGCTTAACTCTTATACAACAAAAATGGCTAAGTCTGTATTACATTGTTCTTTCTGCGACCGGACCCGCGATGAGGTTAAAATTTTAATTGCCGGACAGGAGGGACATATTTGCGAAAACTGCGTGGAACATGCAAGGGAAATTATTGAGCAGGAACTGGTTTTGAAGCACGAGTCTTCGCATCCGCAGTTCAAACTCACGGTTAAGAAGCCCATCGAAATAAAAAAATTCCTCGATGAGTACATCATCGGTCAGGATGAAGCCAAGAAGGTGATGGCAGTGGCTGTATACAACCACTTCAAACGGTTGCAGCAAAAAACAGCCGAAAACGACGTGGAGATCGAAAAAAGCAATATTGTAATGGTAGGGGAAACCGGTACCGGTAAAACCCTCCTGGCCAAAACGATTGCCCGGATGCTGAACGTGCCGTTTGCCATTGTTGATGCTACGGTGTTTACCGAGGCCGGGTATGTAGGGGAAGATGTGGAAAGCATACTCACCCGCCTGCTGCAGGTATGCAACTACGATGTAACAGCCGCGGAAAAAGGAATTGTATACATCGATGAGATCGACAAAATAGCCCGTAAGGGCGACAACCCTTCCATTACCCGCGATGTGAGCGGCGAAGGAGTGCAGCAGGGGTTACTTAAACTGCTGGAAGGAACGGAAGTGCTGGTGCCTCCGCAAGGCGGCAGGAAGCACCCCGAGCAAAAGCTGATTAAAGTAAATACCCAGAATATACTCTTTATCTGCGGCGGCGCTTTCGACGGTATAGACAGGGTAATTGGCAGGCGTGTGAATACGAATGCCATCGGCTTTAATGTAAACAAGGAGCAACAGGAAGCTATGAAGAAAAACCTGTTGCAATACGTGAATGCACAGGATTTGAAATCGTTTGGCCTGATTCCGGAATTGCTGGGCCGTTTACCGGTGGTGACTTACCTCAATCCGCTGGATGCTGATACCCTTCGTTCGATTCTGACACAGCCCAAAAACTCGCTGATCAAGCAATATACCAGGCTGTTTGAACTGGAAGGCATTAAGTTGAAGGTAGACGAGGCCGTGCTGGATTTCATGGTGGCAAAAGCCATGGAGTTCAAACTCGGCGCCAGGGGTTTAAGGAGCATCTGCGAGAACATTCTCACCGATGCCATGTACGAGCTGCCTTCTTCCGGCGAAAAAGAATTTCACCTCACGCTGGATTATGCGCAGCAAACTTTCGGTAACAGTAAAATGAGCCTGCTGAAAGTGGCGTAATATAGTACGCGTTGTTTTTATATTAGTATATCAATCCCCGCGAAGAGCGGGGATTTGTGTTTGAGGGGAACTCTTAACCTGCGTTCGGACTACACCGAAAGTTGGTCCAAAAAAGATTGTATTTTCTCTCTGCCGCAGGCGGGGGAAAAGCCTCCATTTATCGTCCATATTGCAGGGGATTGCTCCTCGTTCTTCGAGAGAGGCCGCCTGTTTTGTATTAAGGAGAAGAACCCGATTCCATTATCTGCATGGTGAGAAATTGCCCATCTTTTCCATCGGATCGGTGCGGCGGAGCATTTCTTCTTCGGGCCTATCAACTGAACAGATACTCCACATCTTCCTTAGACAGGCTCTTGACAAATGTACTGTCGTCGGCGATCAGGTCTTTGGCCAGGGAACGTTTTTTGTCTTGCAGTTGCAATATTTTATCCTCTATCGTATCCTTACAGATCATACGGTAGGCGAAAATATTCTTTGTTTGCCCAATACGGTGTGTCCGATCGATGGCCTGCTGCTCCACCGCTGGGTTCCACCAGGGGTCTACAATGTACACATAGTCTGCTGCGGTGAGGTTGAGCCCCACGCCGCCCGCTTTCAGCGATATCAGGAATACACGGCACTCCTCGTCGTTCTGGAACCGGTTGATGGCCTTTTCCCGGTCGGTGGCAGAGGTGCTGCCGTCGAAGTATTCGAAAGGCACTTCCAGCTCTTTCAGCTTTTCCTTGATCAGGGCCAGCATGCCCAGGAACTGGGAAAAGATCAGGGCTTTGTGATGGCCTATATTTTCTGTGATCTCTCTTCCTATTTCTTCGAGTTTGATGGAATGGTTGGGGTATTGTTCCTGCTCGTTCATAATAGCAGGGGAGTCGCATATCTGGCGAAGTTTCATTAGCCCCTGCAGGATGGTTAGCTGCGATTTTGCGATACCCTGTTCATCGATCACACCGAGTATTTTGTTGCGGAATTCGTTGCGGAAGGCATCGTATATCTCCCGTTGCTCACTCTGCATTTCACAGAAAAGAATGGTTTCTGTTTTCTCCGGCAGATCCCGTGCTACCTGCTCTTTCGTACGGCGCAATATGAATGGATAGAGTACTTTTCGCAGGTGGTCTTTGCGATCCTGCTCGCCGAATTTGTCTATGGGCGTTGCAAACTCGTTCCTGAAGTGCTCCACACTGCCCAGCATTCCGGGGTTCAGGAAATTCATCTGGGCATATATATCGAAAGTGTTGTTCTGCAGTGGCGTACCGCTCAGGCATATGCGGTTTTTAGCATCCAGCAGTCCTGCTGCCTTGGTAACCTTGCTCTGTGGGTTTTTGATCGCCTGCGATTCATCGAGGATCACATAGTCGAAAGCAATCTCCGTCAAAAGTTTGATATCGCTGCGGAGGGTGCCATAGGTGGTGATGATTACGTTGAAGGACGCCAGCGCTGCCGCTTCCCTCATCCTGTCGCCCCCGTGGTGAATATGGTAGCTAAGGCTGGGAGTGAATTTCTTGATTTCGTTTTCCCAGTTGAACATGAGCGTGGTTGGACATACCACGATCGCCTTCAGCCTGTGCTCCGTGTCTTTAAAATACTGTAGAAAAGCCAGGGTTTGTACGGTTTTTCCCAAACCCATATCGTCTGCCAGTATGCCGCCCCACCCCACTTCCCGGAGATAGTTCAGCCAATGATAACCGGCTACCTGGTAGGGACGAAGAATACTGGCCAGTTGCTCCGGTGGGTCTATTTCTTTAATACGATTGAAATCACGCAAGCGGTTGTACTTCTCCTCCAACTCAATCAGTATCTCGGTCGGGTCTTTCTCCTGATACAGTTCGTCTATTACGCTGAGGTGGTACTTGGAAAGCCGCAAAGCATTGCTTTTTTCCTCGCCTACCCGAAACAGTAGCGAATACCGTTTCAGCCAGGTCTCCGGCAATATACCCAGGGTGCCATCGTTGAGTTGTACAAACTGCTGTTTGTTTGCCAGCGCCCTTTTAATTTCCTCTATTGTTACATGTTGCTCGCCGAAAACAACCTTCACTTTTGCATCGAACCAGTCTACCCCACTGCTGATGTGCACTTCTGTGGAAGGCTTGGCGGTATTGAACCGGAAGTTTCTGAGAATATCGAAACCGAGTACGGGTACGTTCATCTCCTTCATGCTGTCTACAAACAGGAAAAACCAGTTGTTCTTCAATACGTCTGCCCCCTTGAGCGCCAGGGTAGCTGCACCATCCAGGTAAATAAAATTAGAGTGCAGGCTCTCCAGCTTTTTTACAAACTTCAGTTCCGCTTCTTTGTTGCGGTGTATTTCCATCACTTTTCCTTCCAGCGGTATGGTGATGATATCTTTGGTGTTGAGCCTTGTTTCAAACCCTTTGTAATTGAATACCGGAATAAACACCAGGTATTCACCTTTTTCCTGGAGCTGTAGTTTTATTTCCGGTTCTCCGTCTTTTACTTCCTGTACCAGATCGGAGCTGAACTTTACTTTGTATTCCTTGGTGAGCGGAATAACCTGTTTCTTCAGAAAGTCTGGCCAGTCGTTTTTCGATACCTTAATGCTTCCCTGTGAAATAAATTTTTCTACTACCTCTATATCTTCCTGCCGTTCCCAGTTGTAAAGCGTATCTGCATATTTGAACAACAGGGGCGATTCCAGCTCATTTTCAGGGAGCGCTACCTCAATGCCGTTTACCAATACGTTGCACGATACCACTACCGCATCACCGGCCTCGGCAACAGCGAATACCGGTGTAACGGGTTCCGAACTGAGCTGTACCTGCCTCAGATTGGCCGTAACAAAGTTTTTTTTCTCCGGCAGAAAATATACCAGGGGATGCTGGTTGTGTTCGTTGAGCAGCTTTACCAGCTTCGGGTACCAGTATTCTACGATCAGCGATTTGGTTTCGTCGGGCAGGTCGTCGTCGTTGTGAATGATATTCTCCCATATACCGGAAAACGGAGAGTTTCGGCTGAGGTATTTATTCACTTCCGTATCCTGCAGCTTTCTCACCTGTTGTATGAGTATGCGGTCGGTATCGGTATACTTTTCAGAGTCGATGTAACGGGTGAGGTCCAGCTTTTCTACCTTTCCATGAAATCCGGATAAGCTTCCATTCGATTCTCCTGATATGATATCAGCAGACAGGAACGGATAGGTTTTGGAAGCAGCACTGAATACAATGCCCACCCTGCTGGATGTAGATATGGGCGCGGCTACAGCTACGGCAGGTTGTTCCGGTTCTTTTTCTTCCACCGCTACGGGCTGCGGCCTGGCCGGTGCAGGTACGGGCGCCACTCGTTTTATGCGGGGATCCAGCACCCGTAAGAACGGTTTGCCATCTTTATATGAAAACTCAAATTTCCCCTTCAGGTCATCGTCCAGCGAATAGCCGTACGCTTCCAGCAGTTTGTTCTTCTGTTTATCCCAGTTGCGGATGGAATCAAAATAATACGGTCCGTATGCGTTTAACAATTGTATGAAAAGCGTGGCCTTATGTATGCATAAGGGATGTTCTTCGTCGCTACAGGTACAGGAGGTGTCGAAATTTCGCTCTTCGTTTTTCTGTAATACCACCGTGTAGGTTTCTCCATCTACTTTCAGAGAGGCCTCCACCCGTTCGTTAGCGGCAGCAATGATATTGGCTTTCTGGATCCTCAAAATCCTGTCGGCCTCCTCGTAGCTGTCGGGTGAACTCAGCAGTTTTACAGACCGTAGGTCAATATCTTTCATTTTAACCACGGTATGCTTCTGATCGTATTTGATGTCTTTTTCCCCTATGACGTTTCTGTCCAGCAGATCCTGTAGCTGCAGCAGGGCAGCCGTTTCATGTCTGCAGATATCGCCCAGGTTATACGGGCAGGTACACCTGACGGAGAGTCCTTTGGGGTCTTTGTACTTTTGAATGTATACCTTGTAATAGGTTGCGTAGCTGTCATCCTTCACACGAAATGTAACAGCGCCCAACAGGTCGTCGTGCTCCATCAATTCCACGTATCCGATGGAATGGATTTTTTTGCCTCTCCGTATTACTTCGTCGGTACCGTTATTATAAACAAATTTTACAAGATGCGGTAAAGCCATGCTCTATAAATTCGTTAACACCCGCAAGGGATCGAAAAAGGTTAATTGGCGAATTTACAAAAAAAATCTGTTACGATCAGAACCCCAGGCGTTTGCAACGCATATTGGCGTATGCGGGTGATGGCTGAGGGGTGGTTGGTACGAAAATGCTTTTTCCTGTACGCAGGAAAAGGGATCCCTCCAGCCTGTCGAGCTGAGCGCTTTTGGTATTGTATTGAGTGTTGCGATTAATAACTTAATGATAATAATTTCCGTTAGATGTATAAGCGTTTATACGCTGTTCTACATGGCTTCACGCAGGCGGCGGACTCTTATATTTATCGAAGAAAAAGTGTTTGGGTCAGAAAGCGGGTTTTTTGTTGTTCAGTTCTACCCGAAAGTTCACTTTTGCACCCAGCGCCTCAAACACTTTCAGGATCGTTTCAAACCGTGCATTCTTTACACTATTCTCAATTTTTGATATCTGGGCTTTTTGTACGCCTACAAGGTTGCCGAGTTGCTCCTGTGTCAGGTTGCGTTCCTGCCTTGCCTGTCTGATGGCTTGCCCCAGCAAGTCTATTCTCAGCTCATTTTCAAATGCCTCGCGCTTTTGGGTTCCACGCTTCCCGATATGCTTGTCTATCATTTCCTCGAGCGGAACTGTTTTGAATTTATTGGTCACGGTCATTTGTTTTCTCTCTTATTATTTAAATATTGTTTTCTGATTTCTTCTGCTCTTTTGATTTCCTTATAGGGCGTTTTCTGCGTCTTTTTTAAGATGCCATGTGTTGCTATTACCAATGTTTCTTTACCGTCAACCTTATCCCAAAACGAAAACAACCTGTAAGCCTTACTGTTGTATAAAGTCCTGAATTCCCAAATGAGGTCATTCAGTTTTTTAAAGAGCTCATTGTCGTTTACGAATTGAGATTTTTTGATGTTGTAGTAAATTTTCTCTTTTGCCTTGTCCTCAAGATTTTCCAAAAAAGCAACGGCTTCCGGCAATAGCACTATTTCGAAATTTGGTCTCATTCACAGGCTTCATCAAAAATACGGATTTCCCGATTGGGAAACAACTGTTTTTTTAATTCTCAGTATTGTTGGTTTCTATTTTGTGGATATCAATAGGTTGTGAAAACGGAGCCCGCTATAACGGCTATTTAAGCGGGAGTTTTGCCTATCGGTCGGGGCGGAATTTTGCAGAACGGTGATCTGTAGGTGAAGCTCTCGCACCGGCCCGGCTTTTGCCCCATGCAGACTATCAATTAGAAATTGGGTATTTGAACTATGAACTGTAAGTCCACATTGAATGGAACTGGCAGACAAAAGTCAAGGATATATTCCCAGCGCCGCCATATGGCCAGGTCGAATATCGGCCATCCGTAAACCTGGGCAGCTTTGTCAAATTAATTCCACCCAAACCAATGAGTCAAAAAAGCTAAAATTATATGTAAAGGGTTTAGAAGGATATTATTGACGGCTGGTATATGTCATCCTGTTCATTCTTACATCTTGTGCACTCTGTTTTTTCTACAACATAATCACCAAATTTCTGAATTACCTTGACGTTATATGCATAATTAAGCTCATCTAGAAAGTCACCGTCTGAAGCAACAATCCTTCCACACCAGCGACATCGATAAACAGTCTGCTCTACAATCAAACTATTAAATACTTGTGGTTGACTCCTGTGCTTTGCCTCGGGCTTAATATTGGTTGACGCCTCTTTTTCTTTTTTATACTTTATAAGGTTAATGATTTTCTGAATATATTCTCTAAATTCTTCGGTAGATACTTTGTTGTGTCTTCCATCGTAAGTAGATGATGTTAAATTATAAATTGACCGTTTGCAGAAAATAACAAAACTCCCTTTGTACCATCGCGAAATATGTCTAGAAAATTCAGTGAAGAAATAGTCATCTTCATACTTATAGCTGTTGTCAAATACGTCATAAGGAAAGTATTGTCCAGGAGACAATTCGCTTATTATCTCCCTCCCTTGCTCAATTTCGTAAGCTCGAGAGTCTTCATTTAAACCTGTCAATGTAAGGTTATCTATTTCGAGTCTAAAATAATTCCATTGATGCTCATCTCCGAATGACTCAAATAACAATCTTTTGGGTTTGATAATGTGTATGCTTCCAAAGTCGAGTTCAATACAGCCATCCTCATATGAAAGTTTGGCATCTCTTAAATCTAGCCCCCCTCCGTTTGGAAAAAAAGCATGGTTTAAATCATCAAAATAGCATACAGTTTTTAGAACTTTGACAATATCATTTATATTATCCCAGCTTACTCGTTGAGGAATCGAAGTCGGAAAAAGTTTCGTCTGAATTTCAAACCATTGTTGAAGGTTTTTTTTGTGAAAATCTTCTTCAAGTTTTTTCCAAAGCTCCAGTTCTTCAATAAATTTCTCTAATGATAATCTTTTAATTGGATCATTATCTGTACAGGAAATTAGTACATTATCAATAGGTGAAGTATAGCTATTTGGATAGAATTTTTTTAAATCAATTATTGATTCTGTTGAATACTGTCCATCAAATCCTTTGTTTTTTTCCGTTAAAAAAATCCAAAATGTTTTTGCAAATGAGTAAATGTCAGCTTTAGCCAAATCTGCTGTAGATGATTCTCTTCTCATTTCTGGAGCCATCGTCCATTTAGGCCCGATTTCTTCGTTTTTAAAGGAAACTTCCTGTTTATTGGGATAGTCAACTAATCCAAAGTCCGCAAAACAAAAAGAAGTATTGTAGTATAAAATATTTGCGGGTTTAATATCTCTGTGAAATATTTTTCGCCTATGTAGTTCGGAAAGTGTCTTTGCAATTTCAATTATTACATCAATCTTCTCAATAAGCGTCTTGCCCGACATCTTACTTTCAGAAGTCTCCGCCAAAGGCATTATGAAAAAGGGAATTTGGTTGTCAAGCTTCGTTGGTAGAAACTTTTCTTCAATAGGTATTATCCCTTTGATATCTGAGTTTTTCTCAATAACACTCGCCTCATCAATAAACCTCGAATATGATTTTGCCTTAACTCTTTTGAGAAGTTTTATCGCTTTAACCCCCCCTTCTCTATTTTCACACCGCCACACCTCACCGTTACCTCCTCCGCCGAGAAAACTAGAAAGTGTCCAAGAGCCAAATGTTTGCCCTTTTTTGAAAATCGTTTTCATAATACGAGATTTACAAATAGCTGATTTTTCCGATCAAATCTAACCTAAACAAAATCCAATGTATTGACAGATATTTCCTTACGCCTCATTGAAAAAAGTCCAATTTAGTTTGTTTAGAAGTGTATCAAATCCTCTAATCTGCTGTTGCTGATTCGCAACATTTTCACTTAGCCTGAGACTGGCAATACCTAACTGTATCCCCCAAATGCCAAAGAGGAATGTCATGATCAATGCAGTGATAGATACCCAATCTGAAGTTGTTATAGCAAACCTCTTCATAATTAAAGGGATAGTTATAGCCAACTCATAAATTTACGAAACCAAGGTATGGTTCCCCAAAAATGAGTTTTGGCTTCAATGGTCTATTAAAAAAGGTGAGGATTAAAAAGTTAGTTTGAAGATAGTTTGTATTTTTTATAATACTAAATTTTTTGTTGTATGGTTTGGGGGCAGGTTGGCATTGTTCCTGTCCGTATCACGGCGGTCGGAATGCGGTGTCTGGTAAATAGCGTACAAAAAGTTAAGCATATATCTATATCTTCACCATATTTCTAAACCGTCTGCTACACGAAGGGTTGGGTAATCACTTTTCCATCTTTAATTCTCGCAATTTTAATCTCGATGCTGGAATATATCCTCCTTGCATACTCAACTATCTTTTTTTGTGTTTGGGCAGTTACTTTATAGCCTATTATCAGTTCTACATAAGCTTTTGGTTCTACTTTAAACATTCTCTCTTCATCTGAAACATTGTAATTCCAGAATTTTTGAACTCTATATTCTTTCTCCCATTCCCACTTTTTCAGTTTGGTCATTGTTAACTTAAAACCGCTTTCCTCGTCCGGATCATACGGCTTTATAATTGGAAGCTCTTCTACATAGTCTATAGGTCCACCGCCGCCCATACCTTTAAATAATATTTTTGGGTTGAATCCTACGCAGAATCCATTAAAGTTGTCTGAATACTTCTCCCACATTAGTAAATTGTCATTAATAGCGGTTAGACATAACGCTCCATACCTATTGTCAAATGTAGCCCAGTATTCGTCATGAAGGTTTGCAATCCTGTCTTGATCCTTCAGCAAATTCATATTGCTCCAGCGTATGGCCTCGTCTCGTAAATATAATTTATCCCAGGTAGGATTTAGTTCTCCTAAACTCTTGTAGTAATATTCATAGATTTCATCATCGGTTAAGAGATCATACCTTATAGGCACTTTACAATCTAGTTTATCTTCAAAAGAAGAAAAACGTGCAAAAAAAGCAATTCGTTCGGAGAGAATAGTCAAATGTCTAAGATTGTCTGCTTCCCTATATTTATACACCCGACTGGGAAATTTAAGCTCTTCAAAAGTTGCTATACGGTGCTGAGTTGCTTTCATGATCTTTAGCCTAGCAATTTGTTTTTACTCTAAATATACTATAAAATACGCTGCCAGAATAGTATCAGTTGCCTGATTAAGCGATAATTACAAATATTTTTTTGCCACATAATGCCAATACGGCTCAATGCCTGCGTCTAAACGTTTATAGTCGTTTCTACACAGATATTCACAAAGCCTTGCTAGCCACGTAATACCGTATCCACAAGCAAAAACCTCCAAAACAAATAACGGGGTCTTTGGGTTACTACCTGCCTTACTGCCGCATTCAACCGGGCACGGGTTATCAAAAATGATGAGGATTAAAAAGTCTGTTTCAAGATAATATGTTTTTCTATAATGTCAATTTTTTTGTGGTATTGTTTGGGGGGGGATGGAGTGACCTTGTTCTTGCCCGCCCTTTCGTGCTTTAAAATTTTTCCGACGTTGAACCCGTCCCGACGCAATTATGGCTCTATTGTGGCCCAATTGGCGCAACGGTCAAAAAGATTACTTCGGGTCTGCATGGTCTGCTTTTTAAACTCCCTATAGTCTTTGGCGGACATATCGGAGAAGGAGCCCGCAAAAGAAAGGATCTTTTTACCTGCCTTATCCGCCTTTTTGGTACTCACTTGTATTGGTACTCACTTGTAAAGAACGGATAATAGAATATAGATCATCCGGTCTGTTAACCGGAACGTTTTTGAGCGCTTTTAAGATGGTCTTGCGTGTTATCATGAATAGCTTAACGATAATAGTTTTCCCGGGTTAAACCGAAGGAAGATTGCATAAAATAACCACCAGTCTTTGCTGGCTCGTTCCTTTCTTGTCAGATTTGTAATGTTAGTTTCAGGCGTCCGCCAAGCCCGGTCTGAACAATTTTCATTAGTGTTGAAAGTCTTATATCGCTTGCATTGTTTTCAATTCTTGAAATATAAGATTTGTTAGTGCCGCATTTATTGGCAAGTTCTTCTTGTGTTAAACCGAGTTTCAGTCTCGCTTCTTCAAGCAAAACGCCAAGTTGGAAAGCCTCAAATTCCTGTTCCCATTGTTCTCTCTTTTTTGCCCCCCGTTTGCCATATTTTTTGTCAAGGATCTGGTCAAGAGTAGTGATATCATTTTCTTTTTTGCTCATTTTCTTTTTTATTTTTCTGTTTGTATTCGTGATCGTTTCGCTGTTCGCTTTCATACTCCGCTTTTATTTTTAATGCTTTTTTAATTTCTGTTTTCGGTGTCTTTTGCGTTTTCTTCTGAAAGCCATTGCCTAATACAATTAACTTCCCTTTATCAAAGAAGGAGAATATTCTAAAAATATTGCTTCCAAATTCTACCCGAACTTCAAATAGTCCGTCAGTTCCGGTCATATGGTCAAAATACTTTTAGGGATGCGGTCAATAGTTCTTAGCAGGTTTAAAGTCCATTCAATTTTCCGCTGTACTTCGTCTGTCTGGTCTTCATAAAAGTCCAAAAAGTATCGTTTATAGGCAACAACTTGTCTTACAGGTTCCACTTTACAAAGTTAACTATTCAGACAACATTAAGTAAGCGTTTTAATCAGGATTTTTTGCCCTATAACGGCAATACAAATCAATATCCCTGTGTAAGCGTTTATACTCATTTCCGCACAAATTCCCCCATCCTCCCCTCTCATTCTCTCCGGCGCCATCGCCCATCCGTCACAAGCTGGTTTTCCTCCCGTTTTATCTACTTTTGCCCTTCAAAAAATAAGCATGGACAAAGCGCTGATACTAACAAACGGACTCCTGGCTACCGAGGATGCCAAAACCGCGCATGGGTTGATCCGGGAAAGCCACCGGTACGAGATCGTGGGGATAGTGGATGACCAGAACGCGGGGAAAGACGCCGGTGAGGTGTTGGACGGACGCTTTCGCGGTATACCGGTTTTTGCCACCGTGCCTGAAGCAGCCGGGACATCTGGTGCCCGGGTTTGCATCATCGGCGTAGCTACTTCCGGCGGCGTGTTTCCGGCCAGTCTGCTGGAAGAAGTAAAGGAAGCGATCCGGCACAGCATGTCTGTCGTAAACGGATTACACGACCTGCTGTCCGAGCGGGAAGATATCGTAGCGCTGGCCAGAGAACACAATGTGACCCTTACGGATGTACGAAAACCACCCAGAATGAAAGACCTGCATTTCTGGACGGGCGCGATACATTCGCTCCATACATCCATAGTGGCCGTATTGGGCACCGATTGCAGCCTGGGCAAACGAACCACTTCCCGGTTCCTGGTCAGCGCCTGCAAGGCGGCCGGCATCCGTGCGGAAATGATCTACACCGGACAAACCGGCTGGCTGCAGGGTGGGCGGTATGGTTTTGTACTGGATGCCACCCCCAACGACTTCGTATCTGGCGAGCTGGAGCATGCCATCATTTGCTGCGTGAAGGAAACCGATCCCGATATCATCTTCATTGAAGGACAGGCGGCGCTGCGCAACCCGAGTGGTCCCTGCGGATCGGAAATGCTGATCTCTGGCGCTGCAAGATCGGTGATACTGCTGCATGCACCCAAAAGACAATACTATGATGGTAAACCGGCACTGGGAAAGATCCCTTCCCTAGAGTCGGAGATAAAGTTGATAGCGCAATACGGATCGAACGTGATTGCCATCGCCCTCAACACCGAACATTGCACGCTGGCGGAGGCGGAAGCTTTTCAGCAACAATACCAACAGGAGCTGAAGCTTCCTGTATTGCTGCCGCTGGAGCAGGGGGTGGCAAAGATTGTTCCCGAAATAAAAAACCTGATTAATCAACCATCAACATATCGGCGATGAAGATAGTGGCGGCTAATGCATTTCTAAGAAACCTACGGCTTAAAAAGCCATACGAAATTGCACGGGAACGTATAGCGGAAGTGGAGAATGTTTTCCTGGAGCTGGTGCTGGAAAATGGGATTACTGGTATAGGCGCCGCCAACCCATCGCCGGAGGTGGTGGGAGAAACCCCGGCTGAGACCCTGCACAACCTGCATACGGAGGTCATACCCATGATAACAGGAAAGGATATACGCTATTTTAACCAACTCATCGATTCGGTAGCTGGCATATTTCCCGGAAAGCCCGGTACCCTGGCTGCTGCCGATACTGCCCTGCACGATGCATTCGGGCAATACCTGGGCATACCCGTGGCAGATTTTTACGGCAGGCATCATACCAGCCTGCCTACTTCCGTTACCATCGGCATCATGGGGCTGGAGGAAACCCTCGAAGAGGCGGCAGCATTCAAGACAGCAGGCTTCCGCATACTGAAGCTCAAAACCGGGCAAGACCCGGAGTCCGATGCGGAGAAGGTGATCAAACTGCAGGAGCGGTTTGGCAATCACTTCACCATACGTGTGGATGCCAACACGGGATACAGGTTTAGTGATCTTACCCGGTTTCTACATCTTACCCGACATCAGCCGGTAGAATTGATCGAGCAGCCCCTGTTGCCGGAGGAAGATCAGGCACTGGATCAGCTCGGGCAGGCGGAAAGAATGCTATTGGCGGCTGACGAATCCCTTACCGACGCAGCATCGGCTTTTGCACTTTGTAAAGCTGGCAGGTACGGTATTTACAATATCAAGCTGATGAAATGCGGCGGTATAAAAGCGGCGTTTAGGATAGCAGCGGTGGCCGACCCGGCAGGTGCTGCTTTGTTCTGGGGCTGCAATGATGAGAGTATCGTAAGCATAACGGCCGCATTGCATGCCGCTTTTGCATGCCAACACACCCGATACATCGACCTGGACGGCAGTTTCGATCTGGCAGAAGATTTGGTGGAAGGCGGTTTTGTGGTAACAGACGGAATGATGTCGCTGGCACCTGGTGCCGGACTGGCATTGAAGCGCCTAAAATAAGGCCCGTACAGAAGCACGTCCCACGTGGATGATTTTCGTTTCGCCGGGCTTTCTGCCTTCGTATTGAATATTCAGCTCCAGAAAAGAAGACAGTCGCTTGGTGAGATCTACCGTCCACAAATAGTTTTTACCCGGCAGCAAGGCATCGAGCATGATATAGGAAACCGGAGAATTGGCAATGTCTGCATTGTCCTTATCGGTGTACTTTATCCGGCTATAGGTGAATTTAGCGTTGATAGAAGTGTTTGACAGCACATTGTATTTTATTTCACTGTTCACGGAATGAATGCTGGCCCGCTCTGTGCCTTCTGTGTTGTTTTTGTTGTCGTGCCGGTATCCGCCCATGATCCTGAAGCTGGTTCGCTGGATAAAAGAAAGCCTGGGTTCGATTCCGGTGGAGCGTATAAAATAATTCCGGTTGTCGAAACCGGGCGTTTGCAACCGGTTGGTGCCGCGGCGGGTAGCCATTTCGAATAGAAAGTTGCGCGAAATATTCCAGCGGCCTTTGATATTCCAGTCGTTTACCGAACGACTCTCGTAGCCGTAAGTAAGAAAGGATTTATTACCGGTCCGGATATTATTGGCATCCATTCCCCATAGGCTGCTGAAACGATTAAAGGAAAGCGTGTTGCTGAATACCTGATTGAGCAGAATCAATGAGGTGTCGGCCATCGGTACCGCAAAGGGGTTGAATTCCAGCTTGCCGGACATCGCTTTTTTATGTACCTGCAGGTTGCTTTGAAAATAAAGACGCGCCATGAATTGCTGAAAGCCGGAGGCATTGTTGATATCTATCAACGCACGCGGGTTGATCACGAAACTGTAGTTAAACTGCAGGTAATTCGCTTTTACAAATTCATTGGTGGGTGTAAAGATCCGGATGTATTTGGCCTGGTCTTTAAAGGCCGACACCTCAAACTCATTCAGTTCGGGTATGCCATTATTGTTATAGTCGATCCAGGTGTATTCTCCCTGTCCGGGAGGCACTTCTATATATGTGAAATCCCTTTTTTGCTCCTGCCCCGTTCCCACTTCATAGAGTACGTTTCCATTGAGCAGCCCTTTCCATTCGTTTACCAGGTATTCCACTCTTCCAAGAATGGTTTCTTCTGCCTGCTGCGTAGCGATCTTTTCATCGAGCACGCGCAAACTCCGATAGGTAATATGCGTACGCATCTGGTGTTTGGGGCTTTTCATCAGTTCGGTGGAAAATTGGATGTTTTGGCTCCTGTCTGCGCGATGCAGATTACCTCCATATGGGTATTTATCGCTTCGGGTGTACCAATTCAGCCCCCATTTGTTGGGTTTGTCTGCCGGAGACCGTATATAGGCCTGCCATATATCGAAGGAAAAGCTGCCAGCATTGAGGGAGTCGTATGCTTTGTATTTGATGTAGTTATGATCCAGCGTATATCCTGCGCCTATGCGATGATTGCCGAGCCGCGGAAGATCTTTCGATACATCCAGTACCGGGCGCAGGTAGTAACCCCGTTGATCCAACATGTTAAAAGACGTGATATGCACCTGGTTGTTGAAATGCCAGGTGCCGTGATCCGCCCTTTGTACGATACTGTTTTTTACGCCGCTGTAGTTGTCGCTCCGGGTATAGGTTTCGAACCTGTATTGGAGCGAATTGTTTTTGTCTATCAACTGCAGCGCTGCCCTCAGGATGTTTTCGTCTGCAGCGGTTACGGTCAGGGGCAGCCCCCAATCTCGGTAAAACTCCACAGAACGCAGCCGTTCTATTGGTCGGAAGCGATGTTGTACCCATTCATAGCCCACCTGGCTTTGGAGCTTCCTGTCGGGCTGGCTCTTTTTCAGCGGGCGAGTATCCGTTAACGTAATTTTACCGGCATATCCTGCATCGTCCGATTTATGTTTTGATGCGTAGCTGTTGTTGTTAAAATTACTCATGGCCAGTTCGGTGCTCACGGTGGTATAATCTGTAACGGCGTAATCGGCTCCTACGCTCACCAGTTGCTGCTTACGCGGCGCTATTAGCAGTATCACGGGTTCAAAACTTCCCTGCGGATTGTTGTCTGCATCCGGTGCTACCCATTTGAATACCTTTCCATTGGCCGCATTGTTCTGGTCCAGTACATAGTTCCCTCTGCCGAAACCTACTTCTGTAAAGGCCAGGTTATACAAAGTGTCGTGCTGGTTCATAGAGTGTATAAATGCCGAATCGTGTTGTGTTAAGTTGTATACGGTATCTATTCTTTTATAGAGGATCTTGTTCACAGAGAAAGTATCCAGTATATGAGAAGGATACAGCGCATGTTGTATGCTGTCGCCAATGGTACTCAGGAAATGCTTTTGCTCGGGATTGAGTGTCTGGTTGATCGGAGAGTTTTTGGCGTCTGCATTGGAATAGGCGGATACCCGCAATGTCAGTTTGTTCCCGATCCTGGCTTCGTCTGCCAGGTACAACTGGGAATTAAGATAGTTTCTGTCTGCATACCCGAACTCTATCTGTATACGCGAGTCTTTTGTGATCATCCGCCGGGGTGTAAACGTCAGTTCCGCCGTATTATAGTTGATCACATAATCCTGGTCTTCGCCGCGCTGCAGCAGTTCGCCGTCTATAAATACCCGTTCGGTACCGGCCAGCACTATGAAAAACAATTCGTTGTTGGGCCCCTTTAACCGATAGGGCCCCTGGTTACCTTCCGCACCCTGGAATACGTTGCGGGTAAACTTGCCTTTTGCGATGGCGCCGCTGAGCAGCAGTTTATTAGACACCTTTTCGCTGATCTGCGTTTCCTGGCCGAATGCTGCACCCTGCAGCCGGGCATAATAGTTGAGAAAATAGCTCTGCTGCTGGCGGATGTCGATATCGCCGATATCAAAATGCCAGTTATTTTTTTTGAACTGGATAAATATTCTGTCGAATTCGTTGAGATTTTGTGTGTTGCCGTCTGGTTGTACGGGAATATTGCTGTCGGTGATGGCGGCAGAAATCTGCACACTGTCTGCCAGGTATCCGGACAACTGCAGGTTTAGGGTGGAGTTCAACACTACGTCCTGCTGGTTCCCAAAAGACAACCCTCTCCCAAAGCTCCCATTGTAGTTGATGCTGCCGAAGTCGAAAATAGACTGCTGTACAATATCCTCCCTGCCGATCGTAGTGCCTGCAAGAAAGTGATTGCTGATACTGTCGAAACGAAGTCTTTGCAACACCGGCTGGAACCTGCCGGGGAAAACGCGGTAAAAGGCCATTACTTCGGTTTCCCGGGGCCTGGTTTTCCAGGTGAGGGTGGCGGTGATATGATCCAGATGATAGCTTTCCGCATCAATGCCCTTCATGAAAAAGGTGCCGGGAATAATGCTGAGTGTATCCAGCACCAGCGTATCTGACTGGACAGGTATGATTTTTTTTCGCAGGTTAGAACCCGGCTGTTGGGAAAACACCCATTGCGCACTTACCATGCATACCCCTATCAAAAGCAGCCGAAACTTCAAACCGTCTTTTTTATTTACAATGCCTAAAATTAGAAAATATTGTATATCAGGCTAAAAAAGAAGGAATTAGCGGTTTTAGTGTATGATTTTCGAATGCTTTCTGGTATCTTTCATAAAGGCGTATACCAGCAGCGAAATAAAAATGCAAATGGTTACGTACCAGTAAAACCAGCTCTCGTTGCCCTGCTGCTTGAACCAAAGGGCCACAAATTCGGCCGTTCCTCCGAAAATGGCTGTGGTGAGGGCATAGGGCAACCCTACCCCCAACGCTCTGATCTCTGAAGGAAATAGTTCCGCTTTTACCACTGCATTGATGGAAGTATAACCGCTCACGATAGCCAATCCGCACATAATCAGCAGGAAGGCACCGCCCATAGTTGTTTCCCGGCTGATGGCGGTCAGCAAAGGAACAGTGCATAGCACGCCCAGTACGCCAAACCCGATCAACAGAGGCTTTCGCCCGATCATGTCTGATAGCAGGCCGAACACAGGTTGCAGCAATGCAAAAAACAAAAGACTGAAAAATGAAATAACGGTACTTTGGTCGATACTGAGACCTACAGTATTCACCAGGAATTTCTGCATGTAGATGGAGTAAGTATAAAAAGCAATGGTACCGCCCAGCGTCAGTCCCACCACGGTAATAATGGCCCTGGGGTGTTTCATCAACTCTTTCACACTGCCTTTGTTCTTGTTGTGGATGCTTTCTTTGGTAAAAGAATCGGTTTCATCGAGGTTGCGCCGGATATACAGTGCCACCACCGCCAGCAGTGCACCGATCACAAAGGGTATACGCCAGCCCCAGGCATGCAACTGCTCTTCCGTCAATAGCACTTTTTGCAGCAGTAATTGTATGCCCAGTGCGATCAGTTGTCCGCCAATGAGGGTTACATACTGGAAGCTGGAATAGAAGCCCCGCCGGCGCGGGGTGGCCATTTCACTGAGATAGGTAGCCGAAGTGCCGTATTCGCCGCCCACACTCAGGCCCTGCAACAAACGGGCGATAAACAAGAGGGCGGGCGCCAATACACCGATGGATGCATACGTGGGCGTGCAGGCAATCAGGAACGATCCGAACGACATCAGCAGTATAGAGAGGGTCATAGCCTTTTTCCTGCCGGCTTTATCGGCAATGCTTCCAAACAGCCAACCGCCAATAGGCCGCATGAGGAAGCCTACTGCAAATATGCCCGCTGCATTGAGCAGTTGTGCCGTCCGGTCGCTATTGGGAAAAAATACGGGAGAGAAATAGAGTGCAAACGCGGAATAGCAATACCAATCATACCATTCCACCAGGTTGCCGATGGAACCTCCCGTAATGGCTTTGATCCTTTTTTTGACATCCTCCTGCATAATAACCAGCAAACATATAAGCTAATGGTGGAAAATACAGGAGAAATGGAAAAGATTTGCGGATAAAGCCGCTGTATAAAACCGAAGATCGCAACTGAATTGTACTTGTTTTAAGGAGCCACTGGCTGATTAAATAATCTGCCGGAAATGGGTCTTCGGGCCGGGTGGCTCCTCGCCGGTTAACAACAGCACCGTATTTTTCGGTCCCTAAAGTATTGTGCTTTTGATCAGTTATCGTTGTAAATCAATGTTATATACAAATTTTGGTGCTGTTGATTTCCTAAAATCGCCTAATTTGTCAAAAATTAGGAATAAAGTTTGTAAAATATCCTAATTTTGGAAAAAGTAGGAGAAAATGAGAAGAATAGAGCCGCCGCCTTATGTAGGGGAAATATGGGAATACGGGAAGCTGCCCGGGGAACTGGTTGTGACGGGAAAATACTGGGAGCTAACGCAAACAAATGATGCGTCTTATCCGTATTGGGAGAAGTGGAAGTATCTGGCGTCGGAATGGGGTATTGACCCTAAAAAGCTTTGGAGCATAGTAAAGACCCAGCGACGTGTTGTGCAGAAGAGAATAAGCTTCACCGGTCAGGGAAAATTCATCTTTCATATAAACACCCCATCTGTGGTACAGCAAAAACTGCATGAACTCGACCTGAGCCTGGGAGGTAATCTCGATGCGGGTGCCGTTGTTCCCTCAGAAGAGAAGCAGCGATACCTTATAAGCGCTCTGATGGAAGAAGCCATAGCGTCGAGCCAGCTCGAAGGTGCAGCCACCACCCGCAGGATAGCAAAAGAAATGCTGGAGAGCAACAGGAAGCCCAAGAACCTGTCTGAACAAATGATAGTAAATAATTATGCTGCCATGCAGTGGATCGTGGAAAACAAAAATACACACCTGGATATCGCTACCATACAGCATATCCATCGTATTATAACAAAAAATACATTGTCTGAAAAGAATGAAGAAGGCGTTTTCCGAACCACGGACGATATTCACATCGTAGATGTTCAAACCGGAACGATATTGCACACCCCGCCCGGGCAGCAGGGCCTGGAAGATTTGATGAGTGAGCTATGTGCATTTGCCAACGATGAAAAGGACGAGGATTTTTTTCTTCACCCTATATCCAAAGCCATCATCATCCATTTTCTGGTTGGATTTATACACCCGTTTTCAGATGGCAACGGGAGAACCGCCCGATCACTTTTTTACTGGTACCTGATAAAGAAGGGATATTGGTTGATCGAGTATATGTCTGTTTCCCGAATAATACTGGGATCGAAGGCACAGTATGCCAGGGCCTACCAGCATACAGAAAGGGATGAAAATGACCTCACGTATTTTATTCTTTACAATTTAAAAGCGATAGAACAATCCCTGGCGGGATTAAAAAAATACATTGAAAGAAAAAATAAAGAAAAAAGGAACCTCCTGGCACTCTTGCGGAATACGGAATATAACGACCGTCAGATTGAGCTGTTGCAGGAAATACTGGATAACAGAAAGAGTATATTTACCGTTACAGAAGTAGAAACAAGGTTTGGGATAAGTAACCAAACTGCGAGGAATGATCTGAATTACCTGGTTAAAAAAGGGCTGCTTACACCCCGGAAGAGTGGTAAGAAGATCCAATTTGTGGTGGTGGAAGGCGCAGCAAGTAAACTCAAATAGGATTATTTCTCCCGGATGATAACTTATCCAAAACAAAAATTTATCTCCTAAAAGTGCTAAAACCAGCAGGAAACCAGTTTGAAAGATAGGAAATGGCCGGGCATTATTGTTGTCTTGCCAACAGGAAGGAAAAGTGGAGGGTAGAATAGCTGTGAATGGTGGCCCGGCATATCTGCTGCCAGACCAATGGGTTTTCAGAGCATACAATAGATCCGGAACCAATGCCAAAAACAGTTCCCCCGGTTTATGTACCTTTGTCCCTTATTATGGCTGAACAGGCTCCGTCGAAAAAAGTATTTGATTTCAGGTTGCTGAAGAGGGTTTTCTCTTATGCAGGTCCTTACAGAAACCGCCTGGTGCTGTCCATTGTGCTGGCCGTTCTTTTGGCCGTATTGTCTCCAGTGCGGCCCTGGCTGATACAGGTAACTGTGGACAAATACATTCGTGGCGGGCTGATGAATGCACTGGTGATTGTAACCTGTATACAGTTGGGGCTGCTGCTGCTTGAAACAGCCATGCGTTTTTACTTTTCATTTGTGACCTCCTGGCTGGGCCAAACGGTGGTAAAGGACATAAGGAGCGCGGTATACAAAAAAATACTGCATCTGAATTTATCGCAGTTCGACAAAACGCCCATTGGCACTCTTACTACCCGCACTATCAACGATATAGAGGCTGTGAACGATATTTTCGCGGAAGGGCTTATTTCCATTATAGCCGATCTGCTGGCTATTGTGGCTATTTTGGCGGTGATGTTTGCCACCGACTGGAAACTTACGCTGATCTGCCTGTTGATTTTACCGGTGCTGGTGATTGTAACCCGATGGTTCAGGAACAGTGTGCATATTTCCTTTCAGCGCGTACGCAACGCGGTGGCGCAACTCAATGCCTTCGTGCAGGAGCACATCACCGGTATGCCCATTGTGCAGGCTTTTGCTGCCGAAGAGCGTGAATACGCCAAGTTCAGAAAAATCAATCTGGAACACCGCAATGCCAATATCCGGGCCATTTTTGCCTATTCGGTATTTTTTCCTTTCGTGGAGATCATGCTGGCCATTGCCATGAGCCTGATGATATGGTGGAGCGCCCAGGGTGCTATAGCCGGAGAGGCTACTGTAGGTACCATGATCGCCTTTGTATTGTACCTCAACCTGCTTTTTCGCCCCCTGCGGTTTATAGCAGACAAGTTTAATGTGCTGCAAATGGGTATGGTAGCCAGCGATCGTATCTTCAAAGTGCTGGACAACAATGATACCATCGTGAAAGAGGGCAGCTATGCTCCGGAAAAAGTAAAGGGAAAAGTGGCCTTTAAACAGGTATGGTTCGCTTATAACGATGCGAATTACGTGCTGAAAAACATTTCATTTACCATACAGCCTGGAGAAAAGCTGGCCATTGTGGGGCATACCGGCAGCGGCAAAACATCTATCATCAGTCTCATCAATCGCCTCTATCATATTCAGAAAGGCGCTATTGAAATTGATGATGTGAACATCGAAGAATATAGACTGCAGGTGCTTCGGGGTAATATCGGTTTCGTGCTGCAGGATGTATTCCTGTTTTCCGGCTCCATCATGGACAATGTAACGCTCCGGAATGAGGCTATTAGCCGGGATGAGGTGATACATGCTGCCAAACTGATCGGCATGCACGATTTTATTATGAAGCTGCCGGGCAACTATGATTATAACGTAATGGAAAGAGGGGGTACGCTTTCGCTGGGGCAGCGCCAGTTGCTCTCTTTCATACGTGCGCTCCTCTACAATCCGGCCATCCTGATCCTGGATGAAGCCACTTCATCTATCGACACGGAAAGCGAACAGTTGATACAGCATGCCATAGACACACTGATAAAGGGAAGAACTTCTATTATCATTGCTCATCGCCTTTCTACCATCCGCAAGGCAAACAAAATTATGGTGCTCGACAAAGGTGAAATCAAAGAAGCCGGTACGCATGCCGAACTGTTGGAACAAAACGGCCATTATGCCCGGCTGTACGAAATGCAGTTCGCCACAGTTTCAGGCGATAATTAATTGCCGTACCGAAAACATTGATTGTATTGTATTACCACGCTTTCCAAAATCGTTTGTATGAATCTGTTTCCTTCTACAGAGTTGGGGACAGACTGTTTTTTTGTATCTTCGTCCCCTACAATATGCCAGCATCGTATTTGATTGAAACAGGTTCGTAACATAATAGGTGTTTTTGTGATGTGCATCATGGTGATAAGCATGATGAAAACGCCTGTACTTTACTCTATATACGAGTACGACAAGGCTTTTTTTATTGAACTGTTCTGCGTAAACAAGGAGCGTCCGCAAATGGCGTGTAACGGTCAGTGTAAGCTGGCAAAAATGCAGCAGGAAAAAGATGAAAAAAGCGCAGAAGATATACTGAAGCAGTTACAGTTTGAAACTGTTTATTTTCATTCCTTAAAAGGTGGGCACGCCGCTGATAAGCGGTTGTCTTCGCCGGCCGACACAACGAAGCTGCCGGATTCTTACAACCACCTGTATTCGTTCCTCTTTATCAACAAGCTGGTGAAGCCCCCGGCCACGCATGGGGTTTAGCTTCGTGGCCATCACTCCCGGTTAATGCGATTTTGAATAGTTCATGCTTATTCCTGCATGGCATCATGCGTCATGTATAAAGTCGGATAGTTATTCGTGGTAGGCCATCTTCTTACAGCGAGCATTATACTGGTACCCTGAGGGTAACGTGTGTATGCCATTCACTATCCATCACATGAGATTTTGATTTGATAATGAAACCAGCATTGTTTTTTTTCGCAGCCGTATGTCTGTGGGTTGCCTCCTGCACAAAAGAAAAAACTGATTACCAGGCAGGCACAAACGGCCCTGCTGCTGAACTGTTTACATTCAAAGAAGCAGTATCTATCAGCGCTGATGGATACCATATCAGCATTGAGGTGCTGAACGGAACATTTTATACGGGCTATAACGAAATCCGGCTGCGGATACAAGGTGTTCAGAATAATAAAGAAGTGTCATCTGTAAGCTTTTTACCCGTGATGACAACAGCAGACACTGCTACTTCCTGTCCACACCGCTACAAGATGATTGCCGTGCCCGACAGTAATTATTTTTCAGGCTATGCCGTTTTTTCAGCCGAAAGCAGCGTTGCCGCTAACTGGGAGCTTTATGTGGGCTTTACAACACCTGGGGGAAACCATTTGGTGAAGCAGCGGATTGTTGTAGAGGAGCAGCCCAATCTCAACCTGAACATGACCCGCTTTACGGGAAATGATAATGAACAATACTACATTGCATTGGTGGCTCCCCAACAACCGAAGGTTGCGGAAAATACACTGGTAGCAGGTATATACAAGTATAATATACCCGCGGTAGCTCCTTCGGAAGCCTTCCCGGACCCTTCGCAGTTTTCTTACACCGAAGTTAGCGGCTATATATTGCAGTTAGACCCCAGGATGCCTGAACCGTCGATGGGAAATCACTCCTCGCCCAACAACAAAGACCTTACACAGCAGCCCGACGGTTTGTACCATGGCATAGTGAACTATACGATGACCGGAAACTGGACGCTGAATTTCATCTTGCTCAATCATCAGGGAAGGATAGTGAAAGGTACTCAGGTGCCGGACGATTTTACCCCCGGAGCGGAGGGCGTAAAGAGTGAGTTATACATAGATATTTTATTTTAAAACGGATGAAGACGATCATAATTCTTTTGGTATTTGTACTTGCCGGAATGCAAGCCAGTGCGCAGGAAACGCCAGTGCAAAAAGACAGTACCCACGTTATGCAAGAAGTAACCATCAGCGCCAGGATGAGGAAACGGATAGAGACCGATATGAAAATGGCCGTATCTGTAGACGAATACCTGGCTTCCGCTCAGAACATCAGCTTTATTAAACGCGGTGCTTATGCCTGGGAACCACTGCTTAACAACATGAGCACTGAGCGCTCTGTGGTTACTATCGACGGCATGCATGTGTTCGGTGCGTGTACTGATAAGATGGACCCGATTACTTCGTATGTGGAAAGTAATAGCCTGGCAACGGTAGATATAAAGTCCGGGCAGGAGGGAAGCATGCATGGGGCAACGGTGGCCGGCAGCATTGACCTGAAAAGAAAAACCACCCCCTTTGGTATGGAGAAAAAGTTCAGCGGCGCTTATCAAACCGGTTTTGAGCTCAATAACCAACAGTTGTTCAATATGGGAAACATTGCTTACTCGGGCAGCAGATTTGTGGCAGACGGCAGTATTGCGTTTCGAAAAGCAGGCAATTATTCGGACGGTAACAATAGAGAAGTATTGCATTCACAATACAATAAATTCAACACCTCCCTTGGGCTGGCCTATAAAACCGGCCCTTTATCTTCCGTTCGGCTGGATGCTATTTTCGATAAGGCAAAAAATGTAGGGTATCCGGCGCTTCCCATGGATTTGTGGCTGTCGAGGGCACTCATCACCTCTGCCGCTTACAAGCAACTGTTTGAAAAAGGCTGGCTCCGGGTGTGGGATACCAAGTTGTACTTCAATGCAACAGAACATTATATGGACGATACCCGCCGGCCGGAAAACCTGGTGCATATGGATATGCCGGGCTGGAGTACTACCTATGGACTGGTTTCTGCCCTGAGCGCAAAAATGGGCGACTATACGTCTGAAATTAGATTGAATCTCTACGATAATGTATCGATTGCTGAAATGACCATGTACCCGCAGGACCGCAGCAAAAAAACAATGTTTGCCTATAGCTGGCCCTGGGTAACAACGCGATATGCCGGTTTGTCTATGAACAATGCGCTTGACTTTTCGGAGAACAGCCGCCTGCACTTCGGAGGTTCTCTGGGCTACAATTACCATCACTCCCGGTATGCTGAGTTCAACCATATATTCCATCCCGGAGCGCCGCAGGAAAAAAGCCGCATTTTGCCGGGGTTGCATGCCAGCTATCAGTTGAATATACAGCACTTTGAATTATCGGCAGGAACCGGCTACGGCCATAGGGCGCCCTCGGTGTCTGAAGCATACGGCTATTACATCTACAACAGTTTTGACCGCTACGACTACATTGGTAATCCAGGTCTTAAAAATGAAATATCCTACGAAGTAAATGCCAGCGCTGGCCTGAAGAAAGACAGGGTGGGCATAGAAGCAAAAGCAAACCTATTCTATATTCAAAACTATATCGTCGGAAAAATACTCAGTCTGGGCAGTCCTATGAATTACCAGTCTGTCGGAGTAAAAGGGTATACCGCCCTGAATTATGCAAAAATTTTCAATATAGCGCTCCATGCCCGCTACGATATTCTGCAACATTTACACTGGAAGGGAGTTGTTACGTATGCCCGCGCTACAGACCACCAAGGCGGCAACCTTCCGTTTATACGACCGCTGAGCTATCAAAGCTCGCTTCACCTTATGCATAAAAGAATAGGCATTCAGACCTCTGTCAACGGCGATTTTACACAAAACAACTATAGCCCCGAATACGGCGAAGACCCCACACCTGCTTACATGGTACTGAACCTGTCTGCGAATTATACCTTCCGCATAAAGCACACCACTACCATATGGCAGGTAGGGGCAGAAAACCTGTTGAACAAATACTACAGCACTTATGCAGATTGGGGCAATATACCCAGAATGGGGCGTAATATTTTCACCTCTTTGAAGTTCAGCTTCTAGCTATATGAGAACGGCAGGTAGCATATTATTGTTGTTATTATCACTGTTGATAGGATTACAACAGACGATAACGGTTGTGCATTTTGCGCTGAACCGTCCTGCCATAGAACAACGGTTTTGTGTGAACAAAAACAAGCCGGCGCTGCGATGCAAGGGGACCTGTCATTTGAAAAAGAAGCTACAGGAAACAAAAGAAACCGGTACGGCTTCCCGTAGTATATATCCTCCTATAGAAGTATTGCCCCTCTCTCTGACGGAGTGCGAGCTGGTACATCCGGCAACCGGAGCAGTAAGTAACAATGAAATTTTTAAAGAGAAGATGCATATAGCTCCCATTCTTGATGTACTGGTGCCACCTCCTATTGGATGAGGGTAATGCTGCTGTAACGAAATTATTTCATCTATCATTTAAAAACTTATAATGAAACGTTTACAAAAATATATATGGGCATCAGCCGCTTTGATTATACTGGCATCCTGTAGTAAAGAAAAAAAAGAACCTGTGGCAAATGATATCACCTTGCATTTCAACAACACATTTAAGAATTCTGCCATTGTACTGGGCGACGCTGCGTCCGCTGCGGCTACCACCAACACTTCAGCAGAAGGGCAGGTACATCATTTTTCAGAGCTGAAGTATGTAATAAGCAATATTCGTCTTGTGAAATCAGACGGCTCGGAAATACCCTATAATATCAATGATCTTGATAAGGGAGCTACCGTTGTAAACCAGGCGAATCCCCAAACCCTGAACTATGTGCTGAGCAATATACCCTCAGGGGAGTATAAACAGCTAAAGTTTGGACTGGGTGTTAAACCGGAGTTGAACACACTGGATCAGGTGCGGTTTCCGAAGTTTTACGCCGGGGCAGGCGCCAACGATACGGAGATGATGTGGGAGTGGGGAACAGGGTACCGGTTTACAAAACTGGAAGGCTTTTATGATACCGACAATAAAGAGATGTCTATTCATACCGGCAGTACGGTAGAGGGGGAAGAAGGAGCCTATACACAGGGTATAGATGCTTATCGTGATATCAGTATAAGTCTTCCATCCAATGTAGTGGTGGGACGCACTGCTCCCAGGATCACTATAATGGCAGACTTCGATCACCTGTTGAGCGGAAAGAGCCATACCATCAAACTGAGTTCAGGCACCGGGAGAGATGACAATGCAACTCCTAACATTCACACCGCTGTTCAAATGGTAAAGTTTATTGACAACATGGGCGGCAATGGTGTAAGCGATGTTACCGGTATGTTTTCTGTAACCAGTGTGGAAAACTAGTATTCAATAAAGAGCCGCAGCGCCCGGAAGCACCGCGGCTCTTTATTCCACCAATACTATTGTACTATGAAACCGATTTGGAAACTTCTACCTTTTTTGTGGGTTTTGTTATCCTGCAGCAGGGATGAAATGGCAGAACAAACTCCGCATTACAATCCGGAAATTAGTTTGATGGTTCCGTCCGGGTTTCCTGCGCTCAACCATTTTGTAGAACGCAATAAGCCTACAAAGTTCGGCGTGGAGCTGGGAGAAAAACTATTCCACGAGAAGCGGCTCAGCGCCAATAACACCATTGCCTGTGCCGATTGCCATAAAAAACCGAATGCCTTTGCTGACAACAATAGCCGTGCCATTGGTATTTATGGAAGGGTAGGCCTTCGCAATACGCCTCCTATTCAGAACCTCGCGTTTATGCGGTTTTACAATTGGGATGGCAACCTGCTGCAACTCGAGCAACAGCCGCTGGTACCCATCATAACACACGAAGAGATGAATACTTCTGTTGTAGAAGTGATGGAAAAGCTGCGTGATGACCGCGAATACAAAGAACTGTTTAGAAAGGCTTTTGGCGATGAACGCATTACCCCTGAGAGAATGTACAAAAGTATAGCCCAGTTTGAATACACCCTTATTTCCGCCGATAGCAAGTACGATAAAGTAAAACGAAACGAAGGCGAATCATTTACAGAAAGCGAAGCAACCGGGTATGCTGTTTTTCAGCAGAAATGTACCCCCTGCCACAGTACAGCATTGTTTACCGATCAAAGCTTCAGGAATATAGGATTTCCGGTGAATCCGGATACCGAAGAGGCGGGCCGCGCCAGGGTCTCCGGCCGTTTTGAAGACTATATGCGCTTCAGAGTTCCCTCTTTGAGAAATGTAGAGTATACTGCGCCTTACGGAAGCTTCGGCCAGTTTTCCACATTGAGAGCAGTATTGGATTACCTTGATGCCGGTGTGTTGGATTCTGAACAGTTGGATCCGATACTTAAGGATAACGGCAATCGTATACCGCTGACGGAAGAGGAAAAACAACATTTGATCGCTTTTCTGAAAACCCTCAGTGATCCCTCTTTTACAGGAAACTGATTTTTGGCGGCAGGTACATCCGCATTGTTAATATACAACTTTTAAAGAAGGGGTGTCGCCGGCGTCCGTTCCGTAATAAAAAACGTATAGATTTCCGGGATGGTAAATACCTGCACCATCTGGTCTGGTTTCTATATGGTACTCATACACAGCGCTGGCATCATAGTCTGGCTTAAGGAGAAAAACTTCCTCCCATGCTGTGTCGCCACCCTGTCGTTTGATAAAAATTTTAAACGAAGCATCCTGTGGCACCATGTAGCGAAAATCTTCTACTTCAATGGTATGGTACCAGGGCGCAATCCAGGCCAATGCTTCAAAAAGAATTTCCTGTGGATATACGTTCCATTTACCTCACTATTGATGTTGTGGCTATGCTATACCCGTCACCAACAATGTCGGGCCTCACCCATCAACGTGGTCTGCTGCTGATCACAACAGTACTTCTGCAATCTCTTTCCAGTTGGCTACCCTTTCGAATGTAGATTCTTCGTGTGCGTTCATGATCGTAGAATAGAGATAGGCCTTCCCGGGAAAATGTACCAGGTTGCGGGTGTGATCGTCGAACATATAGTCGCCGTTGATCATTCGTTTGTCTCCGCAAAGTACCAGTTGCCGCCAGGTAAGGTAGGGGAAATGTTCATTCAGCCATTCGAGTTTATCTCTCAGCGAATTTGGAAACTCAGTAGCGGCAGAAACGATGAACAGCTCGTATTTTTTGTTTACTTCTTCCAGCACCTCCACGCAGTTTTCCATCACCGGCAGGTGCCTGAAAAAGCCCTCGCTGAATAAACGATCAATCACAACAGCCCGATGCTGCTCCGGAAATCCCGGCGCCCAGGAGCCAACCATTTTATCATAATCTACCTGTAGTCCGTATTCTTTGGTATACCAGGCTACCATACCACCCATGGTGTCTGCCATCACTTCGTCCATGTCTACTATTACTCTTTGCATATCAGTTGTTTTGATGGTTAAGTTCCTGTTTCAGGTAAAACCCGGTATGGCTTTCTTTACATTGCAGCAGCTCTTCCGGTGTGCCTTCAAATACCACGGTGCCACCGCCATCGCCACCCTCCGGACCGATATCAATCACGTGATCTGCTACTTTAATCACATCGAGGTTGTGTTCTATCACCAATACGGTGTTGCCCCGGTCGGTCAGCTTGTTGAGTACTGCCAGCAGGTGCCGGATGTCTTCGAAGTGGAGCCCCGTGGTGGGTTCATCCAGTATATAAAATGTTTTACCGGTATCTTTTTTGGCCAGTTCAGTAGAAAGCTTCACTCTTTGCGCTTCTCCTCCGCTGAGGGTCACTGCGTTCTGTCCGAGCGTGATATAGCCGAGCCCCACATCCTGCAACACTTTTATTTTTCGGTAGAGATAAGGCACATTTTGAAAGAATTCTACGGCCTCGTCCACCGTCATATTCAGTACATCACTGATGGACTTCCCCTTATACCGTATTTCCAGCGTTTCGCGATTGTACCTTTTGCCCTGGCATTTTTCGCAGGGTACATACACATCCGGCAGAAAATTCATTTCTATCACCCGCATACCTCCGCCCTCACATACATCGCATCGGCCGCCTTTTACATTGAACGAAAACCTGCCGGCATTGTATCCCCTTATCTTGGCTTCGGGTATAGCTGCAAACAGTTGCCTGATCTCCGTAAAGAACCCGCAATAGGTGGCCGGATTGCTCCTGGGCGTTCTGCCGATCGGCGATTGGTCTATTTCTATCACTTTATCTATGTTTTCCAGTCCCTTTACAGCGCTGTATTCCAATGGCTGCATACGGGAGTTATAGGCGTGGCGGCTGAGGATGGGATAGAGTGTTTCATTAACCAGCGTAGACTTTCCGCTGCCACTCACTCCGGTTACCAGTATCAGTTTGCCCAGCGGGAATTTCACGTTTATTTTTTGGAGGTTGTTGCCCCTGGCGCCACGTATTTCAAGAAATTTTCCATTGCCTTTTCTGCGCTCGTCCGGCACTGTTATCTCCCGTCTGCCGTTGAGGTATGCTGAAGTCAGCGTATCCAGCTTCAACAGGTCTTTGGGTTTTCCCTGGGCTACCACACGCCCTCCGTAGTGACCTGCTTTCGGACCGATATCAATCAGGTAATCGGCGGCCAGCATAATATCTTTATCGTGCTCCACTACCAACACACTGTTGCCTATATCCCGCAGGTGCTGCAACGCAGTAATCAGGCGTTGGTTGTCGCGCTGATGCAGTCCGATGGAAGGCTCGTCTAATATATAAGTAATGCCTTGCAGTTGCGATCCTATCTGGGTGGCCAGTCGTATACGTTGCGACTCACCGCCGCTGAGGGTTCTGGAAGACCGGTTGAGCGAGAGATAGGTGAGCCCTACATTGAGCAAAAACCCAAGCCGTTCCCGGATCTCTTTCAGAATATCTTTTGCAATGGTGTTTTGTTTATCAGACAATCGCTTTTCCAGGCCCTGGAACCAGTCGGATAAAGTGCTGAGGTTTAGCGCGCTCAACTCGGCAATATTTTTCCCGTCTATTTTAAACCATAGACTATCTGTTTTTAAACGTGCTCCCCCGCAGGCATCGCAGGTTTTCAATTCCATGAATTGCTCCACCCATTTCTGAATGTTTTCGCTGCTACCGGCAAACCAGCGTTTCAACTGGTTTACGATACCTTCAAACTCTGTAGCGTATACCTGGTTACCCGGCGTAATATCGTCGAAGGTCAGCCGGGTGTCGCCGGAGGCCTCTTCTTGTCCGTACAGCAGCAGGTTGATGGCTTTAGGCGAAAGGTCTTTGATCGGTTTGTCCAGGCTTATCCTGTGCTTTTTGGCCAATTGCTGCACCTGCCGGAAGATATAGGCTTCCCGCTCCTCACCCAACGGCGCTATGCCCCCTTCGTTGATGCTTTTTGCCGGGTCGGGAAGCACCGCGTCCATGCTTACCTGGTATACGGTGCCCAGCCCTTTGCAAGCCGGGCAGGCGCCATAGGGAGAATTAAAAGAAAAGCTGTTCGGAGAAGGTTCTTCGTATGAAAGACCTGTATCCTCACACATCAATGCTTTCGAATAAGAAGCTTCTTTAAGGGTTTTCGGACTGCCTTCAGCAGGACTGATAAACAGCAGATCCTTTCCCAGCCGCAGCGCCTGCTGTACGCTTTGACTGATTCGCACGCGAAAGTTTTCTTCTACCTTCAGCCGGTCTATCACCAGCTCTATATCGTGCACTTTGTACCGATCTACCTGCATTTTGGGCGCCAGGTCTCTGATCTCCCCATCTACCCGCACTTTCACAAACCCTTTTTTGCGGATGTCTTCAAACAGCTCTCTGTAGTGCCCCTTTCTTCCGCGCACCAACGGCGCCAGCACCGATATTTTCTGTCCGCCGAAACGGGTGAATATATTCTGTACAATTTCTTCCTCGCTCCACTTCACCATTCGTTTTCCGGTATTATAAGAATAAGCTTCGCCGATTCTCGCAAACAATAAACGCAGAAAATCGTATACCTCCGTTACGGTACCCACGGTAGACCTCGGGTTCTTGTTCGTTGTTTTTTGCTCTATGGAGATCACCGGGGAGAGTCCGGTGATTTTGTCTACGTCTGGTCGTTCCATATCGCCGATGAATTGGCGGGCGTAGGCGCCGAATGTTTCCATATATCGCCGCTGACCTTCCGCGTAAATGGTATCAAAAGCCAGGGACGATTTGCCGCTGCCGCTGATACCGGTTATCACTACCAGTTTGTTTTTCGGGATACTGATATCCAGGTTTTTGAGGTTGTGCACCCTTGCCCCAAATACTTCTATCTGTTCATCTTTTGTGCGACCGGAGGACGTTTTGTTTTTCTTTTGTGTAGGCATAAAAAAGAGTAGCAAATATACTAAAAAATGTAGCAATCGGTCGTGCGGAGTGTATTCGAATTGTTAACGTATAGGAAGGAAAAGGGAGTTTCTTTGTGACAGAATACCGGTAGTCCGCTGAAAAATAGACCCAGACGGGCCGCTGCTGCAACCAGCGACCAGCCTGTCTGTCTGTACCCGGGCGGCAATAGGTGGGCTGTAAAGTTTTAACCAAACCGGTCTATAACCCTGCCATTCCGGTTGGGTAGTGTTGCTTATATTTGCAATGCTGCCGCCTGCTTCAACAGTAGGTGTGTGGCTTTAAACATACCGCCGTGAACACAGAATCATATCAGATTAAACTGCCGCAGTTTGAAGGTCCTTTCGATCTGCTGCTCTTTTTTATAGAGCGAGACGAGCTGGATATTTACGATATCCAGATCACCAGGATCATTAACGACTTTCTGGCATATATACACAATGCGGATGAGTTGAATATTGAGCTCAGCAGCGAGTTTATACTGTTTGTTTCCACACTGATGCGGATCAAGGCCAAGATGTTACTGCCACGCAAAGAGCTGGATGCACAGGGTAATGAAATTGATCCCCGGCAGGAACTGGTAGATAAGATACTGGAATACAAACGCTTTAAAGAAGCATCGGTGAAAATGGCAGAAATGGAGGCCATACGCATGCTGATGGTAAAGCGGGGCAATCTGCAGAAAGAGCTTAACCGCGTTGGAGAAGAAGCGGGTGAGGGTACGGAATTGCAAACCATTACGATGTTCAAGCTGATGAAGGCTTTTGAACGGGTGATGCAGAAGATGTACGAGCGGAATAATAAACCCCAACACGTGGTGTACCAGTACAATTACACCATGGAAGAGAGCCGCGATAATATGCTGCAACTGGTAGAGCTGGAAAAAACGGTGAGTTTTGAAAAGATTTTTGAACGATGTGAAAACAGAATTCACGCGATCTTTTTGTTTCTGTCGATGCTGGAACTGGTACAACAAAAATATATGACTATTATTTCCGGTGAAGGACGCAACAATTTCATTGTAGAATGGAATGAAGACCGGGAACCAGAACCCGAAGTCTGAACTTTTTGCCGAAAATCACTGCTTTTTTTTACTATTACTGCTGAGCGAGCAGCAACAGCAGAATGCCTTGCAGCGTTTCTCTTCTGCCGGGCAGCAAACAAGCAATATGGCTAGACTCTTACTATTGGCATTTTTACTGTTTCCACATCTCCTGTTTGCCCAGGAATCACCTGTAACATGGGATGTGGTAAGTGCAAAAAAAACAATCAATCAATATACCATCACCTTACAGGCAGAGGTCGCCGGGGGATGGCATGTATACGCAACAGACCTGGTAGATATAGGGATTGAGGGGCTGCAAATTACCTGGGATAATGAGAATATAAAAAAAGTGGACAACCTGGTGAGCGATCCCGCGCCTGCTACCATATCAGACGCGGTTTTCGATAACCGGCAGGTAGCGGTGCATACCGGTAAATTCACGATTAGGGAAGATATTGTAATTGAAGGGGAGGTGCCGGCGGTACTGAAAATTAATCTGAAAGGGTATGCCGCAAACAATGAAACCTTTCTTCCGCTGGAAGAAAGCCTTTCTGTAACATTGGAAGGTGGTGTGGTAAAAGACAACACGGGCAGGATAAAGATCAGTACCATCGACGTGAATAATCCGGCTTACCCCTGCGGAGACGGCGTTCGTGAAGACAAAAGTATCTGGATCGTGTTTTTGCTGGGTTTGGGGGGCGGACTGATCGCCCTGCTGACGCCTTGTGTATTTCCGATGATTCCGGTAACGGTCTCGTTTTTCACGAACAGAGCTTCCAGCCGGCAACAGGCTGTCAGAAACGGCGTGCTGTATGGCTTTTTTATTTTTCTGATCTATGTGGCTGCCAGTATTCCCTTTCATATCGCCGGCAACGTACAGCCTGAAATATTCAATAATATTTCTACCAATGCATGGCTCAACGTGTTGTTCTTTGCCATCTTTATTGTGTTTGCCATTTCCTTTTTTGGCTATTTTGATATCACACTTCCTTCCGGTCTGGCCGGCAAGGTAGATGCCAGGGGAAGTCTGGGCAGTCTGGGAGGAATTTTCTTCATGGCGCTCACCCTGGTGATCGTATCATTTTCCTGCACAGGTGTTATACTGGGTACCCTGCTGGTGGGTACAGCATCCGACGGAGCCTGGCCGCTCACTGCCGGTATGGCGGGGTTCGGTACGGCGCTGGCGCTGCCATTTGCACTCTTTGCCATATTTCCCAACTGGCTGAAGTCGCTGCCCAGGAGCGGGGGCTGGCTCGATACGGTCAAAAAAGTATTGGCCTTTTTGGAGCTGGGGCTGGCCTTTAAATTCCTGTCGAATGCAGACCTGGTAGAGCACTGGGGATTGCTGAAAAGAGAGGTGTTCATTGGCCTGTGGATACTGATAGCCCTCGGGATGGGTGCCTACCTGTTTGGCTGGCTGCGACTGCCACATGATTATAAGGGACAAAAGATTTCTGTAACCCGAAAGGTACTGGGAGCACTATCGTTCATTTTTGCCCTGTATATGATCCCCGGGCTTACCAACACGCCTGCCGCTAACCTGAAACTGCTGAGCGGTTTTCCGCCGCCGCTGAGCTATAGTATATATGGCGAAAGCAGCGCACACGGAAAAGGGGTAGAACCCGATGTGAAAAATGACTACGAAAAAGCCCTGCAACTGGCAAAAGACACCAATAAACCGCTGTTGATTGATTTCACCGGGTGGGCATGCGTGAACTGCCGGAAAATGGAGGAGCAGGTATGGACGGATCCCGAAATAGCCGCCCTGATACGGGAGAACTACATTCTGGTATCGCTGTATGTAGACGACCGGCAGAAACTACCCGCAGCAGAGCGGTTTACGTATCAACCCAGAGATGGTAAAGAAAAAGAGATCAATACCATAGGCGATATGTGGGCAACTTTTCAATCGGAGAATTTCACTAATTCAGCCCAGCCCCTGTATGCTGTAATCAGTCCGCAGGGCAAGCTGGTAACCAATCCTGTTGGTTATACGCCCGGTATCAAAAAATACAAAGAATGGCTGGAGTGCGGGTTGAAGCCCGTGGAGCAATAATCGGGCGCAATGTAGCAGGATATACAACCTAATTGATGTCGGGATAAGGATATATGGCTTTATATCACCTTACACCAGCATTTCCGCCTATGTACAGGGGTGGCTTTTTTCCGCTCAGTGGAGCAAAATCAGGAGCATAGACGAATAAGAAAGGCTGCCTCATTGTGAGACAGCCTTTTCAATTATCTAAAGCGAACAACTTACGCGATCTCTACGTCAGCGCCGGCTTCTTTCAGTTTAGCTGCGATTTCATCAGCTTCTGCTTTAGCAACGCCTTCTTTAATGGGTTTCGGTGCACCATCAACCAGGTCTTTTGCTTCTTTCAGGCCTAAACCGGTCAGGTCTTTTACGATTTTAACCACACCCAGTTTGTTAGCGCCGGCAGCTTTCAATACTACGTTGAATGCTGTTTTTTCTTCAGCAGCAGCAGCGCCACCGCCAGCAGCAGGACCTGCAGCCACCGCTACTGCAGCAGCAGCCGGCTCAATGCCGTACTCATCTTTCAGAATAGTTGCTAACTCGTTTACTTCTTTAACGGTAAGATTTACCAGTTGTTCTGCAAATGCTTTTAAATCAGCCATTTTAATTCAAATTTTTTCCGCCTTCATTGCCTGTGCTCCGGCGGAGTCATTAAAAAAATTTGTCGGTATATTATCCTCAGGCCAGGATAATTCATTTAAAAATGAGTCAATCGGAATGATTCCAGATTGCCGCATTAATTAGCTCTTTCTTCGAGCGCTTTTACCAGGCTTGCCAATTTGTTACCGGCATTCAATGCGCTGATAACATTCTTAGCAGGCGACTGCAGTAAGCCAATGATCTCTCCAATGAGATCCTGTTTGCTCTTCAGCGTAGTCAGCGCTTCCAGTTGGTTATCGCCGGCAAATACATCTCCGTCAATAAAAGCTGCTTTCAGTTCCGGCTTTTCACCCTTGCTTTCTTTGCGGAAAGAACTCAGGATCAGAGCCGGCTCTTTGGGGTTTTCAGAAAACAGCAGCGCGGTTACGTTGTTCAGTGATTCATATACACCGGAAAACCTTTCGTTATCGATAGATTCCAGCGCTTTTTTGATCAGCGTATTTTTGGCCACTTTCATTTCCACGTTCTTGTCGAAACATGCGCGGCGCAATTTACCAATCTGCTCAACACTCAGTGATTCAGTATTGGTAACATAAAAGTTATTGTATTGAGAGAACTTGCCTTTCAGCAATTCAATCACTTCGTTTTTTTCCTGTTTGGTCATACAAAAGATTTTTATGCCGTTAAAGCATTAGTTCGCGATAGATTTGGGGTCGATGGCAATACCGGGGCTCATGGTGCTGGCCATGTAAGCACTCTTCAGATAGGTGCCTTTTGCAGTAGCCGGCTTGGCCCTGACAATGGCATTAATGAATTCCTGGCTGTTCTGAGCGATCTTTTCGGGCGTGAAACTTACGCGTCCGATAGAAGCGTGAATAATCCCTGCCTTATCTACCTTGAAAGCTATTTTACCACCTTTGACTTCGTTTACTGCGGCCGCTACATCGTTGGTAACAGTACCGGTTTTAGGGTTGGGCATCAGATTGCGCGGCCCCAGTATTTTACCCAGTTTACCGATCTTGGGCATTACGGCTGGCGTGGCTACAATCACATCAATATCTACCCATCCACCCTCAATTTTCGCCACATAATCATCCAGCCCTACGTGGTCGGCGCCTGCTGCTTTTGCTGCTTCTTCTTTATCTGGGGTACACAGTACCAATACTCTTTTGGTTTTACCGGTTCCGTGCGGCAATGTTACTGTGCCACGGATGGCCTGATCGGCTTTTTTAGGGTCTACCCCCAAACGCAGGTGTATATCTACAGAACTGTCGAATTTTGTGATATTCACTTCCTTCACCAGTGCAGATGCTTCTGCCAGCGTATACAGTTTATTTTTATCTACTTTAGCTGCTACAGCTTTTCTTTTTTTACTAATCGCCATTTTCATTCAGTTTTTGGAAGTGAAGATTAATTTTCCCAGGGAGCGTTACCGTCAACGGTAATACCCATGCTGCGTGCTGTACCCGCCACCATGCGCATGGCGCCTTCGAGCGAAAAGCAGTTCAGGTCGGGCATCTTGTCTTTTGCAATCTCCTCTATCTGGCTCCAGGTTACCTTACCTACCTTGTTGCGGTTAGGTTCTTTGGAACCCTTCTGCAGCTTGGCGGCTTCCATTAACTGAACGGGCGCCGGGGGAGTTTTAATAACAAACTCGAATGATTTGTCGGTGTAAACTGTAATCAATACGGGAAGTACTTTTCCCATTTTGTCCTGCGTACGAGCATTGAACTGCTTGCAGAATTCCATGATATTGACACCCTTGGAACCCAATGCAGGACCTACGGGAGGCGCCGGATTGGCCTGCCCGCCTTTTACCTGTAGCTTTACGTAGCCACTGATTTCTTTTGCCATTTTTTTACATTTTTGGTGTTAGCGTCGTCCGCTTTGCGGGCAACTCCCAAATTCAAATAAGAACTTTTTGGGGCGGCAAAGGTAGGTGGAATATCTTGAATATCCAATAAATTATTGGCGAAGCGTACATTTTTGACCGGCCTGTAGCTATTCCTGTACGCTGAACGCGCTGAACCGTTCCCTGGCAAAAGTACCCGGAGTGGCATGGCTGCCTTCTTTAAAGTCCAGGTGCACATAATTGATATGGGGGAGGCTGGTAAGGTTCAGCACCACAGTCGCCACATATTCATTGGCGCCAAATGTGCCCATATCGTTGGTGAATACAGAAGCGCTGTCGATATGCAGGTATACAGTATCGCCGGAGATTTTTTGGAATCGCAGGTCGATGTCAGGATATATAGATCGTATGCCGTTGATAACACTTTGCGGCTCGGTAATAGACGCGGTATCTTTAAATACCCGCTCCTTGGTCCGTTTTTCGAGGCTTACGGTCCAGAAAAGCACGGTGTCTGGCTGCTCGGTAACAGTTTCAAAAGAATCAAGTGTAGTATCGTGAACGGCATCCGGCGCCTTGTCGGGCCCCGAACAGGCAATCATACAACAGGCCATGCCCAATACTACAATCACCGCAGGGAAAAAGCGTTTCGTCATATACTTACAAGATACCCAAAAAAAATGCACCAACTGTTATTTTAACAAATTAAAAGCCAGCAAACTTAAAAAATAAGCCAGCCCGGTCATATACGCTACCTGTATCAGCGGCCATTTCCAGCTTCTGGTTTCTCTTTTTACGATGGCCACTGTACTGATGCACTGCATGGCAAATACATAAAAGATCAGCAGGGATATTCCGGTGGCAAGGGTGTATATTTTAGATCCGTCTGGCCAGGTGGCTGCGTGCATTTTTTCGCGCAGGGTGGCATCGTTCTCGTCTACATCGCCTCCCACACTGTAAATGGTGGCCATGGTAGCCACAAAAACTTCTCTGGCCGCAAAAGAGGTAATAAGTGCAATGCCGATCTTCCAGTCGTACCCCAGGGGTTTGATAGCGGGTTCTATGGCTTTGCCCAGGATGCCGATATAGGAATTTTCGAGCAAGGCAGCATTCTTTTCATCCTCCAGTGCTTCCGCATCCTCTGGCCGTTGTGTTTGCAATGTTTCATATTTCTCTTCTACTGCCTGTGTTCTTGCTGCCGGGCCATAGCTACTGAAAGCCCATATCAGGATGGAAAGTACCAGGATGATTTTACCAGCCTGAAAAACGAATATTTTGGCTTTTTCCACCATGGTTACCAATACGTTCTTCCATCGTGGGGAGCGGTATACCGGTAATTCCAGTATAAAAAAGCTCTTTTCTTTTACTTTTATAAACCATTTCATTACCCAGGCCACCACCAGTGCACCCACCAGCCCCAGCAGGTACAACCCGGCCATCACCAAACCCTGCAAACTCAGAAAGCCTCCGCAATAAACTTCCGGTATCACCAGCGAAATCAATATAATATATACGGGCAGCCGGGCGCTGCAACTCATTAGCGGCGATACCATAATTGTGAGCAGCCGCTCCTTTTTGTTCTCAATATTACGCGTACTCATAATGGCTGGCACAGCACAGGCAAAACTGCTGATCATTGGCATCACGCTTTTCCCGTTCAACCCTACTTTCCGCATTAGTTTATCCGTCAAAAAACTGATGCGCGCCATATAGCCGCTGTCTTCCAGAATGGTGATCAGTCCAAACAGGATCATGATCTGCGGAATGAATATCACTACGCCGCCTATACCAGCCACCACCCCGTTTACCAGCAGATCGCTCACCCAGTGTTCCGGCAGCACCGCGCTCAGCCATGTACTGAATTCGCCGAATATCCATTCTATAGCATCCATAGGGTAGCTGGCCAGCCAGAATATACTCTGAAACAGCAGCATCAGCACTACAGCCAGGATTACGTAGCCCCAAACCCTGTGCAGCAGGATGCGGTCGAGCCGGTCGCTCGCCGCCTGTTTCTCTTTGGGGTCTGCTTCAGTCACATTTTGCTGTAGAATGGTGCGGATACGGGCGTACCGTTGTGTAATTTCGCTGGCCTGCGCCTTTGTATGATTGAACTGATGTGTTTTTTCTATCTGCTCAATTTTATCCTGTGTCGCTGCATCCAGTCCAAAGGATTCGTGGTTGATCAGATAATGAACAGCGGTATAATCGCTGATGTCTTTAAACGTTTGTTTTACATCCGCCACTGCCTGTTCTGCCAGCTCCCTTGTATCGGCAAAATTCCAGGAAGGAGGCTTGTACAATTGCCTGGCAGTTCTTTCAATGGCCTTTTTCAATTCCGGGATCCCCTTATCGCGGCGGGGGTTTACCGGTACCACCGGCACGCCCAGCGAGCGCTCCAATCCTTCCACGTCTACCCTTATTCCTTTCCGCGCTGCAATATCCATCATGGTAAGGGCGATCACCACGGGCTTTTTAAGGTCTATGACCTGTGTGGCAAACAGCAGGTTTCTTTTGAGGTTGCTGGCATCTACCGTTAGCACCAGCAAATCCGTTTGTTCTTCGGCGCCGGGATCGAGCAGTATTTTGTAGGTAACCCATTCATCGCTCCTGCGCGGATACAGGCTGTAGGTGCCAGGCAAGTCTAATACAGTGGCAGACATTTCGTCTGAAATAGTAATATTACCGGATTTTTTATCAACAGTTACTCCGGGAAAGTTGCCCACTTTTTGCGACAGCCCCGTCATAGCGTTGAACAATGAGCTTTTGCCACTGTTGGGGTTGCCGATTAATGCGATGTGTAATTGATCCATTTCAGTACGAAACGGCAAAAATACGGTTTAACCCCTACTATTGGATTACGAATTCGGGAAACGACCGCTGAATTTTGGCAAAAAAGCACCCCCTGCCGTTTGTGGCATGAAAAATGACCATAAGCCTTTATACCTTTGCATCAACATAAAATAGCCACCTTTCATGAATAAATTCGCTTTATTACTGGTTGTTACCTTTACACTGCACAGCGGATATGCACAAAAGCTGAAAAGAGCCGACCGGAAAATCGTAGAAAGCCTTGAAAAAAACATCGGATATCTGGCAGATGACAAGCTCGAAGGAAGAAGAGCCGGCACACCAGGCGAAAAAGCCGCCTATGAATTTATCGTCAGCCAGTTCAAAGCGGCCCGCATAGCCCCGGGAGGCAGCAACGGCAGCTACCTGCAGCCATTTGAGATCCACGACGGTAAAAAAATAGCCTCCGGCACCTATTTCAAAGTAGATGGTAAAGCAATGGAAGCAGGCAGAGACTTCTTTCCATTGGCCTTCAGTGCACAGGCGTCAATACCCGAAACGCATGTTGCCCTTTCGCTCTCCGAAAGCGGGGCGCCCTGGTTCCGGGATATTGATATTGTACTCGAAGAGAATGAACAAAACCCTCATTTCGATGTGTACGACTATATACATAAAGAGGCTGGTATCGCAAAGGAAAAAGGCGCAACCGCATTGGTGGTTTTTAACAGCGAAAACAGGGAAGACGGTATACGGTTTATTCCAAAAGACAGGAGAGATGCAGCTCCCATTCCCATATTGTACCTTACCAGATCGGCCAAGGAAAAATACCTGGACGATGCGGCTGCACTATACGATATTGAAATAAAGGTGGAACTGGGCGAAGCAAGGCGCACCGGGCACAACGTCATTGGTTATATCGACAACAAAGCCCCTTACACCGTTATCATCGGAGCGCACTACGATCATCTGGGCTATGGGGAAGACGGGAACTCTATGCTGAGAAATGGCACGCAGGAAATACACAATGGTGCGGATGACAATGCCAGTGGAACGGCCGCCATGATAGAACTGGGAAAACTGCTCGTGAAGTCGAAAGCGCGCAACAACAACTACCTGCTCATTGCTTTTTCCGGTGAAGAACTGGGACTGCTCGGCTCCAAATATTTCACCGATCATGCCACCATCGACCTGTCTGCCGCCAACTACATGATCAATATGGATATGGTAGGGCGTATAGACGATAAAAATACGGTGACCATAGGCGGATACGGTACTTCGCCTGTGTGGGGTGAAGTAGTGCACGCACAAGCGAAAGTGCCTTTTACCATCAGGGTAGATTCCAGCGGTACCGGCCCCAGCGATCACACTTCTTTCTACAGGAAAAAAATACCGGTGCTGTTCTTTTTTACCGGTACGCACAGCGATTACCACAAACCTTCCGACGATGCCGATAAAATCAATTATACAGGCACGCTGTACATTACCCGTTATATACAGGCGCTGATAGAATCGGTAAACAAGAAAGGCAGGCTCACTTTTACGCCTACCCGCGAAGTGCAAACCGGAGGCAGAACCAGCTTTTCCGTTACCCTGGGTATTATGCCCGACTATAGCTACAGCGGCAGCGGTGTAAAGGCAGATGGTGTGAGCGATGGCCGACCTGCAAAAAAAGCAGGCATACAGGCAGGCGACATCATTATACGTTTGGGCGATCATGCTATCACTTCCATGGATACCTATATGAAGGCGTTGAATGCTTTCAAAAAGGGGCAGCAAACAAAGGTGGTGGTGAAAAGAGGAACTGAGGAGCTTACGTTTGATATTGTATTCTGATGAAGCTGGCAATCGATAACCATACACTGGCAGAAGCTTTTTTTTCAGACGCTTCGATCATGGGTATTGTAGCGCCGATAAAAGACTACCGCTTTTGCTGGCTGTTGAACCAGGCCCTGAACTGCGACTTTCGCAGAAACAGCAGTCTGGAGATTGAACTGATCAAAAAAGGGCGGCAATATTATTTTTCTATTTACGAGTACAGTCCGCCGGGGCATTTTATAGATCATTACATATACGGCAATCAGTTCGACGGCGAGTACCTGCTGCCGGAATTCAGACACCTCGATTTTTTATGGATGATCAAGGGAGGAGACATCGGGAAAGACTATCTGGACTACCTGCAGCATGCCATCAGAAACATAGAAGGCGTACAACTGATCACCCAACTCGATAAGAACAAGATTAAAAATAAGATACACCTGGTTTTATAACCCCACCTCACAGAATGTAAAAACCTGTGAGGTTTTTCAGAACGAGATTTTCAAAAGCATTTACTATGTGGGAAGAAGCCAACAACCAATTGTACAAAAAATTTGAGTTCAGTAATTTTTCCGAAGCCTTTGCCTTTATGACGCGGGTAGCCCTGGAAGCGGAGAAAATGAACCACCATCCTGTATGGACCAATGTATGGAACCGGGTGGAAATATGGCTGAGCACACACGATGCCGGAAACATCGTTACCGAAAAAGACCGTAAACTGGCCGCCAAAATTGATGCATTGGTATAACCGGGCTACAGGTCTCCCAATTGCGGACGTAAAACGATGTCTTCCACACAGGCCTGCGGCGACAATTGCGATGCTGCATATATCATATGTGCGATATCGTCTGCCTGCATGATCCGCTCTTGTGATACACCACTGCCCGCCCAGGAATCGGTGTATGCCGCACCGGGATACACCGCCGTAACCTTTATGTTGAATGCTTTCAGTTCCTCCCGCAGGTTTTTAGAGAAGCCGGCGAGGGCAAACTTGCTGATGCTGTAGGCACCACCGTTGGCATATGCCTGGAGAGAGGCAATGGAACACATATTGAAGATATGGCCACTTTGCTGCGCCTGCATGGCAGGAAGCACACTTCGGGTAAGGTGATAGGCGCTGTACAGGTTGGCTGCTATCATGCTTTCCAGTGCACCATCCGGCTCGTTGTGTACGCTGCCGGGTACAAAAGAACCGGCATTGTTGATGAGTACGTCTATAGCAATGCTCAATCCCGATAACCATTCTCCGAAAGCCTGCGCCTCCTCCTTATTGCTGAGATCGCAGGGGCGTGCTTTCACCGTCACATCCGGGAAGCGGGTTTGCAGCTCCTCCATGGTATCGTACAATTGTTTTTCATTGCGGGCGCAAATAAAAATATTGTGCCCTCGGGATGCAAACAGGGTTGCCAGTGCTTTGCCGAATCCTTTGGACGCACCAGTGATGATTACATTCATACGCGAAAAGATAAGGTACGCAAATTACGATATCTTTTGCCCTACTTTTGCCGTTTCATACCAAATCGATAATGGGACATAAAAAACTGGTAAGATTCGAAGCGATCAAACAGTTCCGAAACGTGCTACAGTTTCCCGAGCATATGGCCGGTAACTGGCAGCAATTTTTTGGCAACCCGCATGGCATCACGCTCGAACTCGCCTGCGGTAAAGGGGAATACACCGTTGCGCTGGCCCGGAAATATCCCGGCAGAAACTTTATAGGGGTAGACCTGAAGGGGAACCGTATATGGGCAGGCGCCAAAAAATGTCTGGAAGAAAATATTGGCAATGCTGCATTCTTACGCACGCAGATTGAACGTATTCACGAATATTTTGCAAAGGGCGAAGTACAGGAGATATGGATCACATTCCCCGATCCGCAACTACGTATGTCGAAAGCCAAGAAAAGGCTTACACACCCCCGTTTTTTACGGCTGTATCAGCAAATACTGGCACATAACGGTGTAGTGCACCTGAAAACAGATTCTCCAGACCTGTACCGGTTTACGTTACAGGTGACACAACTCTACAACCTGGAGGTACTGGAAGCCTCAGACGATGCATACCAGCGCGCCGATATATCGGAAGACCTGAAGATCAAAACTTATTACGAAAGCCTGGACATAGCAAAAAGCAGCAGGGTGCATTACCTGCGGTTTACCGTAGATAATGCACTGCCTGTTGAAAAAGATATGATATTAAAGCAATGGCTGAGCGGCGAGGCTCCGGATCAGTAGTCGCCCAGGGTTTCGGGTAACTGCTGCAATGCTTTCTCCAACTGTTCATCGCTGGGCGCAATGCCGTGCCATTCATGACTTCCTTCCATAAAGTCTACGCCTTTTCCCATTTCGGTATGCATCATGATGGCTATAGGTTTACCCTTACCGGTCATTTGTTTGGCTTTATGCAGGGTAGCGATGGTGTCGTCCATATCGTTGCCATTCATACTGATCACCGTCCAGCCGAACGCTTCGAATTTTTGACCTATATCGCCCATGTCCATCACCTTTTTGGTAGGACCATCTATCTGTTGTCCGTTCCAGTCCACAGTGGCAATCAGGTTATCTACATTATGATGGGGGGCAAACATGATGGCTTCCCAGTTTTGTCCTTCATTCAGTTCACCGTCTCCGTGCAGCGAAAACACCAGTCCCTGATCGTTGTTCAGTTTTTTGGCCGTAGCCGCGCCGATGGCAACGCTCATGCCTTGTCCGAGCGATCCGGAAGCTACGCGGATACCGGGCAGGTGTTCGTGTGTAGCCGGGTGACCCTGCAACCGGGAGTTGATCTGGCGGAAGGTAGACAGTTCTTTCACCGGGAAGTATCCGGAACGTGCCAGGGTGGCATACCATACCGGTGATATATGTCCGTTGGAAAGAAAGAACAGGTCTTCGCCGGTTCCATCCATATTAAATTCGGGATTGTGTTTCAACACATCAAAATACAGGGCAGTAAAAAAGTCGGCACAGCCCAGAGAGGCTCCGGGGTGCCCGCTCTGGCAGGCATGTACCATTCTTACAATATCTCTCCTGATCTGCGTGGCAATGTCTTTTAATTCTGGCATAATAATCTGTTCTTAAATTTTCAAAGCTAAAGTATTGTGTTTTGCGGGCAAAATTTACATCATTTATTTAATAATAATGTTGTTCGTTAAACCGTTTTAGATACCAGGCACATGGAAGGATTACTGATTTTTCCCCAGGTTAACAGTTTATCCAAAAAGATTATACCTTTACAATTGTAAAAATAACCAGATGGAAATCATATTATTATCCATTATCCTTGCATTTGCCATCACCTATACAGCCATCCCGGTTATCATCAATGTATCCAATATCAAGAAGCTGTATGACGTTCCGAATGCAAGAAAAGTTCACAACGCTCCGATTCCGGCACTGGGAGGGTTAGGGATATTTGCAGGTTTTGTACTCTCTTGTCTGCTCAGTATCTCCATTGCAGATTTTCCCGCATTTCAATATTTTTTTGCCGCAGCGCTGATCATTTTTTTCCTGGGGCTGAAGGATGATATCCTGATTCTCACACCCATGAAAAAGATCATCGGACAGGTAATAGCCTCCTTTATCATTATATACAAAGGCGGGATTATGATCACCAGCATGCATGGTTTTTTAGGTGTATACGAATTACCTGAAGTGGTAAGCCTTATCATTACCTATCTGACCGTAATGCTGATCGTTAATTCATTCAATCTTATTGATGGAGTAGACGGACTTGCCGCAGGACTGGGCATCTTCACCACCCTTACTTTCGGCGTATATTTCTACATCATCAACGATATCGCTTATTCCGCGCTGGCATTTGCCATGAGCGGCAGTCTGCTGGCCTTCCTGATCTTCAACCGTTCGCCGGCAAGAATATTTATGGGCGATACAGGTTCTTTACTGATTGGTCTGGTGAACGCTATACTCGTGGTACATTTTATTTCGACTGCGGCCAATCCTGCCAATGCATTTCCTATTGCGGCAGCGCCTGCTCTGGGGATAGCTGTGCTGATCATACCGTTGTTTGATACTCTGCGTGTTTTTTCCATCAGAATATTCAACCGCCGCTCTCCCTTCAGCCCCGACAGAAATCATATTCACCATATTTTGCTGGACAGGGGAATGAGTCATAAAAAAATATGCTTTATTCTCATCGTTGCCAATATTGCTTTCGTAACCCTCGCATACAATTGCAGGTTGATGGGAAACAATGTAGTGATACCCATGCTGGCCGTTACGGCATTCAGCGTATTTGCCATGGTGTACTATATGCGCAACCCGAAACTAAAAGTAGTAAAGGGTTTTGGAGAGGAAGACATGCCGGCATCTAAAATTCTTCCCATCAAAGCTTCCGCAAAAGCGGTGGAGCAGCATTAACAAAATTCGTCTTTCTACGCCCATTTATTTACATTTGCAGCCCGGAAAACATAATAAACTATGGTAGAAGAAATATCATTGATCATGGATGTTTGTGAAGACTCCATGAAGAAAGCGGTTGACCATCTGGAGTCTGAGCTGGTAAAAATAAGAGCAGGCAGAGCGAACCCGCAGATGTTAGATGGTATTGTAGTTGATTATTACGGCAGCCCCACTCCGATCAACCAGGTAGGTAATATATCGGTTGCAGATGCACGCACCATTACCATACAGCCCTGGGAAAAAAACATGCTGCAACCGATTGAACGTTCCATCATTGCCGCCAACATAGGTATCAATCCGCAAAACGATGGCGCTATTATAAGGTTGTTTCTTCCCCCGCTTACGGAAGAGAGAAGAAAAGAGCTGGTGAAAAGGGTTAATTCGGAAGGAGAGCAGTCTAAAGTGGCCATCCGGAACATTCGCAGGGATGCCATAGAGGATATCAAAAAATTGCAAAAGAATGGCTTGAGTGAAGATGCTGCAAAAGATACCGAAAAGGAAATCCAGCAGGTAACGGATAAATACATCAGCCTGGTAGAAGCACGCCTTGTTACCAAAGAAAAGGAAATTATGGCCGTATAAGCTGACGCTCACTACAGCTTCGTGTATTGATTGTTAATAAGTATTAACAGTCTGCCTTAATTATTATCCGGCATTATTCTATTTTTAAACCTGTATCTACTTTAATTTAACCTTAAAGAAAACAGTTTATGGGATTCATCAAAGAATTTAAAGATTTTGCATTCAAAGGCAATGTTATAGACCTGGCAGTCGGTGTGATCATCGGCGGTGCGTTTGGGGCAATCGTATCTTCCCTCACAGATAATGTAATCACTCCTTTAATACTTGATCCGGCCCTGAAGGCTGCGAATGTCGAGAACCTGGCAGAACTGAAATGGGGATCTGTGCAGTATGGCAGTTTTTTAGCCGCCGTTATAAAGTTCCTGATCATAGCATTTGCCCTGTTCCTGCTCATTAAAGGAATCAATGCTGCCAATAAGAAAAAAGAAGAAGTGCCTGCAGCACCACCGGAGCCATCATCTACAGATAAGCTCTTGATGGAAATCCGCGATGCACTGAAGAAGCCGTGACCTGCATTGGAAAGTATTCGTTGACACCGGAGTAAGCTCCGGTGTTTTTTTATCCCATCACGTAATGCCGGCGGATTCGGGTATGCTTACACGACATCTATATTGTTTGACTGTTTCATTCATCATCTGCAACGGCGTCGTTGATGAAATAAATCAGTGGCTGAATGGTAGTAAATGCTTTGAGGACTTTCTTGAACAGATCTTTCGATACCAGGTCCGCATCGCTAAGGGGCTGCATAGCAATCCAGCTTTTCAGTTTCAGGTATTCTGCCGCCGGGTTGTCTTTTTCGTAACCCCTCGGCACATTGGTGAGCGAAATGCCCGGCTCGCTGGTATCTAAACCGTTGTACACCGCTTTAAATGCAGCCGACCCGATGATCTTTTTAAAATCAGACCAGTTATAGTCTATCTCCTGCCGTATCTTACGCGTTTCGGCTGGCATAGGCATCCATATACCACCACCGGCAAAACTGTTGCCCGGCTCAAGGTGAACATAATAACCTGCAAACACCGACTTCTTACCTCCTCTGTTGATGCTGGCCGCGAAGTTTTTCTTGTAAGGCGCTTTGTTTTTGCTGAAGCGGATATCGCGATTGATACGAAACATGCAGTCTTTGGCTGTTAGATGGGTAATCAACCGATCAGACCTGCCATGCGCTACGATGATGTGGTCAATAAAAGAAGCAAAGTCTGCCCTTGCATATTGATAGTCTTCGCGGTTCGCATCGAACCAGGACTTATTATTATTTTTTGCCAATTTCTTCAGGAAGCTGATGGTAGACGGCTGTATCATACGCCAAAGATAACATATCTCCAGGGAGTCATTTATCAGGATACTCCTTTGGAATTTGAATTTTCGCCTGAAAAGTTTCTATCTTGTAGCTTCCAATTCCAAACCAACTATACATTAACTATCAAATATTTGTAATGAAGAAACTAGGTATTTTATTAGCGTTGTTTGCAGGCAACATTGTTGCATACAGCCAGGGCTGGCAACCTGTGAAGGGAAAAATTCAGTCGGAATGGGCTGAGAAGGTAGATGCTGCCAATCCGCTTCCGGAGTATCCGCGTCCCCAACTCACTCGCACTGACAACTGGGTTAATCTCAACGGCATATGGGAATACAGCATTGTGCCACGACAGGATGTGGAGGAATTTCCCACGGCATTCCAGGGTAACATATTGGTGCCATTTGTTGTAGAATCGGCTTTGTCGGGCGCAGGCAAGCAGGTAGGTAAAGACAATGTGCTATGGTACAAGAGAACGGTGGATATACCTACATCGTACAGGCGGGGAAGAGTGCTGCTGCACTTCGGCGCGGTAGATTGGGCGACCGATGTATTTGTGAATGGTAAAAAAGTGGGCAGTCATGAGGGCGGATACGATCCCTTCTCCTTCGATATCACCGACCTGCTGAAAAAAGGCACCAAACAGGATATCGCCGTAAGGGTTTGGGATCCTTCCGATGATGGCCCTCAGCCGAGAGGTAAACAGATCAACAACCCGCACGGTATATGGTATACCCCTGTAACCGGCATCTGGCAAACAGTTTGGCTGGAAGCAGTACCAGTTACCTATATCGCTTCTACCCGGCAGACCCCGGACATTGACCAGGGAACCCTCCATATCGGAGTAAGCGCCCAAAACCTGCGCCCCGGCGATTTGATCAGGGTAACAGCTTTCGACGGCACACAGCAGGTAGCAGAACAGGTGGCAGACGAAAATACCCCCATCAGTCTTTCCATACCCAACGCAAAGCTGTGGTCTCCGGTTTCTCCGTTTCTCTACGACCTGAAAATTGCGGTTATCCGTAAAGGTAAGGTAGTAGATGAGGTGGGCAGCTATTTTGCCATGCGTAAGTCTTCTATGGCTAAAGACCAGAATGGTATTCAGCGTATGTTACTGAACAATACCTTCCTGTTTCAGTATGGACCGCTGGATCAGGGATGGTGGCCCGACGGGCTGTATACCGCACCTACAGACGAAGCACTGAAATTTGATATTGTTAAAACCAAAGAGCTGGGTTTTAATATGATCCGCAAACACGTAAAAGTAGAACCTGCCCGCTGGTATTATCATTGCGATAAACTCGGTGTACTGGTATGGCAGGATATGCCCAGCGGCGATATGGGTGGAAATGCCTGGGATATGCGGCTCGGGCAGGTGAGTGGCCGCCAGATGGACAAAGACCGCACTCCTGCCTCCGAGGCCATTTTCAAAAAAGAATGGAAAGCCATTATGGATGCCCTGCACAACTTCCCCTCCATCGTATCATGGGTGCCGTTCAACGAGGCCTGGGGGCAGTTTAAAACAAAAGAAATCACCGAATGGACCATTCGGATGGATCCATCCAGGCTGGTGAACGCTGCCAGTGGCGGCAACTTTTTTCACAACACCGGCCACATTCTCGACATCCATCATTATGCTGATCCGCAAATGCCCGACCCTGCAGTATACGGAGAACGTCAGTCGCTGGTATTGGGGGAGTTTGGCGGTTTAGGATTGCCAGTAGAAGGGCATACCTGGCAGGATAAGGATAACTGGGGATACCAGAGCTTTAAAAACAGCGATGAAATGTTTACCAGGTACGAAGAGTTTATCAACAGAATACCGAAAATGATCGAAATGGGGCTGTCGGCTGCGGTGTATACCCAAACCACAGACGTAGAAATAGAAACCAACGGATTCTTCACGTACGACAGAAAAGTATTGAAGTTTCCCCTGCAAAAAACACAACAGGTGCACCGGCAACTCTATAATCCTGCCCTCGTAAAAATGAAGTAACGGCAACACTTTTTGTATACCTGTATAGCGAAGCATCTTCTTGATCCTGTAATGAAAGAAGATGCTTTGTTGTTTTAACAACACAGCATATGAAGAAAAGCTATTGGGTGCTCACAGCACTCCTTATACTGCTGGGCGGCTGGAGCCGGCTGCAGGCGCAAACCTTCACCAACCCGCTGCTGCCCTCCGGAGCAGACCCATTTTCTTTTTACAAAGACGGATTCTATTATTATACGCATACACTGGGCAACCGAATCGGCTTATGGAAAACCAAAACAATAGCCGGCTTGGCCACTGCTGAACATAAAACTATTTACACACCACCCGCGGGTACACTATGGTCAAAATCGCTCTGGGCGCCTGAAATTCATTTTATACAGGGGAAATGGTACCTGTACTATGCTGCAGACGATGGCAAAAACGAAAACCACCGTATGTATGTGCTGGAAAATGCCAACGCCGACCCGATGCAGGGGCAATGGACATTTAAAGGAAAAATAGCCGATTCCACGGATAAATGGGCAATAGATGGTAATGTATTCGAGTACGATAAACAATGGTATATGATATGGAGTGGCTGGGAGGGCGATGTAAACGGACAACAAAATATATACATCGCAAAAATGAAAAACCCCTGGACCATAGAGGGCGGGCGGGTATGCATTTCGAGGCCCACATACGACTGGGAGAAACACGGTGCGTTGAATGACCCCAATAACCCGCCGCAGGTAAATGTAAACGAAGGTCCGCAGTTCATCGTGCACAATCAACAATTGTTCATTGTTTTTTCAGCCAGTGGTTGCTGGACGGATCATTACGGACTGGGACTGCTTTCGTTTACCGGGCGGGACAACCTGCTCGACAGCACGGCCTGGAAGAAAAAGCCAACGCCGGTTTTTGCCACCGCGCCGGAAAATAGCGTGTACGCACCCGGGCATCACTCCTTTTTCACCTCGCCTGATGGTGAAGAACACTGGATATTATACCATGCGAACAGTGCGCCCGGGCAGGGATGCGGCAGTAAACGCTCGCCCAGGGCACAACGTTTTACATGGAACGAAAAAGGAGAACCCGTATTTGGCAAACCGGTAGCAGAGCGTATTGCCTTGCCTGTGCCTTCAGAAAAACCGTAAAGGTTAGTGCCGTAATTTTTGTCGTAAACTTTTTGAAGAGTACCTTACACTTTCCTGTCACGATCAAACAGCAATTATGAAGAAGGGAATATACGATACGGACAAGCTGAGAAAACAATTCATCGATATCTATGGCGAGGAGCCCCGGTTATTCCGCTCGCCCGGCCGCATCAACATCATCGGAGAACATACGGACTACAATGATGGATTTGTATTGCCGGCGGCCATCAACCAGGCTGCTTACGTAGCGGCCACGCCGAGAAATGATCAGCAGATCAGGCTTTACTCCGTTTCTTTCAATGAGCATTTTTCCTGTACAACTGATACCCTGGAACGACGGGGTGGCGCATGGACCGACTATGTGCTCGGAGTGGCAGACCAGCTACTGAAGAAAAACTATCCTATAGCCGGATTTAATCTGCTGATTGATGGCGACATTGTAATAGGAGCAGGACTGTCGTCCTCGGCAGCGGTAGAATGCTGTGTTTTATACGCACTCGATGATTTGTTTCAACTGGGGCTGGAAAAAATGGAACTGGCAACATTGTCTCAAATGGCCGAGCACGAATTCGCGGGCGTGAAATGCGGTATTATGGATCAGTTTGCCTCTGTATTCGGGAAAACGGAGCATGCGGTTAAACTGGACTGCCGAAGCCTGGCGTTTGAGTATATACCGCTCGACCTGAAAGAATATACCATTCTGTTGCTGAATAGTAATGTGAAGCATTCGCTGGCCGATTCTGAATACAATACTCGCCGGTTGCAGTGTGAGCAGGGGGTGCAATGGGTAGCGGCGGAAGAACCGGATATCCGTTCCATGCGTGATGTGACCCTGCAACAACTCAATGCATACGTGCAACCTAAAGACGAATTGATATACCGGCGTTGCAAATATGTGATAGAAGAAAACGAGCGCTTGCTGCAGGCATGCAGCGATCTGAGTGGCGGTAATATGGAAGGACTGGGCAGGCAATTGTTTGGCTCCCATCGGGGATTGAGCGAAGACTATGAAGTAAGCTGTCCCGAACTGGACTGGCTGGTGAATTTTGTAAAAAATAAACCAGCGGTAATGGGTGCCCGAATGATGGGCGGTGGTTTTGGCGGTTGTACTATCAACCTGGTGCGGAAGAACGCTGCAGCGGCACTGGTGGAGGAAGCTGCCACCCTGTATAAGACTACTTATGGCCTTGATCTGGAGGCCTATGCCGTGGAAACTGCAGACGGCACCTCTGGTATAAACAGCTAAAAGAAAAACAGGGCGGTGAATCAGCAACCATTCAAACTGAAACAACCACCGATTCAGGTATATTATAAAAGTAAAACACACACAATGAAAAAAATACTTTTGCCTTTGCTCGGCATGGCTGCCCTGCTGCTGCAAAACTGCGCATCCGGAACCAATAACGAACAGAAAACTGCGGATGCAGAAAAAAGTCAGCATACCAGAGCGCTTTGGAGCCAGGAAGAAGCCAACGCATGGTATGCAAAACAAAGCTGGCCCGTAGGTTGCAACTTTGTGCCCTCTACTGCTATTAATCAACTGGAGATGTGGCAGGCAGAGACCTTTGATACTGCAACCATCCACAGAGAGTTGGGTTGGGCTGCAGGCATAGGCATGAATACTGTACGCGTATACTTGCATGATCTGGTGTATGAACAAGATGCCGAAGGCTTCCTGAACCGGATAGAGTTATTTTTACAAATAGCGGCCCGCCACGGTATCAAACCCCTGTTTGTACTGTTCGATTCCGTATGGGATCCTTATCCGCAGTCCGGAAAGCAACGCGATCCGCAGCCGGGCGTACACAACTCGGGGTGGGTGCAAAACCCGGGCAAAAACGCATTGCTCGACAGCAATCAATACCCCCGGCTCGAAAAGTATACCAGAGCCATCGTCGCCAGATTTGCTGAAGACGATCGGGTTTTCGGCTGGGACCTCTGGAATGAGCCGGAGAATATGAATAATGACCACTACAGAAAAATGGAGCCCGCCAACAAGCCGGACCTGGTATTGGCCTTACTAAAAGACGTATACGTATGGGCACGCTCGGTAAACCCCACGCAGCCGCTGACAGTAGGGCTTTGGGCCGGCGACTGGTCTTCTGACGAAACGCTGAAACCGATAGAACAACTGATGGTAACAGAAAGTGATATCATCTCGTTTCACAACTACGGAGATGCCGCCAGCTTTGAAAAAAATATCAAAGAATTACAACGCTATGGCCGTCCCATACTTTGCACTGAATACATGGCAAGGGGCAACAACAGTACTTTTGAAGGATCACTGCCCATTGCCAAAACACACAACGTTGGTGCTTACAACTGGGGACTGGTAGATGGCAAGTCGCAGACCAAGTATGCCTGGGATAGCTGGAAAAAACCGTACAGCGGCGAACCTCCTGTGTGGTTTCACGATATCTTCCGCCAGGATGGCACTCCGTATAAACAGGAAGAAGTGGAACTGATTAAAAAGCTCACCGGCAAATAAACAGCCGCAGCGCATGGTATAGCACTGCTTTTGGGGAAATTAGGGTGTATGTATATGTACCCATACACTGTGGTGATGCCATACCCGGCGGCTTTCGATGGCTTCGGGAATACAGATGAGCAGATCATATTTTATTGTTTACTTTACAGCATGGATAACTTCGAAATTGCCGATGCATTCTCCCTGCTTTCAAAACTCATGGATATTCATGGGGAAAATAGTTTTAAGGTAAAGTCGTATGCAAATGCTGCTTATACAATAGAGAAACTACCTGCTCAATTGAAAGACCTGCCTAAAGAAAAAATATTCTCTATCAAGGGTATTGGCGATGCCACGGGCAAAAAGATCGTAGAAATGATGGAAACCGGCAAGCTGTCGGTGCTGGAAGATTATATTACCCGTACCCCGCCGGGGGTTATAGAAATGCTGCTCAATATAAAAGGGCTGGGCGCAAAAAAAATAGCAGTGATCTGGAAAGAAATGGGAGTGGAGAGTATTGGAGAATTACTATACGCCTGCAATGAAAACCGGTTATCCCTTTTCAAAGGGTTTGGTGAAAAAACACAAAAAAACGTAAAAGACAGCATCACGTTTTACCAGCAAAGCCAGGGCGTATTTTTGTATGCGCAGGCGGAAGCGGCAGCCCTCAGCCTGCAACAGCACCTGGAGAATGCCCTTCCTGCATACCGGTTTATATTGACCGGTGCGTTCAGACGACAAATGGAAACCCTGCAGGCATTGGAATGGGTAACCACCGCAGACACAATTGCACTTACCACTTTGCTACAGGCTATCGGTTACGGACCTTCCGAAAGCACGGATACGCATACCCGCTTTGACAAGGCGGGTGCTGTTAGTCTGATTTTTTATCACAGTACACCGGAAAGTTTTGGGTCTGTATGCTTCCAGACCAGTTGTTCCGGTGAGTTCATGAGCGAATGGGACAGACGGTTTCCTTCATCTCAGGTTCGTGCAAACGAGGAGGATGTTTTTACGTCTGCCGGAGTACATTTTATAGAACCCTGCCGGCGGGAATTTCCGGGCATCATACCGCTGGCTCAGCAACAACCCCTGCCGCCGTTGATACAAACTGCTGATATAAAAGGCATTATACACAGTCATAGTAACTGGAGCGACGGAGGGTATACCATAGAAGCAATGGCCCGGGCAGCCATAGAGCAAGGATATGAGTACCTGGTGATCAGCGATCACAGCCGTTCCGCTTTCTATGCCAATGGATTGACCCAGGAACGACTGAAAGAGCAACATGCTTACATAGATGCGCTGAATGAACAATTGAAACCATTCAGGGTCTTCAAAAGCATAGAAGCAGATATACTCAACGATGGCAGCCTTGACTATGATGATGCCATACTGGCTACTTTCGACCTGGTGATAGCCTCCGTTCACTCCAACCTCAAAATGACCGAAGAAAAGGCCATGCACCGGCTGCTGACTGCCATCAGCAATCCTTATACCACCATCCTCGGCCATATGACGGGCAGGTTACTGCTCAGCCGTGCCGGATACCCGGTAGATCATGAGAAGATGGCAGAGGCGTGTGTTGCAAATCAGGTGGTTATAGAGCTGAACGCCCACCCGCGAAGGCTCGATATCGACTGGCGGTTCATCGACGCTATGCTCCGGCGAGGCGGGATGATCTCGATCGATCCCGATGCGCACTCCCTCGAAGGATTTGGAGATATACGCTACGGCGTACTGGCAGCACAAAAAGCCGGGGTGCAGCCCTTGCAGAATCTCAGCAGCTACAGTTTGCAACAGTTTGAACAGTTTCTGCAGCAGCGAAAACAGTTGAAAGGAATCTGAGCAGACTGTTCACTAAATTTTTGTTCTGAATACTAAGTATTGACGCCATTTATCGTGCAAATGGGCAAAATTGCGGACGGTTGAACTTTCGCCAGAATAGCCGGCTTTCTTATTGTGGCATAAGCTGGTTAAACTCCATCCCCGGTTTTGTTGAGTGGTTCTTACATAAGAATGGCAATCTCATTAGTTGCAGTCATCGCTGGCAGCGTAATGGACGATGTATGGGCACAGGACAGGGTTTTTCACCTGCAGCTATACAACAATTTCACCGTGCCCGCAGCCAATATTGCAAAGGTCACTAAAGACGCCAAAGGCTTTCTTTGGGTACAACATAGGCGGCAGGTAGAGCGCTTCGACGGAAGATCCACCCGGCTATTCGACCTGGGGGCGAACCTGGAACATATGATCTGCGATGCCGAAAACCGCGTTTGGGTTACCACGCGCAACAGCGTTTTTGTGCTGGAAGAAGGGAAAAACCGGTTTGAAGAAGTGAGGGTGTACAATGGCTATGCAGGCGCCAGGTTAGGAACATTACTGGAGACCCGGAATGGCATACTGCTAATGACGGAAAAAGGCATCCTGCGCTTCAGCGACGATACCGGATATTTTGAAAATGCGTTTGCGGGTATCCATATTGCCTATCCGTACAGCATCCGGTTTTTAGAAGAAAAAGAAGGATACCTGTTTTTTCGTAATGATACCTGGGTTTTCAGGTATCAAATAGCAGGGAAGCAGCTCGATAGTCTCCCCAACAGGGAAGCGTATAAATTGTACCCTTTTACTGCGGATAGCGCGCTGCTAAGTAGCTGGACCAACCAAAGCTACTGGTATAATTTCAAAACTAAAACGATTACACAAACCACGCTGCCGGGAGAAACCACCTGCGATGTAAAGGGCGTTGCCGAATATGCGACAGGCGCCTATCTGCTGGCATGCCGGGAAGGTATATTCGAGTACGACAGCAAAACAGCTACGTACAGAAAGCCCCGATTCATGCTCAATGGCCGCGAGATAGCAACAAGTGAATATGTAACCAGTATATTCGCGGATAACGAGGGGCATGCCTGGCTGGGTACCATTGACGGCATTGCCCGGTTTCCGCTGCAAAATGAAACGGTTGGAATGGCAAGGTTCCGGCTGCCGGATAGTCATAGCCAAGGAGGGATAGACAATGTACGGAAGATAGCAGGCGACGAAAAGGGAAATCTCTGGATGGCTACTGCCAACGGATTTTTATACTGGGATGTGGCAGCAAATACCCAGGAATTATTTCTGCCTTCGGAATCAGGCATTAAACATCCTTCTATAAAAGCCATTGTGTATGACGGCACAAACGTGATACTGGGCCCCACGGATTCCGGGGTATGGATCTACCATCCTAAGGGTAAACAATACAGCCGGCCGCTATATGCCGACGCTGCCGTGCAAAAGCAAATAGAACGCGACTTTATCGACGATATCGTTACCCTTCGCAGCGGCGACCATCTCGTTTTGGGAAGAGATAACCTTTACATGCTCGATGGCGATACTTATCTGCTGTCGGCAGTAGACATCCCTGTGGCGAAAGAAAACATGAACTATGCTTACCAGGGCAGCAACGGTATCATATGGCTGACTACCAACCAGGGGTTGCACTGTCTGGACGAAGAAGCAAAATTCTTAGAAACTGTGCCCCTGCCCTTTAAAAATAAATACATCAGCAGCGGGTTTATACTCGACGACGACCGGTTTGTTTTTGCTACCAATTATGGGGTGTACATTGCAGGATACTCAACAAAAGGGGTATCTGTTAATAAGTTTGCCACAGCTTTCGACAGCTTGTTTGTTAGCACTGTTTTTTTTGACCGCCATAATATTTTATGGGCCACGGCAGAAAATGGTATTTACCGCTACGATCCCGTAAGTCAGAAACTCAATCTGTTTGATCATTACGATAACGTGCAGGTGAATGGATTCAATGACAATAACTGGTACAGAAACAGTACGGGTACTGTTTTCTTAGGAGGACGTAACGGGGTTGCTTATTTTACCCCGGAACAACTGAAGCCGGCGGATGAACAGCTTACGGTGTATCTTACCGGCATCACCAACAAAGGGAGCGACTTCAATTACAGTAACACCGGAAAAAATGTGTTGAACTATTCACACAAGGCAACCTTACACGCAGAGTTTATTTCGCCATATTTCAGCAATCCGGATAAAGTGAAATATCGTTTCCGGCTTAAAGGGTTCGACGAAAAATGGACGGTGATCGGGAATATTAATATACTGCAATTTACATCATTGCCTCCCGGTGAATATACACTCAATATACAGGCTACCACCAACGGAGTAGATTGGGTAGATGCCCAAAACAGTTTCTCCTTCTATATACGTCCGCCGTTTTGGCTGACATGGTGGTTCGTCTCAGGCTTCCTGTTGCTGACGGTTTTCATTGTATGGAGAATACTGCAGATCAGGAACCGGCAACTGGCGGAACAAAAAGAAAAAATAGAAGCTGAACAAGCCATTAACTATTTTGCTACCAGTTTGCAGGATACTAATTCCATAGAAGAAATACTTTGGGATGTGGCCCGCAACTGTATCGGGCGGCTTCGCTTTGAAGACTGTGTAATTTACCTCGTAGATAAAGATAAAAAGGTATTGGTGCAGCAAGCAGCATATGGCCCCAAAATGGAGCAGGAAGGAATAGTAAAAGACCCCATTGTGATTCCGTTGGGGAAAGGAATCACCGGGCATGTTGCCGTTACCGGCCAGGCGGAAATAATAGATGATACCACACTCGACGAAAGGTATATTGTAGACGATGCAGTACGGTACGCAGAAATTGCTGTTCCTATCGTACACAAAGGGCAGGTGCTGGGTATTATAGACTGCGAGCATTCCAGAAAAGGCTTTTTCACGCAACATCACCTCTCTATCCTGACGACGATAGCTTCCCTCTGTGCCAACAAGATTGTAAAAGCAAATGCAGAAGCAGAAAAACAAAAAGCAGAGCAGGTATTATTGCAAACGCAGAAGAAAATGGCAGACGTGGAAATGCTGGCGCTAAGAGCGCAGATGAACCCGCATTTTATTTTTAACTGTCTTAATTCTATCAACCGGTATATAGTAAAAAGCGATCAGGTAACGGCATCGCTTTATCTTACCCGGTTTGCAAAGCTTATACGGCTGATACTGGATAACTCCAACAGCAAATCTATTACGCTTGCCAACGAAATGGAAGCATTGAAGCTGTATATTGAGATGGAATTGATACGATTTGAAAATAGGTTTTCTTATTCAGTGCAAATAGAAGAAGATGTGAAAACGGGTAATATTTTTGTGCCGCCGCTGATCTTTCAACCCTATGTGGAGAATGCCATATGGCATGGATTATTGCATAAAAAAACAGCGGGCGAACTGAAGATAACAGTAGGGATGGCATCTGGCTGTCTCTTACGCTGTGTGATTGAAGACAATGGTATTGGCCGGGATAAAGCCGGTGAGATGCGAAGCAAATCTTTCGCCACCAAAAAATCGCTGGGCATGAAGCTGACCGAAGACCGGCTGGCACTGCTGGCCAAACATTCGCAGGCAGAAGCTACCATAGAAGTGGAAGACATCAAAACGGAAAATGATGAAGCTGCAGGAACCAAGGTGATCATTAATATTCCGGTAGACTGTTAATTATACAAAACACAAGAAGATGATAAAGAGTATTATCGTGGACGATGAGCAAAACGCACTGGAAATGATGGAATGGTTGATTAAAACGTATACACCACAGGTGCAGATACTGGCCATGTGCAACTCCGCAGAACAGGGAATAGAGGCCATTCGAAAATACCAGCCCGATCTGGTTTTTCTGGACATTGAAATGCCGAAAATGAATGGGTTTGATATGTTGGAACAGTTGGAAAATCTCTTTTTTGAAGTGGTATTTTGTACAGCCTACGATCAGTTTGCATTGAAGGCATTCAAATACAGCGCACTCAATTACCTGTTAAAACCGGTTGATCCGGATGACCTGAAGGCTACCATTAAAAGGCTGGAAGACAAAAAATCGATTCCCACACGGGAGCAGCTTATGCTGCTGCTGCAAAATATACAACTGCGTGAGAAGCAGACGCCCCAGCGGATTGCGCTCACCACCAACGATGGGCTGATTTTTGTTGCCACCAACGATATCATATATTGTGAAGCAGAAAGCAACTATACCAATGTTGTATTGACCAACGGAAGAAAAATACTGGTATCGAAAGTGCTCAAAGAAATAGACGAGGCGCTTAGCGGTCCGGACTTCTACCGCGTGCACAGTTCGTACCTTATCAACATTAACCATATCCGGAAATTTGTACGCAGCGACGGAGGCTACATCATCATGGACAACGATGCCAGCATCAATATTTCGCGGAGCCGCCGGCAGGAGTTTATGGAACTGTTTTCCCGCTTTTAATACAGCTTCGGCACTGATTGCCTGAGCCCGGCTATAGCAGTTGCCTTTCTGACTTTATGAATGAACAGCGATCAGCCTTGCCGCTGATAAAGAGTAATGCCCCTTCGGGCAATATACTCCCGGCTGGTATCCAAAACCGTTTTTATCCTTTACGCACGGCACTTATGTATCCGAAGATGTTTTTTATTTGCTCCGTAACCAGATCAAAGCGATTGCCGGCGAGCCAATCGGCCGGGAACAACTGCGAGCCAATGCCCACAGCGGTGGTACCGGCATCGAACCATTTCTTCAGATCATCGGCGGCAGGTTCTACCCCCCCGGTGGTGAGGAAATGCGTTTGTGGAAAAACAGCTTTCACCGCCTTTATATAAGCGGGACCGCCCAGTTGCCTGGCGGGGAATATTTTTACGATCTCTATACCCCAGTTCTCGGCCGTGCCGATCTCCGTGGGCGTGGCGCAGCCAGGCATCCATAACTTCTGGTGCTTAGACGCCACTTCGTGTATTTCTTCCAATATCAGCGGACTGATCAGAAAGTCGGCCCCCGCATCGATGAATTGTTGTGCCTGCCGGCAGTTTTTGATGGTGCCGATGCCGAGCACCATATCAGGTAGTTCGCGGTCGCAATAGGTTCTGAGCGCCTTGAATATATCGAAAGAGTTGGCGCTCCGGTTGGTAAATTCAAACAGCCTTACCCCTCCTTCGTAGGAGGCTTTCAATACCTGTTGCGATACTGTGAGGTCGGTACTGCTGAAAAGCGGCATGAAGCCGGTTTGCTTTACCTGTGCTGAAATTTCCTGTACACTCATTTCCTGAAGAATTATAGTTTTAAATATTACCGGATGATTTTACCACTGCCTTTCTGAGTCATGAGGGTGTTCACCTCTTCCCGGGTGGCAACGTTGAAATCGCCGGTGATACTGTGTTTGATGACGCCGCAGGCCGTGGCAAATTCAATGACCTCCTGCAGGGCTGCCCCGTTGTGTAGTTGGTGAATCAGTCCGGCCATAAAAGCATCGCCGGCGCCGATGCGTTCCGCGATCTGCTGAATATGATAGGGTTGCGAGGTGTATACCGAATGATCGTGCCAAAGATAGCCGATGTACTGATTGGCGCTGGCACTTTCCTGTACGCGCATGGTCATGGCAATGGTGTCGAGTTTGGGCATGGCCAGCTTCAGCAGGCGGAAGGTGTCTCCCACCAGGTTGCCGGCATCGGGGTCAATGCCGAAATATAGTGTAGCGGTATCCACATCCGCCAGCAACACGTTGCAGTATTGCAACAACTCCGGCATTACCTCACTGCAATGTTTACCGTAATTCCAGAGCGTGCTCCGGTAGTTAAAGTCAGCCGAAATGGTGATGCCCATGGCAGCCGCTGTTTCCAGCGCTTCTTTGCATACAAGCGCCGTATTTTCGTTCAAAGCCGGGGTGATGCCGCTCCAGTGAAACCAACCGGCATCTTTGAGCAGGGCAGACCAGTTGAGTTCGCCGGGCTGCAGCAGGCTGAGTGCAGAATACTGCCGGTCGTAAATGATTTTGCCCGCGCGTGCGCCCTGTCCGCTTTCGTAGTAATAGGTGCCCACGCGTCCGTCCCGGTAATGGACTGCCGGGTTTACCCCATACTTGCGTAGGGCAGCGATACCCGCCCGCGATAACTCATTGCCAGGCATGGCCGTGATGTAACGGGTGTCGTCGCCAAAAATAGATAATGATACAGCGATATTGGCCTCTGATCCCGCCCAGTGCATCTCCAATGCATCTGCCTGGATCATCTTTTGCTGATGAGGCGGCGTAAGCCGCAGCATGTACTCTCCGAATAATGAAATCAACTTACTCATATGTTTATAGCGATCGCCGAAAATAAGCCAAATCGCCGATATCGGGAGACAGGAATATTAACGGATAATGATTGTTTATTGACAAAGGAGGGAATTGAAAAAGAATAGAAACCATGCCACCTGTTGAAGCGGGATGAAATGGCAACAAAGCCGCCGCACAAACTTTTGGGTATGGTGAAAATATTATATCTTGTTATGCGGGTATAAACGGTGCTGGCGAAGTTTACTCCGGCCAAAGACCATCGCACAGGCACCGGCAGCAGAAACCATCGCCAAATGCATAAACGATACACATCATGAAATCATCTGTCAATGCACTGTTCATCAGTATTATAAGCGTTACAGCGCTGCTGCCTTTACGGTTGGGCGCACAAACCTATACCCAGAATGTAACGTTGGTGGATGTAGTAAGCAAAAAGCTTATTCCTTCTCAAAACGAACAGACCATTGACCCGGCAAACCTGGTGGCGCCCACTCCCGAATCGCTGGTACAGCAACAGGTGGATGCTTACAACGCCGGAAACATAGAGGCTTTTCTGGAGCCTTATGCAGATGACGTGGAGTTGTATCTTTTCCCTGACAAACCATTGATGAAAGGAAAAGACGCGATGCGGCAGCAATACAGTGAAATGTTCAACAGCCTGCCGGATCTCCACTGCCAGATCAAACAGCGAATCGTGCAGGGCAATATCGTAATCGACAAGGAAGTTATAACCGGTGCAGGACACCCTGGTGTAATGGAAGCCACTGTCATCTATGAGATCAGCAACGATAAAATAACAAAAGTGTATTTTATACAGTAATGGAGTAAAAGACCTCACAGGTTTCTGAAACCTGTGAGGTCTTTCACCTGTGAGGTCTTTACGTTGCCTTTATTTTTCCCGCAGGGTCATCGGCGGCAATGTGATGCTGTTTTGATTGATATCAAAAACAGTGGTGGTGTCGTTGTAGTTTTCGGTGCCATGGTATCGGACACTGTAACGGCCCAGGGATAATCCCCGTATTTTGAAATAGCCGCTGTTATCGGGTATCGCCGTAGCGGTATCCTCGTTGTTGTAAACACTTACTGCTACCGAAGCTTCCTTGGGGAAGGCATGTCCATCTATTTCCAGCGAACGGTCGGCAGGCAGGGTTCTTATGTACGGAAACAACCGGTATGCGTCTCCGTTGTATTTTACAGATCGCCCCAGGTCGAAGTCGAGATACACCGCCATACTGCCGTCGCTGTTGATCACGCGGCTTTCTTGTAACACATCAATATACACATGCCGGTTGGTAGAATCGTCCAGCAATGTCAGTGGAAAGGAGGTGCCATTCGTTTTTACATAGCTGCCATCACCGAGGGCAATGCGTATCTTTCGTACAGTTCCCGATATGGGTACGGCTCCCAGCAACATATCCAGCCCGTTCCTTAGTTGCAAAATATCATAGGTGCCCGGTTGGAAACCGAGGGTTACCCATCTGCCGAACTGGTTGTGGTTGCCCGCGGGAATACCGCCATGCCATAGGGTGACACCGGGAGCGCCCAGGCTGTCGTTGTTGGCAGGGGTATCCAGTAAAGCAATCTGCGCTTCATCTGCTTCGTGCGTGGTATCTATCTTTATCTCTACGGAATGGATATCAATATTCACTTCTTCGAGCCGGGTGGGGTTATCGGAAAGGTATACAGACAATAGATACGTTACCGGCACGGCAGGTGCCGGGTCGTGGTTTTTATTACAACTTATAAAAAACAAGACGCCCGCTATTACTGCCAGAAAAGATGTTTTTTGCATACGCTTGTGTTTTAGCTACCTATGGGACCTGCCGGAATGTTGCCATCGTTTTCATATGCAAAGGCAGCAGACAATGCCCGCCGGGTTTGTTAACATAACGTGCAGGACGGCTTATTCTTGTGTACAACCATGCCTTTTGAGCCAGTTGTTCATCCTGATATGCAGAACGCATATGAGAGAAGATGTATTTCCCGAGAATTGTTTATTTTCACTGGTAAAGTCATAACATTCTATTGGATGGTTCAGGCTACCGGGCAATTCCCTAACACAAAAATCAGCGCTTACGATATATGAAAAAAATCGTTTTTTCCCTTGCCATACTGCTGCTGCTCAGCCCTTTGTTTACACAGGCCCAAAAGATAACGGGCTGTGGTTTTAAAGTGCCGCCGCGGTCGTTGCGCTCCAATTTTGCTTCCGTATACGAAGCAAAAGAGATCATCAACAATATGCTGAACCTGATCAACTGGCAGGAAAACTTCACTGTCAGAGAGCAGAACGGCATTCGTAATGCCTATGCCACCATCATCAACCGGGCGCGCTGGATTGTATATGACAACAATTTTCTGGAAGACCTGGATGCCTATACCGCTACGAAGTGGGCTTCTATCAGCGTGCTGGCGCATGAAATCGGGCACCACTACTACGACCATGTGGTGAGTAGCAGCGGTAGTGTGCCGCCGAAAGAAATAGAAGCAGATGCATTTTCAGGATATGTGCTGGCTAAAATGGGGGCTACCTTGCAACAGTCTATTGCTGCCATGCAGGCCATTGCATCAGACAGGGCCAGCTCCAGTCACCCTGCCAAGGCAGACAGGGTGGCGGCGATCACCCGGGGGTGGAACGAAGCCCAGGGTGCACAACAAACAAGTAACACACAGCCGAACACCACCCGGCCACAAACCAATACACAGCCGAACAATAATACCGGCAATACAAGGCCCGCACGAACGCCTTCCGGAACCGGCAGCACCACGCCTGCGCCCCAGCCCGGTGCCGGTGGCATGCAAACCGACCCTAACTCAGACCCTAGCTGGATATGGCTCACCGTTCAAAGCAATAAAGAGGAAGTGGTGCTGCTGAGCGACGATGGCAGGAATTTTCAGCAGGTGCCCATTAAAGCCGGGCAGCCCTTTGTTTTTAAATTTGAAATCTATAACCACGGATGGCTCCGATTGCCTTATTTCAATGGATACCGTACTTACCAGTTATCACACGGTAAAGACTACAGCATACTCTGGAACCGCCGCGCGGGTAACTGGGTGCTGGTGGAGATCGGGAATTGAGTAAAATAAAACACCTCACAGGTTTCTGAAACCTGTGAGGTGTTTTCAAAGCGAGGTAGTTTTGCGCTACTATCTCGTCATATGCCTGCGTCCGCGTTGCGGCATGGCTTCCATTTTTTTCACCTGCTCTGGCGTTAAAAGGCCTTTCATTTCTTCGCTCTGCTGTCTGAAGGCAGCTATGGTTTGCTGCTTTTTTTCTTCGGAATTCAATGCATCGTTTTCCCGGATGCTTTTGATCTTCCTTTGTGTATTGCTTCTGATCGTTTTCACTTTGGCAGACTGTTCATCGGTCAGGTTGAGATTCGATTTTGCCATACCACCTTTCGCCCTTTTGCCATTGAAGTGTGCATTCGGACCTTTTCCTTTGCGTTCTGCTCTTTTTTTCTCCAGCTTTTCTTTTTGTTCTGCTGTCAATACGCTCTGCACTTTTTCATGACGGGTTTTGCCCAGCGTTTTCATCTGGTCTTTGTGCTCCGCTACGGTGATGCTGTTTTCCTTAGCCTTCAGTTCCTGTACAGCGGCTTTGTACTCCGCGTTGATCTTTGCGATCTGGTCTTTCTGATCCTGTGTAAGATCCAGATCTTTATACATGCCACCACCTTTCATATGCCCCCGCGGACCTTTGTGCATGCTCTTCTCCTTTTTAGATGGGTGGGTGCTTTTCTCCTGCGCCTGAATACCGGTTACCAGTAAACTCAGGGTCAATAAACCAAGTGTTATCTTCTTCATACCAATCATTTTTAATTGTTTTAAATATGCTACAAAGCCGTATGATACGAACTTGTAGTTGCTAACAGTTACAATGAAATAGACAGGGTATGGTGTATTGGGTTTAAAGCCGGCACAATACAAATATTATAACTTGCTTAATAACAATCTTTTAGCTGTATAACTATTAACGTTCTTTAACGAAAGCGATAAACCGGTGTATGCTTACCTTCGATAATTGTTAAATAATACAACATGAAGAAATCTACCGTATACCTGCTTCCCACCGTGTTAGACGAGAACGGATACGAGAGCCTGCCCGCTTACCTGCTGGATGCCGTACAAAAATGCCGGGTGTTTTTTGTGGAGAACGAAAGAACAGCCCGCCGCTTTCTGAAAAAGCTATGGCCGGAAATGGTGATAGATGATTATGCGTGGTTTACCATACACAAGGCAGAGGAAGCGGTAAAGCAGTCGTTTCTTAAGGTGTTGAAAGAGGGCGTTTGTGTAGGTATATTGAGTGAAGCCGGTTGCCCGGGTGTAGCCGATCCTGGTCAGCAGTTGGTAGCACTGGCCCAGCAGGCGGGCGCGATCGTGAAGCCTTTGGTGGGGCCCAGTTCTGTTTTACTGGCGTTAATGGCCAGCGGGATGAACGGACAACAGTTTCGTTTCAACGGTTACCTTCCGATAGAAGATGCGCAGCAAAATAAAGTCATCAGGGCGCTGGAGCAGGAGGCGGCTCAAAAGGGCTGTACGCAAATTTTCATCGAAACGCCGTATCGAAACAACCGGCTGCTGGAATCAATACTCAAACATTGTTCAGGAAACACACGGTTATGTATAGCCGTAAATATTACCGGTCCGGAAGAGTGGATCGTTACACGTTCGGTAGCAGAATGGAAAAAGGCATCTCGGCCGGAGCTTCATAAGAAGCCAACGGTGTTTTTACTTGGTGCAGGATAACGGCTCTGTTAGCGTATGATCTGCCGCTCTACAGGATCTTTCATATCCACTATGCTGTCTACTACATAACGGCTGAAACCCCGCCAGGGCAGGGCGCCCTTGTACTCTTTGTACTGGAGGTCGAATATTTTACCGGAGTTTTTCATCAGCAGGGCAGCCACCTCTTCTTTTTCGACAGAAAACTCAAAATCGTTCGACTGGATCGTGTTGGGCGCTGTAGAACGGATACCGGTTTGGATAAGTTTGCCTTCCCAGGTTTTGAAAACATATCCCTTTTTAACACAGTAGTTCAACTCGCCCGATTTCACGCCGGTGCCAAACACAAAGTAATACCGGAAATAAACAAAACCGGAAACAACCAGCACCGCTGCCAGTATGAATATGGTAAGAAATTTTCTCATAACGGAGGTTTAATGCGGCAAATTAGTGAAACCGGCGCATTATTGACCGCAATTAATTCACATTTTCAACCGCCGGATAATAGTAACTTCGCCGGATAATAACACGAAGCATGAATATCGGTATAGTTTGTTATCCTACTTTCGGAGGTAGCGGAGTATTGGCCACGGAACTGGGAAAAGCATTAGCCGAAAACGGTCATAATGTACACTTTATCACCTACCAGCAGCCGGTAAGATTAACCGGTTTTCGGGCCAATATATTCTACCACGAAGTAAGGGTACCTACCTATCCCCTGTTTGATTACCCCCCTTACGAATCGGCGCTTTCCAGCACCCTGGTAGACGTGGTGAAAAATCACCAGCTTGATCTGCTGCATGTGCATTATGCCATTCCCCATGCTTCTTCTGCCTATATGGCAAAACAGATACTGGCGAAGGAAGGAAGGTATGTTCCGGTGATCACCACCCTGCACGGAACTGATATCACCCTGGTGGGGCGCGACAAAACGTATGCGCCGGTGGTGGCATTTTCCATCAACCAGAGCGATGCCATTACTGCCGTATCCGAAAACCTGAAACAGGAAACCTATAACAATTTTGATATTGAAAAGGATATCAAAGTGATTCACAACTTCGTAGATGTAAAACGGTTCAGTAAAAGACCGATAGACGCTTTCAGGAAAGTGATAGCGCCCGACAACGAAAGAATCATCCTCCATGCCTCTAACTTCCGGAAAATAAAGCGCATAGCAGATGTGATCCACATATTCAAAAAGCTCAACGACGCAGTGCCTTCGAGGCTGTTGCTGGTGGGGGATGGTCCCGAACGACCCATGGCGGAGGAGTTGTGCCGCGAACTGAACATCTGCCAGGATGTACGCTTTGTGGGCAAACAGCAGGATATGGAGGAAATACTGGCGATAGCAGACCTGTTTCTGCTGCCTTCGGAATACGAGAGCTTCGGATTATCGGCCCTCGAAGCTATGGCCGGTGGCGCCCCTGTGGTAGCCACCAATGTGGGAGGCATTCCTGAAATCATTACCCAGGGCGTAAACGGCTACATGGGCGCTGTGGGCGATACAGATGAAATGGCTGCATACGCTGTTCGCATTTTACAGGACGAAGCTGTTTTTCAGCAGTTCAGGGAAAATGCCAGAAAACAGGCGGCGAAGTTCGATATCACCAATATAATACCCAGGTACGAGGCGCTGTACGATACCTTATACGAGAGCTATTGCAATAAAAAAGTTACAGCAGCTATTTCCTAAAAAGAATGGTATGCAGATCGTTGACACGCATTGTCATTTATATTCAGACGAGTTTACAGAAGATATAGCAGATGTTATCCGGTCGGCGCAACAGGCCGGTGTACAGCAGTTTTACCTTCCCAATATCGATAGCACTTCTATTGAAGGTATGCTCCGTCTGGAAGCAAAATACCCCGGTGTATGCATGCCGATGATGGGGCTACACCCCTGTTACGTAAAAGAGAACTATAAGCAGGAACTGGAGGTGGTAGAAAGCTGGTTGCAACAACGGCGCTTCGCCGCGGTGGGAGAAATAGGACTGGATTTCTATTGGGATGCCAGTTTTGCTGCCCAACAGTACCAGGCGTTTAGGCTGCAGATGGCATGGGCAAAACAATACCACCTTCCCGTTGTGATTCACACCCGCAACGCCATGCAGGAAACAATTGAAGCAGTAGAGGAATATGCAGACGGCTCGCTGACGGGTATTTTCCACTGTTTTGGCGGTAGCCGCGAAGAGGCGCTGCAGATCATCGGTATGGGCTTTTTACTGGGTATAGGTGGGGTACTCACCTATAAGAAATCCGGACTGAAAGAAGCACTCAAAGATATACCCCTGGAGCAACTGGTGCTGGAGACTGATGCGCCCTACCTGAGCCCGGTGCCATTCAGAGGAAAGAGAAACGAAAGCGCCTACCTGACCTATGTTGTAAACGAACTGGCTGATCTGAAGCAGGTAAGCCCCGAAGAAGTGGCGCACATTACCACCGCCAATGCACATCGCTTATTTCATAAATCATCTGTATGAGTAGCCGATCCATCACCCGTATACTGATCATATACACCGGTGGCACCATTGGTATGACCCGCGAGGCCGGAAGTGAAACCCTGGTGCCTATGGGGTTTCGTGAGCTTCGGGCCCATATACCGGAAATATCAAAACTGCATTGCGACTTTGATATGTTTTCTTTTTCGCCCCCTATCGACTCTTCCAATATGTCGCCGGCAATCTGGATACAACTGGCTGAATTGATTTATGATAAATACGAGGCGTATGATGGGTTTGTGATTTTGCATGGATCAGATACCATGGCATTTACCGCATCTGCCCTGAGTTTTATGCTCGATCATCTTGCCAAGCCGGTAATACTTACCGGTTCGCAGTTGCCTATCGGCGAAATAAGAACGGATGCCAAGGAAAATATCATCACCGCCATGGAAATTGCCAGCGCTCAGAAAAACGGGCGTGCCATGGTGCCGGAAGTGTGCATTTATTTTGACTATTCTCTCTTCAGGGGTAACCGCACCAAGAAGTACAACACCGAGTCCTTTGAAGCATTTCGTTCTGTTAATTTTCCACCATTGGCGGAAGCCGGTATCCATATTAGGTACAGCGAACAGAATATACTGCCGCACCCGACGGCGCCTTTCAGAATTTTCACCCGGCTGGACCCGAACATATCCGTTTTAAAATTATTTCCCGGAATACCACCCACGGTAGTCAACGCCGTGCTGCAGGCGCCCGGCATCCGTGCGGTGATCATGGAAAGCTTTGGCAGTGGCAATACCAGCACCGAACCCTGGTTTATAGACTGTCTTACAGCCGCCCTCGGCAGGGGTGTTGTTTTGCTGGACAGAACCCAGTGCGATGGCGGATCGGTGACCCTCGGGCGATATGAAACCAGTGCCCATCTGAAGAAAATAGGCGTTACCGATGGCAACGACCTTACATTTGAAACTGCGGTAGCCAAACTCATGTTCCTGCTCGGGCAGGATCTTTCGCTGGAAAGAATCAAGGAACTGCTGGAAACCTCCCTGAAAGGAGAACTTACTGAAAATAAAGCGCTCAGATTTACCTAATAATGCTATTTTTGCAATCCTTTAAAGGAGACGTGTCCGAGTGGTTGAAGGAGCACGCCTGGAAAGTGTGTATACGGGCAACCGTATCGCGAGTTCGAATCTCGCCGTCTCCGCCTTCGCCCGCCGAAGTTTTAACAAAGGCGGGCTTTTTTATGCAATAACTTCTCTTTGGATGTAACTTTCTGTAGCGCGCTTCGGCGGACAATGCCCGCTTTTACAAACTTCTATTTATATTGTATTGCAGTGTGGTATTATGTTTATATCCTTGAACTTAGCAATAGAAAGCACTATGTTGGTTGTACAATCAATATGAAAGAACGTTTGTCCCGCCATTTAAAAGGTTATGTTCCTGCTACTAAATCATATCGCCCACTCCAATTAGCATGGTGTTGTTCTTTTACTGACAGATATATAGCCTGCCAGTTTGAAAAATATTTAAAGAGCGAATCTGGCAGATCTTTTACAATGAAGCGTCTTCTCTAGGGAAATTTATTGTCTATAGCATTTGCAGATTATTCAAAAATGTCAAAAGCGGTATCAGGTGTTCTGCTGCCATCCATGTCAGCCCGCCACACAAAGCCCAATGGCGCCATTGACAGACAAATCTCCATGTCAAACGCAGCTTCACTAGCTGATCGATCTTTGGCTGAGTTTAAAAAACAGGCTTTCCCCCTGCCTAAGATAAATGCCTCACTCTGCAAGTTCCCAACTAAGCCCTACATTTGTATATGCTGGAAAAACTTTACGAAATATACAAAGCGTATCCTTCGGTACAGACCGATACCCGAAAACTGGCACCCGGCGATATGTTTTTTGCACTTAAAGGTCCCAGCTTTAATGGCAATGCATTTGCCCGCGAGGCGCTGGAAAAAGGAGCAGCCTGTGTAGTAGTGGATGAAGATCCCGGTTTCAGCAATGAAAAACTGTTTAGAACAGCCGATGTCCTCACCACCCTCCAGCAACTGGCCGGTCATCACCGGCAACAGTTTTCCATTCCGTTTATAGCAATTACAGGCAGCAACGGTAAAACCACCACCAAAGAGCTGATGCATAGGGTGCTCTCTGCCAGGTATACCACCTATACCACACAGGGTAATCTCAATAATCATATTGGCATACCACTCACCCTGCTGTCTGTGCAACCCGATGCAGAAATGGCCATCGTGGAAATGGGGGCCAACCACCTCGGCGAAATAGCGGGATACTGCTCCTACACAGCTCCCACGCACGGGCTGATCACCAACTGTGGTAAAGCTCATCTGGAGGGGTTTGGCAGCGAAGAAGGGGTGCGCAGGGGAAAAGGAGAATTGTTCGATTACCTTCGCATTCATCAGGGAACGGCCTTCGTTATGCAGGATTACGATTACCTGAGGGATATGAGCCGGGGATTAAAAACCTTCACCTATGGAACCGAAAAAGCAGATGTAACGGGCTTCATTGGAAAGAACGAGCCTTTTATCAGTGTGGTTTTTCCTGATACAAATCTTCAGATACAAACCCGTCTCGTGGGCGACTATAATTTGCCCAATGTACTGGCTGCTGCTGCGGCAGGAAGTTATTTTGGGGTGCCTGAAGAGGCTGTTCAAAACGCTATAGAAAGCTATACGCCATCTAACAGCCGTTCGCAACTCATCGAAAAAGGCAACAACCACATCATCCTGGATGCATATAATGCCAACCCCTCCAGTATGAAGGCGGCCATAGAAAATTTTGCGGCTTTGCCCGGCAACAGGCGGGTGCTGGTGTTGGGGGCCATGATGGAGTTGGGTAAGGATAGCGTGGCCGAACATACAGCATTGGTGAACAGCATACAACAATATTCCTGGACACAAGTGATTTTAGTGGGGGGGGATTTTAAGGATACACATGCATCTTATCTTTACTTTGACACCGCAGAAGAAGCAGCAAACTGGCTCAAAACGCATATTATACCAGACGCTACCTATCTTATAAAAGGATCCAGAAGTACCCGTATGGAGCAAATTACAGCCGCTTTTCCGAATCTGTGACTATTGTCACAATAGTATTAATTTATTATTCGGAAATTTGCGAAAAATGTTTACATGAGTACGAAGCCGAGCAATAGCGGGTACCTGGTATCTACATTCAGCAATAGATGTCCCCGGTGCAGAACGGGTAAATTGTTTGTGGAGCACAATCCGTACAAGCTCAAAACCAACACCAAGATGCATGAAAATTGCCCGGTATGCGGGCAGCCTACCGATTTAGAAGTTGGTTTTTACTACGGTACCGCCTACGTGAGCTATGCTATAACCGTGGCGTTTAGTGTAACTACATTTGTGGCGTGGTGGGTACTGATCGGTTTTTCCGTACAGACGGGCGACCGTCGCTTGCTGTGGTGGGGAATTCTGAACGGGGTGTTTCTGATTGTATTGCAACCCGTTTTTATGCGGTTATCCCGGAGCCTCTGGCTGTCGTGGTTTGTGAAATATGAGCCGGATTGGCAAACAAAGCCCATCGAAAAGGAAAAAACGGAACGTGTAGTGAAAGAGCATATGGGCAACTGGTAATAGAGCTGGTATAATGCCGGTGTATGATCCGCATCATGCTAAAGTTCGGGTGGAGGCACTAACTTTCACCATTTAAGTATAATGCCACAACAATGAAACGACACGCCGGTATCGTTCCCCTCTCACGAGATCATCACTTTGGCCTGTTATGTTGCTGGAAAACGCGGCAGGGTATCAAAAAAGGAGTTGCTCCTGAAAGAATCGGAGCCTATATAGTATACTTTTGGACCGTTCACCTCAAAAAGCATTTTTCTGAAGAAGAATCGCTGTTGTTTGCCGCTGCAGCCGATGATGCATTGTGCCTGCGCGCGATGGAGGAACACAGGCGCCTGGAAGCAGCAATAGCTGCTTTGAAAGACAACTATACCGAAGAAAAGTTGCTCGGCTTCGCTGATCTGCTGGACGATCATATCCGGTTTGAAGAAAGGATATTGTTTCCACACCTTGAAAATACATTCACCGAAGAAAGGCTCGCTTCTATTGGCAAATCGCTGGAAGAACTGCACGCCCACCCCGTGCCAGACGATTACCCCGATGCATTCTGGGAAAAACAGGCGTAAGGTCGATTGTGTTGCCGTGCATACGCTGCTTCATTTTAGAACTGATAAAGGTGTAAGGGAGGAGCCATTCGAGGCAGGTGCTCGCCAGGTGTTTGTGGCAATGTGCTGTAGGCGAGGCATAGCGCAGGTTACAGGGTGCCGTCATTCAAAAAGGGGCGCCGTGCGTTTGTTTTACCAGACGGTCTATCAGGGAAGGAAAGGGGCGAACGAGCGAAATAAAGATATCAGTGATGAGTGCTTTGCCAAACAATTGCTGTACCATCCGCCCCGTTTTCAGACGTTGGGCAAAGGTGTTTTCCCATTGCATCAGGTATTGTTGCTCCATTTCTCCGCGTGTTATTTTGCCCTGCAGAAACAATACAATCTGCTCGTGGAGCATCTTGCTGCTGTGCATGGCCATGCTCATGCCGTTACCGCAAAGCGGTGAAATCATACCGGCGGCGTCGCCTGCCATCATCAGGTGATGTTCTATCTGTGTTTTATTGTCAAAGCTCACCTGCGAAATCGTCATTGGCTTGTTGAACAAAAACGATGCGTTATTGAAAATGTTTTTAAGGTAAGGATTTCGCATCAGTACGCGCTGCTCCATTTGGGAGATGCTATTGCCATTGTCCTGCAAGTTTTGTGCCGTGGTAAGATAGCAGAGACAATACTTGTTGTCTTCTATTTTCGACAGACCGCAATACCCGTTCCTGAAATTATGCAGGGCAATATGATCTTCCGGAAAATCAGTTTGGATATGGTATTTAACAGCAATGTAATTATTCAGCTTATTTTGTTTCTGTTGAATAAAATCTCTTTTGAGCTTCACATCCATGTTGCTTCTTTTGCCAAAAGCGCCGCAGGCTATGCGGGCTTTGCACATGTTGTTGCCATAGCGTACGTGGAAGTGACCGTCGCTGAACCAGGTGCTGTCTGCACGGGTGCCTTCCAACAGCGTAGTGCCGGCCTGGCGGCTGAGCTGCGCCAGGTAGGCATCGAGCTTGTAACGGCTGATACCAAAACCTCCCAGGTCGAGTTTATGTTGTATGGTACGTCCGGAGGGAGACGAGAGCAGCAACCGGCTGATATGCGGCAGGTGCCAGTCGCTCAGGGGTACGCCCAGTTCTTCCAGAAAATTCCAGCATTCAAAACTCACATATTCTCCACACACCTTGTGAAACGGATAGGTTTCCTTTTCGAATAGAATCACATCATACCCGCTCCGGGATAACTGAATGGAAAGACACAACCCGGCCAGCCCCCCTCCTATAATTGCTACATCGTATGTGTGTTTTTGTTTCATTGTACCGTCACCAGCCATCGGAAGGCCCATTTCCATTGAATAACGAAGTTAGGCATATCCGCTTCCTGCATGATGTGTATCCATTCTTTGCGTTTAAAGCCCCTCGCTACAGAAAGCGGCGCGTCGTGCTTTACCATATCGCTGGCGGAAAACAGGCGCGTCAATATCGCAATACCCAGCCATGCAACCGGATGGCGGTGCAGATCGTTTATAAAAAACCCTTCCCGGCTGTTCGCCCGCATCCATCCCATCATTTGCAGCAGCTCATCGTGTGAAAAGTGGTGGCAAAACAGGGAAGAAAATATAATATCCGGCTTTTGATCGCCAAAGCGTGCATCACGGTAATCAGAGGGTATCCATTGATAGGCAGACGATGAAATGACAGACGAGGCATAGTCTATACAGGACGTTTTCTTGTCGATGCCTATAAAAGATGCGCTGAGATTGTTTTTGTGGCACCAGTGTTCAATTGCGCGCAGGTTATCGCCACCGCCGCAGCCTATTTCACAAATAGTCCAGTGGGGTTTGCTACGGGTGCCGATGATTTTTTTCAAGCCTGCAAGGGTGATATCGTGCCCACCCAGCCAGGTATTGATGATATTCAACTCCTTCATGTTTTGCCGGATCTGCGGAAAGGGAACATCGTCGTTATCCAGCAGCTCTTTCTGATATGACCGTTGTTGGAGAAACATCCTCACCTGTAAATTTACACCAGCGATCCTACAAAAGTTTCCATGGTAAGTCCCGGTCCGAAGGCCACCGCCAGCAACGGCTTATCCCGCTCCATCTGTTGCATGAATGCTTTCAATACAAAGAGGAGGGTGGGGGAAGACATATTGCCGTATTCGCGCAATACGGATGCGCTTGTATCCAGTGCCCGGTCATGGAGCCCCAGGCTTTTCTGTACAGCTTCCAGTATACGCTTGCCCCCCGGATGAATGCACCAGTAGGCTATATCGCCGGCGGTAATACCAAGTGGATGCATAGCCTTATCCATCAGAGGTGCAAAGTCTGCTTCTATCAGGTCGGGTATGTACCCGCTTAGCGTCATCAGAAACCCGGAAGAAGACAGTTCCCAACTCATATCTTTTTTCCCCCTGGGTATGATTTCGGAATAGAAGTGCCGAAGCTGCAGTCCCTGATGAGGAAAAGGGTCGGGGGTAACCAATACCGCCGCTGCCCCGTCGGCAAAAAGCATACTGGCTGTTATATTGTCTATCGTAGCTTCTTTCTGAAAATGCAGGGTGCACAATTCCGTACATACAATGAGCACCCGGGCATGCGGCTCCGATCTGCAAATGCTGTCTGCAATTTTTAAAGCGTGGATGGCAGCGTAGCAGCCCATGAAATTAACGGAAGTGCGATAGGTGTTTTTCGGCAGGTCCAGCATGTCCATCACCTGCAGATCCAACCCTGGTGCGCTCATTCCGGTACAACTAACGGTAATAAGATGTGTTATTTCGGCTGCGGCCAGTTTGCCTTCCATGCATTGGCGGATAGCATCTACAGAAAGTGGCGCCGCGTATTTGTTGTACAACATCATGCGTTGCTCGAGAGAAGGAAAAGGCTCCAGGTTTTCGCTACGCGGATAAAATTTCCATTCCGTTGCCGGCCGGCTATAGTCGCCCACAACGGAGTAGCGGGTGGAAATACCACTCTGGTGATACAAAAAGCGGAGTTTTCTGTTGTCAGCAGTAGTTCCTGCGTATACGCGCTGCATAAAAGATAAGATATCTTCCTGTGAATGTAGGAAAGCAGGAGTGGCGGTGCCAATGGAAATAATCTTGCTCAAAAATAATTCTTTAACGTTGTGATAATGAAGGCGGCATTCGTAAAAAAAGAAGCAATCGCATTCATTCGCATCGTGTGTTTATAGTCTGCGTAATCTTTATTTCGCCAGGTTTTATACGCCCAGTAAGTAAAATATACAACAACAGGCAGCATGGCAACAAAGAAAACATAGAACGATGTTGTTTGTAAGTTATAAAAGAAATAGTATGCCAGCAAAACAAAGGCCATCACATAAAGAAAACCAGCATATAAGAAGGTGCCCCTGTATCCCAGCACGTAGCTCAGTGTGGTAATCCCATCCCTGCGGTCGGCATCGTGCTGATAAATTTGCGTCAGCGGATACGAACCGCCTATCAACAGGCTTGCAACGATCATAGGTATGAGCGGAACCTCCAGTGTTTTGTCAGCGCTGCTTCCATGGAATACCAGCCAGAAGCTGGCGGCGCCCTGGAGAACAACCACGGCCAGGTAACCCATAAAGGGATATTGTTTAAGCCGGATGCCTCTGTAGCTATAAGCTCTCGATACCAGTATATATAAAAGTATTCCGGCGGCGAAATAAGAACTGATCAGTAATGAGAGGCTGATCGCTAACAGGTCCATTACTCCTGTGATGTAAAAGAGCTGCCGGGTAGGCTGCAAGGGCGTTTTTATTCCTCCTATGCTGCTCTCGTCGCGGTCCATATAGCTGTTGTAACCGTTGCTGGCGGGGTATACCAGTCCGTGTATAATGAGAAAGACCAGCAGTGTATCAGCCATATTAATAAAGGTAAGCTGGCTCATGGCAAACCAGAATACCGGCATCAGAAAGAATGAAAAATGAAACCGCAGTAATTGCAGGGTAGACCTGTGTATAAACATACGCATAATGATTCGATTGCCTTTTCCCTGCCCGTCAGGGCAGTTGTATAAAAGTACAAAAGCGCTTCACGTACTGTGGGTATCGGGAAAGATAGTGGAAAATATGCCCGGCTTCATTATTTGGATCGTATGGCTACTACAGGATTCAGGCGTGCAGCAATGGTAGCCGGCACAATGCCTGCCGCTACACCGATTACCACACAAATGCCCACCGTTAACATCATGATATTATAGGAAATATACACGTTGAATTGCAGGGGACCGCTCAGCAGTTTTGCAAGTAAGAATACCAGTAGCAACCCGATCAATCCGCCGATGATACATATAAATGCCGACTCCAGCAGAAATTCGGTGAGGATGGTACGGCTTTTGGCGCCAATAGCCTTTTTGAGCCCTATAACCGGTGTGCGTTCCCGAACGGTTACAAACATAATATTGGCAATGCCAAAAGCGCCTACAATAAGGCTCAGCAGTCCAATCAGCCACCCTCCCAGTTTGATGGCTGCAAACATTTGTGTGATTGCCTCGCTGAAATCGCTTACCGCATTCAGCGAAAAATCGTCTTCCGTACCCGGAGACAGTCGGTGAATGGCGCGCAGGGCACCCCTGATCTCGTCTTTAAATGCATCCGTACCTATACCGGCTTTGCCCTGCACCATGATATTAGGACTTGAATAGCGTTCTTCCCAAATGGATCCGAAAAAACGGTAGGGTACAATCACGCAATCGTCGAAAGCCCAGGCGCTGATTAGTAAACTCTTTCCCTGCTTTTTAATAACCCCGACTATATTAACCCGTTTATTTTTGATGGTAACGGATTTGCCAACGGCCCTTTCTGCCGTGCCGAATAACTTGGCCGCATTTTCATACCCGATCACCCCATTGGCAGATCCGCGGTCCATATCGGCACTGTTCAGGTAGCGCCCGTACTGAATTTCGAATGGCTGAATGGCATTAAACTCCTCCGTAACCCCATATACCTGCACATTCTGGATCATGTCTTTGCCGAATACCACATTTTGCCCACCTGTGGTGAGGTTGAAAGCAATATGCTCGATCGTATTGGTTTTTTCCCGCAGCAACCGCATTTCCTCGTATTTGGGTTCCGGCCGCTTTACATATTTCCACCACGGGTACGAGCCGTCTTCTCCGCCGCCATAATCCCATTTATCGATATAGATGGTATTGGTACCCAGGCTTTTAACGCCGTCCTGAATATTTTGCTCCAGGCTGTTAACTGTAGTGAGTACACCTATAATGCAAAAAATACCAATGGTAACCCCAAACAGGGAAAGGAAAGTGCGCAGTTTGTTGTTCTTCAGTTCTTCCCAGGCTAAACGGAAGGTGGCGCTCAATATCTGAAGTGTTTTCAGCATATTCAAAATTAAAGAGATTCGGCAGAACAAACCGAAAAAAAAGGATAAGCGGAAGATACGGCAACAGGAAGTCTGAATCGTTTAATTTTGCGTATGCAGCAGATTGTTTTTAAAGATATCGGACTTGTTCCCTACGAGGAAGCCTGGCGTTACCAGGAAGAGCTGTTACAGAAAAACGTAACGGCAAAAATCAACCAGAAAAAAGGCGATAGTGGAGAAGACACTACGCATTATTTTATTACGTGCGAACATCCGCCGGTATACACATTGGGCAAAAGTGGCAACGAAAACAATGTGTTAATCGACGAGTATACCCGGGCAGAAAAGGGCATTGCCTATTTCAAAACGAATCGTGGCGGCGACATCACTTTTCACGGTCCGGGACAGATCGTAGGCTATCCGATACTTGACCTGGAAAAATATGATACGGATATCGGAAAATACCTCCGCAACCTGGAAGAGGTGATTATACTGGTACTCGCTCAGTATGGTATCCGCGGGGAGCGCTCGCCCGGTGAAACCGGCGTTTGGATAGACGCTGCTGTGCCGGGCAGGGAACGAAAGATCTGCGCAATGGGGGTGCGGTGCAGCCGGTGGGTAACCATGCATGGTTTTGCCCTGAATGTAAATACCAATCTCGACTATTTTGACTTCATAATCCCCTGTGGTATAGCCAACAAGCAGGTTACTTCCCTTCAAAAAGAACTTGGGCATCCCCTGGCTATGGAAGAAGTGAAGCAACAACTGGCCGATGCTTTTGAAAAGGTATTCAATTGTACATGGGTTGCTTGACAAATGCTAAAATAACGGTAATACCGGTTTTTTTAGATCAATTGTGTTGCACAACATATGAAAGCGGTCTAATTTTACGTTTGTAAGAATATCCTTTGTAAATTCTAAAAACGAGAATCCAATGAGAACGCAAGTAATGAAGGCGAGCGCCGCCGAAGTTTCAACCTGGAAATTAGTAGCCAAATTAGGTTTGTTAGCAGCACTTTGCATGGGCTTATGTTACCTGTTTGCCATGGGAATTTCCACTGTTGCCCAGACCTTTTAATTATATAAAGGGAACTAAGTATTTTCACAGACACAGAATTGATAGCAGCTTCGGCTGCTATTTTTGTTGCTGTCAGGCGCTTACGTGTTCGTGCAGTCTTTTCAGGAAGCCATACAGCATGTTCATATCTTCTACTTCTTCGTGGATCAGCAGAAAGTTGCGTCCGGTCTGCTTCAGCCGGGCTTTATTGGTATAAGTCTGGAGATAGCCCAGCATACGGGTGAATATTTCCGATTCAAAGTAAGGCGAATCGGGATTATTAACGAAATAGCAGCGAAGGGTTTTATCCTTTAATACCATCTTTTCAAAACCCAGCTCCACACCCAGTCTCCGGCATCTTACAGTGGTAAACAGGTCGTCCACCTGCGGCGGTATGGGGCCAAACCGGTCTTTTATTTCGGTGTGAAACGCCTGCAGCGCTGCTTCGTCGTCGGCATTGTCCAAACGGGTATACAGCGAAAGCCGTTCGTTGATGCTTTCCACATAACTGTCGGGGATCAATATTTCAAGATCGGTATCGATGGTGCAATCCTGCACGTAATCTTCCTGGTGGCTGATTTCCTCCTTGAATACCTCCCGGAACGAAGTTCGTTTCAATTCCCGGATGGCTTCGTCCAGTATTTTCTGGTACATTTCAAAACCTATTTCCGCCATAAAGCCACTTTGTTCTCCACCCAGGAGGTTGCCCGCTCCCCGTATATCGAGGTCGCGCATGGCTATCTGGAATCCGCTGCCCAGTTCACTGTGCTGTTCCAGGGTCTGGAGCCGTTTCCTTGAGTCGTCCGGCAGGGTGCTCATAGGCGGCGCCAGCAGGTAACAGAATGCTTTCTTATTGCTTCTGCCCACCCTTCCCCTCAACTGGTGCAGATCGCTCAGGCCAAACTGATGCGCATTATTGACGATGATGGTGTTGACGTTGGGAATGTCTACGCCGCTTTCTACAATGTTGGTACAAATCAACACGTCGTATTTTCTGTCTATGAAGTCCAGTATCCTTTCTTCCAGCACCTGCCCTTCCAGTTGTCCGTGGGCTATGCCTATACTGAGGTCGGGGCAAAGCCCCTGTATGGTCAGCGCCATTTCATTCAGTCCGAGTACGCGGTTATGAATGAAAAACACCTGACCGCCCCGCTCTGTTTCGTAATAAATGGCATCGCGGATCTGGTCTTCATTAAATACCTGTACTTCTGTCTGGATGGGTTGCCTGTTGGGTGGCGGCGTATTGATGATGCTCAGGTCACGGGCGCCCATCAGGCTGAACTGCAATGTTCTGGGTATAGGCGTGGCGGTCAGCGTCAGGCAGTCCACACTGGTTTTAAGCGTTTTGATTTTTTCCTTGTGCCCCACCCCGAACTTCTGCTCTTCGTCGATCACCAGCAGCCCCAGGTCTTTGAATTTCACCTCTTTTCCAACCAGGGCATGGGTGCCGACAATGATATCAATCTTTCCTTCTTTCAGCTTCTCCAGGGTAGCTTTTTTCTCTTTGGCCGATTTAAAGCGGTTGATATAATCTACCGTAACCGGAAAATCACGCAGCCGCTCGCTGAAAGTTTTGTAGTGCTGAAAAGCCAATATGGTGGTAGGTACCAGTACGGCAGCCTGCTTGTTGTCGCAGCAGGTTTTAAAGGCGGCCCGGATGGCGATCTCGGTTTTTCCGAATCCCACATCGCCGCATACAAGCCGGTCCATCGGGCTGGGCGACTGCATGTCTTTTTTCACATCCACCGATGCCCTGCTTTGATCGGGGGTGTCTTCGTAGATAAAAGAAGCTTCCAGTTCGGTTTGCATATAATTGTCCGGACTGTGCTGAAAGCCCTGCTGCGCCTTCCGTTGCGCATACAGGCTGATCAGGTCGAAGGCTATTTCCTTGACCTTAGTTTTCGTTTTTTCTTTCAGTCGCTGCCAGGCATCGCTGCCGAGCTTGTTTACTTTCGGGGTGGTACCGTCCTTGCCGGTGTATTTCGCTATTTTATGGAGCGAGTTGATGTTTACATACAGGATGTCGGTATCCTTGTAAATGATACGGATCGCTTCCTGCAATTTTCCGTTCACTTCTATTTTCTGTAGTCCGCTGTATATGCCCACCCCGTGGTCGATATGCGTAACATAGTCGCCCGGTTGCAGTTCGCGCAAAGCTCTTAGGGTAAGCGCTTTGTTTTTGTTATACGCCTGCTTTACCTTGTATTTGTGGTAACGTTGAAATATCTGGTGATCGGTATAGCAGACGGACCGATGGGTATGTTCTATGAATCCCGCGTTGATAGCAATGGGCACGGGTGTAAACTGCACTTCCGCTTTCAGGTCGGTAAAAATACTGTGCAGCCGCTCCAGTTGCCGGGGATTTTCTGCAAACAGGTATATATTGTATTTCCGGGATTCCCATTTTTTGAGGTCGCTGATCAGCATGTCGAACTGGCGGTTGAATGCCGGCTGATCCGATGTGTCAAATGCAATCTCTATGCCTCCAAAATGCGGACGGTAGCCAAACTCTACGATATGACGTTGTTGTAGCTTCTCTTCAATGACCGCGGCAGGTACAAAGTCGTCGGCACTAACGTCTTTTTTCTCTAACTGGTCGTTGCCTTCTTCTACGGTTTTTTTAGGGGTGCCGGTTGTTTGTACGCTGAAAAATATCTCCAGGTCTTCTTCCTGTACCTGTAGTTTTTCTTTAACCACGTCCCAGTCCTGTACCCATACGGCCGTATTTTCCGGCAGAAAATCCAGCAGCGATACTTTTTCTCCGGTCTCGAACTGGGTTTCCACATTGGGAATAATGGTCACCTGCAGCAGTTTTCTTTCGCTTAGCTGGGTTTCCGGGTCGAAGATGCGGATGGAATCGACGTCATTGCCAAACAACTCTACCCTATAGGGCTTTTCATTGCCAAAGGAATAGATGTCGAGTATGCCACCGCGCAGCGCAAATTGTCCGGGTTCATACACAAAGTCGGTTCGTTCAAACCCATAATCTACAAACTGGCTGAGCAGTTCGTTCACTTTGATCTCGTCTCCCGTTTTAAGATGTATGATATTTCCAGAAAGTGTTTTGGGCAATACCACTTTTTCAAACAAAGCTTCGGGGTAGGTTACTACTGCACCTACCCTGGCGCCGGTAGCTGTAGAAAAGCGGGTAAGTGTTTCTGTTCGCAGCATCACGTGCGAGGGGTGCAGTAACCGGTAGTTCTTGCGGGTTTTAAACGAAGATGGGAAGTAAAAAACATTTAAGGCATCGGTAATATTTTCAAGTGAATTATGAAAGTACGCCGCTTCTTCCGCATCGTTCAGCACAATGAGGTGATTCATTCTCGAGGCCTTGTCGGCTTTGAAAATACCGGCAAAAACAAACTGTGTGCTGCTTCCGTTTAAATGAGAGAGATAGAGGCGTTGAGGTTGCGGCAATACAATTCTGTCCGCAATCTGAAAAATGCGGGGATCATTAGCATACTCTTCCAGCAACACATTCAGGTTCATCTTACTGTAACATCCCGGTAACTCCGTACCGCCTTAAAGGCTGCAAAGATAAGCCCAATAAGTACAGATCGGCAACGTAATTGCAAATCAGCATTATTTTTTACGACGAAACCGGATGAGTGCCTCTTGCGTAAACCTGCTCAGTACCAGCCTGCCGCTTATGGCTGCCCGCTCTGTCAGCAACTCGTTCCAGTGTTCGGTACCGTGCCAGCTCATTTTTTTTATTGCCAACATGGCTTCCGGATTAGAAGCCGAAAGGCTGTTGGAAAGGCGTTCTACTGCACTGTTCAGACTTTCCGCATCGGGGTGTACTTCGGCAAACAGTCCTTTTTGGAGTGCCCAGGCGGCGGTGCGCCACTGTGCGGCATCAATGGCCAGTTGATAAAAAGCAGCACCGATTTTTCTTTCAATTGCCGGTCCTACCACAAATGGCCCGATGCCGATTGTCAATTCACTTAGTTTTATGTCGGCGCCTTCTTTTGCTATGGCGTAATCGGCCGCAGCAATAATGCCCAGGCCGCCACCCACGGATTTGCCCTGCACCCGTACTATGATAAGATGCGGGCATGCACGCATGGCATTGATCACATGAGCAAAACCGCTGAAAAATGCCTTACCATCTGAAGGAGTGCTGATGGACTGCAATTCGTTGAAGGAAGCGCCGGAGCAGAAGGCCCCTTCTCCTGCTGACTGTATAACCACCACTTTTACGGTGCTGTCTGCTGCAACATCGTGCAGCGCCTGCGTTAAAGCTGTTAGTAAGCCGGCGGGAAGCGTATTGGCGGCAGGGTGAAAAAATGTGATCGTGGCAATACCCTGTTGCCTGTCTGTCTGCACATATCCCTCTTTAGCATTGTCTGTCATGGCGAAATCATTGAAATATAACGAGGAAAAGAAAAACGGGAATGGACTGCCCGGTTTCCCGCTGGCACAGCTATTATTTCAGGGTTCTTTTCAGGAAATCGTTTACCCTTGTATACAGGCTGATGCGCAAAACATTCGGGGTGCCATCGCTCAGGTTATGCGTCTTATCCGGATAAAAATGCTGTTCAAAATCTGTCTTCAGGTTATCGGTCAGCCGCTTGCTGAGTTCCATGCTGTTGTGCAGGTGTACGTTGTCATCGGCAGTGCCATGTACAAGGAATAAGCCACCTTTATAATTGGGTGCATAGGTTACCGGCGATGCATGCTTATAACCCTCTGCGTTTTCAGCCGGTAAACCCAGCAGGCGTTCGGCGTATATATTTTCATACAACCGCCAGTTGGTTACCGGGGCTATGGCCACGGCGGCCTTGAAACGATCGGCGTATTTGGTTTGAGCGAGTGCGGCCAGATAGCCCCCGTAGCTCCACCCCATTATAGCCACGTTGGAGGAATCGATCCTGTAGTTCCGGGCCAGGAATTCTTTGGCTGCCAGCAGGTCCTGCATTTCGGTATCGCCCGGCAGTTTATAGGGCGCTTTCCTGAAATCCTGCCCCTTGCCCGGAGTGCCCCGCGGGTCGATACAGGCCACCGCGTATCCCTGCGAAGTAAACCAGCTCATCGTGAGCATAAACTTGTCGTTCCACCGGTTCAGGGTTTCCTGCCGGTCGCCGCCACCGTATACATAAAGAATCAAAGGAGGCCGGGATCTTACCTGCTGCACGGGCCGAATGATCCAGCCGTTGATGGTAGCTGTATCGTTGGCGCGCATGGTAAACAGCTCGGCTTTGGGTATGCGGTAATCCTTAAGTTTGTCTTTCAGTTCTTTGTTTTCAATCAGCTTTCTGGTATCCCTGCCCTCAATATCCGATACCTGGTAAGTAGTAGGTGTATTTACAGACGAATACTCATCGAAGAAATAGCGTTTATCGTTGCTGATCCACACGTTGTGATAGCCGTTGCCGTTGGTGAGCCTTGTACGACCCTTGCCGTCGTAGTTGATTTTATACAATTGCTTTTGCCGGGAATTGGCTTCATTGCCCGTATAAAATATTTCCTTTTTTTCGTCGTCAATGCTTTCTACTCGCGATACCTCCCATTTGCCTGTGGTGATGCTTTCCATAGCGCCGGCATCGGTGCTTACCTTATACAAATGTGTATAGCCGTCTTTCTCGCTCAACCATAAAAAATGCCTGCCACTGTCTATGAATTGAATATTTTCAGGGTATATCTTAAGGTAGTTGTCCGGAGCACTTTCCGAAAACAATACCGTTGTTTTTCCGGTTTCAACATCCGCCTTTAAAATATCCAGTCGTTTTTGATCGCGGGTCAGGCGCTGCACCAGCAGCCACTTATTATCCGGCGCCCACCGGATGCCTGTAATGTACTGATCGGGATTAACGCCGGCATCTACTGCCACAAAAAGGTTGTTGATTACGTCATATATGAACACTTTTACATCCGGTACCATTTCTCCGGCCAGGGGATATCGCTGGTTGCGTATCTCGGCGTAGGGGCGTTCGTAAAGCGTAATCGGATACTGTTTCACCACATTTTCATTAAAACGGAGCATGGCAATATACCGGCTGTCGGGGCTCCATTCGTACGCTTTTGACATGCCAAATCCGTTTTCGTACAGTCCGTCGGCCATGCCGTATAAAAACTGATCGCTGGAGCCATCTACCGTTACGGGAATGGTTTTGTTGTTGTCGGTATCCATCAGAAAGATGTTCCCATTCAACACATAGCTCAGGTATTTGCTATCTGGCGAAAAATCCGGGTGCAGTTGCTTACCGTTTGCAGATACAACCAGCAGGTTTTTCCTGTCCACATTCCAGACATAATTGAACGACTTTTCAGAAACAGTAAAGTTTGGCTCAACCTGTGTTTTAATCAGTATTTTTTTATCGTCGGGTGAAAAACGGAAATCCTGGAAGTAGGTAAAGGTAGTGGGAACGGAATCTGCTTCCCGTTTTATCTGGTTGGAAAAAAGAGTATCTACAATACGCGTGGTATGAAAATCAAGCGCTAGTATTACCTGCGGCCCTGAACCGGTATCTGTTTGTATCCACGCAAAACGCGGGGATTGATTCATAAGCTGTACCACGTATTTTCTTTCATCAAAATGGCCGCTCCATATCTTCTGAAGGTCTAATGTTGGCTTTTGCGCATATCCGGAAAAAAACAGCAGTATGGTTAGAGAAAGTGATGCAATCAATTTCATTGTAGCGATGGTTAAGATAATGAGACTTTATTGCTGTCGTGTTTTTCATTTGGTATTTTACAGGGCGTAATTGTCCGCAAAGTAACGGTATTCAATTAAATTGCATACAATTACCATCGTTTTTTATAAACATGCAACAATACCTCATCAGGAATATTCAGATCGTTAATGAACTTACTATAACAGTAGCAGATGTGCTCATCGAAAACGGACGTATTGAAAAGGTGGCGCCCGTTATTCAGTCGGCTGCCGGTGTGCAGGAAATCAACGGTGAAGGCAAATACCTGCTACCTGGTGTTATTGACGATCAGGTGCACTTTAGAGAGCCGGGGCTTACACACAAGGCTTCTATCTACTCAGAGTCGAAGGCGGCTGTAGCCGGGGGCGTTACTTCTTTTATGGAGATGCCCAATACAATCCCCAATACACTTACTGTAGATTTACTGGAGGAAAAGTATGCAATCGGCGCCGCTACATCGCTGGCTAACTATTCCTTCTTCATGGGTGTATCCAATACCAATACGGCAGAAGTGCTGAAAGTGAATAACCTGAAAAAAGAAGTGTGTGGCGTGAAAATATTCATGGGATCGAGCACCGGTAATATGCTGGTAGATAACTATATAACGTTGGATACTGTTTTTCGGGAAACAGAGTTGCTGATAGCTACCCATTGCGAAGACGAAAAAATCATCAAAGCCAATTACGAACAACTGAAAGCCGGTAAGCCGCAGCTCACTGCATCCGATCATCCGATCATTCGGAATGAAGAAGCCTGCTTTGAATCGTCATTTGCTGCTGTTCAACTGGCAAAGAAAAACAACAGCAGGTTGCACATACTGCATATTTCCACAGCAAAAGAACTGCAATTGTTTACCAACCTGTTGCCGCTGTCGGAAAAACGGATTACCTGCGAAGCCTGCGTACATCACCTGCATTTTACCGCAGAGGATTATACTCAACTCGGCTACCGGATCAAATGCAACCCGGCTATAAAAGCGCCCCATCACAAAGCGGCTTTATGGGAGGCAGTTCTCGATGATCGCATAGACGTTATCGCCACCGACCATGCACCGCATACCCTCTCCGAAAAAGGGTACGAAAGGAATACCAACGGAGAACTCAACAATAGCAAAGACATCGCTTATGAGCAGGCACACGCCGGCTTACCCCTCGTGCAGCATTCTTTGTTGCTGATGCTTCAGTATTATAAGCAGGGAAAGATTAGTCTGGAAAAAATCGTCCAGAAAATGAGTCATTCCGTGGCAGACTGTTTCTGTATTGAAAAGCGCGGTTACATCAGAGAGGGTTATTGGGCAGACCTCGTGATAGCAGATCTTGACGGGGCAACAGCAGTGGCGCCTGAGCATCTGTTGTACAAGTGTGGCTGGAGCCCCCTGGAGGGCATGCAGTTACCAGCGGAGGTTACCCACACCTTTGTAAACGGACGTCTGGTATACGATCGTTATGGAAATCAGGTGTGGAACGAATCTGAAAAGGGCATGCGGTTGCGTTTTGACCGGTAATTTTAACAACAGGCCTGATATAGTTATGCAGATAGATAAAACCACTTATAACGATCTCTCCATTTTCAGCCCTGAAGAGGAATTTTCGGTATTTCATAAAATAGATTTCACCCGCACGGTGGGGGGGCGTGAGTGGTTGCGGTGGATGATGACACAACCCGCGGGAGACCTGAAAAAAATACGCGAGACGCAGGTGATACTCAAAGCGATCTTACTGGATATCGACGCCTGGACGCTCCGTATCAGTAACGGTACCATGATGGTGATAGACCGTTTCTACGATGCCAATATCGATAGTATACCTCCTAATCCGAATTGGGCGAATGCGCTGCTGTATAAATGGTTACATGCACCCGATTACGGACTGATCCGTTACTCCGTTGACCATTTTCGTGACTTTGTTGCCGGTATGAACCGACTGGTAAAGCTGATAGAAAAAATGTCTCCGGCTCCCCGGAGGCTACAGGTTTTTGCTGCCCGCATTGCATTGGTGATGAAAGATCCTCACCTTGTATCGCTGGTGCAGTACCCGGATGAAAAGTTCAGCATACGCGATGTGCTTTACTATGGACATTATTTCAAATACCATTTCCAAAGCCGGTATACAGAGCTGTCGGATATATTTTATCAACTCGATGCCTGGTATGCCATGGCGATGGCAGTAAAAAAATACAACCTGAGTTTTCCGGAGTTTCTGGAAGCAGAGGAGCCTTTTATCAATGCCGAGCAAATGCACCATATACTGCTGGCGCAGCCTATTCCATACGATATACAACTATCGCCCAGTACCAATTTTATTTTCCTTACCGGTGCCAACATGGCCGGTAAAAGCACCTTCATCAAATCGCTGGGGGTGGCGGTATACCTGGCGCATCTCGGCATGGGGGTTCCCGCAAAACGCATGCAGCTCACGATGTTTGACGGCGTGTTGAGCAATATCAACGTAGCCGATAATATTGTTAAAGGAGAAAGCTATTTCTTCAACGAAGTGCAGCGCATTAAAAATACCATTCTTACCATCAATGATGGTAAGAAATGGCTGGTGCTGATCGACGAATTATTTAAGGGGACCAATGTGCAGGATGCCATGCGCTGTTCGCTGGCGGTGATCAACGGACTGATTAAAATACGCGGTTCGCTGTTCGTACTCTCCACCCATTTGTACGAAATCGGCGAGGATATACAGGGTAAACCCAATATAGCGTTTAAATATTTTGAAACCAGTATCAACAACGATAAGCTGGCATTCAGCTACCAGTTAAAAGACGGTATCAGCAACGACCGGCTCGGCTATTTTATTCTTAAAAGTGAAAAAGTAGTGGAACTGCTGGAGAGCCTCTAGGTATCGCCAATAGCAATGATCTCCATAAACACCTATACAAAACCAAAGGCATGAAAAGATTGCTCCTTTATGCCTTTTGGTTGCCTTTGCTTCAACTATATGAATGCTGCTAGTATTGCGACAGCATATATTTAATAACGTCGGTAGTGGTTACAATGCCTTTCAGTTCATCGTTGTCTACCACGGGCAGGGAGTGGTATTCCGCTTCACTGAATAGTTCAGCCACATCCCGGATAGTGGTATCGCTGGTAACCGTACGGGGGTTGCTGCTCATTACCTGCGAAATGGTGAGCATGTCCAGAATAGCTGCATCTACACCCTCCTGGTTATCGAACAAAGCCCCGAACGTAAGCCGGTTTACATCGGTACGGCTGATAATACCTACGATTTTATTTCCGCTTTTTACCGGAAGATGCCTGATGCCTTTGCTTTTAAACAGGGCAATAACATCCTGCAGACTGTCTTTTTCCGATACACTGATAACGTCTTTTGTCATGATGGCTGAAACCGGTTCTCTCTTTTTCATTGTTGCTATAATTATGAAACCAAAACTAGGGCATGGGCTTAAGTGGCAGCATGATGAAAGTCAACGGAGCATGAAACTTTTGTCAGCACAGTGCGCGCATGATCAGGCCGCCACCTTCGATTCTTGCCATTTGGCAAGCGGCCTGTTACGGACTGATCATTACTTTTGAGCGTAGACTGTAACCGCAGGAAGTAGCAATGGAACGATTGCGGAACTCGTATACATGGTGCTACCTGCTACCACTATATCAGTAAAAACGGAGCATATGAAAAGAAACAAAATTATATTCTGGGTGGCGACCACCATTGTGTTTTTGGTGGAGGCTGTCATGCCATTCACATCGCTGGTACTGGTGCCTGAATATTTTAATGTGGGAACAAAGCCACTGGGCTATCCGGACTACTTTGCCTATGCGTTGATCATATGCAAAGTGCTGGGCGGTACTGCGCTGATGATACCGTCCCTGCCTGCTAAGCTCAGGGAGTGGGCCTATGCCGGGTTGTCGTTTAATCTGCTGTTTGCCATTTTCAGCCACATTGTAGTGGATGGCAATATAGGTTACATTGCTATGCCGGCAGTGATCGGAGGTATACTCGCGGTATCGTATACGTTTAACCGGAAAATCAGGGCGAATGGCAAAAACGGATTTTAAAACGATAGATGATTACCAGGTCGCATTCCCTGCAGCAGTGCAACAACGGATGCAACAGATCAGGGAGATTATTACAGAACTCGCGCCGGAGGCCGAAGAAGTGATCAGCTACCAGATACCCGCTTTCAGGCAGGGAAAACACTTCCTGATGTATTATTCAGCTTACAAAAAACATATTTCGTTATCCAGCCCCTGGAGCAGTGCATTTTTGCAGGCGTTTGAAACGTCTTTGAAGCCCTTTAAGGTGAGTAAATCAGCCATACAAATTCCCCACGACATACCGTTGCCTGCATCCCTCATCAGGCGAATTGTGCAATTCAGAAAACAGGAGATAGAAGCATAAATAAAAAGGCTGTTGTCGTTCAGCAGCCAGACTCGCTTGTTTTATTCAGTAAATAGTCAACGGAGTTAATGGCTGTTTCGAACCTTTCACCGTGCGTACCACCGATTTCCACCCAGGGCGCGGACTGGTTGAGCATGATATCTTTGTAAATATGATATAGTTTCTGACGGGAGATCAGATCCGGATATTCCCGCAGTTCGTCCCTTACCCAGGGAAGGTCTGTATTGCAAAGCAGGTACAGATCGCAGTTACTTTCTGCTGCTCTGTTGAGTATCCATTGGTGGCATTCACCGAAAACAAATTCACACCATACTTTCATTACATACATATCGGTATCAACAAAAAAAACCTTTTTACCGGCAGCAACAGCGGCTGCCCTGTACTGTGCCTCCAGGGCTTCCTGTCCACGGGCAATGGTAAGCAGATCTGCGAAACTGTAATCTGTGCCATGTTTCAGAAGGTATTCCCGCGCATATTCGGGGCACCAAACCGTTTGATAATGATCTGCCAGTTGTTTGCATAAAGTGCTTTTCCCCGTTGACTCCGGGCCTATAACCACTATTTTCTTCAATATGTGTCGTGTTAAAGTCCATTGAAGATAGGCCAACCATTCAAATTGTAAACAACGGATTTGATATTTGGTAAGTTTTTGAAATAGCATGCCTGTTTGCAGGGATTGGATAACTTTACAGTATAAAAACAGACGTACGTATGAATATTGCCGTGTTGGGAGCAGGTATGGTAGGGCGTGCCATCGCAAGAGATCTTTCCGAATCATTTTCCGTTACTGCTGTAGACAGCTCAGCGGAGGCGCTGTCAGCGCTTTCGGGCGTGGCGCCGGAAATCAACACACAGGTCTATGATCTCGCAGCAGCCGACTACGGGGCGCTGTTACAGCCATTTGACATCGTGGTTGCGGCCGTGCCGGGGTTTATGGGTTACGAAACCGTACGAAAGGTAATTGCCGCCGGTAAAAACCTGGTAGATATATCCTTTTCTCCTGAAAACATTTTGGAACTCAATGGGCTGGCAAAAGAAAAGAAGGTGATCGCACTGGTAGACTTTGGCGTAGCGCCCGGTATGAGTAACCTGGTGTTGGGCAGGTACAACGAAGAGATGACAGTAGACAGCTTTGCCTGTTATGTGGGCGGATTGCCCAGGGTGCGTACAAAACCCTTTGAATACAAGGCGCCCTTCTCGCCCATAGATGTAATAGAAGAATATACCAGGCCAGCAAGGCTGCAGGAGAACGGACAAATAGTAACCCGGCCGGCGTTGACTGAAATAGAGCCCATGGAGTTTGAGGAAATCGGCCTGCTTGAAGCCTTTAACACCGATGGGTTGCGTTCACTTTTATATACCATGAAGCATATTCCGCATATGAAGGAAAAAACCCTGCGCTACCCAGGTCACGCAAAACTGATTGGCGATCTCCAGGCAGGGGGGTTCTTCGGTAAAGAACCCGTCAGCGTGAACGGGGTTGAGGTAGTACCCATGGATTTCTCCTCTGCCCTGCTCTTCAAACAGTGGCGCCTGCAACCTGAGGAGGAAGAATTTACCGTGATGAAAATAATAGTGGAGGGCAAAAAAGAGGGAAAACAGCAAAAATGCATCTATGAGCTACTCGACTATTACGACCGGGATTCAAAAACAAGTTCCATGGCCCGCTCCACAGGGTATACCTGCACCGCCGCCGTTCACCTGCTCGCTAAGAAACTTTTTACCCGAAAAGGCGTTTTTCCGCCCGAATATGTTGGTCAGCAAAAGGAATGTTTCGATTTTGTATTGAACCATCTGGCTCAAAGAGGGGTGTGCTGGAAAAAAACGGAAGGATAAATGTTGTTTCTTAACGGCAGTAACTTTTGGAAGGTGAGACGATCTTATCAAATACAAATGAAAAGATTGCTCATGGCGGTGGTATTGCTTTACGCCCGCCTCTCTGGTTTTGGTCAGGTGCCAGACAGTATCTATTTCAATTTGTATACAGACAGCCTGAAGAAGGGTACCTACAATTATATTAATGTAGAAGGAGTGTTTCCCGATAAGCGGATATTGCCCCTGGATACCACCCAGCTTGTTTTTACCTCCTCGTTTGGCAGATTTTACCGCAACAGCCTGTGGATTCCATTCGAAACTACGGTAGAAAAGGTGGATATAACTGTTCAGCTCCGCTCCAAACCCTCTGCTATGATCCGCCGTACCATTTATATTAAGAAGAAAGAGGATTAGCACAAACTGAGAAAGCAGCGCCCCCGACGTACAAAAACGGGAAAACAGCGTGATAAAGCGTTTCACGTGTGTAATTGATTATAATTAAAAAATAGTAAGTATCACTGGTTTATTCTTTTTTTGCTGCTATTCTTGTTTACTTTGCACCTGTAATCACCAAAAGGGTCGCCGGTGAAAAATCCTTTTTGCACGGAAAATCATCCGATTGGTGAGGCGTTCTTCTGCAAATGCAGGGTAACAACATTTTAAAAATAACAGCAATACGAATGAAATTTTTAATTACCGGAACCGCAGGATTTATCGGCTTCCATCTCGCTAACTACCTGATTAAAAGGGGGGATACCGTTGTTGGACTGGATAGTATCAATGATTACTACGATGTAAAACTAAAATATAACAGGCTGGCATATGCCGGCATCGACAAAGCCAAGGTAGCATATAACACTTTGGTTACCAGCGATAAACATCCGAACTACCAGTTCATTCAGTTGAAACTGGAGGACAAGGAAAATCTGGAAAAGCTTTTTGCGGAGCAAAAGTTCGATAAAGTATGTAACCTGGCAGCCCAGGCGGGGGTGCGCTACAGCCTGACCAATCCTGATGTATACATCAATAGCAATATTGTAGGTTTCTTAAATATATTAGAATGTTGCCGCCACTACGGCATCAAGCATCTGGCGTACGCGAGCAGTTCCAGTGTGTATGGGTTGAATGGGAAATCTCCCTTTGCCACATCCGACAACGTAGATCACCCCATTTCGTTGTACGCCGCCAGTAAGAAAAGCAATGAATTGATGGCGCATACCTATAGCCACCTGTTCAAAGTACCCACCACCGGTCTGCGGTTCTTTACAGTATACGGGCCCTGGGGACGGCCGGATATGGCGCTCTTTATTTTTACCAAAGCCATACTCGCCGGGCAACCCATACAGGTATTCAACAACGGTAATATGGTGCGCGACTTTACTTATATAGCCGATATAGTAGAAGGTGTGGTAAGAGTACTGGATAATCCTCCGGCTGGCAATACCCAATGGAATGCTGTTCACCCCGATCCTTCCACTTCGCCGGCTCCTTACAAGGTATACAATATCGGAAATAACAATCCGGTGAAGCTGATGACGTTTATTGAGGCCATCGAAAAAGCCCTCGACAAAGCGGCTATTAAAGAGCTTCTGCCCATGCAGCCCGGCGATGTGGCTGCTACCTGTGCAGATGTAACCGATCTGGTAGAAAACCTGCATTACAAACCCGATACCAAAGTGCAGGAGGGCATCCAGAATTTTATCAACTGGTACCGGGAGTATTTCAAGGCATAGGTGGCTCCGGCATGTTGAGGGACGAATTCTACACAAAAATTTTTTACTTATAGGTATTGCATTACCTTTGCATAAGGAAAGAGAAACAAAAGAAGGGAACGAGGCCGTTCCCTTCTCTTATTTACCGGAATTATGAGCAGCGAGACATCTGTAAAAATGATAGAAGAACTGATAAAGGGGTTGTTGGCAGAAAGCCCGGAATGTTTTTTGGTAGAAGTAAAAGTGAAACCCACCAACAATATCAAGGTATTTCTGGACGCAGATGACGGGATTTCTATAGCGAAATGCATTACCTATAACCGCGCTTTATATAAGCTGATTGAGGAGAAAGGATTATACCCCGATGGCGATTTTTCGCTGGAAGTGTCGTCTCCGGGGCTCGATGAACCCTTAAAGCTGGAGAGGCAATACCGGAAAAATATTGGCAGAAACGTGGAGGTGGTGAACCTGGAGGGGGCCATAATAGAAGGGAAGTTGCTCGAAGTAAACGACAGCGGCATAATAGTGGAGGAAACCCGCGGAAAAAACAAGAAAAAAGAGGTAATTCAACATACTATTTTTTTTAATACCATAAAAACGACCAAAATTCAAATTCAATTTTAACGGTCCCGCCTGAGCAAGTTCACTTGTTTCGGCCCGGGATAAAAATGCTGTAACTATGGCAAGTATAAATCTTATTGAATCCTTTCAGGACTTTAAGGACGCTGAAAATATAGACCGTCCTACCCTGATGAAGGTCCTGGAAGATGTATTCAAAACATTACTCCGGAAAAAATACGGATCAGATGAAAATTTCGACGTAATCGTGAATACGGAAAAGGGAGACCTGGAAATTATTCATCGAAGAACGATTGTAGAGGATGGGCAGGTGGAAGATCCGGTTGCGGAGGTTGCCTATAGCGATGCTATTAAAATTGAGCCTGATTTTGAGGTGGGGGAAGAACTGTTTCAGGAGGTAGATATACTGGACTTTGGCCGTCGCGCCATACTGGCCGCCAAGCAAACCCTGGCCAGCCGCATCAGTGATCTCAAAAAGAACAGTCTGGTAAAAAAATACGCAGACAGGGTGGGCGAAATCATTACAGCCGAAGTATACCAGGTTTGGAAAAAAGAAGTGCTTTTGCTGGACGAAGACGGAAATGAACTGATTATACCCAAATCGGAGCAAATACCTTCCGACTACTTCAAAAAAGGAGAGAACGTAAAGGCGGTGGTTAAAAAAGTAGAACTGAAGAACAACGCTCCGGTGATCATTCTTTCCCGGACGCATCCTTCTTTCCTGGCTAAACTGCTGGAAATTGAAGTGCCGGAAATTTTTGACGGATTGATTGTTATTCGTAAAATAGTGAGGGAGCCGGGAGAGCGTGCAAAAGTGGCCGTGGAATCTTACGACGATCGGATTGATCCGGTGGGTGCCTGCGTTGGTATGAAGGGAAGCAGGATACATGGCATTGTTAGAGAATTACGTAATGAAAACATAGACGTAATCAACTGGACCAATAATACCCAACTGCTGATTCAACGGGCGATCACCCCCGCGAAAGTGAGTTCTATGGAATTAGACAATGAAAACAAACGTGCCAGCGTGTACCTAAAGCCCGACCAGGTGTCGCTGGCGATAGGGCGCAGGGGGGTGAACATCAAGCTGGCATGCGAATTGGCAGGATATGAAATAGATGTGTTCAGAGATGATGAAGAGCAGTCTGAAGAGTTCGATATCGACCTGGATGAATTTGCAGATGAAATAGATACCTGGGTTATAGACGAACTGAAAAGAGTGGGATGCGATACAGCCCGCAGTGTACTCGATCTGTCGATAGATGAACTGGAAAGAAGAACAGACCTGGAAAAAGAAACAATAGAGGATCTAAGAAAAGTGCTCGAAGAAGAATTTGAAAAAGGATGACAATAACTATTCTGAAAAGCAGGTAGTTTTATCACGAAGAAATCAAAAAATCCTACCGGGGGGACACCGGAAGGCAACTACAATATGGCGGAAGTAAAATTACCAAGGTTGCTCGCAGCAGCAAAAGAGTTTAACATCGGACAGGAAACCTTAATTGATTTCCTGATAGGTAAAGGTTTTGCAAAAGAGGAACTGAAACCTACGAGTAAGTTGACGAAGGAGATGTATTATTCTCTGCAACAGGAGTTCTCGTCCGACAAAGCCGTGAAGGCAAAAAGCGACCAGATAGAAATTCCCAAAGGGAATGTTCTGGAACCTCGTAAAAAGAAAGACGAGGAAGAAATTGTTTTCAAAAAGGAAACAAAGAAAAAAGCTGATCCGGAACCGGTAGCTCCGCAGCCCGAAGCAGTACCTGAAGTGCAGGAGCAGGCACCACCGCAGGTGGAAGAAACACCGCAGCCGGAGATTACCAAAATAGAAGCGCCGGAAATAGAAGGACCCAAAGTGCTGGATAAAATAGACCTTTCTGCCATTGATGGCTCTACGCGTCCCAAAAAGGGTGTAAAGAAAACAGTTAAGCCGGTAGTGGAGGAAAAGCCGCAGGAGGAATTACCGAAAGAAGAGATAAAAGAAGTGGTACCGGAAGAGGAAGCTCCGGTAGAGGAAGCAGTGGTGGAGGAGCAGCCCGCAGAAGAAATACCAGCCACTCCCGTCCCCACTGAAACTGAAGAAGACAGCAAAGTGGTGGAAAACATCAGGGCGGAAAAACTGGAAGGTCCCCGTATTGTAGGGAAAATCGAGCTCCCGGTAGAGAACGAAACCAAGCCCGCTGCCAGGCAAACGGATGAAAAACGCAAAAGAAAGCGAATCCCTATTGAAAAAAGAGATCAGGCTGCTCGTCCGCAGGATGCTGCAAAAGGGCCCGGTACACAAAGAAGAGATGGCAACCGCCCGTCTATTCAAAAACAGGGCGATAATAAAAATGCCGGAAGGTTTGGTCAGAAAGGAGGAAGAAGAGATACCAGGGAAGCTAAAGAAATTGACGCAAAAGAAATACAGGATAAGATAAGAGAAACACAGGCCAAGCTGAGCGGCGGCAAGGGTGGCGGAAGAGGAAGCAAGGCGAAAATGCGTCGTGCACGCAGGGAAGAACTGGCGGAGAGCATGTCGCAGATGCAGGGAGACGACACGCAACTGCAGGTAACAGAGTTTGTTACTGTGAGTGAGTTGGCTAACCTCATGGACGTGAGTTTTGCGGAGGTTATTGGTAAATGTATGGGGCTGGGCATTATGGTGTCGATCAATCAGCGACTGGATGCCGAAGTGATAGAGCTGGTGGCCGGAGAGTTCGGGTATGAAGTTGAATTCATAGGATTGGACGACCTGGAAGAAGAAGAGGAAGAAGAACTGGAAGATAATCCCGAAGATCTGCAGCCGAGGGCGCCGGTTATTACTATCATGGGCCACGTTGACCATGGTAAAACCTCGCTGCTTGACTATGTTCGCAATGCCAATGTGGTAGCGGGAGAGGCCGGAGGTATTACCCAGCACATGGGCGCGTATCAGGTAACCACCGCAACGGGCAAAAAACTTACTTTCCTGGATACGCCCGGTCACGAAGCATTTACAGCAATGCGCGCACGTGGTGCAAAAGCAGCCGATGTGGCAATTATTGTGGTGGCGGCCGATGATGCTGTGATGCCACAGACCAAAGAAGCCATCAGCCACGCACAAGCTGCCAACCTGCCGATGGTATTTGCCATCAACAAAGTGGATAAAGAATCTGCCAATCCCGAAAAAATTAAGGAGCAACTCTCTGCCATGAACATACTGGTGGAAGACTGGGGCGGAAAGTTCCAGAGTCAGGAAATATCTGCCAAAGCAGGTACGAATGTGGATTTGCTGCTCGAAAAAATACTACTTGAAGCAGAACTTCAGGAATTGAAAGCGAATCCTTCCCGCGAAGCGGTAGGAACCGTTATTGAAGCTTCGCTAGACAAAGGACGGGGGTATGTGGCAACCATACTTGTACAGAACGGAACGCTGCGCCACGGCGATATTATTGTGAGCGGACAGTATTTCGGACGTGTAAAGGCCATGTTCAATGAACGTAACCAGAAAATAGAGATTGCCGGACCTTCCGCTCCGGTGCAGATATTGGGCCTGAACGGAGCACCCCAGGCGGGTGAGAAGTTCAAAGTGTACGCCGATGAAGGCGAAGCCAAGAACATAGCCAACAAACGTGCCCAGATATTGAGAGAGCAGGGAATCCGTGCCAAAAAACATATCACACTCGATGAAATCGGAAGAAGGCTGGCGCTGGGCAACTTCAAACAACTCAATTTGATCATCAAAGGCGATGTGGACGGCTCTGTAGAAGCGCTCAGCGATTCTTTGCAGAAACTGTCTACAGAAGAAATAGCGGTGTCTATAGTACATAAAGCTGTCGGCGCCATTACTGAGAGCGACGTGTTGCTGGCAACTGCCTCCGACGCTATCATCGTCGGGTTTAACGTAAGGCCGTCGTTGCAGGCTTCGAGGATAGCAGAATCAGAAGGGGTACAAATAAAAACCTACTCTATTATTTATAACGCCATCGAAGAAATCACCAGCGCTATGGAGGGTATGATGGATCCGACGGTTACAGAAAAAATAACAGGTAATGTGGAAGTGAGGGAGGTGTACAAGTTCGATAAAGCAACCGTTGCCGGATGTCAGGTGCTGGATGGTAAAATTATGCGCAACTCCAGGGTAAGGCTGATACGCGACGGTATTGTTATCTATCCTACAGGAGAAGGCCAGGGTGCAGAGTTGGGCTCGCTGAAACGTTATAAAGACGACGTGAAAGAGGTAACCAGTGGCATGGAGTGCGGATTAACGCTCAAAAACTACAACGACCTTAAACAGGGCGATATAGTAGAAGCTTTTGAAATAGAAGAAGAAAAACGTACCCTCTAAACCTTTGTTAAATCAAACAGAAAGGGTTTAACGGGCAGTGTAAGACTTTTACATTTGGAAAAACGTATAGTAAGCATCCATACTGCATCAATAACCCTGGATTGATGTAGTATTTGCTTTATAAATTACAGGATATGAAATATTTACTTTTTTTAGCGTGCCTTGTTGGAACAGGCTCTCTTGGGTATGCCCAACAAAAAACCGGTCAGTCGCACAAGGTGCTGGCAGATAAAATCGTAGCCGTGCTGGGTGATAAAATTGTTTTACGCTCAGATATCCTGAATTACATTGATGATGAAAAAAGACAGGGCAACGAATTGCCGCCCGATGCGGGGTGTATGCTTCTTCAGCAGATGCTGGTAAGAAAAGCATTGATGCTGCAGGCGCAAAAAGACTCCCTGCCGGTAAGTGAAGACGAAATTGAAGCAGCCCTGGACCAGCGGATCAGGTATTTTGTGAGTATGTATGGCGGCAAAGAGGCCCTGGAGCAAATTGCAGGTAAAACCATCTACCAGATCAAGGAAGATAACCGCTCGGTGATCAAGGAACAGAAGCTCACCGAAGCCATGCAGAGCTCGATCATAGAAAACGTGAAAGTAACGCCCACGGAAGTGAGGAATTATTTTGAAAAAATACCGCAGGATAAGCTGCCGTTTTATGAAACAGAACTGGAGATCAAGCAGATCGTTTCTTATGCTAAGGCCAACCGCGATATGGAAAAATATGCCCAGGACGAGTTGGCGGAGTACAAACGACAGATCGAATCCGGGCTCACCAGTTTTGAACGGCTGGCTAAAATGTACAGCGACGATCCCGGCACAAAGGAAGTCGGAGGCCGTTTTGAATTCAACAGAAATGAGAAAAATGTAGATGGTGTTTTTGCGCAAACTGCTTTTGCACTAAAAGAAGGGCAGATATCCCGTGTGGTAAAATCGCGGTTTGGCTACCATATTATTCAGCTTGTCAGCCGCTCCGGCGATGATGTGGTGGTTAGGCATATTCTGAAAATACCTCAGGTTACCGAAGCTGAAATAGAAGAAGTGACGGCAAAGCTCGATACCGTACGGTCGAAACTCGTGGCGAATACCCTTACATTCGGACAGGCTGTAGACCAGTATAGTGAAGACGACAATAGCAAGTTTACAGCAGGGTCGGTTACCAACCAGATGGGGGCGTCTGTTCTGACGATCGACCAGCTCGACAAAAGCATAGTAGCCATACTCGACCAGCTAAAAGTTGGAGAATATACCAAGCCTATGCCGTTTACCGACGAAAGGGGGAAGAAAGGAGCCCGCATCCTGTTTTTGCAATCTAAAACAGAGCCGCATCGCGAAAACCTGCGCGACGATTATAACCGTATTGCCCAACGTGTACTGGAAGAAAAAAAGGGAGAAGTGCTGAACAGATGGCTGGAGACTAAAATGCCTACTTTTTATATGACGGTAGATGAAGAGTATAAATCCTGTCCGGATATCGCCACCTGGCTCTCTTTGTCTCCCAGTAATACAGTAAGCAACTGATAATGCTTTCATAAGAACGTATTGGTAAGAGCCTGATAAGGCTCTTTTCCTTTTCAATCGCAGAAACGAACCCTCAACACGGCATTGCACGAAGTGCAGTAATAGCGTGTAGTACACGGTAGTGCATAGACTACAACAAAAACCGGACGGTATAATTTCGTCTTTACGCCACTAAGTGCTATTTTTAGCTTGCACATATCATATTACTGAAAACTAAACTCCCTCCCGGAAATGAGATTGAACTGCCTGTTTACTGTTGTGTCGTTATTCTTTTGCCCGTTTATAATGGCCCAGATCGATCTTTCAACGGCTGCTATCTGGACCGATGGATATAAAAAGATTTCATTGGATGTCCCGGCAGCCGTATTAAAGGAAGAAGTGCAAAAGAGAACAGGACTGTCTCTTTCTACAATTGAGAAGCCGCTGGAAGGGCAGGCTGTGATCTACCTGGTTAGCAGCGAAGGAGAGTCGAAAATGCCGAAGTATATCCGCGATTTCGTCACAAAAGTTCCGCAACCCGCAGAAGAAGGATATAAGCTTATTACTGTCGGGGAACAATCTGCCATCATTATTTCGGGTAAAGATGCCCGCGCAGTATTGTTTGGTGTGGGTAAGTTTCTTCGGGAAGCTACCATGCAAAAAGGCATACTGCGTATTGCAGAAAATATTTCCATCAGTTCGGCACCTGCCTACCCGATAAGAGGGCATCAACTGGGGTACCGTGCCAAAACCAATTCTTACGATGCATTCACGGTACAGCAGTTCGACCAGTATATCCGTGATCTTGCACTGTTTGGTGCCAACAGCATCGAAATAATGCCGCCCCGTACGGACGACGATGATTCCAGTAAACATATGGTAACCACGCCATTTAAGATGATGGTGGAACAGTCTCGCATCTGCAAAAAATATGGGCTCGACGTCTGGATGTGGTATCCGAATATGGGAAAGGACTATACCAACCGCGAGACGCTTCGTACAGAAATGGCGGAACGGCTGGAGGTATTTGCAGCCCTTCCCAGGCTCGATCACCTGTTTGTTCCCGGCGGCGACCCGGGAGATCTGGAGCCCGATGTATTGTTTAAATGGCTGGGAACCGTGGCTACTGCCATGCGTCAATACCATCCCAATGCTAAAATATGGGTATCACCGCAGGCTTTTCGGCCTGTACAGCAATGGTTCGACGATTTTTTTACCCACGCCAATGCGGGGTATCCATGGCTGGGGGGGATCGTATTTGGCCCCTGGGTGAAAATACCCATAGAAGAGTTGAGGCAGAAACTCAATCCGGGGATACCCATCCGGCGGTACCCGGATATCACGCATAGCCTGAGTGCGCAATACCCCGTTCCTGACTGGGATATTGCCTATGCTATGACCCTTGGAAGGGAATGCATCAACCCCCGCCCGATTGACCAGAAAATGATCCATAACCGGTTTGCCCATCTGGCAGCGGGCAGCATCAGCTACTCCGAAGGTACCAACGACGACCTTAATAAATTTATCTGGAGCGACCAGGATTGGAACCCCGCTACGCCGGTGCTGACAACACTAAGAGATTATGCCCGGCTGTTCATCAACCCGGATATGGCTGAAGAGCTGGCCCAGGGCATTTTGGCGCTGGAGCGCAATTGGAACGGCGCTTTGCTGACCAACACTTCCGTAGAGCAAACATTGATGCAATGGAAGGCGCTGGAACAGAAAGCCACGCCGGATATGATCGAAAACTTCCGGTTCCAGATGTGTTTATTGAGAGCTTATTACGACGCCTATGTACAGCGCAGGCTGATATACGAAACAGCGATTGAAAAGCAGGTAAAACAAATACTGGAAGATGCCACCGTGGAAACAGCACACTTTACTGTATTGAAGGCATTGCAGGAACTAAACCGGATAGATGACGAAAAGCCAGCGCTTTCTCTGAAAGAAAAATGTTTGGTACTTGCGGATTCATTGTACAGCAGTATCGGAGCGCAGCTTACCATAGAGAAGCACGGCGCTATGCCGGGCAGGGGTAATTTTATAGATAATATGGAGATCCCCCTCACCGACGTGCCCTGGCTGAGAGATCAATTAACGGTAATCGCAAAGACGACTGATCATAAAGAAATATTGCGGCATATACAATCCATGCTGCATAGAACAGATCCCGGTGCTGGTGGATTTTACGATCATTTCGGCAATGTACAGAGCAGACACCGGGTGGTGTCCGAAAAAAGCTATGAGGAAGACCCCGGAAGTCTGCAGTCTGCACGGGTCAGTTTCGGCGTAGGCGTCATCGGGGAGGAATGGGTGCACGAAGTACAATCCAAAGGGTTTTCGGGGCAGGTAACACCGGCTGCGTGGATGAGCCAGATCAATACGCTGTACGATACCCCCCTGAAGATACGGTATGCTGATCTCGATAGCACGGCTTCCTACAAAATGCGTGTTACTTACACCGGAAGGTTCCGCTCGCAACTTAAACTGGTGGCCAACGATACATTCGTTATCCACGACTTTATGCCAACCGGCGAACAACCCGTGTATGAATTTGATATACCCCGGGAGGCAACTGCCGCTGGGCAACTCACATTCACCTGGACCTGCGGAGAAGGACAGCGGGGGGCGCAGGTATGCGAGGTTTGGCTGATGCGGAAATGATGTGGCGCAGGGCGAAGGGTTAACAGCCTTTTACGCCGTTATGCCATGGTTGCTGTTGAGCAATGGTCTGTGCCGCTGCTTCACCGACAATGATGATTATCGTGCTTTATCCTGTTGTTGTTGAATGCGGATGTTTTGCCGGACGGTTTTCCAGTAATCAGCACCATAATCAACAAAAATCTCTTCGCCCGGCTGTATGTTTTTTTCGGAATAGATATAAATCCTGTTGGCTCTTTTTTTATAAACGCAATTATTGCGAAGCCCTTTCACCCTTTCCAAACCGGCGGCATCATTGGCGTAGCGTGCCAGGTATTCGGGGTGTGGGCGGGCATTGATTACATAATTACGGGTCACATAATAGATATAGCCATTATCCCATTCGGTATCTTCCACCTCTTTCCATTTGCTAATGGTGCCTTTGTATTCTACGATGTAACTGCCTTTCGGAATAAAAATCCTGGTGTATAAGCCCTTTCCGGCATTGGGCAATTGAGATTTCTTTACAGACAATTGATCTTCGGGAATAAGCGTAGTTTTCATATCGGCCGGAAATATACACCTGAAAATGATATAAACCTTAGCGGCAGAAAAGTTTCGGGCCTAGTATTTTTTAAACGTACGCAAGAGCATTTCAGCAATGATCTCGTACCCCTTGTCTGAAGGGTGCAAACCATCGTAAGTCATATCCACTGCATCGGGCGGATAGGGATATTCGTCTGTTTCGGGATTGAACGGAATACGGATATAATCCGGATAGGTGAAGTTCTTGTATTCCCCGCTGGCCGGGTCTTTTAAACGTTTGTATTTTACCATGTTGTGCAGTTCGATATTACTCTGGTAATACAGGTCTACCACCGGAAAATTTTCCTGTTTTCCAATGGCCTTTATAGCGTCGGCAAACACCGAAAGCAACTGGTTATTCTTTTCGCGGTAAGAGCCATACGCTTTATTGTTGAAGTTGGTAAGGTATACAAAATCGCCGCGCTGCATGGGGGTAATCAGTACAATTTTAGCCCGCTTGTTTAATTGGCGGAGCTTATCGATGATGATCCGGAATGAACCATACAGGGTTTGGTTGCCGGTGTTGTTGGTGTAGTCGGTGAGCTCGCCTACGGGGCGTCCCTGCCACCAGTCGTTGGTGCCCAGAAAGATGGTGTAGATATCAGTTTTTTGTATGCCCAGTGTTTCTATCTTGTCGGCAATAGCGCCTGCCGTCCATCCATTGTGTCCCTGATTGAAATACCGAATATGCGATAGCCGTTCGGTTACCAGCGTCATGTATCCTTTTGTAATACGGTTGCCCGCTTCTTCCGGGTGTTCGTTCAGGTAAGTAATGGAATCGCCGATGGCCACCCAGGTTTTTTCTTTACGTACAAAAGCACAGAGTGTGCCGGCAAATAAGGCAATCAGTAGTAGTTTCTTCATAAACAACCATTTCAGCCGGCAATTTAGGTGAAAAATGCATGCTGAAACGATCGTATCTTGCGATAACATGTTGAAGTTGCCGGTATATCTTGATAATAACGCCACTACTCCCGTAGACCCGGAAGTGCTGGCGGCCATGCTGCCTTATTTTACCGAGCGGTTTGGCAATGCCGCCAGCCGTACCCATTCCTTTGGATGGGTAGCAGAAGAAGCGGTACAATTGGCGAGGGAGCAGGTAGCAGGCCTGATCAATGCCGGTAATGACGAGATTGTTTTTACTTCTGGTGCTACAGAAGCCGTCAATCTGGCTATCAAGGGCACCATCGATATACGCAGCAACAAAAAGCACATCATTACCTGTACAACGGAGCATAAGGCAGTGCTGGACACCTGTAAACATCTGGAGAAAAAAAATGTGGCTGTTACTTACCTGCCGGTAGACTCCAACGGAAGAATAGATCCCGGCCTGCTGGAAGCCTCCATTCGCCCGGATACGGCACTCATCAGCATCATGTTGGCCAACAACGAAACCGGTGTACTACAGCCCATACGCGAAGTGTCTGCCATTGCACGGCGGCATAATATCTGGTTTTTCACCGATGCCACGCAGGCCGTAGGAAAGATACCGGTAGACGTAGCAGAACAAGGGATAGATATGTTGTGCATGTCGGCTCACAAATGCCATGGCCCCAAAGGAGTGGGTGCCCTGTACATCAGGAGAAAGCAACCACGTGTGCGACTAAGTGCGCAAATAGATGGCGGGGGACATGAAAATGGCTTCAGAAGTGGCACCCTGAATGTTCCGGGCATAGTAGGGCTGGGTAAAGCGGCGGCTGTTTGCCGCGAAAAAATGAGTGGTGAGTCCGAAAGAATAGCCAAATGGCGAAACCGGTTGGAAAATGTACTGGTTGCAGAAAACATAGCCGCCGTTAACGGCCATGCCGTGCACCGGCTTCCCAATACCACGAACCTTCGTTTTCAGCGGGTGAGCGGCAGCAGGCTGCTGACGGCTTTAAGCAAAACGCTGGCGGTTTCTGCCGGCTCTGCCTGTACCTCTGCCAACCCTGCTCCTTCGCACGTGTTGCAGGCCATGGGTATACCAGACGACCTGATCAAAAGCTCCATCCGCATTGGAATCGGCAGGTTTACCACCGGGGAAGAAATCGACTACTGTATAGCTGAGGTGAAAAGGGTTGTCGGCGACCTGGCGTGATTGATAGTTTACGCCAACATGCTGATGGTGTGCTCCGCTTCGGATTGCGTATATACCGGACACGCGCCGTGATGCGTGGCGATAAATGCACCCATACCGCAGGCAAACCTTACAGCCTCGTCCAGCGGAGTACCCTGTATGGTTTTTGAAAGAAACCCTGCCAGAAAAGCATCGCCGCTGCCAATCGTATCGGCTACCGTAATCTTATAGCCCGGATGTTCGCAGAACGCACCGTCTTGTAGCACTGCGGCACCTTTATCTCCTCTGGTTGTGATGACGGTATCCAGATTGAACCGGTCGGCTATTGCCCTTATACGTGCTTCTTCGGTACCGTTCAAGCCATACCAGTCAGACAGTATGTCCAGTTCCTCATCATTCAGCTTCAGTATATCTGCATGCTGCAGCAAATGGTTCAGCGTGTTTTTTTCGTAATGTGGCCGGCGAAGGTTGATGTCTAATACTTTTCGGTCGGCGCTTTCCAGTAGTTCAAACAATGTGTTCCGGGAGGTGTCGTTACGGGATACCAGACTACCGAAAATAAAATAGGGTGCATGCGCTACCAGCTTCTGTAGGGAAGTGCTGTACTCAATAAAGTCCCATGCTACGGGCTGTATGATATCATAACTTACATGATTATTGTTGACCGTGGCCAGTACCGTGCCGGTATCGTATAGCTCATCCTGTTGAATATATGAAACAGGCACACTTTTCGATGCGATGAATTCCCGTAACCGGCTGCCCCGTTCATCCCTCCCAATACGGCTGATCATGGTAGCAGGAATTCCCAGTTGGTTGAGGTGGTAAGCTACATTCATAGGCGCGCCGCCGGGTAGTTCTGCATCTGGCAATATGTCCCATAAAACTTCGCCGAAGCAAACGGCTTTACAATCGTGATTGGTTGTCATCATCAGTGATATTACAGCGCCCAATTTATCAAAAAACAACCAAACGTGTATTATTTGCAGGGGATTTTAGACAACTGTTTTGCCCATGCAGGAACGGTGGCGGGCTGTGATACGCTCCCCTTGCCGGTATGATTCTATTCAAAAACAACTCCCTGGTATATTTCGGCAACGGGTACCGCTTCACCAACAGACCGAAAAGGGAGAAACGCTGTGGTCGATTCGTATTCTTCCAGTTCCCAGCGCTGCATTTCATTCAGGCGAAATGCCTCTATATGTATGTTTTCGGAGTCAACCAGTATGTATTCCCGCAAGGTGGGTATAGCCCGGTACAGCCTGAATTTTTCTCCGCGATCATAGGTTTTCGTGGAAGCGGAAAGCACCTCCACAATAGCAGTGGGGTTTAAAACATTCAGTTGGTCATTATTAAGTGTGATTACTTCGCCGCAAATGATGGATATGTCCGGGTAGGTAAACAATGTGTTGGCTTCTATATGTATACGCTGGTCGCTGTTGTATGGTCTGCAACCCGTTCCTTTCAGTTGTGCGTGCAGGGTAGCATACAGGTTTCCGGCTATAATGTTGTGGTGCAGCTTTGCCCCTGACATGGCAAATATTTCTCCCCGGTAATACTCATATTTCTCAACAGAGGCATTTTCCATTTTCAGGTATTCTTCAATGGAAAGCTCTTTATTGCCATAGGCAATAGCCGGTTCTCTTACTCCTCGCTCCATACTTTAAATATACGCATATTTTTTCGGAATCAGGAATTTTAAACCACAGGGATCCCGAAGCACACTAACCCCATAAGTTTGCATCTCCAATACCACAGAAGGAGGGCTCTCCGAAAACCTCGCTACGTCGTCAAACGCCACCCGCCATCGCCGTTCGTCTGTAAAGTGTAACGCCTGCCGTGTCAATCTCACCAATTCGCGGGGCAAAGGGCTGGATATCCGGATGTAGCGGACTAAGATAAATGAAAAAGCGCCCTTCGGCGCTATCTGTTCAGGTTCTTTATGCTGTTAGCCGGCTTATTCAGCCTCTGCCACTACTTCTTTCACTTCGGGGATCATTCTTTTCATCATCCCTTCTATACCGCTCTTCAGGGTGATCATAGACGAGGGGCATCCGGAGCAGGATCCCTGCAGCATCAGGTTTACCACGCCATCGTCGTAGCTCTTGAATTGTATGGCGCCACCGTCCATCTCTACCGCGGGCTTTACATAATTGTCCAGGATTTCCTTGATTCGTTTCACTACATCATCATCGTCGGCGCTAATGGTGTTGGAAGCCTCGGGTTTGATAGATACCACTTCATCTTCATTGATGACCTGTTTTCCCTCTTCCAGGTATTCCTTCAAAAACTGTCTTATAGAGGGAATGACGTCCTGCCACTCCGTTTCGCTGGTTTTGGTGAGCGTTACAAAGTTGCTGGCAATAAACACGGCTTTTATAAAAGGATACCCGAAAAGCGCCTGAGCCAGCGGTGAAGGTTTTGCTGAATCTGCGTCGGGGAAATCGATGCTTTTTCCGGGGTATAGTAACTTGTTAGCAACAAATTTCATTGTTTCCGGGTTGGGTGTCATCTCTGTGTAGATGCTGATAACCGGGTTGCCTGTCCTGATCATAATACACTGTAGTTTATGGTGCAAAGATACATAAAACAAAACTGGCAGGGGTGGGCTATTTTCAGTACAAACTGTAATAAAATTGTCATATATGATGCCGGAAACACCTGTCAATTGGCGTTTTGCCGGATGTCCCGCACCCATACCCGGGTCTGGACGATACCATCTATCTGTCAGGTATCCTGTAAAATCGATATTGGAAAATTTTCACATCCGGCAGATACATACCAGGCATCTTTAGGCAGATTTTAGGTGATTGTGTATCTTCATTTCAAATGGATTGCTGATGTCAACGAAATATATTTTAGCCCTCGATCAGGGCACAACAAGTTCCCGGGCTATTATTTTCGATAAAAAAGGAAGCGTGATAGGTATTGCGCAGAAAGAATTTCGGCAGATCTTCCCCAAACCAGGATGGGTAGAACACGACCCCAATGAAATATGGAGCACCCAGTTGGGAGTGGCCGCAGAGGTGATTTCCAAAACAGGACTCTCAGCAGAAAATATCGCTGCTATCGGCATCACCAATCAACGCGAAACAACGGTGGTGTGGGAAAGGGGCACGGGTAAGCCGGTATACAATGCCATCGTCTGGCAGGACCGCCGCACCGCTGCCTATTGCGATGCTTTGAAAAAAGAAGGCCGCGCCGGATTGATCCAGGAAAAAACCGGACTGGTCATAGACGCCTATTTTTCGGCTACCAAACTGAAATGGATACTCGACAATGTGGAAGGCGCCCGCAAAAAAGCGCAGAACGGCGAACTCTGCTTCGGAACCGTAGATTCCTGGCTGCTTTGGAAGCTGACCAATGGTAAAGTGCATGCCACAGACGTATCGAATGCTTCGCGTACCATGCTGCTGAATATCCATACCGGCCAATGGGACGGAGAGCTGGAGAAGCTGTTCGATATACCGGGTAATATGCTACCCCAGGTCAGGAGCAACAGCGAGGTGTATGGCGAAACCGACAATATCATCAGCGCCTATCATATCCCGGTGGCATCGCTGGCCGGCGATCAGCAATCTGCCTTGTTCGGACAAATGTGCACAGAGCCGGGGATGATCAAAAACACCTATGGAACAGGCTGCTTTATGCTCATGAATACCGGCGAAAAAGCCGTGCCCTCCCAAAACAACCTGCTGACCACCATCGCCTGGAAGTTGAACGGTGTTACGCATTATGCGCTGGAAGGCAGCGTGTTCATTGCCGGTGCAGTGGTGCAGTGGCTGCGCGACGGACTCGGCATCATCAAATCATCTGCAGATGTGGAGGCGCTGGCGTTGAAGGTAGCGGACAGCGACGGTGTGTACTTTGTTCCGGCCTTTGCCGGGCTGGGGGCACCTTACTGGAACCAGCATGTACGCGGTACCATGACAGGCCTTACAAGAGGAACTACGGCAGCCCATATAGCCAGGGCGTCTATCGAAAGCATTGCTTACCAGACCATGGATGTGTTAAAAGCCATGCAGGCAGATGCCGGTATCGATATCAGGGAGCTGCGGGTAGATGGGGGGGCTACAGCCAATGATCTGCTCATGCAATTTCAGAGCGATATGCTGAACACCCGGGTGGTGCGGCCGGAGATCACAGAAACCACGGCCCTCGGCGCTGCCTACCTGGCCGGACTGGCTGTGGGCTACTGGAAAGACACGGAAGAAATAAGGGCGCAGTGGGCGGTCAACAAAGCATTCACCCCTCAAATGCCGGAAGTAAAGCGCAACAAACTGGCCAAAGACTGGGCAAGGGCTGTAAAAGCAGCGCAGGTTTGGGCAGAATAGGGGCAAGTGGGAAGTGATGAGTAGGAAGTAGTCACACTTAGTATCGTGTAGAAGGGGCATTCTGAAGCATCGAGACCGTTGGACGTTGTCCCTGCGAAGAAGCGGAAAATAAAAAATGTTCAACCTATTAGTTCCAATTTAAAAATGACCACCGAAATAATCAACCAATTAGGATTTCAGTTTGACAGGGGTGTCAATGTACAAGGACGGCTTTCCATAGCTGATCTTTTTCCTAAATCCAAAAAACGTTGTGGCGTCTACCTGCTTAAATTTTCTGATAATATTTTTTATCTTGGACAAGCCATTGACGCAGTAAAACGTTTCGCCCAGCATAGAAAAAATTACGATAACATTGAATGGTTTTGGTTTCAGGATATAGAAAGGGAAAAACTGAATGAAGTCGAGCAACGATTGATACACGCAGCAGAAATGAAAGGTCTTTTACTGACTAATAAAACGTTCGTTTCAAATATTATTGGCGACACTGACCTTGATCTGCTTATTCCAATGACAGATCAAAAAAAATGGCTTGAGAACGACACAGAACTTTCAAACGATGACTATGACCTTTATTCCACTGTTGAATCAAGGCACATAATAAAATACAGGCTAAACTTTGAGAAACTGAAACGGATTGAAAATTACGAAGTGCTTAAACATATTTTGGATTTGTATATTAGGAAGTGCTTACCTGCATTCAAGAAAACGGAACTATCGTTTTGGTCCTTAAGTTGTATGCCTTCAACAAACAGGAGCACATATCCAAGATATTTCTGCATGAATGTAAATGCAATGGAAGTTTTTGTTTTAGGATACGAACACAAAACAAAAAAGCCTTTTGCTATTTTCATGCTAACAGGCCTTCCGTTTGACAACAATGATGAGCTTGACAGGATTTATAATAAGTACAAAACTTTTGAAGCGGGTCGCTCTGACTATAGAGCTGCAGGTGCAGATCAAATTTGCTTCCGTTTTTCAGACTTAGGTGAACTTGAGGATATTCTGCTAACCGAACCCCAAATTGTAAGTTCTATCAAAGAGTTAAACTTGCGGCTAATGCGAAAAGGAGGAACGATTTATTCTCCTTTTCACTGCTTTGACTTAGTAAAAGATGCCCTAGCATAGATCCTCCAACTTTGCCAAACTTACTTCCTGTACTGCCGTTAATAACGTTGAATAGATGCCTCTCCCAACCTGTAGTCGGGAATCCGCACGACGAATAAGAAGGCTACCCTGTTGAACCGTAGTTCGTTTGAACAGGCGGCTGCATGGTGGCTACCGGGCGTTTGCCCAATTCGCGCATAAACCGATAGTGAGAGGCGATAGCTCCCCCCAGTGTCGGAAAATAATTATACTGAAGTTCAAATTCTTCGCAGGTGCGCCTTACAATTTTGCTGATCTCCGGGTAATGCACATGGCTGATCCGTGGGAACAGGTGGTGTTCGATCTGGAAATTCAGCCCGCCTGCAAACCAGGATACCAGTTTGCTGTTGGCAGCGAAATTGGCTGTCGTTTTCACCTGGTGGATGGCCCATTCGTTTTCGATTTTCTTTGGCTCCATACCCGCTGCTTCAAATTCAGCATGCTCCACTACGTGCGCCAGCTGGAACGTCAACGCCAGGGTAAGTCCGAGCACAAAGTGCATGGTCAGAAACCCTACCAGCCAGGCTTGCCAGCCCAGCAACATGATGGGCAGCACGATGGTGAGCCCTACATAAATGGCTTTGGATATCCAGAATACCAGGTGCTCTTTAATGTCCATTGGTTTTAAAGGCGTGGTATATACCTTACGCGTAACATATTTAACATAATCTGTAATGAACAGCAGAAACAGAGAGGTGAATCCGTATAAGAAGAACATGTAGTTGTGCTGGTACTTATGGATAGGGTACCATTTCTGCGTAGTGCATTCGCGCATAAACGGACGATTGTTGATGTCATCATCAATACCGTCGATATTGGTGTAGGTATGGTGTACAATATTGTGTTTCAGTTTCCAGAAAAACGCATTACCGCCAAGGGCATTCATGCTCAACCCCATGATTTCGTTTACCCAGCCTTTGGACGAATAACTGCCGTGACAGGCATCGTGCATTACGTTGAAGCCGATGCTGGCCAGCGTAAAGCCAAACAGTCCGCTGAGCGCAATGCCCGCCCAGGCAGGCATGGGAACAAAAAGCAGGGAGAGGTAAATCGCTGCCGCTGCAGGTATAAGTATGATGGACTTGGTATATAGTTTCCAGTTGCCGGTTTTACGAATATTGTTGTCTGTAAAATACTGGTCGACATTCTTTTTTAAAGCATTAAAAAAAACGCGGTTTTTGTTATTAAATGTAACTTTATACATCTTATTATGTTTTATCAGTGCCTCGCGTACGGATGCCTGCTGTCAAAATGAATTAACGGTTTGGGAAAAGAGCGCTCAGTAAAAAATCTTGGTTATTTGCCGGTTCGAGTCTTTAGTGAGAGTAAGCAAAAATAACGAAAATCAATACATGAATAACCTGTCTGACAAAAATCAGGCCGGCAGTGCCTAGTTCATTTTAAAAGGAACGATCATGTCAAAAACGGGAATTCTGACATCGAATTGCTTACGTGTGGCGATATTTTCCATTGTATAAGTGCCAAACATCTTCCCCATTTCTGTGCGCAGGTTACAACCGCTCACATATTGGTACTGATCACCGGGGTTGATCTGCGGTTGTACGCCTACCACACCTTCCCCTTCTACCTCCCGCTGCGTTCCGTTGCTGTCGAAAATATGCCAGTGACGCCTCAGCAGCCTTACCGCAAAAGAGTTGTTGTTCTGGAGGGTTATGCGATAGGCAAACATAAACTCTCCATTCACGGGGTTGCTGTAGTCCGGCTGGTAAAATGTTTCTACCGTTACAGTTACGCCTTCGGTTACCTTAGAAGCCATTAAATACCAATTTTTCTAAAAATAGCAAAAAACATCGATAGCACCGGCAAATATTGGTGAATATTTTAGGGTTAAGGATAATTGCGTTTAACTTTGCTGTTATTCAGCAACGAAAGCCTGCCCTGTTAAAAAAATAATAATTTTTTTTGTATAATATGCGCTGCACATAGCAGGCGCTTCCTCCTGAGGCAACCGAAGTACGGAGTTTCGTGAGCAGGTGGTATCAAAAACAGCCATAATACGGTTTGCCTTTGAAATGCCTCCTGTAAAGGAGATGCACAAAGCATTCTTCCATAGCAGACAAACGGTCATTAAAAACGTTAAATAATATACAAATGAAAATTGCAATCGCTAAAGGAGATGGTATCGGTCCGGAAATTATGGATGCCACATTGCGGGTATTTGAAGCCGCAAAGGTTCCGCTGGAGTATGATTTTGTAGAAATGGGCAAGTGGGTGTTCGATAAGGGCTTTTCGAACGGAATGACGCCCGAAGCGCAACAATCCATAGAATCGCTGGGATTGCTTTTCAAAGGACCTATGGAAACCCCGAAGGGAAAAGGTGTAAAAAGCATCAACGTTACCGCCCGTAAAACCTGGAATACCTACGCCAATAAGCGTGTTTTCCAAACATTGCATGGCGTGGATACCGTATTCTCTAAAGCAGGGATTCCGATAGACGTTACCATTGTGCGCGAGAATATTGAAGATACCTATGGCGGTATCGAGCATATGCTTACCCATGATGTGGCATTGAGCAGGCGTTTCATTACCCGCCCGGGCAGCATGCAGGTGATCCGCTACGCTTTTTTGCTGGCCCGCCAGAAGAAAGCGAAGAGAATTACCTGCGGACACAAGGCAAATATTATGAAGATCACTGACGGTCTGTTTCTGGAGTGTTTCTACGAGGTGGCGAAGGAGTTTCCCGATCTGAAAGCAGACGACGTGATTGTAGACGATCTGTGTATGAAACTGGTAACCCGCCCCGATCTGTTCGATGTGGTGGTACTCACTAATCTGCAGGGCGATATTGTTTCGGACCTTTGCGCCGGACTGGTAGGCGGCCTCGGCTTTGCGCCATCTGCCAACGTAGGCGACCATATCTCCATATTTGAAGCGGTACATGGTACGGCACCGGATATAGCCGGCAAAAATATAGCCAACCCTACTGCATTACTGCTGAGCGGTATCTCCATGTTGCGGCATGTTGGGCTGACAGAAAATGCGGCCGTAATTGAAAATGCGTTATTGTATACGCTGGAAAGCGGTGTACATACCGGCGATTTTGGCGATAAATCCATTCCTCCTGTCAATACCACCGAGTTTGCAGATGCTGTTATCGGCAACCTGGGTAAGCAGCCTGTGACCGGCGCCAAACCCATTTTGCCCAACCAGCCCGGCACTCCTACGCCTTTCAGGCTGGCACAAAATGCAATGATGGAGTCTAAGGAAGACATCAATGAAAACATTGTCGGCGTGGATCTTTTTATTGAAAGCAATGAGCTGCCCCAGGCTATCGCGTTCAAATGCCAACGGCATGCCGGCGTAAAATTTAAGCTGGTGAATATCAGCAACCGGGGTACACAGGTATGGCCTACCGGTTCTGTATACACGAACCTGGTCAATGCATACAATGTCCGTTTCGAATCGCTCGACGGCGAACCGTTGAATCAGCAGGATATCCTCGGACTGTATGTTAGTATGAGCGGGAACTTTAAAATATGTTCTTCGGAACTCCTGAATACCTGGGGAGATAAGAAAGCATACAGCATGGCGCAGGGCCAATAGTGGGTTGTTGCCCGAGGATGCTTCAGGTGATTGTCCGGAACAACGTATGAATTCGGTAAAACTGTGATCCGGCGTCTATAGGCCTAATACATTCGCATCTATGCGAAAGTTGGCAGCTACTTTTACGTCCACCGGCTCGTTGATGATCTTGTCGGTGGTGAGCTTCAGGCGAAGGTTGAACTGATCGCTGGTAAGGTATTTTTTTAACTCTTCGTCGGTCGTATCCAGCTCCAGCCGGGTGCCTATGGTATCGGGGATATTGTCTTTTTTTGCGACCAATATTTCCTGGTATTCATCTGCCGAGATAAATACTTCAATACGATGCAGAAAATCGAAGCTTCGATTTTTCGGTCGAATCACGGTAAGTTCCAGGCTGTTCAGTTTCACAGACTGCACCAGTTTTCGCTGGGTCTTATAACCTTTGTAGTCTGCATCGGTGGCAGTGGTTATCTGGGGAGTTCTGATATCAAAGGGTAATAATGCAGCCACACCTGCCTCGATGGTTGTTTCTGTTTGATACGGCAGGTTGAACTTGGTAACATCCGCTATTTTTTTACAGGAAAACTTTGTCACCAGCAGGAGGATCGCGAAGAATGATATCGCTGTTTTCATAATACGGCATTTGCAATACAACAAAACGCCGGCTGCCGTGGATTATTGCCAAATTTGCGTTATGAAGAAACTTTGCATTAATAGCCTGCTTATTATCAGCTCGTTACTGTATCTAAATTATTTTTATAGATAGGTGGCCCGCTACGGGTATACCCGGGCTCCTGCCTGTCTATTCTTCCAATTGGTCAATTTCTGCCACTTATTGCGCAGTAAGGCTACCGTGTTTAGTATGCTGATAACATCTATCAGGCCAGTATTTCATTGATCACCCGTCCGTGCACGTCTGTCAGCCGGAAGGGGCGTCCCTGGAACTGATACGTAAATTGCTCGTGGTCAAAACCCATCTGGTTCAGGATGGTTGCCTGGATGTCGAAAGGGTCTACCTTTCCGCTGATCGTACTATAGCCGATCTCATCTGTTTCCCCATAGCTGAAGCCTTTCTTAATTCCACCGCCCGCCATCCATATGGTGAATGCTTCCACGTGATGATCTCTTCCTTTGAAAGGGTTTTGTTTTCCCTCCCGGTTTTCCATCATCGGCGTGCGGCCGAATTCTCCTCCCCATACTACCAGGGTTTCATCCAGCAGTCCCCTTTGTTTCAGGTCCAGCAGCAGGGCAGTAGAAGCCCTGTCTACCTGGCGGCATTTATTGATGAATCCAAGGTCGATGGCAAGGTTGGCATCCGTGCCGTGGCTGTCCCAGCCCCAGTCGAACAACTGCACAAAGCGCACCCCTTTTTCCACCAGTTTTCTTGCGAGTAATACATTATTGGCAAAACAGGCTTTGCCGGGTTGTGTACCGTACATTTCGTGGATATAGTCCGGCTCGTTGCTGATATCCATTACCTCTGGTACGGATATCTGCATGCGATAAGCCATTTCGTATTGAGAAATGCGGGAGTTGATTTCGGGGTCTTTGTATTCCTGGTATTTGATGCGGTTCATTTCGTTAATGGCATCGATAGAGGCTTTGCGGAGATCGCGGCTCATACCCTTGGGGTCGCCTACAAACAATACAGGGTCGCCTTCGCTGCGACATTGCACGCCCTGATAAACAGAGGGGAGAAAGCCGCTGCCCCATACACTTTTTCCGGCGTCCGGAAACTTACCGCCTGAGGTAAGTACTACAAAGCCGGGAAGGTTCTGGTTATCGGAACCCAGTCCATAGGTTACCCACGATCCGATGCTTGGTCTGCCCAGGCGGGCGCTCCCGGTATGCATCATCAATTGTGCAGGCGCATGGTTGAACTGGTCGGTGGTACAGGCTTTCAAAAAGCAAACATCGTCTGCTACTGTTGTCAGGTGCGGCAGGTTGTCGGATATCCATGCGCCGCTGTCGCCGCGTTGTTTAAAAGCAGCCTGCGGTCCCAGCATTTTCGGAACGCCCCTGATGAATGCGAAACGTTTTCCCTCCAATAGCGACTGCGGACAGTCCTGTCCGTCCAGTTTCATGAGGTCTGGCTTGTAATCAAACAATTCCAGTTGAGAGGGTGCTCCTGCCATGTGCAGGTATATAACAGATTTGGCTTTTCCGGCAAACTGCGGTGGGCGCGAAGCCAGTGGATTGGCGGCATCAAAGAGGTTGGCAGCGGAAGACGGTGCCTGGGTTTTTGAGCCGCAACTGCTGCCGAGCAAAGCGCCCAATGCTAATGAGCCCAGCCCCATGGCGCTTTCGCGGATAAAATGCCGCCTTGTTTGGTACGATAGCATTTTTTCGTTGGCTTCTTTTACCAGCCTTTGCGTGTTAAGTTCTTTCTGCGTCATCGTCTGATAGCTTTCTTTAGTTTTTTGTGATCAGTTCATCCATGTTCAGGATGCTGCTGGCAACCAGGGTCAGCGCTGCTGCTTCCGGTGCTTTGTCTTTTTCGGTCATATGATTTATCATATCGCAGGCTGCTTCCACATCTTTGGTATAGGTATCCAGGGAGGTACGATACAGCTCCTCCAGCACACGTAGTCCCTCCTCGGGAATGGGGTGATAGGTTGCCAGTTCATACCCTTTTCTGATCTGCTCCCTTACATCGCCCGCTGCTTCTTTTTGCATACGCAGGGCAAAGTGCCGGGCAGCTTCCAGGTACGCTTCGTCGTTGAGCGTCACAAGCGCCTGCAGCGGGGTGTTGGTTCTTATGCGGCGCGAAGTACAGACTTCCCGCCCGGTTGCGTCGAACGTCATCATAGAGGGATAGGGTGCGGTTCGTTTCCAGTAGATATACAACCCCCGCCGATATTGGTCTTCGCCGGCGCTTTGCTGCCAGTCGGCCCCGTTCCAGGGAGAAAGCCATATACCTTTGGGCTGGTACGGCATAACGCTTGGGCCGTACATTTTCGTGCTCAGCATGCCGCTGATCACCAGGGCCTGATCCCTGATCTGCTCGGCAGAGAGGCGTACGCGTGGTCCGCGGGTCAGGTATCGGTTATAGGGATCTTTTTCAAGTATATCCTCTCCGGCAAAAGAAGCCTGCCGGTAGGTAGCAGACATCACCATCCGTTTGATGGTTTTTTTAATGCTCCAGTTGTCATCATGCATGAATGTCCACGACAGCCATTCCAGCAATTCCGGGTGTGTAGGCGGTATGCCCTGGGTGCCGATATCTTCCAGGGTTTCTGCAATGCCATATCCAAAAAGCTGTTCCCACAGGCGGTTGACCATCGTACGTGCTGTGAGGGGATTGGTTTTGTCTGTCAGCCACCGGGCCATTCCCAGCCGGTTATCCGGGGCATCTGCCGGCATAGGATTCAGCATATGGGGAGTACCCGGTTTCACCTCCTCTCCTTTTACCAGAAAATTTCCCCTGTCGAACACATGGGTCGTGCGCGATTGTTCCCGATTGCTCTCCATCATAATTGGGGTGGTTTCGGCAGTAGCATTCAACAAGTCCCAGTAAGACTGCTTTGCTTCCGCATACCCGGGGTTGCCCTCGCCGGGAAATGATTCGTCGAAATGAAACCATTCAAATAATACAGCCGTGTTCAACTTATTCCCAACGGCAGGGTTCACGTAACTGAAATAAAGATCACGCATTCCCTCTATGGGTTCAAAATCGAAGCTGGCGAAAGTCCACTTCCCTTTGGTATCATTCAAGGGCAGCTTTTTCAATACCTTTCCCTGCAGGCTGTCGAGCCATATCGTCAGCGTTCCCCCATCAAAGCCGGAACGGTACCGAAAAGTCAGTTTGCGTTTATTGGTCAGATGCATTTCTTTCAGTCTGCACGAACCGTTGTTGCGCAGGCCGGCCCACCAACTGCTTACTTCTGCACCATTGATGTAGTTATCGCACTGTAGAGAATTAACAGCCGGTTGCCAGGTTTTTAAAAACGTGTACATCTCCCTGGCCTTCTCAGCGCCGGCGTGTTGTGTTACCCAGCTTTTCAACGCTTGTAACCGGGTACTGTCTTCCTGTGAAAAATGACGCAATAAAGGGTAATCTGCCTGCGTGTCTTCATCTCTGGTATTGTTGAAGAAAGCCATGAACTTATAATACTCTTCAAATGTAAACGGATCGTAAGGGTGGCTGTGACACTGTACGCATGCAAAAGTGGTGCCCAGCAGGGTTTCCCAGGTAGTGTTTACGCGGTCCATAACAGCGGCGACCCTGAACTCTTCATTATCGGTACCACCTTCGTCGTTGGTCATGGTATTTCTGTGAAAACCGGTAGCAATGTATTCGGCGTCGCCCGGGTTGGGCAGCAGGTCTCCCGCCAATTGTTCTATCAGAAACCGGTCGTAAGGTTTATCTTCATTGAATGCGTTGATCAGCCAGTCTCTGTACCTCCAGATGTTCCTGGGCGGATCAGCTTCATATCCTTTGGTATCTGCATATCGGGCAAGGTCCAGCCACATAGAGGTCCAGCGTTCCCCAAAATGCGGAGAAGCCAGCAGGCTGTCTACCAGCGTTTCGTATCCTCTGCCTGTTTCGTCTGCCAGAAAAGACTGGAGCCATTGATCACTCGCAGGCATCCCTATCAGATCGAGGCTTAGCCGCCGGAACAATGTTTTCTTATCGGCTTCTTCGGTATGATTCAGTTTTAACTCGCTGTGTTTTACCGCAACAAACTGATCTATTTCGTTTTTAGTCCATGAATTATCTCCGCTGAATAGTCCGAAAAACCATGTGGGCCGCGGAACTTCTACCGGTTTTACCGGCACGTATGCCCAGTGTTCGCCCCAACGCGCGCCTTGTTTCACCCAACGCCGCAGGATATCGATTTCTTCGTCCGACAGCGGCTCTTCATTGTAGGGCATACGCTCTTCCGGATCGTGACTTGTAAGCCGCTTGATCATTTCGCTGTTGTCGGGGTCGCCGGGTATGATGGCTGGCTTGCCGGACTCAGTTACGGCGAGTGCTTCTTCCTCAAACAACAGGCTGAAACCTCCTTGTTTTTTCACCCCTCCATGACAGCTGATGCATTTGTTGTTCAGGATGGGTTTTACATCGGCACTAAAATCTACGGCACGCCGGCTGGTGCTGAAAGCAAATGCTGCACCTATGGCAACCAGTACGGTCACCGCCCATACTATCCTGTTTGTAAACAATTTTTTCATCCAATACGGTTCGCTAGGTTTAGAAGTGTATAGCCCGGTTAAGGGCATTGCTAAAGATCGGTATTTTTTATCATTTTATTTTGATTTTTACCATTTTGTACGGGTTCATCCCAACAGCCATAAGCGGCACAGCAGGATCAAATAATGGTTTTTTAGAATCTTCTTGCGAGTGTAACGGCTCTGGTGAGCTGCCGGGTTTTTCCGCCCGGGTGAAATATTTCTATATGTACAACGTATATGCCCACCCGCAATGCGCGATCGTTGGCGTCCAGCCCGTTCCAGCGAAAATATCCTTCCTGCCCACACAGGGCATTCCGCACCAGGTGGTTGATCAGCCTTCCGTGTGTATCGAAGATGCGGATGCTACACACGTTCCCGGGCTCGGCAAACCGATAGCTGATGGTCAGAAAATCGTTCCATCCGTCGTTATCCGGGGAGAATACTTTGGGTGCTATGCTGATTTCTTCTGCCGTGACCGGTATTTGAACGAACTGCGAATTTTGGTATCCTGGCGTACCATATCCGGCAGAAGCTGCGGCTGAATGCCAGTTGTTTCGCTCCTGCGTAGGTTTATCGGGACTGATCCTTTCCAGGGCAACTCCCTTGGGGTGTGCCACCAGGGGAAAATGCCATTTATCTTCGTATTGCAGCCCGTCTATTATTTCACCGTCGGCATTAAAAAGCTGGATGTGCCCGGCAGTATTGGGCATTGAAGGGAGTGCTTCCATTTGCAAAAAAGCTATCGGATTTTGTGCTGCGTATTGTTGCTGCACCACTTCGGTGTTTTCCGATAGCAAAAGGTAGTCGCCAGGGAACAACAGGTGGTCTTCTGTGCTGATCTGCCGCAGCGGCCCCGGGTTTCCAGCACTGCTCCGGTTGGTGAGCAGCAGGTCTTTCAGGTTCAGTATCCGTTCGCTTCTGTTGTACAACTCAATATAATCCGTGCCGCCATCACGCGGATGGAAGAGTATTTCGTTGAAAACAATATCACCTGCCTGTGGCGTTACCGGCTCCCCGAAGGGAAGTGTTATCGGGAGCAGGCTATTTCCGGCACAATCTTTCACATTTTGAATGTTGATGGTATAGGGGTTGTTGGCGACAACCGGCGAGGCTAACACAAGCGTTACGTGGTTAAAAAACGGGGGAGCTATTGTTGCCCGCGTGATCACTGCTCCGGGGATGGTGTAATTGCGAATGTCCACCGCAAGACTGCTGTCCAGCGACTCGTTAAAACGGATCGTTACATGATCCTTATCCGCCACGGCCTGTAATGCAATAGGGGGTGTACGATCGGGGTTACTTCTGGATACGGAATTCTTTCGGCCTGGAGTTCCTCTTGCAGGATCGGTGCTGGCAGCCCAGTTGCCGCTACCGATACACGGGTATTGGGGATCAATCATTTCCAGGCTCCAGCCGCCGTTGCTTTTCACTTCATTGCCATACCAGGTTTTGTCGTAGGCCACTGCGTGTACAACACTGCCTTCCGGAGAACGTACAACAAGCTCATCGCCGTTGATACGCAGCGTGGGAAAAGAACCGACGCCAATCACTTGTGCAACAGTTTGTAACTGTGTGGCATTGGATGTTGCGCAGAGAACAACAAAACTATCAGGCTGCAGCAAAAACATCGTTCGTATGATGGCAGTAACTCTTCCGTCGCTGACCGTCCAGTGCTGTAGATTGATAGTAGTGGCTGACCGGTTGTAGAGTTCGATGTATTTGACAGCGTTAACGGCGTCTGAAGAAGAGGGATTGGCCATGATTTCACTGATCACGACATGGTACCGGCCAGACTGAGCTATTGCTGAAAGTTGCCACAGGCATACCATCAGCATGGATAAGGTGTTTTTCATGATCTGCTTTTTATAATTGTTAAAATGCAGGCGGTGTGTGCTTGGTTTGCTGGTATACAATATACAAAAAAAACAGTAACCCGCAGAGAGAGCAGCCAGGCTGTACGCCATTGCGCTCCCTGGTATTACATATCGTTTTATCTTTGCGGCATGTATTATGTGGTGTTGGCGTTATTGTACATGGTGTCGTTTCTGCCCCTGTGGATGATATACCGGATATCAGACCTCGCTGCGCTTTGTTTGCGCCTGATTAGGTACCGTCGATCGGTACTGGTAAAAAACCTGTCCATCGCTTTTCCCGAAAAAACGCATGCAGAAAAGAAAAAAATAATTAATAAGTTTTACCGGAATTTTACAGATACATTCCTCGAAGCCATTAAGCTGCTCTCCATTTCAGAGAAAACACTTCGTAAAAGAATCCGGTTCGATTCCTCTGTTTTTGATGACTTGTACAAAACCGGCAAGAGCTGCCAGGTACACCTGGGGCATAATTTTAACTGGGAGTGGGTGAATGTGCGCGTAGCAAAAGAGCTGCCGTTTACTTTTCTGGTAGTCTACATGCCCATTGCCAATAAACTCATCAACCGGGTATTTCAGTATTTCAGGCAGAAAACAGGTAGTAACCTGTTAGCCGCTACGAATATGCGGAATGAAATGCTGCCTTTCAGAGATAAGCAATACCTGCTGGCACTGGTAGCAGATCAGAGTCCGGGTAATCCGAACAATGCCTACTGGACATCGTTTTTCGGTAAGATGACGGCCTTCGTGAAGGGCCCCGAGAAAAACGCGCGATACAATAATATTCCTGTGGTATTTGCACGCTTTTATAAACCCAGAAGAGGATATTACGTAATAGAAACCAAACTCGCAAGCGACAATCCCGCAGCTTTATCCGAAGGACAACTAACACTGGATTATGTACGGTATCTGGAAGAAGTGATTAGAAAGCAACCGGAGGTATACCTTTGGAGCCATAACCGTTGGAAAGTAGCATACAGCGAAGAATATGCCAGTCATAAGGTCGGGTAATGCCACCTGCTCATGAGTGATATATAGGTTTCCATATACCATCCACCATGCAGTGATGCCTTTTACAACAAACCTGTTTGATCAATAGCCGGATTGTCATAATTTCAGGGAAATTTACTTGTTATGAAGAAAAATATCCCCCTGGCTTTAATAGCCCTGGGCTGCTTACTGAGCACAGGCGTTTATGCTCAGAAAAAGAAAAAAAAGAGCAAGGAACAGCCTGTAGCAGTGTCAGACACCACCAAAAAAACACCGCCCGTACCGCCCAAACCCTCCATCGCTGAAAAAATAAAATCCAGCAGAAAAAAGGATGGGTTGTTTGTAGTGTATCAGGATACGGCTACCGGAAGTGCCCAGTTGTATATCAAAAAGGATCAATTGGGAAAAGATTTTATTTATCAGAGCTTTTCTCTGGGGGGGCCTACTTCATTATACCTCAACCAGAATATGATCCGTGCCACATTTGTTTTTCAAATCAGTAAAACATTCGATAAGCTCAATTTTGCCAGTCAGAACACGGGCTTCTATTACGACCCTGCCAATCCGGTAAGTAAAGCGGCCAATGTGGATGCCGCTCCTGCTAATTTCTTTACCGAAAAAATTGTGGCAGAAGACTCTGTAGGCTACCTGATCGCGGCCGACGGACTCTTCCTGAGTGAAAAGCTCGATCCTGTAAAACCAGTGTATCCGCCCGGCATTCCGCCTACTATGGTGTTTAACCTCGGTATGCTGAACGTGGCAAAATCGTCTTATGACACCGTCCGATCTTACCCCGATAACACCGATATACTGGTAAGTCTCGCATACGATAATCCAGCTCCCCTTAACACGGGAGACGCAGATATCACAGATGCCCGTTACAACCGCATCAGGATGCAACACTCCTTTCTTGCGATGCCGGAAAACAATTACAAACCACGTCGCGATGATCCCAGAGTAGGTTATTTCGGAGCGCAGGTAACCGATCTCACGTCTACTTCGGTTACCCCCTATAAAGATTTTATCAGCCGCTGGCACCTGGAGAAAAAGGAACCCAACGCCGCCGTCAGCGAGCCGGTGGAGCCGATCGTTTTCTGGATTGAAAATACTACGCCTGTTGAGTACCGCGATATTATAAAAGCGGCAGGGGAGAAATGGAATGAGGCCTTTGAAAAAGCAGGTTTCCGCAACGCGGTGGTTATGAAGATAATGCCGGATACGGCTACCTGGGATCCGGCCGATATCCGTTACAACGTGATTCGCTGGGTAAGCAATCATGTACAACCCTATGGAGCCATAGGCCCCAGCTTTTTTAATCCGAGAACAGGGCAGATACTGGGTGCCGACATCACTGTTGAATGGAAAAGCGGAGCTGGTACCGGCAACCTGGATGACCTGTTCAACGGCTACGGCAACGATGCAATAAATCATTTGGAGTTGCCCTGGAATACTACAGCCACCGAAACTACGCCGCATATCAGCTATTCCAAAACACACCTGCACGCCTGTAACGTGGCGGCCGAACTACAGGCGCAATATGTTTCCGGGCTCACCGTACTGGAGGCGCTGGACAACAACCCTGCTGCCGTAAAAGAGATGCACAAAGAGTTTCTGATATACCTCATTATGCATGAAATGGGCCATACGCTGGGATTGAACCATAATATGAAAGCCAGCCAGATGCTTTCTCCAACGGAAGTGCACGACAGAGGCATCACAGAAAAGATCGGCATGATTGGCTCTGTAATGGATTACCCCACTGTAAATGTGAGTCTGGACAGGAGTAAGCAAGGACAGTATTATACTACTAAAGCAGGCCCCTACGATCTGTGGGCTATCGAATACGGGTACCGTCCGTTCAGCAGTGTAGCGGAAGAAGAGGCTGGGCTGAAAAAGATACTGGCGCGCAGCAGCGAACCGCAACTTGCATTCGGCAACGACGCCGACGATATGCGTGCCCCGGGCAGGGGTATCGATCCGCGGACAATGATCAACGATATGAGCAGCGATATGCTGACGTATGCCGAAGACCGTTTCAAGCTGTTAAACACGCTGATACCTAAGCTGAAAGACCGGTACATTCAGCCGGAACAAAGTTACCAGCTACTGCGCCAGCGCTACCTGCTGTTGCAGAGCCAGCGTTCGCAGATGGCAAATGCAGTGAGCAGGTATGTGGGCGGCGTTTACGTAGATCGGAGCTACCCCGATCAGCAATCGGGCAGCAAGCCCTTTACCCCCGTGGAGGCGAAGAAGCAGAAGCAGGCACTGACTTTGTTGAACAAGTATATTTTTTCTCCCACTGCATTCAACGCAGATGCGGCGCTGTTTCCCTACCTGCAATTGCAGCGCAGGGGATTCAATTTTTTTGGAGGTACAGAGGACTTTAAACCGCAATCCATTGTAGCGGGTATGCAGCTCTCCCTGCTGTCGCAACTGCTGCATCCGGTTGTGCTGCAACGTATCAACAACAGCGGATTATATGGCAACACCTATACAACCGCCAATCTGCTTAGCGATTTGAACACCTTTGTATTTCAGGAAGACCTCAAAACAAACGTAAACCTGTACCGCATCAACCTGCAAACAGAATACGTGAAGGCGCTGGCAGCTATTGTAAGCCCTGCAACCTCTTTCAGTCAGTACGACAATGCTTCTACATCGGCAGCCTTATCTGCTTTGAAGAAATTGAAAACAATGCTGGGCGCTGCTGTATCCCCTAACGAACAAACCAGGGCGCATAGAACCAATCTTAATTTTATTATAGACAAAGCGCTGGTTGTGAAGTAGTATAAAAAATGATTGGGTCTTCCCCACAAAATTTTTATCACCCGTCGGGCTGGCTTTCACAAACCGACGGGTGATTTTTTTAGGGAATATCCGTTACGGAAGTGTTGACTGTTATTTAGGCATACAAACTGCTCTTAGCAATGGAAAAGTTCGTTACTGAAAAAGGGTAAACAAGCGGTGGATAAAAAGTAATTGGTAGTAAACCCCGTTTCGGCCCTCTTTTTTCAATTACCTATTCTGATTTTCTTATATTTGAATTATCTAAATTACAAGGTGCTCCATTTTTATAATACTACATTTATGGCATTGCAATTTGTTGAAGGCTCCGATCCCGAAGAAATCCACTACCAGAAATATCATCAACCCAGGTTGGAGTTTGCTCTTGGCAAAGCACTTCAGTATTACAATGGCGGCAGTATTGTGGAACTTGGGCCTTATGCTATCAGTTACAATTTGTTATTAGAAGGATTACAGGTAGATGCGATTGGGTTTATTTCAGACAAGATTAAAGGAATCAATAAGCTGACAGCATTCAATTTCGAAGACCTTAGAAAAACAGGAAAGCCTATCTTGTCAGGAAGCTATGATCTGGTAATTGCCAGTGAAATAATAGAACACCTGAATGTGGATATTGATCTTATTTACCAGCAGATTGCCAACCTTACAGCTCCAAAGGGAATTGTAATACTCCAAACTCCCAACGCAGTTGCATTAAAGAAGCGTATGGCGATGATTGCTGGGTACAACCCTTTTGAAAAAATCCGTTCTGACTACACTCCCGGCCATAGTGGTCATATCCGGGAATTTACCATGGAAGAATTGAAAGCCCATGCTGTAAAAAATAATTTTATAGTAAAAGAAAGTCATTGCCTGAACTATTTTGATTATTCGCATTCAACTAAGGCAAAGCTGTACCGTATATTTTGTAATATATGTCCCCAGAGTTTAAGAGATGGCATAACGCTGATACTACAAAAAAAATAAAGTCCGCCATTCAGTTAGTAGCTGCGATTTTTTATTCAGCATCTTTTGTAAGCTTCTCTTTGTTTTTGTAAAATTTTTCTGCATGAGAAAAGTTTCTTCAATTCTTCCTGTTTAAGAACAGTTGGGGCATGTAAACCCAAGTCCATTGCAGGCTGCCCACGGCCTATCAATTGTAGCAGATTACACGGCTATACGAAAGGTTTTTCGACTTATTAATCAGCCCGGGGTCATCATTTTTTCGTTGTCATATATGGCGGCAGCCGAAAAAGGCCTATCTTAAACAGTGAAAAGCCGTTAGTTTATCCAGGGTTTATACTCTTGTAGACTGTAAGGTTTTAAAATTGCCAAAAGATGATAACGATCAACGAAAGCCTGCATGCGAACGACTTAAGTAGTAAGCTGAAAACTTTTTGGAATCTTTCCGGACAAAAGATTGCTCTTATAGAAAAAAATTATAGCCGTGCACAAGGTTCTCCTGTATTTACGGTCGGAGGCAGGTATACTACCCGAGGATGGACAGAATGGACCCAGGGCTTTCAGTATGGTGCAGCCATCCTGCAGTACGATGCAACGGGAGATAAGGAGTCGTTGGAAAGCGGAATAGCCAACACAATCAGGGCGATGGCGCCACACATCAGTCATACAGGTGTGCACGACCATGGTTTCAATAATGTGAGTACCTATGGTAACCTACTTCGGCTCATGCACGAGGGAAAAATACCTTACAATGAATGGGAAAAACAGTTTTATATACTCGCGCTTAAAATCTCCGGTGCAGTACAAGCCACCCGCTGGACGACCGTTAAAGAGGGCGGGTTTATCCATTCTTTCAATGGCCAGCATTCCTTATTCGTAGATACCGTCCGTTCCGTTCGGTCACTGATACTGTCGCACAGCCTGGGACATTTTCTCCAGGCCGAAGGTGATCAGCGAATCAGCCTGCTCGATCGTGCAGTACACCACTTAAGTGCTACTGCACGCTATTCGGTGTTCTATGGAGAGAACCGGGATGTGTATGACGTGTGGGGGCGCACCGCTCATGAATGTATATTCAACGTAAAAGACGGCAACTACCGCTGCCCCAATTCCCAGCAGGGGTACACCGGCTTCAGCACCTGGACGAGGGGGCTGGCATGGGCGATGTGTGGTTTCGCTGAGGAGTTGGAATGGTTTGATCAGTTGCCGGACGATATAGCAATACCGGAAGGCAAACCGGCTATTATGAACCTGATGCTCAAAGCCGCAAAAGCGACCTGCGATTTCTATATTCAGAATACACCTTCAGACGGTATTCCGTACTGGGATACCGGCGCTCCGCAATTGCACAGGCTGGGCGACTATCTCAATCAACCAGCAGATCCTTTCAATGCATACGAACCCGTTGACAGCTCTGCTGCGGCTATAGCAGCGCAGGGGTTGCTGCGTTTGGCTAATTTTTTACAACAAAAAGGAGATCAGCAGGCCGGGGTGTACTGGCAGGCGGGACTAACGGTATTGAATACCCTTTTTGACACGCCTTACCTAAGCACCCATCCACAGCACGAGGGCCTGATACTGCATACCGTTTATCACCATCCCAATGGCTGGGATCATATTCCCAACGGCAGCGCCATTCCCAACGGCGAATCGTGCATGTGGGGAGATTATCATGCAAGGGAAGTGGCTTTATACCTGCAGCGGATCATTAATAACGAAACCTATCACTCCTTCTTCAACATCCAATGAGCATAGCAGAAAATACAGCACTGTCGCGTTTATGCGTACATACCATCACTACAAAGCCGTGGGAGATAGCAATAGCAGCGCGGCAGTATGCCGCGGCAGGTGTAAAAGGCATAACAGTCTGGCGCGATGCGCTGGAAGGAAAGAATATCCGGCAAACCGGCAATATGCTGCGGGAGGAAGGGCTGGAGATTGTTTCACTATGCAGGGGTGGATTTTTCCCCGCGAAAGACAGGAATAGAAGAAAACTTGCGATAGACGATAACCGGAAAGCCATACAGGAAGCGGCTGCGCTGGGAGCGCCGCTGATTGTACTGGTTTGCGGGGCCGATCCTGCACAAAGCCTGGAAGATGCAAGACTACAGATACAGGAGGGGATTGCTGCGGTAACCGAAGATGCGGCGGCCGCCGGTGTGAAACTGGCCATTGAACCGCTGCATCCGATGTACGCAGATACCCGCTCTGCTGTTAATACCCTGGCCCAGGCCAATGATATGGCAGAGGTATTGGCGTCTCCCTGGGTAGGAGTTGCTGTAGACGTATATCATCTTTGGTGGGATCCTGCACTTGAACAGGAGATACGCCGTTGCGGTGCAAACAATCACCTGTTTGCCTTTCATATATGCGACTGGAAATCCCCTACCAGTGATATATTGTTCGACAGGGGGTTGATGGGCGAAGGTTGCATACCCATTCGCAAAATCCGATCATGGGTAGAAGCCGCCGGCTTTGCAGGGTTTCATGAAGTGGAGATATTTTCAACTAAGTACTGGCAGGAAGACCAGTCGTTATTTTTAAAAAAAATAGTAACCGCATACCGGGAACATGCTTAACCGCATTGAATGTTATTGCGAGGGGAGAACCAGCCGAAGCAATCTAAAAAATAAAAATGATACGCATGAAACAGCATACCATAGGCATTATCATGAATGGCGTTACCGGACGCATGGGTACTAATCAGCACCTGTTGCGTTCCATAGTGGAGATCATTAAACAGGGCGGCGTGAAGATCGGGGCGGCAGAAACGATTATGCCCGATCCCATACTTGTAGGTCGCGATGCGAACAAGCTGCAGAAGCTGTGCAATATATCGGGCGTAACCAAAATGAGCACTGACCTGGATGAAGCATTGGCAGACCCCCACTACAGTATTTATTTCGATGCCCAGACGACGCCACTACGCGCTGAAGCGGTACGGAAAGCAGTGGCCGCCGGCAAGCATATTTACTGCGAAAAACCCATTGCCATGGACACGCGTGAAGCAATGGCGTTGTACAACCTGTGTAAGGAAGCAGGCGTAAAAAACGGGGTGGTGCAGGATAAGCTGTGGCTGCCCGGGATACTGAAATTGAAACGCCTGATGCAGCAGGGGTTTTTCGGACAGATACTCTCGGTGCGGGGCGAATTCGGGTATTGGGTGTTCGAAGGCGACTCCATTCCTGCGCAACGCCCTTCATGGAATTACCGGAAAGAAGATGGCGGCGGTATTATTGTAGACATGCTGTGTCACTGGCGGTATGTACTGGATAATGTATTCGGAAATGTGAAAGCAGTTTCCTGCATCGGTGCTACGCATATACCAAACCGTATTGATGAATACGGAAACAGATATGTCTGCACCGCTGACGATGCGGCCTATGCCAGTTTTGAACTGGAGAACGGCGTGATTGCTCAGTTTAATTCTTCCTGGACGGTGAGGGTACGGAGAGACGACCTGCTGACCCTGCAGGTAGACGGAACCAGAGGGTCTGCTGTGGCTGGCCTGCGGGAATGTTATATACAACATTACGGCAATACGCCCAAGCCGGTATGGAACCCCGACATCCCCCAACCCATCAACTTTTTTGAAGGTTGGAGTAAAATGCCGGAACAGGAAGCGTATGATAATGCCTTTAAAACACAATGGGAGCTGTTTCTGAAGCATGTGGTGAAAGACGACCCTTTTCCCTGGAACCTGTACGAAGGGGCGAAGGGGGTGCAACTGGCAGAAAAAGGACTCGAAAGCTGGGAGAAAAGATGCTGGCTGGACATACCCGAACTCAAAGGATGATCCGGCAAACACACCATACCAATACATGTATATGAAAAGAATAGCCCTGATCACCGGCGGTACACGAGGTATAGGCTTTGGCATTGCCACACAACTGGCACAGGAAGGCTTCGACCTTGCCGTGAATGGAACACGACCCGAAGAAGCCGTTCGACCCGCCCTTGATGAACTGGAGGCCTGGGGAGGAAAAGTGGTCTACTGCCAGGGGAGCATTGCTTCCACTGCCGATAGAAAAAATATGGTAGGGCTCGTCAGAAATCATTGCGGAGCGCTGCACGTTCTCGTCAACAATGCCGGCATAGCACCTAGGGAACGCCGTGACATACTGGAAGCCACCGAAGAAAGCTATGATGAGGTGATGGGTACAAACCTGAAAGGTTGTTATTTTCTCACCCAGCAAGTGGCGAAGTGGATGATTGAACAAAAAGAAAACCATGCAGATTTTAATGGCTGCATTGTTAACATCAGCTCTATATCCGCTACCGTGGTTTCGGTGAACCGTGGAGAGTACTGTATATCGAAAGCGGGGGTAAGCATGGCAACGCAGTTGTTTGCAGTTCGGCTGGGGGCATTCAATATTCCTGTGTACGAAGTGCGTCCGGGCATTATCCAAACCGATATGACTTCGGGTGTAAAAGATAAATACGACAAGCTGATCGGCGAAGGATTGTGTGTGCAGCAAAGATGGGGACAGCCCGAAGATGTGGGAAAGGTAGTGGCTGCGCTGGCCAATGGCAAGCTGATGTATTCTACCGGTCAGGTAATTATGGTAGATGGCGGGCTGACCATTCCGCGATTGTGAAGCAACGGTTCCTGACAGAGGGTGACCGGCGGAGGAAGCCTGTTGTTTTTCGGAGAAAAACACATTAAGCACTGAAGCTCCGGAGTAGTTTCTGCAAAATCAGTGTTATATTTATTCACTGCATTTTCATTAACCCGATATAAGATGATATTATAAGTTCATGCGAAAACGAAGACTGTGTATATTGCTTACTGTACTCTGCTCACTGTTATTTTTCGCCTGTGATTCCGGTGCTCCTGCCCGGGAAGATAGTATTGCAACAGATACTGTTTCCATAGCCTCGGGGAAAATTATTTTCGATCAGCAATGCTCCGGCTGCCACCACATGCAGCAGAACGGCATCGGGCCACGGCTGGCTGGCATCACAAAACTCGCGCCGGCTGAATGGATACGCAGCTTTATTGCAAACCCACAGCAATTGATAGCTTCCGGTGATGAAAGGGCAACAGCGCTTTTCACGGAATACAAAACGGTGATGCCTGCTTTCTCTGCACTTCAACCGGAGGAAATGGATGCGCTATTGGCCTTCCTGCATGCGCACCAGCCTGCCGTATCGAAGGTCGCCAAAAAGGGACTGCGCGACCCTATTCCCGAAAGAGTTGCTTTCAGCGGCCTGGTGGCGGAACTGACTGCGGTAGCACAGTTTCCCACCACATCCGACGATGGCAACAAACCTTTTGCGCGAATCACCAAGCTTGATTATCAGCCAGGTACCGGTGCTTTGTTTGTCAATGACCTCAATGGTGTATTGTATAAGATAAAAGACAACACACCGGTCGTATACATGGATATGCGCACCCTTCGTCCGGCGTTTATCAACAAACCCGGGCTGGCTACGGGCCTGGGAAGTTTTGCGTTTCATCCGGCGTTTTCCCGCAATGGCATTTTCTATACCACCCATACAGAGCCTCCCCATCTGGTGAAGCCGGATTTCGGTTATCCTGATTCTATTAAGGCAACCGTACAATGGGTGCTGACGGAATGGAAGACAAACAATGTGTCGGCCGATCGTTTTGAAGGCAGCAGCCGGGAATTGCTGCGCATGGAGATGGCTACAGGTATACACGGTATGCAGGAAATAACATTCAACCCTCTGGCTAAGCCCGGCAACAAGGATTACGGGATGTTGTATATCGGTATTGGAGATGGTGGTAAAACCAACGCGGGGTATGTGTCGTTCGTATTGAACAGTCGCCATACCTGGAGCAGTATTCTCCGGATAAACCCGCGGGGCAGTAACAGCGCCAACGGTCAGTATGGAATACCGGCAGACAACCCGTTTATTGCTAACCGGCGGCAGGAGAAACCACCGGAAGTGTACGCGTATGGTTTCAGAAATCCCCACAGAATTTCGTGGACTGCATCCGGGCATATGCTGGTTTGCGATATAGGAGAGAGCAATATAGAATCCCTCCATATTGTATCCGCAGCTAACAATCACGGCTGGCCGGTAAGAGAGGGTAGCTTTGTGATAAACCCATATGAAGATGCCAGCCAGGTTTTTCCGCTCCCTGCCGACGACAGTCTTTATGCCATTACATACCCTGTGGCAGCGATGGATCACGATGAAGCCGTGGCCATCTCGGGCGGACATGAATACACTGGTACGAACGTACCCGAACTGAGCGGTAAATATTTATTTGGCGACATACCTTCCGGCAGGCTGTTTTACGTGGAAACAGCTCACCTGCAACGCGGGCGGCAGACACCTATACTGGAATGGCGCATCACAATCGATGGTGTTTCAAAAACACTGGTGGAAGCATGCGGAAGCCAAAGAGTGGATCTGCATATAGGCAAAGATGCAGCGGGAGAGTTGTATGTACTCACGAAAGCAGATGGAAGGTTGTACAAAATAACCGGAGCAAGCAGAATTTAGGCAAAAGATAAAGTGAGAAAATAAAAGTATTTGCCTCCTTTTATGGTATAAAAAGGAATAGGAAACACGCGTGGATAATTATATTTAATACCTGAAATCGTTACAATGAAAGAAGCTTCTGCAATTGCATCGCCCCGGTCTACCATCGGCCACCTGATGCGCGTACCGGTGCTGGTAGCAGCGCTCGGATATATGGTAGATATGTACGACCTCTTCCTGTTCAGCATCGTCAGAGTGCCCAGTCTCGCCTCTCTCGGACTTTCGCAGGAGCGAATCATGGAGGATGGTATGCTGCTGCTCAACCTGCAAATGGCGGGTATGCTGATTGGGGGTATCGTATGGGGTATTATGGGGGATAAGCGGGGAAGGCTGTCTGTGTTGTTCGGCTCTATACTGATTTACTCGCTTGCCAATATCGGAAACGGCTTTGTAAACTCCGTTACTTCGTATGCCGTACTACGGTTTATAGCAGGGTTTGGGCTTGCGGGTGAGCTCGGTGCTGGTATTACCCTGGTATCGGAAATACTGCCCGCCAGAATCAGAGGGTATGGGGCAACTTTAGTGGCAACCATGGGGGTATTGGGCGCTTTGCTGGCTTACCTGGTATCTTATTATTTCGACTGGAGGATATCCTATTTCATTGGTGGTGGATTGGGGCTCATACTAATGGTGATGCGCTTCCGGGTATTCGAGTCGGGTATATTTGTACAACTCAAAGCGCAGAACGTGAAACGCGGCAGCCTGGGCATGCTGTTTAAAAACCGTAAACGGTTTTTGAAATACGTGCATGGCATTATTATCGGAACGCCCATATGGTTTGTGGTAGGTATTTTGATTACGTTCTCTCCGGAATTTGGCCTGGCACTGGGGATAGACAAGCCCATCAATGCCGGTAAAGCGGTGATGCTTGCTTTTTCGGGGCAAGTGGCCGGAAACCTGATCAGCGGGTTCTTAAGTCAGCGTCTGCAAAGCAGAAGAAAAGCCATGCTGGTATTTATCCTCCTGTCGCTTTCCCTGGTGTTGGTATTTCTGCTGGCGCCTGTTCAATCGTCCACCATGCTGTACCTGATATGCGCCTGCCTGGGATTTTCCAGCGGGTACTGGACCCTGTTCATTACTGTGGCAGCCGAGCTTTTTGGCTCCAACCTGCGGGCTACCGTTGCTACCACCATTCCTAATTTTGTTCGGGCTACGGTTATTCCGTTGACTGCGCTCTTTGCGTTGCTGAAAGGATATACCGGCATCATTTACGGTGCATTGATCGTGGGTGTTTTAGCCTATGTGCTGGCGCTCGTATCGTTGTATTTCCTGGAGGAAACCTTTACCAAAGAAATGGATTATACGGAAGAAGAATGAGCTGAGTCATCTACTATGCAGCAGGAGTCTGTTATATTCAGAAAAATACAACCGGCCGATATGGCCGATGCGATGGCGTTGTCGGTTGCAGCAGGCTGGAACCAGACGGCAGCAGATTGGCAATTCCTGTTAAACAACGGGGATAATACGGGTGTGGTGGCAATGGTTAACCACAAGATAGTAGGCTCTGCGATGATGCTTGATTACGAAAAAAGAATCGGCTGGGTATGTATGGTATTGGTGCATACAGCCTATCGGGGACGGGGCATTGGCAGCAGGCTGTTGCAACACGTGTTGGGAAATGGCGGGATGCCGTTGAGACTGGATGCTACAAAGCTGGGCGAACCCGTGTACCGGAAGTTTGATTTTAAGAACGAATATGGCATCGTGCGCATGGTAAACTCCTGTGTGGGAGATATCCTATGCAGCACACCTAAGGGAGTGCCGGGCACATCGCGGCATTTTGATGCTATTGTACAACAGGATGCAGCAACCTTCGGCGCGAGAAGGGAAAAACTCATAACATACCTGCTGAAAAACTATCCTGCGCAGTGCCTGGTGTTGGAAGCCGGAGAACGACCGGTGGCTTTCGTCTTGGGCCGCGAAGGGCTCCACTACCATCATATTGGTCCCGTAGTGGCCGACACTGCCGAACAGGCTGATGCTTTGGTAACAGCAACCCTGCTGCGACCCCGGAATAAGCCGGCGGTAATAGATGTGGTATCGGATAAAGAAAGCCTGATAAAAAAACTAACAGCATACGGATTTACAAAACAGCGAAATTTTCTTCGTATGCAAAGGGGCAATTATCATTTACCTGAAACTCCGGACCGGTTGTATGCTATAGCCGGACCGGAGTTTGGATAATATGTATTACCTCAATTGAGGCACCTGTAACTGTGCGCCCAAATATAATCTGAATGATGAGGGTGCATTATTGCTGTTCCATGGCCACGAGCACCTCTTCCGTAACGCCCATAAAAGAAAAGCCCCCGTCGTGAAAAAGATTCTGCATGGTAACCATCCGCGTGAGATCGCTGAAAAGCGATACACAATAAGCAGCGCAGTCATCACTGGTTGCGTTGCCCAGCGGGCTCATTTTTTCTGCGTAATTGATAAAACCATCGAACCCCTTCACACCACTGCCGGCAGTAGTGCGGGTAGGTGACTGAGAGATGGTATTCACCCTCACTTTTTTGCGGGTGCCATAGTGGTAGCCAAAGCTTCTGGTAACACTTTCCAGCAGCGCTTTGGCTTCTGCCATTTCGCTGTAATGTGGAAATACCCGTTGAGCAGCAATATAGGTCAGCGCTACTACGCTGCCCCACTCGTTAAGCGCATCCAGGTCCCAGGCGGTGCGTAATACCCGGTGCAACGACATGGCGGAAATGTCCAGGGTTTTCTGGTTGAAACCATAATCTATTTCAGTATAGGATTTTCCTTTTCTTACATTCAGACTCATGCCGATAGAGTGCAGTATGAAATCTATTTTACCGCCGAAATGGGTCATCGACTCTTCAAACAATTTTTTCAAATCGTCCATGTTGGTAACATCCGCACCTATTACAGGCGCATTAACGGCTTCGGCCAGCTTATTGATTTCTCCCATCCGCAATGCTACAGGCGCATTCGTTAATACAAGCTGAGCGCCTTCTTCGTGACATTTCAATGCCGTTCTCCAGGCGATAGATTTTTCATCCAGTGCACCGAAAATGATTCCTTTTTTTCCTTGTAGAAGGTTATGACCCATATGATTCGCTTTAAATTAGCGGTAAATATAGCAAAATGCGCGAAATATGAAAATTGAGGAAAAATGTCAGGGGTCGGTATGATGCCGGGGTTGTCATAATTATGCAATTTAGCCCGGTTGTCTTATCAACTACAGGGAGATAGCTCACGATGGTGCGCGATACCTCTCTTCCGAGTGTTCGGAATACAATGTTCCATTCTTCAGGGTAGTTGTTCGGAAGAGATAGATGAAGAGATTGGCATCACCATATTGGTGTTGCCGGAATGAAACGCTGCAGACAGCCGGATACTAATACAAATCGTCCAGTTTCATTTTGAGGTATTTGGTCACACTGCGATGGGTGCTGATGAAGGTAATACCGATACCTATCAGAATGATGCCCAGGAACAGCAAGCCCAGCAGCGTATAGTCGCGCAGCACTTTGATCTCGGGCAGCCATTTCTCCACGCTCAGTATGATGACGATGATAACTGCAATGGCAATGAGTGCGCTGATCAGCCCGTTCACCACGGCCTTTATATCAAAAGGGCGTGAAATGAACCATCGCGTGGCGCCTACCATCTGCATGGTTTTGATCAGGAAACGGTTGCTGAACATTGCCAGCTTAATGGTATTGTCAATGAGTATCAGTACCAATATACCCAATCCGATCACAATGCCGAGCAGTACCCAGCTTACTTTGCGTACTGTATCGTTGAGGTTGGTAACCACCGTATCCGGATACTTCACTTCATCTATGAACGCATAGCGCGAAAGATCCGTTACGATATGGTTGATGGTGTCTTTATGAACATACTGCGGCTTCAGGTTAAAGTCTACACTGGCCGGCAGCGGATTGTACGACAATACCTTTTCCCAGTCGCCGCCATCTTCTTTGAGAAAGCGTTCCCTGGCGGTTTCTTTGGAAACGTATTCGGCCGATACGGTGTACGGGCGCGATTGGATATAACCCATTAACTCGTCTACTTCATTTTGGGGGGCGTCGTCTTTCAGGTATACCTGTAACTGCACGTTGCCGCGAAAGTATTGCTCCAGTTTGGTGCCGTTAATCACCAGCCAGCCAAATACACCAATTAATATCAATAGGGAGGCTACGCCTAAAATGCTGAAAAAGAAAGAAGGCTTGCTCCTTCTCATAGAGCTCTTACTGATTTCCTCCATGTTGTTAACGGTTTTTCTTGTTATTCCGGCCAGGCCGGGAACGGATAAGCAAAAATAACGGTTTTACAGGTGCTTTCCGTAAATTTGCCCTCCTCATAACGCGGGTTAACACCGAATATTTTTTCAATTAACCTTTTCTTCTATCGGTTATAATACAGTTTTAACAATATGGAATACAATTTCAGGGACATTGAACAGAAATGGCAGCAAAAGTGGAAGGAAACAAAAGCCTATGCAGTCAGCAATGAATCGGATAAGCTAAAATATTACGTCCTTGATATGTTTCCTTATCCCAGTGGTGCAGGTTTGCATGTGGGGCATCCGCTGGGGTATATTGCCAGCGATATCTTCGCCCGCTACAAACGACATAAAGGGTTTAATGTGCTCCATCCTATGGGCTACGATGCTTTCGGATTGCCGGCAGAACAGTATGCCATAGACCATGGTATACACCCGGCGATATCGACAGACAAAAACATAACGACCTTCCGTAAGCAGCTCGACAATATCGGTTTCTGTTACGACTGGAACCGTGAAGTGCGTACCAGCGACCCGCAATATTACAAGTGGACCCAATGGATATTCCTGCAATTGTTCAAAAGCTGGTACAACCGCCATGCAGATAAAGCCGAACCTATAGACAGATTGGTAGCCATTTTTGAAAAAGAAGGCAACAGACACCATCCCGTTCCCAACAGCCGTTTCGAACTGCCGGGGGGCGAAGGGCAGGTGTTTACCGCCGCGCAATGGGTCGCGTATGATGCATTTACACAGCAGGCTGTTTTGATGGAATACCGGCTGGCTTACTGCGGTTACGGAGAAGTAAACTGGTGCGAAGCGCTGGGAACTGTATTGGCCAACGATGAAGTGATCAATGGCGTGAGTGAAAGAGGGGGACACCCCGTTGTGAAAAAGAAACTGCGCCAGTGGTACCTGCGCATCACCGAATATGCCGACCGCCTTCAACGCGACCTTGAGACGTTGGAGTGGAGCGATGCCATGAAGGAAATGCAAACCAACTGGATCGGTAAAAGCAGTGGGGCGGAGATTAATTTTAGTGTAGCCTCCTCCCCGGCTCCTCTCCCTGAGGGAAAGGGCGCTCAACTTAAGGTCTATACCACCCGGCCCGATACCATTTTCGGGGTCGATTTTATGGTGCTGGCGCCCGAGCACGAACTGGTGGAGCTGATTACCACACCCGACCAGAAAGCTGCGGTGGAAGAATATGTTGCGTATGTGAAAAGCAGGAGCGAGCGCGAAAGAATGGCGGAGAAAAAAATATCCGGATGCTTTACGGGTGCCTATGCGGCGCACCCCTTCACCGGTAAAAACATACCCATCTGGATCAGTGAATATGTATTGGCAGGCTACGGTACGGGCGCTATCATGGCGGTGCCGGCCGGTGATGAACGCGACCATAAGTTTGCACAGCATTTTGGCATCCCCATTACCAATATTTTCGGAGAGAAATATACAGGAGAGGAAGCGATATCGGATAAGCAGGTTGTTTTGCACAACAGCGGTTTTATTACCGGGCTTCGTGTACACGAAGCGGCGGAAAAAGTGATCAGTGCCCTCGAAGAAAGCGTGGACGGCGTACGCAAGGTGAATTATAAAATGCGGGATGCCGCGTTTAGCCGGCAACGTTACTGGGGGGAACCTTTTCCTATTGTATGGAAAGACGGCATCGCTTACCCGCTGGACGAATCAGAACTCCCGCTGGAGCTGCCGCATGCAGATTCCTATAAGCCCGGCCCGGATGGAGAAGGTCCGCTGGCAAATATGAAAGAATGGGCGATCGTTCCCGAAGGCGTGAGAGAAACCAATACCATGCCCGGATATGCCGGCAGCAGTTGGTACTTCCTGCGTTATATGGATCCGCATAACGAAGAGCTTTTCTGTGACAGAAAAGTTTCCGATTACTGGAACCAGGTAGATCTGTACATAGGCGGTACGGAACACGCGGTAGGGCACCTGCTCTACAGCCGTATGTGGACGAAGCTGCTCTACGACCTGGGGTATATCGGCTTCTTCGAACCTTTCAGAAAGCTCGTGAACCAGGGCATGATACAGGGCAGCAGCCGGTTTGTATACCGGGTAAGAGGTGGCAACACTTTTGTATCCCATGGATTGATGAACAATTACGAAACAGATTCGCTGCACGTAGATGTAAACATTGTAGACGGAGTGGAACTGGATATGGAAAAGTTCAAACAATGGAGAAACGGTGAATATGCCAATGCGGAGTTCATACTGGAGGATGGGAAATATATCTGCGGCGTAGAGGTGGAGAAAATGTCCAAATCCAAGTTCAATACCGTTAATCCCGATGACCTGGTAAATAAGTATGGCGCGGATACTTTCCGGATGTATGAAATGTTTCTCGGACCGGTGGAGCAAAGTAAGCCCTGGGATACCAAGGGCATAGAAGGTGTGCACCGCTTTTTGAAAAAGCTTTGGCGCCTGTTTTTCGATGAAGAAAAGGGAAGGATATGGATAGACGAAAAGCCATCTGCTGCAGAGTTGAAAATACTGCATCAGACGATCAGAAAAATAGAAGAAGATACCGAGCGTTTCTCTTTCAATACGGGCGTAAGTGCGTTTATGATCGCCGTAAATGAACTCACCGATCTGAAATGCCATAAAAAAGGTATTCTCGAAAACCTCCTGATACTGCTATCGCCTTACGCTCCGCATGTAGCGGAAGAACTGTGGCAGCAACTGGGTAATACCGGTAGCATACTGGATGCACCTTACCCGGCATTTGAAGCAAAGTATGTGCTGGAAACCAGTAAGAACTATCCCGTGGCCATTAATGGAAAAACCCGCACCGAACTGAACCTGGCGCTGGATATTACCCAGCAGGAAGTAGAGCAACTGGTGCTGAAAAATGAGGTGGTGCAGAAATGGCTGGAAGGCAAACCGGTTAAAAAAGTGGTGTACGTGAAAAACAGGATGATCAACGTGGTGGTATAGTAAACACCTGACGAATACTTTCTAAAGCAAAAAGCCAGGCATGCACCTGGCTTTTTGGATAAGTTACTGCAAGCCTGTAAGCCGGATTCTGTCGTGTGCTATCATTTATCTGGTTCTTTTATTACTAAAAGAATCTATCTGCTTACCCTCCCCAACAGCTTGCGCATTCCGGCGGGCCACCGGAAATTTGGGGTTTACATAGCATTTCAGCACATAAGGTTTACCCATCTTGCAGGTTACCCTGCAGGATTGTGAGCTCTTACCTCACATTTTCACCCTTATCCGCCTGCGGCGGACGGTAATTTTCTGTGGCACTTTCTCCGCGTTGTTAAAACGCGACCGGCCATTAACCGGTATGTCGCCCTACGCTGTCCGGACTTTCCTCGACCCGCTTTCGGCGGACCGCGATAGCATAGCTTGCAGCAATGGCAAATTTACATTAATCTGCGGGAGCTCAGGATACATCGCTGTAAATCCTGTCTATAGCCGTTTTATACTTTTCCATAATGGCCTTCCGGCGCAGGCTCAGTTTAGGGGTCACTTCTCCCGTTTCCACCGTCCAGTCAGCGGGCAGCAAATCGAATTTTTTGACCTGTTCCACATGATTGAAGAAACTGTTCAATCCGTCTATAATCTCCTTATAAAATGCAACCACTTTGGGGTGGGTTACTATATCCTGGTTGCTGCCAGCCGGCACGCCGTTTTCTTCACACCAGGGTTTTAAATGGGCAAAAGATGGCACAATCAGTGCCCCTACGAATTTCTGGTCTGCCCCCACTACCATCACCTGCTCTATATACCTGGATTCCTTCAACTTATTTTCGATAGCCGTAGGCGCCACGTATTTTCCTCCGCTGGTTTTGAACAATTCCTTTTTGCGGTCGGTGATGCGTAAAAAACGATTGTTATCCTCAAATACACCAATATCGCCTGTGTGCAGCCACCCGTCTATAATGGCTTCCTCGGTCAGGTCGGGACGCTTGTAATAGCCCACCATTACAGATTCGCCTCTTACACATATTTCGCCATCGGGCATCAGTTTCACTTCTACTCCTTTTATAGGAGGGCCCACCGTGCCGAATTTTGTCATTCCTTTTTCCCTTCGGTTTACAGATATAACGGGCGAATTTTCGGTAGGTCCGTATCCTTCATACAGAGGGATCTGCGCAGCATTGAAAATCCGCAATAGTCGTTCCTGGCAGGCAGCCCCTCCGGTAATCACGTATTGGATATTTCCACCCAGGGCGTCTCTCCATTTATTGAAGATCAACTTGTTGGCCAGCGATAATTGCAGGTTATACAGTACCCCGCCGTTTTTCAGGTTGTCGTATTGCTTGCCCAGGTTCACAGCCCAGAAAAACAATTGTTTTTTGATGCCGGTCAGGGCAGCACCTTTAGCCATAATCCGCTCGTATACCTTTTCCAGCAGGCGGGGCACAGTGGCAAACACATCGGGTTTCACCTCCTGCAGGTTGGCGCCGATGGTCTCCAGGCTTTCGGCATAGTAAATACCGATACCGCTAAACATGTATATATAGCTGATGGTTTTCTCGAAAATATGATTCAGCGGAAGAAAGCTCAATGCTTTTCCCTGTGGATTGTCGTCGAACGGAAAACTTTCTTTAGACAGCAGCGCATTCTGCACAATATTGTTATGGCTCAGCATTACACCTTTAGGAGTGCCGGTGGTGCCTGAGGTATAAATAATGGTAGCCAGGTCGTGCTTCCCGATGCGCTGCTTTACTGTTTCCACGTCTGCCATACCTTCGTCTGTAGCCATCTCCAGCACTTCCGACCAATGCCGGGCGCCGTCTATGTGATTGAAAGAAAAAATATCCCGTAAAGAAGGTACTTTGGGTTGCACTCCCCTGATTTTTTCATACAACTCCTGACTGCTGACGAAAACGTATTTCACGCCGGCGTCGTTAAATATAAACTCAATTTCCAACGGATTGGTGGTGGGGTATATGGGTACCAATATAGCGCCGCTTTGTTGCACAGCCAGGTCGGTGATCAGCCACTCGGGGCGGTTGTTGGAAATAATCGCTATCTTATCTCTTCCTTCAGTAGTCATATCATTTTCCGACACACCAAGCGCGCGCAGGCCGGCTGCCAGTTGCAGGGAGGTATGCCTCACTTCTTCCGTACTATAAGCACGCCATTGTCCGTTTTCTTTGGCGGCCAGCATGTCGGTTTTCGGAAATTTGGTGCGTTGCAGTTCTATGCAATCGAATAATCTGTGAGGTCGAGTCATAGCAATCATTATTTGTGCTTGCCTTAAATTAAGGCAAAAAAGAGTTACAGAAAAGAGAAAACCTATTTATTTTGATAATATTGATCTTTAGGTAACTTGAACACCCGCCCTCTCTGAAAATGATTAAATTGTTCATAGGCTTCTCCATTGTCGGCTACCCATTTCCGGTATGCTTCGGGAGTGGCACCGGAGGAAAATATCCATTGATTATAAGCTGTAAACATGCCGGATTCCAGTAGCTGTTTCTGATAATCGAACAGCCGGAAGGGAAAATCAGCGGCATAGTGTTTATACCAATAATCTAAAAATCCGGTTCTGATACGGGTAAGCAGATCGGCGCTGATACCTTCTGCGGCTACAACAGATTGGGTATTCATCGTTGTAAGAAATGCCTTTTCAAAAGCGCCCTGTTTTTTTTCGTTAAACCCTTTAAGAAGGTTCGGCTCCATGAACAGTTTCCGGTATCCTTCTGTCAAAAGATTTTTTATTTCGGCCGTGCGCAGGGTATAGCTTTCCAGGTTCACAAATATTTCTCCGTAAATAAGGCCCCATACTTTTTCGGCTGTAAAATAATAATAGCGGGCGGCATGATAATAGTTTCCTGGAAAATGCGGATCGGTTTCTATCCCTTTCCGCCATTGGTCGATAGCGCTCAGGTCTTTTTTCTGCCAGAGTAATGCTCCGTACTCGCTGTAAAGCGCACCGCTGAGAGGGAATTTTTTCAAGCCCCTTGTATAGATTCGGGTACCGTTTTTGATGTCTTCTATAGCCCGGTAAATACTGCCTGCTATCTGAAAGCTCTGCACGTCGGCCTCTTCGCCTTCTACAACAGGGCGTATGGTTTCGAGTGCATTGACAAAATCGTTTTGCAGGTAATAGCTGTAAGCTATATCTTTTATAATGTCGATATTACCTGGACTTTCGTGTAGCGCGCGGTTCAACACGAATAGTGCATTTTTCCAGTCGCCGGTTCGCATATACGTCCTTCCTTTTTGGTGCAGGCTGTCGGTTTGGGCTAACCCCTGCGATGTGATTGTACACAGAAGGAAAAAAGTGATGATCAGCTTCATGAAGTAAAGGTAAGATTTGGCAGTCAAGATGATGGAACCTGTACAAAGAAAAAGCCACCCGATAAGAGGTGGCTTTTATAATGCGGTAAATTATCTTTTATTGCTTAGGTTCCAGTAATTTGAAGAACTGATCCAGTTGAGGTAAGATCACGATTCTTGTTCTGCGGTTGGTAGCCCTGCCTGCAGCAGTATTGTTGTCGGACAGCGGTACATATTCACCACGACCTGCAGCGATCACCTTGGCGGGATCAAGACCGTATTGTTTTTGTAAAATGCGTACCACTGCGGTTGAACGTTTTACGCTCAGATCCCAGTTGTCAAGCAGCACACCTTTGCTATACCGAACGTTATCGGTATGACCTTCTACCATAAATTCTACATCAGATTGGTTTTTCAGCACTTGTGCTACTTTGCCCAATACTTCTTTTGCTCTCTCTGTAACATCGTAGCTGCCACTTCTGAACAACAGTTTGTCGGAAATATCTATAAATACTACTCCTTTGTCTACTTTGATATTGATATCCTGATCGTCGAGGTTGCCTATAGCACCTTTCAGATTCATTACCAGTGCCATATTCAGAGAGTCTTTGCGAGCCAGTGAAGCCTGCAGGTCCTGGATATAAGCATCCTTGGCGCCTATGTTTTCCAATGATTTTTTAATGCTTTCAGCCTGTGCAGAAGAGATCACAGAAAGATCTTCCAGTTGTTTCAGTGCTGTGGTATTGTTTTCTCTAAGGAAGGCAATTTGTTTGTTCAGCTCCTCAATTTCTTTTGCGTAAGCTGCATTCTTTCTAGCGTTATCTGCTTTATCGTCCTCACAAATTTTAAAATCTCCCTGTAATTTGCCATGAGCCTGGTTAAGGGAATCCAGTTGAGCCTGCGCAGCCTTGAATTTTTTGCTGCTCACACAGGAGAACAGAAACGTGGGGGCAAGAGCCAAGAGTAAAAAGTACTTCACTTTCATTTGGAATTGTTTTAAGGAATATGGGGGTAAAGATATAGCATTGATAATGATTAAACTACTAATGTATTTAAAAATTGTAACAAACCTAGCCAATTTTAATAAAAAAGGAGAGAGAACAGGTTCTCATCTCCTTTTGGTATTATTTTTTTATTGCATTAGCCTCTGCCGGGGCGAGTTTCCCCTGCTTGTCTGCCCGATGAACGGGGGGCCGGAGCTGGTCGTTCTGCCCGCTGCGCAGGTGCCGAACGGATGGTTCGCTGTGCCGGTTGTACAGATCTTTGCGATGGTTGCTGCTGCCTGGGCTGCACCGTTCTCTGGGATGCAGGAGGGCGTGAGGGGCTGTTTCTTTCTACAGCAGAGCGGTCTGTCCGGGGAGGTGCATTGTTCTGCCTCGGCGGAGTAGTTTCTGCAAACTGCCTGGTTGTGCGGTTGGTTCCCTGGCTATTGTTTCGTGGTGTTACCTGCCTTCCTGAACCAGTTGTTCGCTCCCTGTTTACGGTGTTATTATTTCCGTTGTTTTCAAACTGCCTGGAAGGGCGGTTGCCATTCAAGGTAGCGTCGGTTCTGCGAACTGTGCTACTTTCGCTTCTTCTGGGCGATAATCCACTGTTTCGGTTAACCGAAGGGCGTCCGCCATTGATAACCCCCTGGTTTCTGCCAGCCGGTCTTGTTTCCGAAAAACGTCTTACCGGTGCGTTGGAACTGCGGGTATATATTCTGTTGTCGCGGGTTTGTACTACGCCCATCCTGTTGTTATAAATATTGTTGTTTCTATAAATGTTAACATTATTGATGATCACGGTATTTCCGCGGTAGTGGTGGCCGAAATATCCGTGGCGATAGCCTCCGTAATAGGAATACGGCGAGAAACAGTACGCAGGGGTGTAAATAGACGGCCCCCACCAGCCATAGCTCCAGGAACTGTGGTAAGGATGCCAGCCTCTGTTGAACCAGCCTGTATTATAGTTGAACCCGAAGCCCCAGCCTGTCCAGGGGTTGTAGTGCATATTGAATCCCCAGGTAAACGGACGTGCATAATAGCGGTTGTGAAACCAGGGACGATAATGATAGCCGGTACCGTATACGACGGTAGGGCCATACACATATGCGTTGAGATAACCGGGAGTGTATCCCATATACACATAATCGGGGGTTACATCATAAATGTGTACGTACTTCATGCCATACACCGGGTAGCGGGGAGGGATAAGCGCTACATTGTAGGGGCGATCTACGCTAACAACCCATGGGCCCATCGGATTATGCGAGCGAAACCAAACCCCGTTATCTACCACGTAGTACGCATTTCTCCATCTCAGTACCTGCCCGTTGGTATTGATGGCGTATGCCATATCTGTTCCTTCAATATCTTCAAAGCGTGGGTTGCCATCATATTCTATATTGGCCGAAGCGTTCCTGCGATCTACCTTGGCGGTCTGCGGAACCTGTGCATTTTTTACAGCGTCTTGTGCCGCTACGGTTCCGGCTACGCTTGCCAGTACATTGTCTTTGGGTGATCCTTCGGGTATTTTCGCAAAATCTGCAGGCATGCGCTCAGCATCCACATATTGCCATTTTCCTTTCAGGGAAGAAGAGCGGTACCAGCGGCCGGAGAGCAATACATAATACTGCTGACCGGATATGTCCATAAATATATCGTTGTCTGAATTTTTAATATACAGCAGGTTGGTCGGCTGAATGGGAACAAACTCGGGCTCTCCGTTAGATTGTATCAATTCTGCAGGCTCTGTGCTCACGATGATGCCAGAGATCACATAATCCCTTTCCTCCTGGTCTACATTGTTCTCTTTGTTAGACTGGATGATTTCCGCTTCTATATTCTTCAGCGAAGCAGGCACCTGGGTGGTAAGGGTGTAAGGCCCTGTGGCGGCTTTGGCAGCGTACCAGTGTTTGCCCCCATAGATATAAAACTGACCATTGGTTTTGAGAATATTGAAGGGTGTATTGATCACCGCTTCCACATTCCACTTGCCGTGTTTTTGCAGTTTCGGAGCGCCGTCAATTACCACCAGCAGTGAAGGTTTGTCTGCGTATATAATCTTCGGCGGATTGTTGTTATAGGAAGCCGTCAGCTTCTGCTGTTCCTGGTTTTGCTGCAGCAAACTGCTCATATCTTTTTCCGGCAATACCAGGTTCCATTGGTTCATACCGCTGGTCAGCGCATCCTTCAACAATGAAGTACGCCCTGCATCGTCTTCGTCCGGAAGCCGTATATCGCTGATCCTTATATCATCGAAAAAAACCTCCTGATTGCGCGATGCAGCATTGGCGGTGAGCCAGATCATTCCGAAAACCGGGTCGGAGCTGCCTTTTGCTGTTACTGAAATGGCAGCATTTGCCTGCAAAATACCATCGGCATATGCTTCCGGCTGCCATTGGTAAATTTTTATCAGATCTCCCTGAGCGGTGGTTACGGTTTTAGGCCACTCGTGCTGCGATATACCCTTAACCGCGTATATAGAGCTGAAAACCAGTGCCAACAGGAGAGTGTAAGCCGCTTTCATAATTGTAAGTTTTAATGATACCTGTTTGACTACAATAACAGTCGTTCGTTTAAACCTTAAATTACATAAAATACCCGGTTTGGAACGGCGACATATGTTAATGTTAAGCAACAAGGCACTATATTATCCTTTGCTATCTGGTAGAACGGATCGGTTAATAAAAGGTTACATGCCAGGGCGAAAGGTTGACCCTGTGAAAAGCGGTATCCTTAACGGGAGGCTTTTCGGTCGAGCAAGGCGGCACCGATGATGAGTACACCTTTGATGATCTGCTGGTAGTAGGAAGATACATTGAGCAGGTCCAGCCCGTTGTTGATAACCCCGATGATAAGCACCCCAATTACGGTTCCGGTAATACTTCCTTTGCCGCCCAGCAAACTGGTGCCGCCGATCACTACCGCCGCAATGGCGTCTAGTTCGTAGGCAACCCCGGCGTTGGGCTGGCCGGTGGTGATGCGCGATGCGAGTATGATACCCGCCAGTGCGGCCAATAGGCTGCATATAATGTAGGAAAACATCTTTACCCGGTTTACCCGTATACCCGAGGCGCGGGCTGCTGTTTCGTTGCCTCCTACTGCATAGATATACCGGCCTATACGGGTGCGGTTCAATATCACCGTTGCGCCGATGATTACTAACACGAACAGCAGAATGGGTACAGGGATTTGTAGCAGGTTGCCCCCGCCTATATAATTGAAAGAAGGAGAAAGGTTGGTTACCGGCCGGCCATTGCTGCCTACCAGGGCCAGACCACGGGCAATCGTCATCATACCCAGGGTTACAATAAACGGGGCCACCTTACCCCGGGTGATTGTCACTCCGTTGAGGGCGCCAATGGCCATGCCTGTTAGCAGGGCCAGCGTCAGCGGCACCACCAGCGGATAAGTATCCGGATGTGCAAAGCTGGCTGCCACTACCCCCGTTAACGCCACCACCGACCCCAGCGAAAGATCGATACCGCCCACTATGATTACGAAAGTAACACCAATGGCCAGTATGCCGTTGATGGATACCTGCCGTAATACTATCAACAGGTTCTGGGCAGAAAAAAAACTCGGGGTGATAAAAGACAGTACCATACAGATACAGACCAGCGACAATAGAATACCATATCGGGAAAACACTTGTGAAACATTTTTCATTTCCGGCAGAATCTGTTTTTTATATCAAATAATATTTTATACGGCAAAAACATCAGTTGGCCGTATGGGTCATTGCATATTGCATAATTAATTCCTGACTTGCTTCCGAAGCCGCCAGTTCTTTCGTGATCTTTCCTTCCCGCACCACCAATATACGATCGCTCAGCCCCAGTATTTCCGGAAGCTCGGAAGAGATCATGATGATGGCTTTGCCTCTCTCTGCCAGCCCCGTTATCATCTGGTAGATTTCTGCCTTAGCGCCGATGTCTATACCACGGGTAGGCTCATCGAAGATGATGATATCGGGATCGTTCAGCAGCACTTTGGACAATACTATTTTTTGTTGGTTACCTCCGCTCAGGTTGTTGGCCGTTTGCTCTTCGGATGGTGTACGGATGCCGAACCGTTGGATCTGCTCCCGGCTGATTTGTTGTTCTTTTGCCCGATCCAGGAAAATACCGCTCCATTTGTTAAGGGAGGCCATGGTAATATTATGCCTTACGGAGGCAGACAGCACCAGCCCCGTTTGCTTTCTATCTTCACCAATCAATCCTATACCGTTTCTAATGGCTGCCGAAGGGCTGGGATGAGTCATGGCCTTTCCGTTGACAAAAACGGCGCCGCCGGATGCTTTCCGCAAACCAAAAATCGTTTCCACGATTTCGGTTCTTCCGGCGCCCATTAGTCCCGCTATACCCAATATTTCACCGCGGCGGGCAGAAAAATGGATGCCTGAAAAACCTTCGCCGGACAGTCCTTTCACTTCCAACAGCACTGCTCCGGGCGGGCTTTGTTTTTTGTTGAAAATGCTGTTCAGTTCCCGGCCTACAATCAGGCGGATGAGTTTGTCGTTATCGAACTCATCCGCCGGTTTGGTTACTATATGCTTACCATCGCGCATCACCGTAATGGTATCGGCAATTTGCAGTATTTCATCCATTTTATGGGAAATGTAGATAACGGCAATGCCCCTGCTGGTAAGTTTCCGGATAATATCGAACAAAATACCGACCTCCCTGCCTGAAATAGCGGAGGTAGGTTCGTCCATAATTATGATATCGGCATTGTTGGAAATGGCCCTGGCTATTTCCAACATTTGCATTGCTGCTATACTCAGCTCCTTCATAAGATCGGTGGGGCTGATATCCAGTTGAAGCTCCGTCAGCAGCGCAGTGGCATCACTATATAGCTTTTTCCTGTTGATCCATCCGGGAAACAACACAGGTTCGCGTCCCATAAAAATATTTTCTGCCACCGACAGTTCCGGGAAGGGTAGTAGTTCCTGGTGAATCATCGCCAGCCCCGATTGCATGGCATCCTGCACTGAACGAAACTGTACTTGTTTGCCTTTGCAGGTTATGGTGCCCGCATCCGGTGTTTCCATACCCATGAGTATTTTCATAAGGGTAGATTTGCCGGCGCCATTTTCGCCCATCAGGGCGTGCACCTTTCCTTTTTCAATATGCAGGCTCACGTTATCCAGCGCCCTCACGCCCGGAAATGATTTGGATATATTTACAACGCTTAACAAAAACTGACTCATACAAAGAAAAGCTACAAGATAAAAAAAAAGCAATATAAATCTTCCGTCCCGATGAGGCGGGCGTGCGTTTATATCGGCGGAAAAGTTTTCCGTTCACCTGAAATCTGGCGTCGCCGGGGTCGGATCTGCCGGTTGCGGACATTTGTTAAAAACAGCAGTGCTGCGTATGATGCGCTGGATGGAGTAGAGAACCGGATGCCAACACGCTATATCGGAAACGGTATTGACCATCGTCGGAAAGCCAAAAAAAAGGCCGCTCTTAAGGAGTGGCCTGATGAAAAAAGTATATCGTAAAAGTTATTTTTTCTTCGGTAGGGCTTTTTTGGTCGCCGTTTTCTTTTTGGGCGCAGCCTTTTTAGTCGGCGCTTTTTTAGCCGCTGCTTTCTTTTCTTTTTTGGCAAAGGCGCCGGGAATTTCGGCCTCAATAAATTTCTTGACCTCATCCAGCGAAACTTCCTTCAGGTCTTCGGCTGTGTATTTGGTATCGTCTGTTTTTTTAGGAAGTTTCACGATTTTTTTACCAAACTTAATAATAGGCCCCCAGCGTGCATTCTCCACCGATATCTTCTCGTCGTCCCAGCGCTGGATGTAGCGATTGCTTTCTTTTTCCACTTTGGCTTCAATCAACTCATTCATTTCCTGCTGGGTAAGTTGCTCAAAGTTGTAGCGGCGTGGTACATTGATAAACATACCGTCCCACTTGATAAACGGACCAAAACGGCCTGTTCCCTTGGTGATGGGCTTCCCTTCATAGGTGCCTACCGGTGCTTCTGCTTTCTTTTTGGCTTCTATAATAGCAATGGCTTTTGCCAGGTCTACAGAAGACAACTCGGTACCCCGCGGGATGGAGATGAAATCATCGCCCCATTTTACGTAAGGACCAAAGCGTCCTACTCCCACCGATACTTCTCTTTCTTCATATTCGCCGAGTGTGCCCTGGAGCTTGAACAGCTCCAGGGCTTCTTCAAACGTAATGGTTTCAATGCTTTGTCCGGCCTGTATTTTGGCAAAACGTGGTTTTTCCTCATCATCAGCGCTGCCGATCTGCACCATCGGGCCATAGCGACCCATACGCGCCACCACGGGTTTGCCGCTCTCGGGGTCGGTACCCAATACCCTCTCGCCTTTTATTCGTTCTGCTGTTTCTATGGTGTTATCCACCTCTTTTTTGAATGGAACGTAAAAGTCGCGCAGCATTGTGTTCCATTTCATTTTTCCCTCTGCTACCTCGTCGAATTCATTTTCAATGCGGGCGGTAAACCCATAGTCCATGATATCGTCGAAGTGCTGCTTCAGAAAATCTGTCACCACCAGGCCCAGGTCGGAGGGGAACAGTTTTGCTTTTTCAGCACCGGTTGTTTCCTTCTCTGTTTTTTTGCTAACCACCTCTTTTTTCAGCGTCAAAACCTGATACACCCGCTCTGTGCCTTCCTTGTCTCTTTTTTCCACGTAGCCCCTTTTTAGTATGGTAGAAATGGTGGGAGCGTATGTAGAGGGGCGGCCTATACCAAGTTCTTCCAGTTTTTTTACCAGTGAAGCTTCGGTGTATCGGGGAGCAGGGCGGCTGAAACGTTCTGTGGCCTTCATTTCCACCAGCGGCAGTTGTTGTGATACCGTCAACGGCGGCAGCATGCCTTCCTGTACGTCTTCCTCATCTTCTTCGTCTCTGCCCTCGCGGTACACTTTCAGGAATCCGTCGAACTTCAGCACTTCTCCGGAGGCTACCAGCTCTTTTTTATTGGTAGAGATCAGGATATTAGCGGTGGTTTTTTCCAGCCGGGCATCCGACATCTGAGAGGCCATGGTTCTTTTCCAGATCAGTTCGTAGAGCTTTTTCCAGTCGGCTTCCGCCACCGTCAGATTCTGCATATAGGTCGGACGTATGGCTTCGTGGGCTTCCTGGGCGCTTTCGTTCTTGTTTTTATATTTTCTGAATTGGTGATACTCCTCACCGTACATGCCTTTCACGGTGCGGGTAATATCGCCAAGCGCGGTATCGCTGAGGTTGACGCTATCTGTACGCATGTAGGTGATATACCCGTTTTCATACAGCTTTTGTGCAATAAGCATCGTACGGCTTACGCCATAGCCCAGTTTACGGGAGGCTTCCTGCTGGAGGGTAGAAGTGGTAAAGGGGGGTGCCGGCGACCGTTTGCCTGGCTTTACCTGTATATCACTTACGCTGTAGGAAGCTCCTGTACAGCTCTGCAAAAATTGTTCTGCGTCGCCGGCGGATGGATATTTGGCGCCTTCTGCTCTGAAATTAATGGGCTTGCCACCCAAATCGTTGGCAGTAAACCATGCGTCTATTTTAAAATTACTTACCGGTGTAAAGGCATTGATCTCTCTTTCGCGCTCAGCAATGAGCCTTACCGCCACACTTTGTACCCTGCCTGCGCTCAGGTTGTTGCGCATACTCATCTTCCGCCATAAAACGGGAGACAGTTCAAAGCCTACAATACGGTCGAGTATGCGTCGGGCCTGCTGGGCGTTCACCAGGTTCATGTCCAGCAACCGCGGGCTGTTGACCGCTTTTTCAATAGCCGGTTTGGTAATTTCGTGGAATACAATACGTTTGGTAGTAGCGGGATTCAGCCCCAGCACTTCGCATAAATGCCAACTGATGGCCTCTCCTTCCCGATCTTCATCCGTTGCCAGCCATACTTCACCGCTTTTTTTGGCCAGGCCCTTCAATTCTCTCACCACTTTTTCTTTATCGTCGGGAATGATATAACGCGGCTCAAAATTGTTTTCCACGTCGATGCCCATATCATTTTTCTCGAGATCGCGGATATGGCCGTAACAACTTTTCACCTCAAAATCCTTTCCCAGGATTTTCTCAATCGTCTTGGCCTTCGCCGGAGACTCTACTATCAATAAATTTTTTGCCATGGTATTGGTTAAACTCAAAACTTCCGGAAATTATTGCCCGGTAAGGTGCAACATCAACATAAATATATTGAAAATCAAAGATCAAGGGGTTGTGAACGCCTTTGTCATGATACCCATACCGGCTGTTGATGCCTTCAATAAGAACTGCAATATTATATATAAACGGGTAAAGCGAGAAAAAAATAGCCGCTACAGGAATGCCAGAATGCGGTTTTGCACAGTCTCGTCTCGGTAAATCCGGTTGTGCCCCAAACCGGTGGTGGCAACAAACTCCAGGTGCGGCAAATGGAGGTTTGTCGCTCGCTCTGCGTCCGAAAAAGGCGTGATAGTGTCGTCGCGATCGTGTATCCAGAGCACTTGTGCCCTGATAGCCGGGAGGGCACGGATAATGGAAAAATAACTTACCGGTCGGCCTGCTTTCCGGCGAATAAGCAGGTCAAGTTCGTGTTGTACCTTCCTGTTGAGCCGCAACAGGCCTGCAAACCGTGTGATCAGTGAACTTACTTCGGTGGAGGGAGCAACGAGTACGGTTTTGGTACTAAGGTACGGCGGGTTGTTTTCGAGAAAATGCGCGATGGCGGAAGCACCGAGTGAATGTGCGATATAGGCATCGAAAGGCCCATACTGCTGGTGGATATCTGCAATATTTTTTATATAGTCTGGAAGAGTAATGGTGCGCCCTTCACTGTTGCCGTGCGCCTGCGCGTCGAATGCATATACCTGATAGCCTTTCTGTAGCAGGGGCATCACATAGGGGGCAAACTTCGCCGCAGCGGACTCAAAACCGTGGAGAATCAGCGCTTTTTTGGCGCCGGAATTATCTCCCCATCGATGACCGGATAATTTCAGGCCATTGGACACTACGGTTAATGCGGCTGCTTTTTCTATCATCGGCGCATCGGGCACCGGCTTGCGCGTAGGGGTAGAAAACAGTTGCAGCGCTTTTCGCGCCGCGTAAGCAGGCGAAGCCGCCGAAAGTAAAAAATACCGGGTACGAACCAATGCAATTATCACTCGTCTGGATGCACGCATGCCGCTGAATTGTTTTACATCACCGATCTGGCGCTTACATCTGTATCTATTGCTGCAAACTGCCCATCGAGGTATTTATAATATGCCGTAATGGCGATCATGGCGGCATTATCGGTACAGTATTCAAATGCCGGGATATAGGTTTTCCAGCCTTCTTTTTCACCCAGCTCCAAAAAAGCCTGCCGCAATCCGCTGTTGGCAGAAACGCCTCCGGCGAGACATATTTGCCTGATGCCGGTTTCCTGCACGGCTTTCTTTAATTTATTCAACAGAATAGTTACAATTCTGTGTTGTACAGAGGCACAGATATCTGCGAGGTTGTTATCAATAAAACTGTTTTTTTCTGCTTCGGTGGCCAGAAAATTTTCCTTGTATATACTGGCAGTGCCGGCATTTTGGAGAAAGTAGCGTATGGCGGTTTTAACACCACTGAAGCTGAAATTGAGCCCGGGGATCTGCGGCTCGGGAAAACGGAATTTCCCGGGGTCGCCCTCCCTGGCATATTTATCTATCAGGGGGCCTCCGGGATAAGGCAGCCCCAGCATTTTAGCTGTTTTGTCGAATGCTTCGCCTGCTGCATCGTCTATGGTTTCCCCTATTACTTTCATGTTGTTTGGGGAAGCGCAATGTACGATTTGGGTATGGCCGCCGCTAACGGTGAGGCATAAAAACGGGAAGGATGGTCTGGGTTCGTCTATCAGGTTGGCCATTACGTGGGCCTGCATATGGTGTACGGCTATCAGCGGTTTATCCAGTGCCAGCGACAGGGATTTGGCAAACTGTGCACCTACCAGCAGGGAGCCCGTTAACCCGGGAGCATAAGTAAAGGCAATGGCGTTCATTTCCTGTAGCGAAAAGGGAGCGCCTGGATGCTGCGCTGCGGCGTGCAACGCTGTATCTACCACGGGTACTATATGCTGCATATGCGCCCTTGATGCCAGCTCGGGTACTACGCCGCCGTACTGCTCGTGTACTTTTTGGGTGGCCGTAATGTTGGAAAGTATTTTTCCATCCATACAGATAGCCGCAGAGGTTTCATCGCACGACGACTCTATGCCCAGTATGCAAACGCTTTGATCGGTTGACTGCATTGGGCAAAATTACAAATATTGCGGCGCTTATTTCAGGTAGGTTATTTCCTCAATTCGAATGGGTATGAGAGGAGCATCAGCCGAATAGCCTGATGAGTCTATGGTATAACAAAGGGCAACGCGGGCATGAGGCATAACTACCACACCGCTGCCCAGCGACCTCGCCATCATCTTTCGCCCATCATCCACGATGATGATCAGATGTATACCTGGTGCGTCTGCTTCCACCACCCTTCCGACACCCTGCATACAGTTTGTCTCCACATCCTTTTGTATCGAAAAAACGAAAAAAAAGAAGAAGAGAATACAGGGTATTGCCAGATAAATCAGCTTAAGCATTGTTTTAATTTCGGGTATACATTAAGATATAAACGCAAGAGTGCGCATTTTAGTACGCCGGTACCTGCCGGTGTGTTAAAATGGCAGATGATCCCCTGGTTTTATTTGAATACACGGCCTAACTTTACATATAAAAATGCAGCGATATGAAAATGCTCTCTTATTCTGTTGATATCAGTGCTCCTGCCGACAGGGTGAGCAGTATAATGCTGGGCAAAGACACCTTCCGGCAATGGGCTGGCGAACTGAAGCCCGGCATTTTTTATGAAGGGGTATGGAACAAAGGAAGCAGGATTCGTTTTGTGTACCTTAATTCCGAAGGGAAAAAGGAGGGCCGGGTAGCAGAAATAGCCGATTATATTCCCCACCGATTGGTTGCCATCCGGCATCGGGGTATTGTAGCAGACGGTAAGGAAATAGTCCGGGAAGCGGATGCAGCTTCCGGAGCAGAATCACTGGAAAATTATACGTTCAACGAACATGGCGGCATTACTACCCTGGTGGTAAATATTGATACCGCAGAAAACGATGTTGATCGGTTTAATGAAATATGGCCAAAAGCGCTGGCTGTTTTGAAATCATTGGTGGAAAGCCGCTAGTTGTGTCACCGAAAAATGACGATGAAACTTACCCCCCTTTTTGTATCACTCCTGTTTCTTTTTCTGTCTTCTTGTGCTGATGCGGTACAATACGATCTCGCCATCAGGAATGCTACGGTGTTAATTGTTGAAACAGGTGTAAAGAAAGCACAACAGCATTTGCTGATAAAAGACGGAAAAATTATCAGGATAACCGATCAGCAAAACTTTACCTCCAGACAGGAAATAGATGTACATGGGAGATTGGTAACTCCCGGGTTTATTGATACACATATACATCCCACCGACGTTTTCGGCGACTACGCAGATGCTCCTTTACACATCCCCGTTGATTCGGTTGAGGATTACCGGCAAAAGTTAAACGAGGAGTATTTGCCTTATGGCATTACGACTGCTTTGATGATGGGACATCCTGAGAACTGGTTAGACGTCATTATCCCATGGAAAGAGGGTGGTTCTGTGTACGCAGACTTTTTCACCTGTGGCGGCGCATTCATATCAAAAGAAGAGAGAACGCCATATATAGGACACCTGACCGTTGAAGATAAAGAGCTGGCCAAAGAAAAAGTTGTTGAATATCACAATAAAGGGCTTCAACATATCAAAGTGTACCATCGTTTAAGAGAGCCCGAGTTTTCTGCCGTTATTCATACAGCCGACAGCTTGAAAATGAAAGTGTATGGGCATATTGGCGATTTTGATCCCAGTCGCTTAGGTATTCAGCAAGCGCTGGAAAAAGGCTTAAAAAATTATGAGCATATCGCTACGCTTCCTTACAGTATCATCAGAACCGACAGCGAGTGGAAAAAATTTGATGCTCATTTTGAATCTTTATTTGGCAAAGCCAATACCATAGAAAAAGTTCTGATGATGTTTTTGGAGGCGTTCAGATATGTTGACGAAAATAAAAGCAAAGAAGCCAATCAACTCATTCAGGAGTTGGCTCGCAACAACAGTACATTTTCAACGACATTGGGATTCATCTATCAACAGTTTTCCGCTTCCCATTATTTCCCTTTGTCTGCAAATACATTGTCTGAAGAACACATAAAACGGAGCAGGGAAAATTTTGGAATCATGATGCGTTATTTAAAAAAAATGTCAGAGTCCGGTATTCCCATTCGCATTGCCACTGATGCTGCATCCGGCGGAAAAACCTTTATAACGGAATTGAAGATTTTATCAGCGTACGGCTTTCATACCGAAGAGGTTTTTAAGATAGCTACGATAAACGGTGCAAAGGCAATGGGACTGGATAAAGAGATAGGGTCCATCGAAGAAGGCAAGAAGGCTAATTTAATCATTTGGGAAAAATCACCTTTCGACAACAGCGACAACTTTTTTAGCGATAAGGTCATCATAAAAAACGGCAGGAGGCTACACTAAAAACAGCATGCCTACAAAGAGGTGATGGTGTAAATGTGATGATGAACAACTGGCACATACTGGTTACACAGGTCATACCAATTCAGTATCGTAGCGTTCCACCGATTCAATCCCGGGCAGTTTTTTCAGTTTTAGCACCAGTTCATCCAGCTCTTCTTTATCGTGCACAAATAGTTTTACATTTCCTTCAAACACGCCTTCTTTGGCTTCTACCGTAAGCGCCGCAATATTGATTTTCATTTCCCCGGATACCAGGTTGGTTATTTTATGAATGACCCCCACATCGTCGAGCCCCACTATCTTTACGCCTGTGAGGAAGGATATTTCCTTATTCTTGGCCCATTTGGTTTTTACCACGCGGTGCCCGAAGTTCGACATCAGTCTGGCAGCGTTGGCGCAGTTGGTACGATGAATAATCAGTCCTTTACCGGTACTTACAAAGCCAAAAACATCATCTCCCGGAATGGGTTTGCAGCAATTGGCAAGGGTATATACAATCCGGTCGCTGCTTTCGCCAAAAATAATCAGTTCATTGTCTTTCTTATTGTTTGCCCGTTGTGTATCGGCATCTGCATGACGGGGTTCGGGCTCCGCTTTCACGGGTTTGGGTATCACGAGTTTATCCCCTGCTACCTGCATCTCCTGCTTCATGTCTTTCAGGTCGATGTTTTTTACGGCAATCTGATAGAACAGATCGAGGGGAGAAGCGAGTTTATAGAAGGCGGTTACTTCGTCGATATTAGACTGGGTGAAGGCAGCGCCCATGTCTTCCATTTTTTTCTGGAGCGCGTACTTACCGTCGTCACCGATCCTTCTTTTTTCCTCTTTTAATGCGTCTTTTATTTTTGTCTTGGCCTTGGTGGTAATCACAAGGTTCAGCCAGTCTTCCGTGGGTTTCTGTTTGTTGCTAGTAATGATCTCAATCTGGTCGCCACTTCGTAGTTTATGGCTGATGGGCACCAGTTTATGGTTTACTTTGGCGCCGATACATTTTGAGCCGATGGCGCTGTGTACGGAGAAGGCAAAGTCCAGCGCGGTGGCACCTACCGGCAGCATTTTCACGTCTCCCCTGGGCGTGTAGACGTATATTTCTTCTGCCAGGAACGACATTTTGAAATCTTGCAGAAAATCTATAGAGCTAACGTCTTGCGAAAGCATTTCCCTTATCTGGGTAAACCACTTATCGAAGCGGTTTTCATCTGCCGTTCCTTCTTTGTATTTCCAGTGCGCTGCCAGTCCTTTTTCGGCTATTTCGTTCATGCGTTTGCTGCGGATCTGCACTTCCACCCATTTGCCCTGCGGCCCCATCACCGTGGTATGCAGGGCTTCATAGCCGTTGGCTTTTGGATTGCTCAGCCAGTCGCGCAATCGTTCCGGCGAAGGGCTATACATGTCTGTTATCAGTGAATAGGCTTTCCAGCAGTCTTCCTTTTCTTTATCATGTGTGGAGTCGAGTATGACGCGAATGGCGAAAAGGTCATAGACTTCCTCAAACGTCACGCCTTTGTTTTTCATCTTATTCCAGATAGAATGGATGGATTTGGGGCGCCCGTACACTTCGGTTTTCAGTCCTGCTTTCAGCAGACCGTCTTTAATGGGGCGAATGAATTCGTTAATGTACCGGGTTCTTTCGCGTTTGGTTTCTGCCAGTTTCCGGGCGATCTCCTTGTATATTTCCGGTTCCAGGTACTTCATGGAAAGGTCTTCCATTTCTGTTTTGATGGCATACAGCCCCATCCGGTGCGCCAACGGCGCATACACATACACCGTTTCGCTGGCGATCTTCAGTTGTTTTTCCCGCTTCATACTGTCGAGCGTGCGCATGTTGTGGAGACGGTCGGCCAGTTTGATCAGTATTACGCGGGGGTCGTCGGTAAGCGTGAGGAGAATCTTTTTAAAGTTTTCGGCCTGCTGGGTGGTATTGGTATCTACCACGTTAGCAATCTTGGTCAGTCCGTCTATGATGCGCGCTATCTCCTGTCCGAAAGCAATTTCGATGTCTGCAAGGGTAAGATCGGTATCTTCTACCGTGTCATGAAGCAAAGCGCAGATGGTGGACCTTACACCCAGTCCTATTTCTTCTGCTGCAATCCGGGCCACCGCTATCGGGTGTAAAATATAGGGTTCACCGCTTTTGCGCCGCATGGTTTTGTGCGCATCGGCAGCCATTTCAAAGGCCAGCCGCATCAATTCACGGTCTCCTTGCTTCAGCTTGGGCTTCAGAATACGGAGTAAGGCACGGTATTGCCGGACGATCTCTTTCTTCTCTTCTTCCTCGTTTAAATTGTAAGCAACAGGTTTTACATCCATATTCATATTAAATCCAAATTTAAGCAAAATCTATTACCTTTGCTCTCCCAAAAATCGGGGGTGAAAGTCCCGAAATGGCATAAAACCTTATTTTTCAAGCGGGTGTGGCGAAATTGGCAGACGCATCAGACTTAGGATCTGACGCCGCGAGGCGTGGGGGTTCGACTCCCTCCACCCGCACAAAAAAAATTGATAAAAGAGAACTGAACCCGAAGGGCTTATTGCACCACCGTAGTACATCTCTACTCATCGGAGCTTCTAACGCAAATCACGTATACAATGGCAACAGTTACCAGGGAGAATATTGGCTTACTGAACGATAAATTGACAGTAACCGTTACAAAGGAGGATTATTTGCCCTCATTTGAGAAAGCTTTAAAAAATTATGCAAAAACTGCCAATATTCCAGGATTCCGGAAAGGAATGGTACCGGCCGGGATGATCAAAAAAATGCATGGACCCGCGGTGTACACAGAGGAAGTGTTGCGCAGCATTGAAAAAGGACTGATCGATTACCTGGAACAGGAAAAGCTGGATATTTTTGCGCAGCCCCTGCCAGGGGTTGACAATGACCCAGGTCAACTGGATATGAACAATCCGGCAGCCTACTCTTTTCAATTTGAGGTAGGACTGAAACCTGAATTTACATTGCCCGATCCCGCAGGGTTACAGGTTACCCGTTATAAAATAGACGTGGAAGATAAGCTCGTGGAAGAAGAGGTGAGCCGTTTGGCAGTACGCCACGGTAAAATGACCGAGCCGGAAACAGTAGCTACTGATGAAGACGTGCTGAACGTTACTTTCGAAGAATCTGATGCGGAAGGAAATCTGGTAGAGAACGGTATCAAAAAAGACAACTCGCTGTTACTGAAGTATTTCAGTGAAAGCTTTCGCCCGCAACTGATCGGCAAAAAGAAAGATGAAAGTGTGGTGATTCAACTGGAGCCCACATTTGATGAAAAGGAGAAAGACTGGCTGATCAGCGACCTGGGGCTCAATAAGGAGGACGATTCCATACACAAGCACTTCCGGATGACCATTACCAAAATCGGACTGGTGGAAAGAAGATCGCTCGATGAAGAATTCTTCAAAGAAGTGTTTCCTGATAAAGAAATCAAAACCGAAGAGGAATTCAGAAACGAAATCAAAGCCGGTATTCAAAGTGCCCTCGACGGACAATCGCGCAACTATCTGCATCATGAGTTATACCATGCGCTGCTGGATAACACCCATATAGAGTTTCCGGAAAACTTTTTGAAGCGCTGGATGGAAACAGGCGGCGAAGCGCCCAAAACCAGTGAACAAGTGGAGGCAGAGTATCCTACTTTTAAAAACCAGTTGAAATGGACGCTGATATCTGATCAGATTGTCAAAGACAACACCATTGAAGTAACGCCCGAGGAAATCCGCGATCACATTGCCCAGGAAGTGATAGGCTACTTTGGCGCATCCGGATTACAGGGAGATATGAGCTGGCTCGGTAGCTACATCGACAAACTTTTGCAGGATAAACAGCAGGTGGAAAATGCGTACCGCCGCATCCTTTCTCAAAAGGTGTTTGAAACGGTGGAAGCCAAAACCACTCCGCAGGAAAAACCCATCAGCCAGGAAGATTTCCAAAAGCTGCAGGAAGAGCATCAGCACCATCATCACTAGGCCAGCCATTGTGGGGACGGATGCAAAATGTTGCATAAAAAAAAGTTCGAAAATATATTCACATGCGTGGCATCATTGCCACGCTTTTTTTGGTGTGTCCGGGGGCTGGAAGGGTAGATGCGGGTTCCTCCCTGGTAACCCATTGTATTACCTGCAGCCCGCTGATATGGTTCCGAACCCTGCATTCATCCGCATACTGTTTTATCTTTGTACATTATGCAGGATATTCACTGGCGCGTGGAAGGTATGGACTGTACCAACTGCGCCCTTACCGTAAGACGTTACCTGGAGAAAGAAGGCGCACAATCGGTAAAGGTAAATTTTGTAGACGGAGCAGTTTCTTTTACCCTTGATGACAACAGCAATGCTGCACATCTTAAAGAAGGGATAGACCGGCTTGGGTATAAGGTTACGGGCGATATTGATCCTGTGAACCCACAGGAAACCCCGGGCATGAATGCTTACCTGAAGTATACCCTTTGGTGCCTCCCTTTCACCCTTTTCTTACTGCTGCATATGTTTCACAGAGCATTGGGCTGGCACTGGCTGATGAATCCCTGGCTGCAATTGGGTTTGTGCATACCGGTATACTTCATCGGCATGCAGTATTTTGGCCGCAGTGCGTGGAAAAGCCTGCGCAACGGCATCCCCAATATGAACGTACTCATAGCAGTAGGGGCTTCGGCGGCGTTTGTATACAGCCTTATCGGCACCCTGCTGCAATTGGGCGAAGACTATCTGTTTTATGAAACAACGGCTACTATCATCACGCTGGTTTTCTTCGGCAATTACCTGGAAAGTGCTTCCATTCAATCTACACAGCGGGCGCTCAACAAGCTGGCAGTTTCGCATAAAGTGATGGCCAATATGGTGGCTTTTGATGAGCACCACCAGGAAATCATCTTCCCGGTAGAAAGCGGCGATCTGCGTTCGGGAGATATTATACTCATCAAAGACGGAGAACAGGTGCCGGCAGATTGCAGGATATTCTGGGGAAATGCCCATGTAGATGAATCGATCATCACCGGCGAAAGCCTGCCGCTGCAAAAGCAATCGAAGGATACCCTGATCGGTGGCAGCCTGCTGGTAAACGGTACGGTGAAAGCCTATGTAACAGCCGCCGCTAAAGACAGCGCCCTCGCCAATATTGTAAACCTCGTCAAGCAGGCACAGGGCGAAAAGCCACCGGTACAGCAACTGGCAGACCGTATCAGTGCCGTATTTGTACCACTGGTGCTCGGCATTGCTGCCCTCACTTTTCTGATAAACTATTTCGCGCTGGGCGAGTTTACGCCGGCCCTGATGCGCAGTATAGCCGTATTGGTAATTGCCTGCCCCTGTGCATTGGGGTTGGCCACACCGGCTGCTGTAGCGGTAGGACTGGGGCGGGCAGCCCGCAGCGGGATCCTGTTTCGCAATGCACGCAGCCTGGAATTGTTTAAGAATATACAGCAGGTGGTATTCGATAAAACCGGAACCCTGACTACAGGTGAGCTGGCTATTGATAAATGGCATATAACAGACGGAACCGCCGGAGAGGAGCTGAAAAGGGTGGTGTATTCATTAGAAAAATACTCCAATCACCCCATCGCCAAAGTAATATTAAAAAACTGGAAAACCAAAGACGGCATACAGTGGCAGCAGGTGGAAGAAATAAAAGGACTGGGTATCAGGGGAACGGAAAAAAGCGGGCACGAATACATGATAGGCTCCTATAAGATAGCCCGGCACCTGACCGCAGACCACAGCCATACTATTTACGTAGTACGAAATGGTGCACTGGTGGCATGGGTAGATATCAGAGACGATATTCGCCCCGAAGCCCAATCGGTCATCGCATACCTGCGTAGCAGCGGCATTGACACTATTTTGCTGAGTGGTGATACCGTCGATAAGTGCAGGATACTGGCGGAGGAGCTTGGTATAAGCAGAGTAATGGCGGAGCAAACTCCGGAACAAAAACTGGGGGTGATTGAATCGCTGGCCAAAGCAGCGCCCACGGCAATGGTGGGCGATGGCATCAACGATGCACCGGCACTGGCAAAAGCTACTGTGGGCATCTCTATGAGCGACGCCTCGCAGATAGCCGTACAAACGGCAGACGTAGTATTGATGAACAACGGCCTGAAACAACTGCCTTTAGCCCTGGGCCTGGGAAAACATACTTTTCAAACCATTCGCCAAAACCTTTTCTGGGCATTCAGCTATAATATCGTTGCCATCCCGCTGGCAGCCTTCGGTTTGCTGAACCCGATGCTGGCAGCGCTGGCAATGGGGTTCAGCGATGTAGTGCTGGCAATTAATTCGGGACGGCTGTATGTCAAAAAAGTGATGAGCCGTTTGCCTGAATAGCGTAAATAATACATATGTAGCCCGCCCTACTGTTAGATTGCTGCATAAAAAGTGCACACAGCCGCTGCTTCCAATGCAGTTTTTTTATACACGACCCTGTTTTTGACGGTCAGAAATGTCAAAACCAATCGTCATACCGGTGAATAAATAAATTATTTCTATATTCATTGTATGATTACGATAGCACTTTACAACCTGAAGGGTGGCGTAGGGAAAACTTCTTCCTGCGTAAACTTTGCTTATCTGGCTGCCAATGACGGCTACAAGACCCTTCTTTGGGACATCGATCCGCAGGGGTCCGCCAGCTTTTATTACCAGTCAAGGTCTAAATACAAAGGCGGTGTAAAAAAGCTGTTGGAAAAAGGCACCGATCTGCAGGAGGCCATTCTGGCTACCAATTACGAAAACCTGGATATCATTCCGGCTGATATTTCGGTAAAAAGCCTGGACATTTTGTTCGCCGAAATGAAGAATTCCAAAAAGAAACTGAAATCTGTTCTGCAGCCATTGAGTAAAGAGTACGATTTCGTTTTCCTGGACTGTCCGCCTGGCTTTTCGGTGTTATCGGAAAATGTGTTTCATGCTGCAGATATTGTACTGATGCCGGTGATTCCTACCACTTTATCGGTAAGAACCTATAACATGACGAAGGACTATATTAAGGAAAAAGGGCTGGACGCCTCCCGGTTGATGTGCTTTTTCACGATGGCAGATTTGCGAAAGAACATGCACAATGAAATAATGGAAAATTTATATAAAGACAGGAAGTTCTTTCAGAATTATATTCCATATTTGTCTGATGTAGAAAAGATGGGCGTACATCGTATGCCTACAGAAGCCTTTGCTCCCAGCAGCTATGCAGCGCAATGCTACCGCGACCTCTGGTCGGAGATAAAAGAAGGCGTACTTGAATAGCTATCATCTATCTAAAACAAAAGCTTATGTACGTGGAAAAGACTTCATGGTACAGCCAGTCACTGCAACGAGATATGCCGATGGCAGTATACGGTCACTATGGATTTGCACTGTTGCTGGTACCCACTGCAGCGGCTGATTTCGAAGAGTATGAGCGCTTTCAGTTGATCGATGCTATGCAACCCTTTATCGACAGCGGGAAAATAAAGATTTTCTCCATCAACAGTATCAACACCGAGAGCTGGCTGAATAATGAAATGGAGGGAGCTCATAAAGCCATCCGCCACAACCAGTTTAATAATTATGTATTCAACGAAGTAGTGCCGTACATCAAGAACCATACATCCTGGGATACCCCGGTGATTGTTAGCGGGGCCTCTTTCGGTGCGCTGCATTCCATGAACCTCTTTTTGAAACGTCCCGATTTGTTTAATGGTGCGATTGCCATGAGTGGGGTATACGACCTGACGGAATACACAAAAGGGTATTACGACGAGCAGGTATATTATAATTCTCCCATACATTATATGCCCAACCTTACAGACGACTGGTACCTGAACCATATGCGTAGCGGGAAAATAATTATTGCTACCGGAAGCGGAGCCTATGAAGACCCGCAGGCCAACCGTCGTTTCTCCGGCGTACTGCACGATAAAGGCATACCCCACGAACTGGAGGTATGGGGAGAGGATATTACCCACGACTGGCCCACCTGGCAAAAAATGCTCCCGCATTTTATCGGCAGCAGGTTTTAAAAGCCGGTGCGGATTTTACTTTGCTGGAACAGCAGAGAGCGTAAAGCAGTTTTCTGTAACACCCCAATGCAACTTACCATGATGACGATAGGATTGATCAGGGAAGAAAAGGTGCCGGCAGACAATCGCGTAGCATTAACGCCGGCTCAATGCAAATGGATACATGCGCAGCACGCAGGCGTAAGGATTGTGGTGCAAACATCGCCGCATCGCTGTTTCAGCGACCAGGAATACGCGAGGGCAGGCGTGGAAGTAAAAGAAGATCTGCGGGATTGCGATGTCCTGATGGGCATCAAGGAAGTATCTGCCGAAAGCCTGATAGAAGGCAAAACCTATCTTTTCTTTTCGCATACCCGTAAAGAACAGCCCTATAACCAGGCGCTATTTAGAAAAATCATCGAAAAGAAAATAACGCTTATTGATTACGAATGTCTTGAATTTGACGATGGGCAGCGGATGATAGGGTTTGGCTTTTTTGCAGGCGTGGTGGGGGCGCACAATGGCCTGATGGCATATGGAAACCGCACCGGCTTGTTTGAACTGGGCAGGGTGTACCGGCAACGCAGTTTCAGAGAACTGATACATACGTATTTCGGGCTTAAAATACCCAATGTGAAAATAGCCGTTACCGGCTCCGGAAGAGTAGCGCATGGCATACTGGAAGTAATGGCACTGGCGGGCATTCATGAAGTGGAGCCAGACGATTATCTTGTACGCCGGTTCGCATACCCGGTTTATACGCAATTGAAGAGCGCCGACCTGTACAGAAACCGCTATACCGGCAGGTATAACAGGGCCGAATTTCATGAAAACCCGCACTTGTATGAATCGCTGTTTACACCCTACACCCGGCAAACAGATATTTTGATGAACGGAATATACTGGGAGCCGGAAATGCCCAGGTTGTTTGACAAAGAAGCAGTATCGGACGATGATTTTGTTATCCGGACGATTGCCGATGTTACCGACGACAAGGAAGGGTCCGTTCCCATTAATCTGGGTGATCAGACTATTGAAGACCCGGTGTATGGGGTAGACAGAAAAAGCTTTCAGAAAACACCACCCTATCTGGAAGGCTCCGTTGATATGATGGCTGTGGGTAACCTGCCGAATGAACTGCCCCGCGATGCGTCGCGCTATTTCGGAGAACAACTGATCAAATACATCCTCAAAGACCTGGTCGGCAGAACCGGCTCCGACATTATAACCCGCGCTACGATAGTGAAAAACGGGCTGCTTACACCCGGTTTTCAATACCTGAGGGCATATGCGGGTTTCTAAACCGTCACACTGTGTAATATTAACACAGTATGCCGGGATGCGGTCTGAATTTTGAGTATATTCCAGTTATGGTCAGCGTTATTATACCTGCGTTAAATGAGGCTTCCACCATTGGCAATGTGATCAGGCGCATCAAACGGTCTGAACTGGAGTTGGAGATCATTGTGGTTGATGACAACTCAGACGACAACACGCTGCAGGTGGCTCAAAAAGAAGGCGTCCGTGTAATCACCAGCTTACGCCGGGGCAAGGGTGTATCTATGCGGGAGGGGTTGCTGGCAGCCAGCTTCGACGTGATTGTATACCTGGATGCGGATATCCTTACCTATCCTAAAAACGTGGTAGACCTGTTGACAAAGGATATTCTGGCAGGCGAAGCCGACTTTGTAAAGGCAACTTTCGATCGCCAGGGGGGAAGGGTAACACAGTTGGTGGCCAAACCCCTGTTGAGTATTTTTTTCCCCGAACTGGAACATTTTGCACAGCCGCTCAGCGGTATGATTGCTGCAAGAAAAAGTTTTCTTGAGCAGGTAACCTTCGAAAACGACTATGGGGTTGATATTGGTTTGCTGATAGACGCTGTCCGCGCTAACCAGCGTGTTAAAGAGGTAAATATTGGTTTTGTGCGTAATGATATGCAAAGCCTGGAATCGTTGGGAAAAATGTCGCGTCAGGTGTCATCCGCTATTTTGCGAAAAGCCGAATCGCTCCCCAGCCGCAACCTGGAGACGCTCGCTAATATCCATGTTATCAGCGACGAAATGGATACTGCGATTACGGAGTCGTTGCAGAAACTGAAAAAAATGCTCATCGTGGATATTTCCGTGGTTATGCAATACAATTATAACCAGGTGGTATCTCACCTATATCATTCACCGGCAATACAGACATACACAACAGGCGGCGCGCTTGGTTCGCTACAACCTGTTGCCGGTATTTTAAAGGGAAAGTCGCTGCCCGAATTACAGTCAATTGCAGACGATATACCATTGACAGCGCACGTAAGGGAAACCGTTAAAAAATTCAAAAGCAACGGATACAGTTGTGTATTGCTCTCAGATGGGTTTGACGTGATAGCCAATCATATCAAAAATAAAACCGGGTTCGATTTTGTATTTGCCCACCGGCTGATATTAGACAAAGGCATTGCCACCGGCGAGGTGGAAATACCGGAATACTTTAAATCAACGGGCGGCGGCGATGGAGAATACGGTAAGCAAAACGTATTGTCGTATATAACATCGCGTACGGGTATTCCTTCAAAAAATATGATATATGTGGGCAGGGATACGACAGATATTCCCCTGTTGCAGGACGCGGGTATGGGTATAGTGCCGGAGGATGCCCAAGGCGATATAAAAATATTTGCAGACAGAACGATACCGGCCGGAACCCTGAAACCACTACAGAAGCTGGTGCCGCATCCTTTTCACAGACCTTCTGTGAAATTTGCTGCCGGGGCAGGACTGGGGCTTGCCATTGCAGCAACCGGCTACTATCTGTATACCCGGCGAAAGCAAAAGAAACCCTACCCGAATAGACCCCGCCTATAGCGATAAGCTTGTTACGGCAATTTATCCAGCGAACGGGTAGCATGCTCCAGATCGGCATAGCTCCATTTGTTTAGAATCACACCGCTGTGCAGCAGGTAAAAAGTAGGGTTGGCCCTGGCTGCTGTTTTGATCGGAACCACATCGCACCGAAGCATCCCCATACCGGGCAGATGACTTAGACCGGATGCGGCCTCTTCTACGTTGTTACTTACCAGGTAGAGCGGAATGTTTTTTTTGTTCAGTTTTGCATACAAAACTTCCAGGTCCTGTAGCCATGTACCGCCGGGCAGGTGGTCTTTTACAAACAGCAGTCCCACCTGGCTTCCGTTGCTTAATATCGCATCGGTGGTATCGGTTCCGCTCAATGTAGTCAGCAGAAAGTCTTTTATAGGCGGTTCGGCATTGCCTTTCCGCACCAGCTTATCATAACGGTTTTCAAACGTATATACCTCCTCATCAAAATCGTCCGGGAAGTTGTCTGCTGTAAATTCCAGTTTTTGTCCGTCTCTGGTATAAACAAATGTCACCACTATGCTGTCCGGCACCGCCCCCTCGGGAATTTTCATCCCCTCCGCAATGGAATTTCCTTTCCTGAAGGGAAGGCAATCCGCTACCGGCAGGTGCTTCAGTACATACCACTGCAACCATACGGTCGCAATCGTAGATATAACGATGATCAATACACTAAGAAAAGGCGGAAAAGCGGGCTTTATTTTTTTTCGATACAGGAATATGACCAGTATAAGAAGGGTGAGTATGACGTCTTTTAGAAACGATACGCCCGGCGTAATGGGAATACAGTCTCCGAAACAGCCACAGCTTTTGAATTTGCCAGACAGGTAAGCGTAGGCTGTTAAAAAGGTGAAAAATAGGATGAGCACAAGTAATAGCCAGCTAAACAACTTCATGCGCCATCCCACCAATACCGCCACGCCTGCCACAATTTCAAAAGTGATCATAATAAGCGAAAAAGCAAGGGCATAGTCGCTGATCCAGTGCATGAAACCCGGTAAGAAACCGGACTTAGCCCATACTTCAAAGAATTCCTGCATTTTGTAGGCAAGCCCCAATGGATCGTTGGCTTTGACCAAACCGGAAAAAATAAAAAGAAAACCAACGATGTAGCGGATGATTTTGATAGTGGATCTCATATCTCAAGATTTTTCTGCCAGCCTGTTTGCGCAGATTTCCGGCAGTATAAGCTGTCATGGATTATCAAATGTAAACCCAGATTTCGGTAAATAGCCGTTGCATTAACATTTTATTGCACAGGGTGGAATAAAAATTAAATAGATTCGTTATTCACCTTCAGCAGTATATTATGAAAGGCCTTACTATCGCAAGTTTTTGTTGTTTGCTGACATGCACACTCCAGGCGCAGCAGTATCATCCGGATAAAGTGAATAAAAAAGCAATCAACCTGTACAACAGTGGGTTGAGCAAGGCGCAGGACGGCGATTATGCGGGTGCGCTGGATTTGATGGACAAGGCCCTGGCCAGGGATAAGAAATTCGTGGACGCCCATCTTACAAAAGCAGGCATATACGGAGAACTAAAAAATTATGAGCAGTGTATTTTTCACTACGAGCAGGCGTTCGTTCTCGATCCTGTATACAGCAGAGACTATAAGCTTCCTTATTCCATCAATCTGGCCGGGTTGGGCCGGTTCGAAGAAGCGCTGGCATCGGTGACTGACTTTCTGTCCAGCCCCAATCTAAATGAGCCCAGCCGCAAAGCAGGGGAGTACAGAAAGAAAACATTTTCGTTTGCAGTTGACTATGCTAAAAGAAATAACAACACTTATGTGTTTGCTCCGCAGAATTTGGGCGATAGCGTGAATACCGCTGATCTTGAGTACTACCCATCCCTAACGGTAGACGGTAATACCCTGGTTTTCACCCGGCGGGTAAGAGGAAACAATGAGGATTTTTTTGAAAGCAGGCGTAATGAAAACAGCTGGACGCGGGCCAGGGGGATGGACGGCGACATCAACAGTAATTTCAACGAGGGTGCGCAAAATATTTCACAGGATGGAGAATGGCTGATCTTTACCGGATGCAATTTTCCAGAGGGGTTTGGCAGTTGCGACCTGTATTTATCTGTAAAAACAAAAAGAGGATGGAGCCTTCCGGAGAATCTTGGAGAACGGATAAACACGGAATTTTGGGAGTCGGCCCCTTCGTTATCGGCAGACAAAAGAGAGCTGTATTTTTCCAGTGATCGGCCGGGCGGGTTTGGCGGTAAAGATATTTATGTATGCCGGCGCCTCCCTAATGGACAATGGAGCGAACCGGAAAACCTGGGAGCAAACATCAACACCATAGGAGATGAAGGCTGCCCGTTTGTACATGCCGATAACCAAACCCTGTATTTTACCTCCAACGGTCACCCGGGGTACGGAGGCGATGACCTTTTTCTGGCAAAAAGAAAAACCGGTATCGAATGGCACGAAGTAACCAACCTGGGCTACCCCATCAATACCATCGAAAATGAAGGCAGCCTGGTGGTGGCGGCTGATGGTAAAACAGCTTACTACGCCAGCGACCGGGCCGATACCCGGGGAGGATTGGATATTTACTCATTTGATTTGCGCGAAGACATCCGGCCCAACAAAACGCTCTGGGTGAAAGGTCGGGTATACGACGACAAAACCGGTAGTGGCTTACCCAGCTCCGTAGAATTGATTGACATAGAAAACGGGCAAACGCTGCTGGATGTGCAGACAGATGAATCGGGCAATTACCTCATTACGCTACCCATTGGTAAAGACTATGCTTTTAATGTAAATCGAAAGGGCTACCTTTTTTATTCCCGTAATTTCCCGCTTGCACAACATCCTGCAGACGCCACCTATACCATTGATATTGCATTGCAGCCGATTGAGAAAGACGCGTCTATTGTATTGAATAATATATTCTTCGATGTAAGCCAGTACGAGCTGCAGCCGCAATCTCTTGCCGAGCTGGATCGTGTCGTGAAGATGCTGCAGGAAAACCCCTCTGTAAATATCCTCATTAGCGGGCACACCGACAATACGGGAGATGCTACTGCCAATATTCGACTTTCTGAAAACAGAGCCAAATCAGTAGTGACCTATCTGGCATCCAGGGGCATCAGTTTGCAGCGACTACAAGCCAAAGGGTTTGGCGCTATGCAGCCCGTAGCTGATAATTCATCGGAAGAAGGAAGGTTGCAAAACCGAAGAACAGAATTAACCATTGTTCAATAAACACATGACAGGTTTTGCAGAGCGTGGGTTCCCATACACACGAAGAATGATCGGCGTATAGTACCAGAAGTCGTATTCGCTACCACCATGAGAACACATTGTTTTGCGCTGCGTAGTTTAAAAGGTATGGCATCCGATATAGCTGTCACACACGTATGTTTACGGTAAACAACAAAACAAAAGCAGCATCCCTGCTGCCTTTGTTTTGTTTCTGCATAGATCATCGAACCATATTGTAAACTATGTAGTTCGTTTCTTCTACTGTTCCAGAGTAATTTCTCCGAGATCAGTAGTTTCGCCTTCTGCTACTTCCACTCCCTCTTTTGTTGCATTTTTAAAAGGTGCAGTTGCTTCGATAATTACAGTGTACGTGCCGGGCTTTGCAGCACCGATCTCAAACGCGCCATTGGAAACATCTGCTTTCAGTGTATCTGTGCCGGAAATAGCCCAGGCTCTTACCGCTCCTTCGGGAGGTGCAACGGTACCTTTGATACCACCTTCTGTTATAACATTAAAAGCAAATAAACCTGCAGCTAAGATACTCATCGCTGCTAATGATAGTTTTGTCTTTTTCATAATTGCTGGAATTTATAAATGTATAATTGGTTTACCATTTCATCATTCCTGAGTAAAGGGGGATGCTGATGCTATAAAGACAAGTACTATGCCAAAAAAACAATGTGATGTGTTAAGGAAATTCTAATGAATTGTGCCGGGGAGGCGCCATAGTTATTTTTCGTCTTGCACAGTACCCCGGGGATCGGAGGTATGGTGTTCATGTAGCTTATCAGCAGCCTTCTTTGCTATGTTGTCCCAATAGAAATAATTAAAGAAGGTGGCAGGTATGTTTTCATGGAGCTGTGCTGCCGAACGGACAACCGCTGCTGAAAAGGCAGCTGCGTCGCTGTTCGCTACTACCTGTAGTTTGGAGCCTGTAGCCGACAGTGGTATGCCGTAAGCGCCATTATTATACGACACGCTGTTGGTATTGGCAGCCAGGGCTTCCACCAGTTTTGTTTTGATACCTCCTCCTTCGTCAACCGGATTCAGGAAAATATCGGCGGCTTTGAAGTACAGGTCAATGTCTTCCACAAACCCTGCAAAGACGATGCACCTGTCTGCGTATTGTGCTAAGTGGTTATATGCAGCGGGCAGCCCTCCGCCACTGATGATGATGGTGTATCGTAATGCAGATTGCTGCAACGCAGGATTGATTTGATGCAGTATCTCGTCCAATCCTTTAAGGTTGGGCGGATAATTTAAGGCAGCGCTGTATAACAGCAACAGGTTCTTTTCGTCGAAGCCATGTATGTTTGCCACTACCTGCTTCGCTTTATATTTGTCTTCGTGCCTGGGTGCCCGATGGGCAATGGTACCATAGGGCACTACGATGGATTTGTGGCTGGCTATACCATAGGTTGCCGTTGCATACCGGCGGTCTTCTTCCGAAATAAAAAACAATATATCTGCCTGTCGAAAACCGAAGCGTTCGTAGTGCCATAATATTTTCCACCACCATTTGCCGATATCCCGGAAACGGAGAGCCTCTATATTATGGGCGTGAATCACCAGTTGTATGCCCGCAAACTGCTTCAGCAGCCAGCCCAGCCAGCCATAATAGGGGTGTTCCAGCAGTACATGTGTGATTTGTTGGCTTCGTATGAAACTGCGGAGACGGAAAAAAAGAAGCGGGTTGATATACCTTAACGTATTTGACCCTAGCAATGGTACTATATTGTAGGGGTCGCTATTGCTTTTGGTGTTTTCAGGAACAGATGCACAGGTCAATACGACGTGCTTTGAAAAAAAGCGATTGAAAAACGCAATACATCGCTGCCCTCCCGTTTTCGGGGGCAGAAACCGGTAAGAAGCAATACTCAATACTTTCAGCATGGTACAGACCTACCCGGTTGTTTTTCGGTTTTTCCACACGGCAAAAATACCCCCTGCCAATACCAGCAGAAAAAGTGCATTCCCCGCATATACGTAGCGCTGTCCTTTCCGATAGGAGTCTGGTTCAAACCGGAATTCTATTTCGTGTTGGCCAGCCGGTACCGGCATCCCACGCAGTACGTAGTTTGCTTTCAGGTACGACGCCTTTTCCCCGTCTATGTAGGCGTTCCATCCTGCCGGGTAATAGATTTCGCTGAACACAACAAACTGTGGCGTGGCGGCATTGGTGGTATACCGGATCGTGTCGTTGTTATAGCTGTTCAATGTTATGGTGGCGGCTGAATCCCATACGGGTTGATCGCCTGCTATATCTTTAAATGCCTGGTCTATTATAACCGTGTCTTTCGGGCCAAACTTATCCAGTGCCTTAATTTCTTCCACCGGTCCGTCTACATACCGGATGTATTTGATAAACCAGGCAGCACCTAGCGCATCTTCATTCCTGTATACTACGGCGGGCTGCTGGCGTTGCTCTGCCGGTAAAATAATGTATCGCGTGTCGAGCATGTTCAACACATCCATATTAGGCTGCTGACTGGAGAGTTGCGCTTCGATAAGATCCTGATAGATTCGCAACTTGGCAGGATGGTATCCACCTATATTTCTGTGGTGGTAACTGGTGATGGCAGCAGAGCCGCTGAACACTTCACCGGTAGACAGGTTGTGTACGCGATAATGCGGGTCTTTATCCTGCAGTATCTGTTGATTGGCCGGCGATGGTGTAAAGTAGGCCGATTTGAGGTCTTCTGCGCTTTCCATAAAACTGTCGCTATTCAGGTATTTGGAGGCAATCATCAACAGGTCGGCTGAGTTGACTACGGTTAATACCAGCACAGCAGTAAGTGGCTTCACTAGGTTTTTAAGATAGAGGTAGAGCAGTGTTATCACCAGGGCGGCAAACAGCAGTGCCCGGAAAAGATTGCTCGTGAACATGGCTTTCCGGTCGGCTTTCATGCCGTTGACGATCATCCGCGCTACCTCAGAACTGCCATCCTGCGGATTGGTATAGGCCTGTATGATGCGGGCATCGAAGGGACTGGTGAAATCGTTGAAGAAGTAAATCAGCATCGTTACGACGAAAACAGCGCCTGTGGCATAGAGTATTTTCTTCCAGGATGCTTTCAGCAGTTCTCTCCCTTTGTCGGTGAATAATACCTGTTGCAACCCCATCACCGCGAGCAGGGGAAACAGCAATTGCGGTATTACCAACGCTGTATTAGGTGAACGGAATTTGTTGTATAAAGGCAGGTTGTGGAGCAGGAATTCATTAAAGGCGGCAAAGTTCCTTCCCCAGGCCATGAAGATGGTAATCACGCAGGCCGCCAGTATCCACCATTTGATATTGTCTTTTATCAATACCAATCCGGCAATGGCAAGGAAACAAATAATGGCCCCGAGGTAAATGGTGCCTCCTGTACCCTCCTGTATGCCTCCCCAATACTTGGGCAGGCTGGCCGCCAGTTGTATCGCCTGCGATTCCGGTATATTCCGCTCTACCAGTGTCTGCACCAGTTTAGAGTCTTCGTCGAAATGGTTGCCGGAGCCTTCACCAAATACGCCCGGCATAAAAAACGTGAGTATCTCCGATTTTCCAATGCTGTAACTAAAGGCATAATCTGTATCCAGGCCTTTTGTTTCCACTTTTCTGATCTCCCCGCCTGCTGTTTCTATGTTTTTTCCACCCCTCATGGTATATTGGGCATATTCTGCAGTAGTAAGTATGGATACGGCCGAGTTGGCAATGGCAATGCCGCCACCCAGCAACGCCAGTCCAAATGATACCACCAGATGCTTCCATTCTTTTTGCCGGATCCATGTAACAGCATAGCCAATGCTGATGAACATCGCTGCTATTAAAAAGTAATAGGTAATCTGCACATGGTTGAAAGCAATTTGCCAGGTGGCGAAAATAGCTGTAACGGCCAGCCCCAGCAGGTATTTACGATGATAGATGAGCAGGATGCCGGCCAACAAACCCGGCATATATGCAATACACCACATTTTAGTGTCGTGTCCTGTGGCTACAATAATCGGGTCGTAGGAGGCATAAGCAAAAGCAAGGCCGCCCAGTACTCCCAACACAGGACGTGCACCAACTACGCAACTTAAGATATAAAAGCTAACACAGGCGAGGAAGAAGAAACCGATAGGTTTCGGCAGCCACAGCGTCATTACATTGTGAAGGTTGGGGCTGAACTGCTGGTACTCCATGGCTACCTGATAGCCCGGCATACCACTGAAAAGGTGCGTATTCCATAATGGGAAACGACCAAATTGTTCTTTATATTCGAAAGAGCTCTGTGCCATGCCCTGCCAGTAAATAACATCGTGCTGCTGCAATACCTTACCCTGTAGCGCGGGACTGCAATACACAATGGCTACCACCAGGAAAACACCAATGGCAATGGCGTGGGGAACAACTGCTTTGAGGAATTCTTTTTTCACGTTGCTGCTTTTTCTGTTATGAAAAGATAGCCTGTAGGCTGGAAAATATGTGTTTAGGTGGCAAATTACGGCTAATTTCAGTTTTGGGTTTAAATTTAGCACTGCTTATTCGATACGGTGGCAGTGTGGCAGTAAAGTACCTTTTTAAAATTTCACATGATCAGTCAGATAGTAAAGGACAGACCGGCAAAATTGTTTGTTGTTTTTGCTGCGTTTTTTGTAGCCAACGCCCTGATTGCCGAGTGCATCGGAGGGAAAGTATTTTCACTGGAAAAACTGTTTGGGTTTGAACCGCTGAATTTTACATTGTTCGGCTACAGCGGTTTGGCGCTCAGCCTTACCTGTGGGGTATTGCTATGGCCGTTGGAATTTGTAATGACAGATATTGTGAATGAGTTCTACGGGCCCAGGGCTGTAAAGCGCATCAGCTATATAGCGATTGCGTTGATTTCGTATGCATTTGTGATGTTTTACGCCAGCATTCATATACCTTATGCAGACTGGTGGCCCGGATCGAAAACAAACGAGGGCATAGCCGATCTTCAACTGGCCTATGCCGGCGTTTTCGGGCAGGGGATGTGGATTATTGCGGGCAGTCTGGTTGCCTTTTTGGTAGGACAACTGGTGGATGTGTATGTATTTCACCGTATCAAAAAAATAACAGGCGAGAAGAAGGTGTGGTTGCGGGCCACAGGTTCCACGGTGGTTTCGCAACTGATCGACAGCTTTATCGTGTTGACCATCGCGTTCAAAATCGGCGGTGACTGGACCTGGACGCAGGTACTGGCAGTAGGCTGCGTCAACTACGCGTACAAGTTTATCGTAGCCATCGGCCTTACACCGGTAATTTACCTGGCGGAGAGCAGAATAGTCAAGTACGTGGGAGCGGAAAGAGCCCGGCAGATGAAACGGGAAGCCATGGGACTTTCGTAGGTGGTATGCCAAGGGTAGAAGGGAGTCACGCATGTAAACCCTACGGTGCTTGGCATTTTTTTGAAAAAGATTAGAAGCTATCAAAATAGCTCATAAATAGTAGTTTATAAGAGGGAGAAAATTGGTAACGAATCATTAATGGAATGACCGCCCCGTTCTTGTCAAGCAATTCTATTTTGGGAATATCCTGTTGATCTATATAAATCTTTATCCGGGCAATAACAGCTTTGTCGCTTATAAAAAGTCCCACTTCGCCACATACTTTTTCCAACAACCACTACCAGCAGCAGGTTGGTCAGAATAACGGCGATGGTAAGCGCATTGACTTTACCCTGGATTCGTCCATATGTTATCGTTTTTCAGCGAGCGATTTAATTTTGGATTTTGCCGTTTCTACCCATTCCAACGAGGCATCGTAATAGTCTTTCCCATTAGGCAGCGATGAAAAATCACCTATTTCAAACCGCAACAGGGTTTGCCCGTTTTTTTCAGAAAGTGTATAGCTATATCGAACATTGTAGTCTTCAGGATCAAGCTTCACCTGCGGCAGGAACAGTTTTAAGCTGAGCTGCTCCTCCGGCGAAAAATGCACAACGGTCATTTTTGAGTAGCCTTCCCAATTAATTGTGCTGCCAGCCTGTAAGTGCCCGCCGGTATAATTTTCCGGTATGTCATCCCACTGTCTGATGAATTCGGGATCGATGAGTACCTCCCAGACAGATGCCTTGGAAGCATTGATTTCCATCTGATCTTTTACGATTAGCTGCGGCGCCATAATAGAAGTTTTTTAGTTGTTATCGGTACCCCGTATTAATCAAATTTCTCAAAAAAATCCATCAATTCCACGGCATATAGATATGGAACCTCCATCGGTGCAAAATGACCGCCTTTCTCCATTTTCGTAAAACTTGCCAGGTTCACCATTCTCTCTGCCCATTCTCGGGGAAATTGCGCTTCTTTGGGGAATAATGAAACCCCTGTTGGCACCATTACCTTTTGAGACGATTGTAAGCCGCCCATATAGGCTGCTCTTGCATTTTCTGCATAGGTTCTGATAGAGCTGTTTATAGATTGTGATACCCAATAAATCATAATGTTGGTTATCAATTCATCTTTTGTAAAGCTGTTTTCGATATGGCCGTTATTGTCGCTCCAGGAGTTAAATTTTTCAATAATCCAGGCGGCCAACCCAACAGGAGAATCGTTAAGTCCATAACTCAGCGATTGAGGTTTTGTAGATTGAATCATGTTGAATGCTCCCTCGGTAAAAAACCAGCCTTGTATCATCTGTCCAAATTGTTGCTCTGCTTCAGACATCGTACTCCAGTCCTCACTTCCATTGGGGTAGCCCACATCGGTTATATGAATCGCTTTCACATGATTTGGAAATTGATTTGCCATAGATTTGGCTACCATACTTCCCATATCGCCACCAGCTACATAATATTGGTTGTAGGATAAGGCATCCACCATTAATTTATTGAAGATTTCGGCGGTAACATCACTGTTTACTGCATGATGGCTGGAGAATCCAAAACCCGGAATGGAAGGGATGATGAGGTCAAAAGACTCGTCTTCATTTCGTCCTAAGCCGGACGGATTTGTCAGCATAGGAATGACTTTATGAAACCTGTAAAAACTATCCGGCCAGCCGTGTGTCAGTAAAAGCGGTTTGGAATGCTTTCCTTTTCCTTTTATATGAAGAAAATGGATGTTCACGTTGTCAATTTCAACCGTGAACTGTGGAAATTGGTTGAGCATTTTTTCATGGCTTCGCCAATCATATTTTTTTTGCCAGTAAGCGACCAATTCCCTCAGGTAAGCGGGGTTGGTTCCATAGTTCCAGTCAGCGTTCTGGGGCTCGTCTGTCCATCGTGTTTGTTCCAGTCTTCTGTTCAGATCGTCCAATACATGCTGTTGGACATTGATGTTGAAGTCGTTGATCGTTGCCATACTTTTCAATATTTTTATAAACCAAAATTAGCGGCAACGGCTGCCCTTTGATTGTAAAAAATTTACCTTCCTAAAACAGCTTGATATCGGTGATCAGGTTGTTGTTTTCAGCAACAGGCGCTATATTGAAATATTCAACCGGGCTGAATCCTGTAAAATGTATAAAGTCTTTGATGAAATGTGCCTGATCGAAATAGTCGTGCTCATACGCTATTGAGGCCCAGTTGATGGTTCCCCGGGTATGCTGTAAGGTTTTGAGGACACTGTGAAACCTTTGGAGGCGTTGCAGGTATTTGGGAGAAAAGCCGGTTTGTTTTTTGAGCAGGTGAATGAGGTGCTTTTGTGAATAGCCCGATTTGTGTACCAGCCAGTCAATCGGATGGTGAATATTTTTATCTACGAACCGCACTACGGAGTGTTCAAAATCATGATCGCCTATGTATTGACGGAAGTAGCGTTCAATATGTACGAACTTGGCATCGATGTCCGGCTCGCCTAGGAGTTGCTCATACAGCTTGTGAAAGGAGCTGCCCAGTAATAAATCAATCTCCAGACCGGGATGCATCATTTCGGACATCGGTATTTTGGTAAGGGCGTAAAATCCGCCTACGGAAAACCGGATGCTCATAACCGTTGAACAGGGGTGGTTTTCATAGATGATCGCTTTTGCGTTGGCTCCGGATATCCATCCCCGCTTCAACGTATGTTTTTTGGAAAAATCTTTTTCTACAAAAAGCGTATTGGTGGTATGTTCACGAAGCTGAATCATCAGGTTCAGCCTCCCGTCCGGAAGCTCCATTAAATAAGGCATCGGCTGAGCTCCATCGGCATAAATAATATGCTCTATATATAAGCTCATGGGATAAGCAGGGATGTGTTTTTTGAACATCATACCATTGTATCAATATTTTAAATAAGGAAAAGCTAATTTAGGAGTTACGCCGCTTAGTGTCATTCTTTTTCACATAGAAAAGCAGTTTGGACATTGATTTTTTCTGTCTGCTCCAATACGCAAACGCTTAACGTTTACAATTGAATTACATTGAGTGGAGAGAAAGCGTAGAATGTGGTACAAAGCACTGAAATATAATGGGTTAAGCCATACAGTTGCGTTTGTTGATCGGTAACGATTTAGCAATCTAAACCTGTATTTTTAAGCCCCAAACCTATCAGGAACCGAGAGCTAAACTTAGACGACCATTTTATAAAGCGTTGTATACGAACGGTTTTAATCGCTTTGTTTATTTTTGCTTTTTAGTAGTCTTTTTTTATTGAAAATGATATACCTCCCTTATTAAACTTAGTTTTGCACCGTTTTATAAGTACTTTTAAAAAGATAACCCTGTAATATTATGTCTCTTATCGTAGTCGGCTCCATGGCCTTTGATGCAATAGAAACCCCATTTGGCAAAAGTGATAAAATCGTAGGCGGCGCTGCTACGTATATAGCCTGGAGTGCGTCGAACTTCACGCGTCCCGTAAAGCAGATATCGGTTGTGGGTGGCGATTTTCCGGAAGATGAACTTCGCATGCTGGAAGCGCGTGGCGTACAACTGGAGGGCGTGCAGATCAAGAAAGATAAAAAATCCTTTTTCTGGAAAGGACGCTATCATATGGACATGAATACACGTGATACGCTCGAAACCCAGTTGAACGTGTTGGGGGAATTCGAGCCGGTGGTGCCGGAAAGCTATCAGGGTGCCTCTATTCTGATGCTGGGAAACCTGTCTCCTTCCGTGCAGTTGAGTGTAATCAATCAAATGAAACAACGCCCCAAGCTGGTGGTGCTCGATACCATGAATTTCTGGATGGACACCGCCATGCCCGAGCTGGAAGAAGTGTTGAAGCAGGTAGACGTATTGCTGGTAAACGACTCCGAAGCCCGTCAGCTCACCGCACAGTATTCGCTGGTGAAGGCGGCGAAAGATATATACAAAATGGGACCGAAGTTTGTGGTCATCAAGAAAGGAGAACACGGGGCGCTGTTGTTCAATAAAGACCGGGTGTTTTTTGCACCGGCGCTACCACTCGAAGAAGTGTTCGATCCGACCGGTGCCGGCGACACCTTTGCCGGAGGATTTGTGGGGCACCTTGCGAGCAGCCGCGATTTTAGTTTTGATGGCATGAAATCAGCCATCATAGTAGGGTCTGCCATTGCATCTTACTCCGTGGAAAAATTCGGCACCACCCGTCTTAAGGAACTCACCAGAAGAGATATTGATGAGCGCATACAACAGTTTGTTGAATTGGTCAACTTCGATATTGCCCTCGTGAATAAGTAGTCAATAAATGAGTGTTATGGCCTTGATTTTACCGGTGAAAAATGTGTTGCCGAAAATGGGAGACAACTGTTTCCTGGCACCCAATGCCACGGTGGTGGGCGATGTGGTGATGGGCAGGGATTGCAGTATCTGGTTCAACGCCGTGGTACGCGGCGACGTAAACGCTATCCGCATGGGCGATAAGGTAAATGTGCAGGATGGCGCGGTGATACATTGTACCTACGAAAAAACCCAAACCGTCATAGGCAATAACGTAAGTATCGGTCACAATGCCATCGTACATGGGTGTATTGTGCACGACAATGTGCTGATAGGCATGGGCGCTATTGTGATGGACAATGCGGAGATCGGCAGCAACACCATTATTGCCGCCGGGGCGGTTGTGTTGGAAGGCACCAGGGTGGAAGCAGGATCTATATACGCCGGTGTGCCGGCCAGAAAAGTGAAGGACGTATCGCAGGAGTTGATCAGCGGTGAAATCAATCGCATTGCCAACAATTACCTGATGTACAGCAGTTGGTTTACAGATCAGCAATTGATAAATAGTAAGTAAAATATAAAGAAGGAAGACAATGAAAACGACCCCTTTTACAGACAGGCATATTGCCCTGGGCGCCAAAATGGCTGCATTTGCAGGTTATAACATGCCGATCAGTTATTCAGGTATCAACGAAGAGCACGCTGCAGTGCGCAACAATGCCGGAGTGTTCGACGTAAGCCATATGGGAGAGTTTATTTTTAAAGGGGAGGGAGCGCTGGATCTGATTCAGCGGTTAACCACCAATGATGCTTCCAAACTTACCAACGGAAAAATTCAGTACAGTTGCCTTACCAACGAAAATGGCGGCATTATAGACGATCTGCTGGTGTACTGCATTGAGCAGCACAAGGTATATATGCTGGTGGTCAACGCTTCGAATATTGAAAAAGATTGGGACTGGATCAGCCACCATAATACCGGCAATGTAGAAATGCATAATATTTCTGAAAAAACAGGCTTATTGGCTGTACAGGGGCCGGATGCTACTAAAATAGTGCAGTCGCTTACCGATCTGGATATACTGAACCTCAAATACTATACGTTTGTGAAAGGAACCTTCGCTGGAGTCGGCAATGTACTCATCAGTGCTACGGGGTATACGGGTGCCGGCGGAGTAGAAGTGTATTTTGAGAACAAGGACGATGACGCGAATACCATCTGGAATGCCATTTTCGAAGCAGGTGCCTCTTACGATATCCGCCCTGTGGGCTTAGGCGCGCGGGATACCCTGCGACTGGAGATGGGATACAGTCTTTACGGCAATGATATAGACGATTTTACCACTCCGCTGGAAGCGGGTTTGGGGTGGATTACCAAATTTACCAAACCGTTTACTGCTTCTGAATACCTGCAAAAACAAAAACAAGCAGGGGTTGAGAAAAAACTGGTGGGGTTTGAAATGCTGGAACGTGGTATACCCCGGCATGATTATAAAATAAGGGACAACGAAGGCAATCTTATTGGCCGGGTGACCTCCGGTACCCAATCGCCCAGTCTGGGAAAAGCAATCGGGCTTGGCTATGTGGCTTCTTCGTTTGCACCTATTGATACTGAGATATTTATAGATATCCGTGACAAGCTGGTGAAAGCACATGTAGTAAAATTACCTTTCGTACAACAATCATAAATCAAATTCGTTAGTTGTTTGAGATAAGATAGTAAAATGGTAAGAGGGATTACCTTTCTTACCATCTTGCAATCTTAGGGTCTTACAAGAGTCTGTACAACCAAATCTACAAACAACATGTCTGTTATTCACTTAACCACTTTTATAAAAGCTCCGGTAGATAGGGTATTTGACCTCTGCCGAAATACGACCATTTACCGGAAAGCCCTCAACAACGGCAATGAATCTATTTCGGCCAGCGCCTCAGATATCCTGATCAAACAGGGAGATACGCTGACGTTTTCTGCCAGGCATCTCGGTAAAGTAAGAGCCCTCACCGCGCGCGTGATAGAAATGGAAAAGCACCAGAAATTTGTTGAAGAGCAGGTAAAAGGCGATCTCAAGAGTTTTCGCCACGAGCATTATTTTAAGCCTGTGGAAAACGGAACCATTGTGATTGATATGGTGGAACTGGAGGAGCCGCGCGACGCCATCGGAGGGTTCTTAGGACGCTTTTTTATGAAAAAGTACTTCGAAAAAATTTTTAGCAAAAGGAACGAGTTGATCAAGCATTACGCCGAATCCGGCCAGTGGCGCACCATCATGGGCTGATTTCAATAGAAAACATATCCCACCCAACAGCTGCATCCCCCCTTCTTACCATTTTACAGTCTTACTCTCTTCCCCTCTTACTATTTTACCATTTTACGGTCTTACCACTATGGTCTTACCATTCTGGTCTTGCCCTCCCCGTCTCACAAAAACTTTTCCCCCTTGGATATTTTTATTTGCGACACGTATTCTTTGATTTCCTGTTCCTTGCTACGCTCGCATATCATCAATACGTCGCCGGTATCGATTACAATGTGGTTTTCAAGTCCTTGTAATACAATCAGCTTCTCGTCGGGCACCTTAATGATATTTTTATAGGCGTCGATCAGGAGGTAGTTATCCGCCGAAACAGCGTTGTTGGCCTCATCTTTTTCCATATTATCGTAGGCCGCGTTCCAGGTGCCGAGATCGCTCCATCCGAAACCCGAAGGTATCAGGTACACATTATCGGCCTTTTCCATAATGCCGTAATCGATGGATATGTTGGTCAGCAGCGGGTAGATTCTTTCCACGGCCTTTTTTTCTTCCGGCGTATTCAGGAGCGCTTCCTCTGCTACAAACAGTTCGTGAAACTCCGGCAGGTATTTTTCAAATGCCTGTACAATAGAACGTGCTTTCCATACAAAAATGCCCGCATTCCACAGAAAATCACCGCTTTCCAGGAAGGTGGTAGCCAGTTCCAGGTTGGGCTTCTCTGTAAAAGTTTTTACCTTATACACATTATCGCTCACCTCGTGTTGTTCTATCTGAATGTATCCGTATCCGGTATTGGGATGCGTAGGTTTTATACCCAGTGTGGTGAGGGCATTGTGAACGCGTACGAAATTCAGGGCCTCAATACATACTTTTTTGAATGCTATCGGTTCCAGAATGAGGTGGTCAGACGGCGCGCATATCAGGCAGGCGTCAGGGTTAAGCTTGTTGATCTTATAAGATATATAAGCTATACACGGTGCCGTATTTTTCCGGGAAGGTTCGCCCAGTATATTTTCTTCAGGTACTGCCGGCAGTTGCTCTTTTACAATGGGAATGTATTCGTCGGAGGTGATGATGAAAATATTCTCCACCGGCACCAGGTCTACAAATCTTTCAAAAGTATGTTGAATGAGTGTTTTTCCGGTATCCAGAATATCAAGAAATTGCTTGGGGTAAGCCGTGCGGCTCAGCGGCCAAAACCGGCTGCCGATACCTCCGGCCATGATGGCAACATAATAGTTTTTCTGCATGTCGATTTAGAATGAATACAAATGTAACGCTATCCTTTAAAATCAGCGCCTATACTTTAGGGTGTGCACGGGCGCGGGGAATGAGTGTTTCTTTAAATAATTCCCTCTCTTACAAGATCGTGCAAATGTAAAATGCCGGTGTATTCGCCCTGCTGGTTCACCACCAGCAACTGGCTAATGCTGTTTTTACGCATCAGGGTGAGGGCCTGTACGGCAAGCTGACTTTCTTCTATGGTTTTGGGGTTGCGGCTCATGATATGCGCAGCCGCTATACCCTCCAGCCGATCGTTTTGCTGCAACATTCTTCGGATGTCTCCGTCGGTAATGATGCCACAGATAGTTCCCTGGTCGAGTACGGCAGTGGCGCCCATCCGGTTTTGGGTAATCGCCACAATGACGGCTTTCAGGTGACTGTCTGGCGATACCGAGGGGCGCGCATCTTTCATAAACAGGTCTTCCACCCTCAGATACAGCCTTTTACCTAATGTGCCGCCCGGGTGAAACCGTGCAAAATCTTCACTGGCAAAGCCCCGGCTTTCCATAAGGCAAACGGCCAGTGCATCGCCCATAGCCAGTTGCGCCGTAGTACTGGCGGTTGGCGCCAGATTGTTCGGGCAGGCTTCCTGCGAAACGGTGGTATTCAGCAAATAATCGGCGCCGGAGGCCAGGTACGATTGAAGATTGCCCGTCATCGCCACCACGGGGTTGCCAAAACCGTTAATAATCGGAAGCAACACACGTATCTCGCTACTTTCGCCGCTTTTACTTATCAGTAATACAATGTCGTCCGGTTGTATCAACCCGAGGTCGCCGTGAATGGCGTCTGTGGCATGGAGAAACGCAGCGGGGGTTCCAGTGGAATTGAGTGTGGCTACAATCTTTTGTGCAATCAGCGCACTTTTACCTACTCCGCTGATCACGAGCTTGCCTTTGCAGGCAGCCACCAGTTTCACCACTTCGGCAAATGGCTGATCTATATAGTCTGTCAGCTGTTTTACTGCATCCGCCTCCAGTGTGAGGGTGCGGCGCGCAATTTCCTGAATAGTATGGTCTGTCATGTTTGGAATGCAAACCTACTTTGAAAAAGCCAAAAGCCGAAAACCTATCAAACCTGTAAGGTCTTGCAGCACGACATATGAGTGCGGACTGATCTTATAGATTTTTGATTTTCTTTTTTATGTGAATGATTTGTAATATCTTTTAGAACGCATTGCAAATCATTGAGCTGTAAGGCGAATTAAACTTACCAAAAACACCACATTTTGTAGTAACTTCGGGCACTTTTTAATGCATGCATCCTATGCAATGAGAGTGTGAAGAAACGATAAGATAGACATGGCAACAGTAAAGAAAACTGCTACTAAAGCAAAATCAACACCTAAGACCGCGAAAACCAATGGTGTTGCTAAAACAAAAGCAAATAGTTCTTCGGATACGAATATCAACCTGGAAGAAAGTCTTCGGGAATATTTTGGTTTTGATCATTTCAAAGGCAATCAGCGGGTTGCCATCGAAAGTCTATTGGCTGGGAAAGACACATTTGTCATAAAACCCACCGGGGGAGGCAAGAGCCTGTGTTATCAGTTGCCGGCATTGATAAGCCCCGGCTGCGCCATTGTGGTATCGCCACTGATTGCCCTTATGAAAAACCAGGTAGACCTGGTAAGGGGGTATAGCAGCGATGACGATGTGGCACATTTTCTGAACTCCACGCTTACCAAAAAAGAGATTAAAGAAGTACAGGATGATCTGAAAGAGGGGCATACCAAGCTATTATACGTAGCGCCGGAAACCCTCACCAAGCAGGAAAACCTGGACTTTTTCCGAAATCTGCGACTTTCTTTTTTTGCTGTGGATGAAGCCCACTGTATCTCCGAATGGGGGCACGATTTTCGCCCTGAATACCGCCGGTTGAGAGAAATGATGACGGAGATTAACCCGGATATTCCGGTTATTGCCCTTACAGCTACCGCTACCCCTAAAGTGCAGAGCGATATCATCAAAAATCTCGGGCTGCGGGAGCCGGATATATATATATCATCTTTCAACCGTCCCAACCTGTATTATGAAATACTGCCTAAAATAAAAAAGGACCAAACGATCAAGAATATCGTGAAGTTCATCGTAAGCATGAAAGGGAAAAGCGGTATTATTTATACGCTCAACCGGAAAACTACCGAGGAATTATCGGAGGTACTGGTAGCCAACGGCATCAAGGCTGTACCCTATCACGCAGGATTCGACGGCAAGTTGAGAGCCGAACGGCAGGATTTGTTTTTAAATGAAGATGTACAGGTGATCGTAGCAACCATCGCCTTTGGAATGGGGATCGACAAGCCGGATATCCGTTTCGTTATTCACTATAATATTCCCAAATCCATAGAGAATTACTACCAGGAAACCGGTCGTGCCGGTCGCGACGGACTGGAAGGAAAGTGTATTTTATACTACTCTCATAAAGATGTGGCCAAACTGGAGCACCTGATGCGCGATAAGCCGCTCAGCGAACGGGAAGTAGGCGCGCAATTGATCAATGAGACCGTTGCGTTTGCAGAAGCGGGGGTATGCCGGAGAAAGATACTGATGAATTATTTCGGAGAAGACTACACCACCGAAAATTGTGGCAATTGCGATAACTGTCTGCATCCAAAGGAAAGACTAGAGGCAAAAGACAATGTGGTGAAAGCGATGAAGGTGATTAAAAAGCTCGATGAAAGATTCGCAGCCGATTATGTAGTAAATATGCTGGTGGGCAGGCTTACACCCCAGATCAATATGTATCGCCATGGCGGACTTGCCGAATTTGGTTCCGGCAAGGATCAACCCGATCATTACTGGAATTCGCTGATACGCCAGATGTTGCTGGAAGGGCTACTGGAAAAAGATATCGAAGAATATGGCGTGCTGAAGCTGAGTGCAAAAGGAGAGAAGTATTTGAAAAAGCCTGCCTCATTTAAGGTGGTATTGAATAATCTGTACGAAGATGCCAACGAAGACGACGAGGAAGGTACAGAAGCTGTGGCAGGCGGAGGTATCGATGATCGTTTGTTTGAGATGCTGAAAGAGATCAGACAGCAGGAAGCCAAAAAGAAAGGACTGCCCCCCTTCGTTATTTTTCTGGAAACCTCATTGCAGGATATGGCCACCCTGTATCCTACCACTACTACTGAGCTGGAAAAATGCCAGGGCGTTAGTAAGGGAAAAGCGCTGCGCTACGGCAAGCCCTTCGTTGAACTGATTGCCCGCTATGTGGAGGAAAATAACATCGAAAAGCCCGATGATTTTGTGATGAAGAGCGTGGTGAACAAAAGTGGACTTAAAGTGTACATCATCCAGCAAACCGATAAAAAAATACCCCTGGAAGCGATTGCCAAAAACAAAGACCTCCGCCTGGATGCCCTGCTGGAGGAAATGGAAGCCATCGCTGCCAGCGGCACCAAATTAAACCTTGATTACGCAATAGACGAGATGGTAGACGAATACGATCAGGAGGATATCCTGGAGTACTTCAAGAGTTGCGAAACCTCATCCCTGCAGGTGGCGCAGCAGGAACTCAGCGAAGGCGCGTTTACCTGGGAGCAACTGAAAATAATGCGTATCAAGTTCCTGAACCACTACGGTATGTAGCAACAGCAGCGCATGCTGCACCGATTTACTTGCCATTGTAATATTTCATTTTTGTGACAGTTGGAAAAAAGGCTGTCAGGGTAGTGTTATACCTTTGCAAGGCTATATGTTTTGCAATATTTAAACGATAATAATGAGCAAGACTTTCTTCAACAACGACGAAACAGATGTTGTACTGATCGGTGCAGGCATTATGAGCGCTACGCTGGGCGTAATGCTGAAAGAACTGCAGCCCGATATAAGGATTCAGGTATTGGAAAGGCTGGATACCGTAGCCGCAGAAAGTTCAGACGCGTGGAACAATGCCGGAACCGGACACTCCGCCTTTTGTGAGCTCAACTATACCCCCCGGCTTGGAGACGGCAGTGTGGATTGTTCCAAAGCGGTGAAAATTGCTGGTCAGTTTGAGCAAAGCAAAGAGTTTTGGACTTACCTGTTAGAAAAAGGATACATCCGCCAGCCTAAAGACTTCATACGTTCGGTACCCCATATCAGCTTTGTGAGAGGGGAGGAAAACATTGATTACCTGCGCACCCGATACGAAGGACTGACCGGATATAATCTCTTTGAAGGAATGAAATATTCGGAAGACAAGGAAGTCATCCGCCAATGGATGCCGCTGGTGATGGAAGGACGCGACCCGGAAGATAAAGTGGCTGCCACTAAAATGGACATCGGCACCGACGTTAACTTTGGCGGGCTCACCCGCAAACTTTTCCGCTATCTCTTCGATTACCCGGATGTAAAACTGCACCTGGCGCATGAGGTGCAGGGATTGGAGCAGGACAAAAGCGGTGCCTGGAAACTGAAAGTAAAAAACCTTACCACCAATAAAAAAAGAACCATCACCGCAAAGTTTGTGTTTATAGGAGCGGGGGGAGGATCGCTGCCGTTGCTGGAGGAGTCTGGTATACCCGAAAGTAAAGGGTATGGCGGTTTTCCGGTAAGCGGTCAATGGCTGATTTGCAACAACCCGGAGGTGATTGAAAAACACGATGCCAAAGTGTATGGCAAAGCTGCGGTGGGGGCTCCGCCAATGAGTGTGCCGCACCTCGATACCCGCGTGATAGACGGGAAAAAGTCTTTGTTATTTGGCCCCTATGCGGGGTTTTCTACCAAATTTTTAAAAAACGGCTCTTTCTGGGACTTGCCTGGCTCTATCAAGATAGACAATATCAAGCCAATGGTAATGGCAGGCATGCATAATATTTCGCTCACCAAATACCTGATCGATCAGGTGAGGCAATCTCCGGAAGACAGAATGGTCACACTCCGGGAATATTTTCCCAATGCAAAGGGTGAGGACTGGGATCTGGAAGTGGCAGGTCAAAGAGTGCAGGTGATAAAGAAAGATGAACAGGAAGGCGGCATACTGGAATTCGGTACAGAAGTGGTGAATGCTGCCGACGGCTCCATTGCAGCCCTGCTGGGTGCTTCCCCGGGGGCTTCTACCGCGGTATCTATTATGCTCGATCTGTTGAAACGCTGTTTCAGCGACAAATTCAATGGCAGCGACTGGCAATACAAGCTGAAAGAAATGATTCCCTCGTATGGCCTGTCGCTGGCAGACAGCGATTTTTTACTGAAAGAATCAAGGCAGCGAACGGCGCAGGCTTTGGAGTTGGCACCTACAGGAGAGGTTGTAGCATAGCGCAGGAGGGAAAATTTGCCCCGGACAATTATTTTCCCGAGCTGTATCCCTTTTGCAACGCCTGGTTAATGACAATGCAGCGCTTCACCCGGAGCCGCTGGCAATAAAGGGCTGATAAAAGGAATACCGAGGTTCATGCCCCGCAATATCAATATAATACCCATGACTGCCATAATGAAAGGAGTGGCATACTGCAGGTTTTTACGCAGATTCAATCCGGCACGGGATCCAAAATAGCTGACTGTAATCATAGCCGGAAGGGTGCCCGCTCCGAACAGCGCCATAAAAATCATACTGTTTGTTATACCCGAGCTTGTTAAAGCGCCGGCTATCGCCATGTATACCATCCCGCAGGGAAGCAGCCCGTTGGCCATACCCAGCAGTAAAAATGATGACAATCTTTTGGGCGATTGCAATATGCGTACGATCCATTGCTGCACCTTACCGTTGAACCGTCGTGCAAATGCAGGTTGCATCCTGCTTTGTGAAAAGTAGAAGTAAGCGAGTGATGCCAGTATCAATACGCCCACGGCTACGGAGAAACCCTGTTGAAAATCGCTGATGTATACCAGTCTGCCAGCCAGCCCGAATACCAGACCCAGCAGGGTATAGGTGAGTACACGACCCAACTGATACAATAAAATGGAAAATGTTTTCTGTGCCGGAGAGAGATGCTGCACCGGCAATGCCAGCGCCAGCGGCCCGCACATGCCTATGCAATGCAGGCTACCTGCAAATCCCAACACAAATCCACCTGATATAATCAGCCACATGGTGCTAGATGGTTAAGCGTTCTTCGCTGTAATACGATTCGTTGTTGGCGGTCCATTCAACCTTCACAGTATAACTGCCGGGAGTAAACTGTGCTGCATCCAGTATTTGTATGCCCGCGGCATCCGTAGCCAGTGTCACTTTCCTGTCCATGCCGGCTTCGTAAGCACAGTAAAACCACATCGATCCGGTAACGGGCTGTTGCTTCATTTCCTCCGGCAATTGAATAATGATGCTGCCTCCCTGCCGTACCACCTTCAGTGTACCCGTGAGCCTGCTTGTTCTTTTAGCGGCGTCAATTACCTGCTGGTATTTTAACTCGCTTTTATAGTACTCTTTCTCCACCAGTTGAAACTCCGTTGTATGGCATTTGTAAACCATAAAAGCCATAAAGCCTACGAAAGAAAGAATAGCGATGGTCAGTTTGTGTCCCCAGTTCATAATAGAATAATTTTTATCGGCCAACAGGGCCCATGAAATTAGTATGTAAAGTGGTGATTTTTTTGTCTCCGTCATACAGCCCCACTTTCAGTTTCGATTTACGTTGTTCTATCGCGTTACGGGGTAATATGATGAAAAAGGATGTTTTGCCCTGCCCCTCGCTGGGAACGAAAATTCCCTTATCCGACACCTCCTGCACGCTTCCGGACATATTCTCCAGTTTCAGATGAAGGTGAATATCGTTCACTGTTTTATTGATGGTTTGCAGGGTGTACAGGTTCGACACGCTGTCTGTTCCGCGTTCCTGGTACAACATACCGCCGGCACGTATAATGGTGCCATCCACATCTTTTCTCGACAGCAATATTACCGTCAGCAGCCCTGTAAGTGCAACAAGCAGTATGGTATAGAATTTCATTCTGCCGGTATAGCGCAGTTTTTTTCCCTCTGCTATCCCGTTTTCTGAGGCATATCGAATCAATCCTCTTTCTCTGCCTACAGCATCCATCATGTGATTACATGCATCAATACAAGAAGTGCATCCCACACATTCCATTTGTGTGCCGTTGCGGATATCGATACCGGTAGGACAGACTTTTACGCATTGAAAGCAATCGATACAGTCTCCCAGTGCAGGCTCATCAACACCTGTTTTTTTCCTGAACTTTCCACGCGGTTCGCCTCGTTTGTAATCGTACGCAACGATCATGGAGTTCCTGTCGAGCAATACACCCTGCAGTCGTCCATAAGGGCATATTACCGTACATACCTGTTCGCGGAAAGAGGCGAATACACCATAGAATACGCCCGAAAACAGCATGATGGCACTTAGTCCGCCTATATGATCCACCGCCGGTTCGCGGATAATCTTCAGCAACTCGTCCATGCTTATGATATAGGCGAGGAAGAAGTTGGAAACGATAAACGAAAGCAGAAAAAAGATGAGGTGTTTGGCGCCTTTTTTCCGGATTTTTTCTGCATTCCAGGGTGCTTTTTTCAGCAGCCTTTGTGCCGGGGCGTCTCCCTCAATCCAATACTCCACCTTCCGGAAAAGCATTTCCATGAATATGGTTTGGGGGCATACCCAGCCACAGAACAGCCGCCCGAAAGCAGCAGTGAAGAGTACGATGAACACAATTCCCGCAACCATCGCCAGCCCAAAGATGAAAAAATCCTGCGGCCAGAATACCTGTCCGAAGATAATGAATTTGGCTTCCGGTATATTAAAGAGAAACAGTGGCCGTCCTTTGTACTTAATAAAAGGAAGTGAGAAAAACAGCAGGAAGAACCCCCAGCTTACCCAGGTGCGGATATTAAATAAACGTCCTTTGGTTTTTTGTACAAACAGCCATTTGCGTTTGCCTTTTTCATCAACAGTAGCGATCCGGTCCCTAAAGGATTCCGGATCGCTGGTATGCTTATTCACAACTGTATTCATAACACCTCTTTTATAGTCAAGTTATTCTTCAGCCGGCTCTGCAGTTTCTTCTTTGTACAACGTACCTTCTTTTTCTTTGGGGCCGGGTGGATTGGTGCCATGCAGCGATTTCACATAGCTGGCTACCTGTGCCAGTTGTTTGTTGGAATAGCTGGCCTGCCATGGGGGCATGGCGTTGATACCGTATTTGACGGTTTTAAAAATGCTCTTCATATCTCCGCCGTGCATCCAGTAATCGTCTGTTAAATTCGGGCCCACCAATCCTCCGCCATCTTCTCTGTGACAGGCTACACAGGCAGCAATATATATTTGCTTGCCGGCGGCCAGGTCGGCGGGTTCTGACATATAGGTAACGGTATTTTCGTCAATAGCTTCTCCCTGTGCAGCCAGGTAAGCTTTCACTTCCTCTTCCGCTTTTTTAACCGATATTTCGTATTCTTCCTTCATGAGCGGAGCGCTGTACGCTACATGGTATCTCCACAAATACACTACTGCAAACAAAATGCTTATGTAAAACCCCCAAAGCCACCACGGTGGAAGTCGGTTATCCAGTTCCTTGATGCCATCATAGTCGTGATCCAGTTCTATTTCAGCTTCCTGCTCCACGGGTTTGAAGCGGTTGAGTTTAGACCACAGTGCCGTCAGTTTTTTTGGTTGAATATTAACGGCGCCTTCAAATACCGCGGTTTGTTCATCTTTCTTCAGTAAAAAGCGGATATTGATCAGCAATGCGAGTATCACCAGCATTTCAATAAAAAGAATGCCGATCATTATGTAAAAAATGAAAGCCGAAAGCCCACCGATGCTTTGAGGTACGGTGGCAACAGCATCCTGTGCCATACCTGACTGGTAACCCATCAGCAACAGGCCGGTCACTAACGTGGTCGCAACTGCGGCGCTTCCTTTTTTTTCTTTTTCCTTTTTAAGTTTTACTTCCGCTATATCTGTCAGCAATTTTCCGAGCATGAATATGATCACCAGCAATACAATCATTAAAGTAACGAGTGTCAATGCCAGTGGGTTGTTCAGCGAGGAAGCTTTCGGAGGCTCGGCCGCCAGTACGGTGGTGCTTACCAACAGTAGCAGCACCGGCAGTATTTTTCGAACGAAGTGAAATAGTTTTGTTGAGTTTGTCGAAAACATATGGTTGGTTTTAGTCCTGGTTATCTAAAGGAATTTTGCTGATTTCGTTTATTTTCTTCTTGTCTGCTTTGATCGTCCAGGTAAGTACTGCCAGAAAAAACAGGAAGAAGATTGCAAACGAACTAAGTGCATATATATCAACACCGCTTATTTTTTCCAGATAGTTGATGAATTTCATCGTTTGGGTTTTAAAAGTTAATTAGATGATGTGCCTTCCAGCTTAATGTCTTTTCCGATTCGCTGCAGGTAGGCAATAAGCGCTATGATTTCCTTGTGAGCCGGTGTTTCGATTTTATCTTTTTTCAAACTCTCCACAATGGTATTGGCCTGTTGCATCAGATCTTCGTTTGCTTTGTCTTGGAAACCATCAGGGTAGGGTACGCCCAGTTTCTGCATGGCCCTGATTTTAGCACGGGTACTTGATGTATCCAGGTTGTCGTCCAGCAACCAGGGGTATGCGGGCATTACCGATCCGGGCGACATAGAGGTAGGATCGTCCATGTGGTTGTAGTGCCAGCTATCGGGGTATTTGCCTCCTATCCTGGCCAGATCCGGACCGGTTCTTTTGCTTCCCCACTGGAAGGGGTGGTCGTATACAAACTCACCGGCTTTGGAATACTCGCCGTAGCGGGCCACCTCATCCCTGAACGGGCGAATCATCTGTGAGTGACAGGTATAGCATCCTTCGCGTACATAAATATCGCGGCCCTGCAGTTCAAGCGGGGTATAGGGTTTTACGCTTGAAATGGTAGGTACATTTGATTTCACCAGGAAAGTAGGCATCATCTCCAGTACACCGCCTATAGCCACTACAATCAGGCTGAATACCAGCAGGGTCACCGGGCGTCTTTCTATCCAGCTATGCCAGTGTCTTTTGCCATGTGGTTCTTCTTCTTTTTGCAGCGGTGGCGCTTCTGCCGCCTCATTGGCTACAAAACTACCCGCCTTAATGGTTTTTGCCAGGTTGTATACCATCAGCAATGCTCCTGCCAGATACAGTGCACCACCTATGCTGCGTGAAACGTACATCGGTATGATATTGGTAACAGTTTCCAGAAACTGAAACTTCAGTTGTCCTTCCGGAGTAAATGTTTTCCACATCAGGCTTTGAGAAAATCCTGCCCAGTATAACGGTACCGCATACAGTATAATGCCGATGGTGCCTAGCCAGAAATGGTTGTTGGCCAGTTTTTTTGAATACAATTGCGTACCCCACATTTTGGGCACCAGATAATACAGCATAGCGAAAGCCATGAATCCATTCCAGCCGAGTCCTCCAATATGCACGTGTGCTACAATCCAGTCGGTATAGTGCGCAATAGCATTGATGTTTTTCAGGCTCAGCAAAGGACCTTCGAGTGTAGCCATACCATAACAGGTGATGGCCACCACCATGAATTTCAGTACAGGATCTTCACGTACTTTGTCCCAGGCGCCGCGGAGGGTAAACAGCCCGTTGAGCATGCCTCCCCAACTCGGAAAGATCAGCATCACGGAGAACACAGTGCCGAGTGACTGTGCCCAGTCTGGCAAAGCGGTATACAACAGGTGGTGCGGCCCTGCCCATATGTAAATAAATATCAAAGCCCAGAAGTGAATGATAGATAACCGGTAAGAATATACCGGACGATTGGCTGCTTTGGGCAGAAAATAATACATCAGCCCCAGGATCGGAGTGGTAAGAAAGAAAGCCACCGCATTGTGACCATACCACCATTGTACCAGCGCATCCTGTACACCTGCATACCAGCTATAGCTTTTCATAAATGATACCGGTATGGCAAAAGAGTTGACGATGTGCAGCATGGCTACAGTAACCCAGGTGGCAATGTAAAACCAGATGGCAACGTAGAGGTGTTTTTCGCGGCGTTTCAGTATAGTGCCGAACATGTTGATGCCGAATACCACCCATACCAGGGTAATGGCGATGTCGATCGGCCATTCCAGTTCTGCGTATTCCTTACCGGTGGTAAACCCCATCAGCAGCGTAATGGCCGCGGCTGCAATGATCAACTGCCAGCCCCAGAAGTGAATCCAGCTAAGGGTATCGCTGAACATGCGGGCCTTACACAGGCGCTGCAACGAATAGTACACACCGGTAAAAATACAATTGCCCACGAAGGCAAAAATGATGGCGTTGGTATGCAGCGGGCGCATACGTCCGAAAGTGGTCGCGGCCAGATTAAGGCTGGCAGACGGCATGTAGATCTGAATAGCAGCCCATAAGCCTGCCAGCATACCTACAACAGCAAAGATCACGGTTGCATAACCGAATGCCTTTACAATTTTGTTGTCATAATGAAACTTCTCTACTTGCATAAATTGTCGTTCTGGGTGTTATAGTTTGGATGATGAAGGCTGATCTTTCTTTTCCGTGTCTTCAAACAGTATCCTTGAAGAAGGAGAATAATCATCTTCGTACTGACCGGATTTAACGCTCCAGATAAACGCTGCCAGGAAAAGTGCTGCCACCGAAATACTGGCTATCAGAAGGATGATGATTACACTCATATACACGAATTGGAACGAGCAAAACTATTTGCTATACATCCGTTAATTGATAAGCGTCATCAGCGGAGAGACTGATTTTTGTCATAAAACTGTCACTGGAGGGGGCGAATCAGTCTTTCAGTTGCAGGCGGCGGGCTGCCATTTTACTGGCGCCATAAGTAAGCAATATGATGCCCAGAGAACTGGAGGGCATGAGGATGGCGGCGATCAGCGGGGATAGGGTACCCTGTACCGCGAAATAAAGTCCCACCACGTTGTAAATGATAGAATACACAAAACTGCCGATGATGATACGGCGGTTAATATGGCACAGGCCAATCATCTGCGGCAGCCAACGCAATTGTTCCGCCTCTGCGATGCCGTCACTGGAAGGTGTAAACGTATTGCTGTGTTCGCTTACGGCTATGCCGGTATCACTTTTTTGCAGGGCGCCGGCATCGTTCAGCCCGTCGCCGATCATCATTACGCGATCCCCTTTTTCCTGCAAACGGGCGATGTATTGCAGTTTGTCTTCCGGTTGCTGTCGGAAAAGAATGGTAGCGTTTTTGCCCAGCATATTTTCCAGGTTAGCACGCTCTGCCTCGTTGTCGCCGGAAATAACAGAGATGCGGTAATGCTGCTGTAATGTATTCAGCAGCTTCGGTACAAAGCTCCGGTACTGGTTGCTGAATACGAATCGACCTGCCGGCCTGTTCTCCAGCCACACACCGGCAGCGGTGCTGGTATCCTTGCTGTCGCGGTTGTCCATCATGCCAATCCTGATCCAGAGATCGTCTACAAATCCCTCAATGCCAACACCGGGGGTTTCTTTAAAACCCTGAACAGACGATTGGTCTGTTTGCCCCAGCCATCGTGTAATGGCTTTACTGAGCGGGTGCGATGAGCAGGATGCGAGGGCTGCGACCTGTTTTTTCTGCTCATTGGTGAGAGGAGTACCTTCGTAGTGTACCTCCTGTTCGCTGGCACTCGTGAGGGTGCCGGTTTTGTCGAATACGATGTGATTGACCCTGGTGATATCTTCTATTACCTGGGCATCCCGGAGAAAAAGGCGGTTGCTGCTCAAAATACGCAGTATATGTCCGTTGGTAAAACTGTGTGATAACAGTAAGGCACAGGGGCAGGCTATGATAAAAATAGCTGTTACCGCCGGCCATATCCTTGAAGGATCGTGCTGCCACCAATACAAGCCTGTGAGCAGGGCTATGGTAAACACCACCAGCGTAAAGTATTTGCTGACGCGGTGTACAAATGATTTGTTTTTTTCTTCTCTGGCTGTTTTGCCATTGTTCCACAAGCCGGTAAGGTAGCTGTTGTTGACTTCTTTGATGACCATTACTTCTACGGGCGCTCCCACCTGCTTACCACCTGCATACAGTAACTCGCCGATTTCTCTGGATTCCGGCAGCGATTCGCCGGTTACAAAGCTGTAATCGATCAGCGCTTTCCCCTTTATAAGTATCCCATCTGCGGGTACCAGCTCTCCGTTATGAATCAGTAATGTATCGTTCACTTTAATATCGGGCAACATGGTGGGGGTCTCTTTCCCGTTTTTCAATACCGATACCGCCACCGGAAAGTAGGAGGTGAAATCCCGGTCGAAAGAAAGTTGTTTATGCGTCTTATCCTGCAGCACCCGCCCAGCCAGCATAAAAAATACGATGCCACTCATGGAGTCGAAATAGCCCCCCCCCTCACCGGAAAGTACTTCCCATATGCTTCTCACGAAAGTGATGAAAATGGCCAGCGCCACCGGTGCATCAATATTTAAGAAGCGGTGTTTCAGACTTTTCCAGGATGATTCGAAAAACGGAAACGCGCTGTAAAAAAATACCGGCAATGCAAGGAAAAAATTGGCCCAGCGAAACACCGACCGAATACTTTCTTCCGTCTGGTCTACCCCCAGATACTCCGGAAAACTCATCAGCATAATATTGCTGAAGCAGAAGCCCGCTACCCCCAACTGAATCACCAGGCTTTTGCTGACGCGGGGCCTGGGGCTGTTGATGTCTTTCAGGCTGATATAGGGCTCATAACCAATACTCGTGAGTATCTCCGCTACTTTTCGTAAACTGGTCTGCGATGGGTCGAATACGATATCCGCCTTTTTGGTGGGGAAGTTGATGCGGCACGATATGATGCCCCGATCGAACCGGTGTATGTTTTCCAGCAGGTACAGGCAGGAACTGCAATGAATCTGTGGCAGAAAAAAACTCACCCTTACCTGCCGATCGTTGCGGAACGATATGATCTGGTTGCTGATTGTATCGTCGTCCAGGTAAGCAAATTTTTCGGTGCGCACCGGAATACGCTGTGCAGCACCGGGTGTTTCATTCAGATCGTAATATGCACAAAGACCACTGTTGTTGATGATTTCATATACCATCTTACAGCCTTCGCAACAGAAAAATTTGTCTTCAGCGCGAATAGCGGCAGCGGCACAGGTTTCGCCGCAGTGATTGCAGCGTGTGGTATGCAAAACGGATTGAGCCATTGGTGCTAAGGTAAATATTGCATATCTCGGGTGTTTTGACCATCATCAATCGATAAAATGATTAATATCAGGCAGTGCGGCGTATCTTTGCCACCGCAGGTGTGAAGAGAAAAACAGCCTCTAATTGAATCATATTCAATCTTATAATATGCCACAGCGTACTATTTTGATCATCGACGATAACGACGATTTACGGGAGAATACAGCAGAGCTGCTTGCATTGGGGGGATACAAAACCCTTACGGCCGAAAATGGTAAGAAAGGCGTGTCTATGATTTTGTCTGAAAAGCCCGATCTGGTGGTATGCGATATCATGATGCCCGAATTGGACGGGTACGGTGTGCTGCACCTGGTGCGGAAAAACCCGGAAACAGAAGATGTGCCCTTTATATTCCTGACGGCAAAAACCGAACGGGGAGATTTCAGGAAGGGTATGGAAATGGGAGCAGACGATTACCTGACCAAACCCTTCGAAGAGCACGAACTGATGAATGCCATAGAAAGCAGGTTGCGCAAATACCAGGTGCTCAATAAAAAGTACGCGGGCGTGAGCGGGCTCACAGAGCTGGCCAACGACCTGCGCTCCAACGGCATGCTCACGCTGGATCTGGATAAATACAGTCCTGAGTCCTATTCCAAAAAACAAACGGTATACGTAGAAGGCAAGCGACCACGTTATCTCTATTATGTCGTTAGCGGTAAAGTGAAGGAATTCAAGATCCATGAAGACGGCAAGGAATATATAGTAGACCTCTACAGCGCCGGCGACTTCATGGGCTATATGGCGCTGCTGGAAGAACGGAATTACGAAGAATCAGCTGCTATACTGGAAGATGCCGAAATATTACAGATACCCGCCGAAGAGTTCATGGAGCTGGTGTACGCCGATATTACCATTGCATCCAAATTCATCAGAATCATTGCGCAAAACATCAGCGACAAAGAAAACCGCCTGCTGAACCTGGCCTATAGCTCACTGCGCAAGCGTGTAGCCAAAGCATTGGTGGAAATACATGATAAATTCAATAAGGGCGAACAAAATGCTCCCCTCGAAATATCCCGAGAAGATATGGCCCATTACATCGGTACGGCTACCGAATCGCTGATCCGCACCATCAGCGATTTTAAAAGCGAAAAACTGATAGAAGTCAAAGAAGGCAAAATACGGATCACCGACCTGGAAAAGCTGAAGAACCTGCTGTATTAGCATTGTGAATTGCTTTCATTCTTGGATTAACTTCGGTCTTTGACAACCGTTGTGAAAACATTTGGGTGGCTCCTTGTCCATAATCAGGGAATTTTTTTTCTTCTCTTCTCTTCTCACCTGCCCCACTCATCGCAATACCCTCGCTGCATCTATTATTTCTATACCTTTAAAAAAAGGAATCACCGCAATGTATAAGCTGCTTGTAATCGTATGGATCGTATGCCAGGTTGTTCCCGCGGTCTCGCAGGAATGGCGGCCGCTTGCAAATAAAAAATACATCATCCTGTCTGAACAGGCCAAGAGCCGGGTGGGTATTGCCGATGTAGACGCACAAAAGATCGTGTGGGAATGGTGCCCAGCCGAACAGCCGGACATTCCTAAGGAACATGCAGACTGGTTCAGCAACATGAGCGATGCGAAGCTGGTGAAGTCTGGCGAATACCTGCTGGCCTGTGCATCTGGCGGAGGGGTAGCGCTGGTTCGTATGGCTGATAAGAAAACGGTGTTCTATGCATACGCCGGTGGTAATACCCATTCCATAGAACTATTGCCGGACGGCAATATCGTAAGCGCTTCCAGTACGGGCAACCTGATGCGTATGTTTGTATACGATGCATCAAAATTCCCTGACCAACTGCTGTACAAAGACTATTATTTATACGATGGGCACAACCTGGTATGGGATACAGCGCGAAAGCTGTTGTACTCCGCTTCCAACGATCAACTGTTTAGCTATCGCTACCATGCTGCCGATACAGCGCTGGTGCTGGTAGATTCGGCGGCAATGCCAGACGGCCATGCACACGATTTGTATTGGGAATATAAAAAAAAGTTTCTCTGGCTGAGCAGTGGCACGGCTGTATTCCGGGTGTACGTTCCCTCCGGGAAAACTGAGCGTGTAAATGCGCCGGTAGTAAGCAATATCAAAAGTGTGTCTTCCGGTCCTCCCGGCTACCCCGTTATTGTCATTAAACCGAAAGAACGCTGGTGGACGGACGAGGTGACGGATATATATGGCAAAACAGTGTTTAAACAACCCGGACTTAGGATTTACAAGGCGCGCTGGTTATTGCAATGATTGCGACCATCTTTCCAAAACGCGCTTGCAAACAGCTTGCGTATTCTCGCTGTCATTGGTTAATTTTACCGCCGAAAAGGGCGGCAATCAGATGTATATAACCATACTCCTTCTGCTGGTAATTTTTATCAGCTATTCCTTGCTTATCGGTACCTACGAAAAATGGTGGAACAGGCTGCCGCTTTTTACAAAAGGCAGGGAGGCGCCCTTTACCAAAGTTACGGTGATTGTTCCGGCCCGGAACGAGGAAATGAGTATAGCCGCCTGCATCCGCTCCATTCTGACGCAATCGTATCCGCGCCAATTATTGGAACTGATCATTGTAGACGATCATTCAGAAGACCGGACGGCTGCGATTGTTGCAGCGTTTGAGAAAGAAGGCGTAAGACTGCTTCGGTTGGCAGACTATGTATCGCCTGGCGATCGCATCGTGTCGTACAAAAAAAAGGCCATTGAAGCAGCGGTGTCTGAAGCAAAAGGCGATCTGGTGGTAACAACCGATGCCGATTGTACCGCGGGGCCGGAGTGGATAAGTACCATAGTGGACTTTTACCAGACACATCATCACAAATTAATTGCGGCACCGGTGAGGATTGCCGGCAATCGCTCTCCGTTTGCTTCCTTCCAGAGCCTCGATTTTGCCGTATTGCAGGGCATCACGGCGGCTGCGGTTTCCGGAGGGCTTCATAATATGTGCAATGGCGCCAACCTGGCATACGAAAAGGCGGCTTTTGCAGCCGTAAATGGTTTTGAAGGCGTAGATCATATTGCTTCCGGCGACGATATGCTGCTGATGGAAAAAATAGCTGTAAAATTTCCCGGCAAAATCGGCTACCTGAACAGCACTGCTGCTATGGTGAGTTCTTTGCCTGTACAAACCCTAACCTGCTTTTTTCAACAGCGAATCCGTTGGGCCAGCAAAGCCAGGGCTTACAAAAGCAGTGGTATAAAACTTGCGCTGGTGGTGGTATTGCTCGTGAACCTCTCTGTGGTGGCCCTGATGGCAGCAGGCACCGTCAGTCCGCTCTGGTTTCGGGTTTTCTGGGTGGCCGTCTTTTATAAAATGCTCATTGAATGGCGGTTCGTAAAACAGGTGCTGCAATTCTTTTCGTTGCGTCGGTTGCTTCCGCTGTTTGTGCTGTTCCAGCCCTTACATGCACTGTATACGGTGGTGGCCGGCTTTGCCGGTTTGTTTACCCGTTACGAATGGAAGGGAAGAAGGGTTCGTTAACTTGAAAATCTAGGATGGCTGTAACAGCAAGGCGGGAAAACGGAAGGATGTGGAAATAGTGAAACTACTTCCTTGCCCGTTGGCCGGCGTTTGAATGATCTGTTGCAAATGATCGGATACCGGCTATGGGTCAGGGTGCTGGCGCTACCTGCACGTTGCGGTTGAAGCTTTCATCGAGAGAGATCAGGGTTTCGGTGCGCTCTATGCCTTTGATTTTTTGCAACTCATCGTGTAGTACATGCCTGAGCTGCGCAATATCGCGACAAACGACTTCGATGAACATGCTGTAGTTGCCCGTGGTATAGTTCAGGCGTACAATTTCAGGTATTTTTTTCAGGTCCTTTGCTACGGTATCGTACAAAGAACTTTTTTCAAGGTATATACCAATAAAGGCTGTGATATCGTATCCGAGTTCTTTCAGGTTCACGTTCAGCCGCGTGCCCCTCACAATCCCTATCTCTTGCAATTTCTTAATCCGGACGTGTATGGTTCCTCCGGATACCGAAAGGCTCTTACCGAGGTCTGCATAGGAGATACTGGCATCATCCATCATGGCAGACATTATTTGGAGATCAAGTTTATCCAGATTAGGTTTAGCGGCCATTTCTATAGTTTTTTAATGAATTTCTGCGTAATTACCACAAATTATTCAAAAAAAACAAAAAGAATTCGTTATTTTTTAAAATTGGCAGGAAATTATTGAATACCGTTAGCTCCACTCTTCCCATTTCTTATCCTGCGCCTTATTAACCCGGGCTGCGATAAGAATACTTAATTCGTACAGTATCACCAGTGGAATACACACGATCATCTGGCTGCCCCAGTCGGGCGAAGGAGTAATGATGGCCGCGATAACCAACAGGGCTACGTATGCATATTTTCGGTAGGTTCTTAAAAAGCCTGCCGTCAGTAACCCGATCCTGGCCAGCAGCCACGATGCCATAGGCAACTCAAATGCAATACCCGATCCGATGGTGATGTCCATGAGAGATTCCAGGTAGTCGTTGAGCATGGGGCGATACTCCAGTTGATGCTGGGTACCCAATTCGTAGTTGTACAAAAAGTTGAAGGTAAATGGTGCGAGCATAAAGTAGCCAAATGCTGCCCCCAGAAAGAAAAATACGGATACCCAAAATATAATGCCACGGGTATGCTTCAACTCCTCCGGCTTAAGGGCGGGCTTTACAAAACGCCACACTTCCCAACACAAATAAGGGAACGCTAAAATAAGACCCGTGGTTGCAGCAATCATAATACTTGCCATGAAAGGACCCGCTACAGTAGTGATCTGTATATCCATATTAATGGGTGGCATACACAAGGAATCCCCCATACCCAGTTTGTGGCTCAGGGCACAAAACATCCGGTAGGATATGAAATCCGTTCGGGTAGGCCCCAATATGATGTAGTCGAAAATCCAGTCAATAAATACAAATGCACCTATGGCGAAAATAAGCAGGGCCAGTACAGATCGTACAATGTGCCAACGAAGGGCTTCAAGATGATCAACAAAGCTCATTTCCGCTTCATCCTCGTCCTGGGTACCCCGTATTCGCTTGAAAAACGACTTCCTTTGTGATTCGATTGCCAACGCTCTGAAAATTAAGGTAGCAAACCTAATAAAAACTGGCGATATCTGGGCGGTTGATTTTATTAATTTGATAGTCAATTGAATAACATATGTAATATTTTAAATTATTGTGGAATTTTCCGCATGTTTCATCTTATGGTAAACTTCTTCACATGGCTGAGATCATACAAGCACCTCGTCCCGGCAAAAGATCGTTCCGTCAACTGGGGGTAGATATGACCCCTATGGTAGACCTGGGTTTTCTACTCATCACCTTTTTCATTTTTTCCACTACTTTGGATACACCGGCGGTACTTAAACTGGTGTTACCGACAGACGGGCCCTCTACTCCTATCGCGCAAACAAAAACCCTTACGATATTACTGAATGGCGAGGATCGGGCAGTCTGTTATGAGGGAGCGGCATACGAAAACCCCATATTATACCATGCTGATATGAAGACCGATGCAACCGGCTTGCGAGACATGCTGCTGCGCAAACAACAAATGCTCCGCTCTGTGTCGGGCAATGCCGACGCTATGATTGTGGTAATTAAACCTACCCCGCAAAGCACCTATCGGCAACTGGTGGCCGCTCTCGATGAAATGGCTATCTGCGGCGTGAAAAAATATGTGGTAGCCAATATGGACAACGATGACCAGTTGTTAGTTTCTTCCCAATAAAAGCCTGCTGATGATACAATATTTCATATTTAATCAGAACTTTGCACTGCCGGTATCAATAACCGGTGCAGGTTTGCTGGTATTGCCGCCAGGTCTGCAAAGTTTTCCGACGGTTATTAAAAATCGTGCGGACGTCCGGCCCTTCACCAATCATCAAAGGTATAGGGATGAAATACAGTTTTTTAGGAAAATCGGATCTCAGGATAAGTCGCATAGGCTTTGGCTGCATGTCGCTCGGCACAGATGATTCGGAAAACACCCGACTCATTCACCAGGCCATCGAAGCAGGTATTAATTATTTCGACACCGCCGATCTCTACCAGCAGGGCAATAATGAAATTAGTGTGGGGAAGGCGGTAAAAGACCGCAGAGAGAAAGTGATTGTAGCCACTAAGGTGGGGAACCAGCTTAATCCTGATGGTAAAACCTGGCGGTGGAATCCCTCTAAGGAGTACATCCTTTCCGCCGCCGACGAAAGCCTCCGGCGGTTACAAACAGATTATATAGACCTGTATCAGTTACACGGCGGAACCATCGAAGACCCGATAGAGGAAACGATAGAAGCTTTCGAAACACTGGTAACCGCCGGAAAGATCCGTTATTACGGCATATCATCGATACGTCCGAACGTTATCAGGGAGTATATAAGCCGGTCGCGCATCAACAGTGTGATGATGCAATACAGTCTGCTGGACAGGCGGGCGGAAGAATTGTGTTTGCCGCTGCTGGAAGAGCACAAAATAAGTGTGCTGGCAAGAGGGAGCATGGCGGGAGGCTTACTGGCGGGCAAATACGCCGAACCTTACCTCGGTTATTCGGAAGATGCGGTGCATAAAGTATACCTGGCTGTACAGTCTATATCCGGACCGGAGCGTTCTATGGCACAAACCGCCTTATGGTTCGTGTTGCAGCAATCCGGAATTACTGCCGCTACTGTGGGAATAAGAACGCCACAACAGTTGAAAGACGCGTATGGTACTGTTAAGGCGCCGCCACTCACCGAGAGCGAATTGCAGTTTTTGCGCAACGCCATACCTGTAAATTATTATGAACAGCATCGCTGAACCTCAGGTGGCTACAGCAGTTTTTCAATATCAGTGGCCAGTTTCTCAGGTGCGGTAACCGGTGCATATCTTTTTACCGGAATGCCGTGTTTATCTACCAGAAATTTGGTGAAATTCCATTTGATTTTACCCCCCAAAAAACCGCTTAGCTTTTGCTTCAGAAACCTGAAAAGAGGATGGCTATGTTTACCATTTACGTCTGTTTTTGCAAACATCGGAAAGCTAACGCCATAGTTAACTGTACAGAATTGTTCTATGTCATCTGCATCGCCGGGTTCCTGGTTGCCGAATTGGTTGCTGGGAAAGCCAAGCACCACCAGTCCGCGGTGTTTGTATTGCTGATACAGCTTTTCCAGCCCCTCATACTGCGGCGTTAAACCACACTTGCTGGCCGTGTTTACAATCAGCAATGTTTTACCCTTATAGGATTCCAGCGATACCTCTTCTCCTTTGAGTGTGGTGGCGTTGAATTGGTAAACGGTTGTATTCATCCCTTAAAGCTAGAGAATAATGGAGGAATTGATGGTTATATAGCGTTAAATTTTAAATATGGATAATGCTGCCTTGCGGAACAGGAAATTACACCACCTTCCGCATTGATTTGCACAATTGCGTTTTGTTGTAAATTGGCAGTTCACAAAATATATACCGGATGAAACGCATTGTTTGGGCTACAGGAACTTTGTTATGGTGTTTTAATCTCTGTGCGCAGTCTTCTTTTCAGAAATTATATCCAGTAGATTTTTCGAAGGTAACCATCACAGACCATTTTTGGAAGCCCCGGCTGCAAACGGTGGCCACCGCCACGCTTGATGCCTGCGTACAATATACGCAGGATAAAACGGGGAGGATACGAAATTTCGAGAAAGCGGCAGCAGGAACAGGAACGCATGAGGGCATCTATTATGATGACTCCGATGTGTACAAAGCAATAGAGGCCATTGCTTATTCGCTTAAAAACCACCCGGATGCAACCCTGGAAAAGAACACAGACGAATGGATTGACAAAATTGTGGCGGCACAACTACCGGATGGATACCTGAATACTTACTATACCCTTACTGATATCAGTAAGCGATGGACAGATATGGAACGGCATGAAGACTACTGTGCCGGCCATCTTATAGAAGCCGGACTGGCATATTATAATACTACCGGCAAAATGAAATTGCTGAATGCGGGCATACGTTTTGCTGATCATATTGATTCGGTGTTTCGCCGGCAAAGCCGTCCCTGGGTAAGCGGCCACCAGGAAATAGAGCTCGCCCTGATGCGTTTGTACCATCATACAAGCGACAGGAAGTACCTCCACCTTGCTGACTGGTTCCTTGAGCAAAGAGGGCATGGATATGGTACCGGTAAAATATGGGACGAATGGAAAGATCCCGATTATTGCCAGGACGGACTACCGGTAAAGGATCAACGAAAAATAACAGGGCATGCGGTTCGGGCTATGTACCTGTATACAGGGGCGGCAGATGTAGCAGCCGTAACCAACGACCGGGACTACATTACAGCTATGGATGCTATCTGGGAAGATGTGGTTTATCGCCATATGTATATAACAGGAGGTATTGGTGCGCAGGGCTCCAACGAGGGGTTTGGCAAACCCTATCAACTCCCTAATGCAAGCGCCTACTGCGAAACCTGCGCTTCCGTAGGTATGGTATTCTGGAACCAGCGTATGAATATGCTCTCCGGAAAATCTCAATACATTGATGTATTGGAACGCAGCCTCTACAACGGAGCGCTGGACGGACTTTCTTTAACCGGCAATCGTTTTTTTTACGGAAATCCGCTGGCTGCTGACGGTGGTTACAACAGGAGTGAATGGTTTGGCACAGCCTGCTGTCCATCTAATATTGCCCGCCTGGTAAGTTCTATCGGAAATTACATTTACGCCACCTCGCAGCGTGCATTGTGGGTACAGCTTTTTGTAGGAAGCAAAACCCAGGTAGTGTTTGATGGCAACAAAGTGCAGATCGAACAGGAAACGGGCTATCCATGGAACGGCGATGTACGCATCGCTGTATCGCCTGCCAGAACCCAAAGCTTCGAACTCAGGGTACGCATACCAGGATGGCTTGCCACGCCTGTTCCGGGCGATCTGTATCGTTACGAGGAGGAATACGCAGCACAGCTCCCTATCATCGTAAACAACGATACTGTAGCCTATTCAGTAGTAGATGGCTACGCCGTTATAAAAAGAAACTGGAAAAAGGGTGACGTAGTGAATATCCGCCTGCCAATGGGAGTAAAAAGAATTGCCAGCCATCCGGCGGTAAAAGAAAACCGCAACCGGGTAGCGCTGCAATACGGTCCGCTGGTGTATTGCGTGGAAGGAGACGGAGCGCAGATTAGTGCGGGAGGCATAGTGGTACCTCGAAACACCCGGTTCGATGTTTATTTCGACCCTGCTTTACTGGGTGGCGTGAATACCATCCGATTTAAAGCGCCGGTGGTGACCATCAGCAACGATAGCACCACTATTACCACGGAAACGCGCGAAATCAACGCCATACCGTACTATAGCTGGAACAACCGGGGCGCGCGCGACATGCAGGTGTGGCTGCCGGTAAGCATAGAAAAAATATCGATCGATAAGCCGTAGTCAGCAATACACCCCCCCGTGCTATTCAATGGTTTCTGATGCGGGCGACTCTTTTATGCGAAACTTTAACATGGCGCAATCGCAATAAACCAATAGTTTGCTAAATATTGCGTTTATAAAAACCTAACACCAGCAAACTTTATATGAAAAGTCTACTTGTAGTGTGCATGGGCATTGTTGTTTTTACTGCCTGTAAAAAGCATGATTCGTCAACGCCACATTCTATATCGGAAAGGGTTATTCAGGATACGGCTTATGCCACTGTTTCCGCGCGACAAAATATGGATATTTATCTGCCTGCCAATCGCAGCAGTAGTACGAAAACCATATTGCTGATACACGGCGGTGGCTGGGCGGAGGGCAGTAAGGCTGACCTCCAGCAGGCGCTTCCGGATTTGCGCCGCCAGTTTCCCGACTATGCATTTGCAAATATGAACTATCGTTTGGCTGGCGAAGGCGCAAACCTGTTTCCTGCGCAGGAAATGGATGTGAAGGCTGTGGCGAATTTTCTTGCAGAAAACCACATCGCCTTCGGTATTTCGCGGGAAATTGTATTGGTGGGCTTCAGTGCGGGCGCTCACCTGGCTTTGCTGCATGCCTACAAAAACGATCCGGATAATCAGGTGACAGCCATTATTGATTTCTTTGGTCCTACTGAGCTCGTTGCTTTATCACAGACAAGTGTGACCCATGGACTTTTGTTGGCAAATGTTACCGGAAAACTGTATCCTGACGGAAAGTCTGTTTACGAGGAGGCAAGCCCTTTACAATATGTTTCTGCGCAATCGCCGCCTACCCTTATTTTACATGGCACGGACGACGTGGTGGTGCCCCCAGCCCAAACCAGCCTGTTGCTCACAAAATTGCAGGAATTTGAGGTGCTGCATGAGATCGTATGGTATGAGGGAGAAGGGCATGGCTGGCAGGGAGATGAGCTGACCGGTTCCATTGAGAAAATAAAAGCGTTTCTGAAGGCGCATGTGGAATAGGACCGAACGACGACTATCGATTTATTATTGCAGAGCCCAACAGCATTTACTTACAGCCCCGGGAAACGCATGCATGAGGTGTACAGCGGTTACCTCGGCGAGTTGCAACGCGAAAATATTTTTTAGAGTTACTAAGGCGTTTTTTTAATGATTTAAAAAGCGATGTTTCCTGTTTTCGACAGACTTTACCGGTAAATTATAATACCCTAAATAGTCGCGTATGAATGGCCTGTTTTCGGTGTAACGGGAAGACAATTGGAGATCACAAATTGTGATCTCCAATTGCAAAAGTGATGACGTATATATTTTATATTTTTACAGGAGAAAAACACCGATATGGCAAAAGTAAAGTCCAATGCTCTGATAGTAGAGCAAAAAATATTAAACCGCATCTATGTGGTTCGTGGAGAAAAAGTGATGCTGGACAGGGATTTGGCCGAGTTGTACGGGATAGAAACCAGGGCGTTGAAACAGGCTGTTAAGCGGAATGCAGAACGATTTCCCAGAGACTTTATGTTTGTAATGAGAACCACTGAATTTAAAAAATGGAGGGAAACTGCCCCTCTTACGGATGCAGATAAGCAAGGATTGCGTTATGCGCCATTTTGCTTTACAGAGCAGGGGGTAACCATGTTATCTTGTATATTGAATAGCAAAACTGCTATAGATGTAAATATCAGGATCGTTCGGGTTTTTGTGAAGATGAGAGCGTATACACTTACGCATAAAGATATTCTTCTGCAACTTGCGAAATTGGAGAAGAATGTGAAAGAGAACAGCAGGGATATTGAAAATATTTTTATGGTTTTGAAGGGACTGATTGAGAAGCAAAGCCGCCCTCCTGAAAGGAGGCGAATCGGGTTTATAAGAAACAAAGACGAAGAATGAATCTGAGCTGCTTATTACGAAAGTCTACACAAATGTCCATCCGCCACATGTTAGCGCCACTTATGGTGGGCTGGTAAATGAGAAGGAGGAGCAGACTGTGTATTTATTACACTCGTCCGGCGTTATGGTGGTGGTGCAGCTACGTTTTGCTTTGCTTATCAGGGAGTAATGATAATAGCCATTTATGGTAGCGGTAAGGCAGTGTTTGAAAATGGTAACAGTTCAGTAGGGTTGAGAATGTAAAATAAACTGTGTCAAGAGTTAAGTCTTAACTTTAAACACAGTAAAAATGAAAACAGAACAACCTGAGTCGTTCGATTACGAACAAGCCAAGCAAAAGTTAAAAGAACAATTTCGTAGCGGGCAGCCCCTT
>JBBCKG010000012.1:0-83292 GCA_037190905.1 Agriterribacter sp. | reverse complement strand
GTGCTGGTTTCCAGGCAGAACAACAGGCTATATCGAATGAAGGCGCCAGGGTCTAGCGCTGCACCGCCTAGCCATACAATGAAGACCCCGGCGCGACACACTACACAAACGTCACCCCGATACGCCGCAGGCGGAGAGGGGCTCACGAATCATCAGAGAATCCTCAATATCCCTCAAATTCCACATGTCGTCGAAGTCCTTTGGCGGGAAGGGAGGTGCGGGCTGTCGTGCTGGGGTCTCCCGGCTGGGTATCCTAGGCACAACAATAAGCAATATCGAATTGAAGCCGCCAGGGGTCTCGCGCTGCGCCACACACCCACACGGCGAAGACCCCGGCGCGACACGCTACACAAACGTCACCCCAATCCGCCGGAGGTGGAGAGGGGTCTCATGAACTATGAAGATATCCTGGAATGCCCCGGCTACGTTACCGGAAATGGTGGATACGTTCTTTAATGTTTGTTTAGCAAGCTGCCGCCGGGCTGCCACGCGACGCTTATACTTCCAGCCCCAGCCGGCGGGCTATATCGGAGTTGAATTTGTTGTGTGGATCGTATTGCTTTTTGATGTTGAGCCATTCCTGGTATTGCGGGTACATTTGCCGGAAGACCTCTTTCTGCAGCATAGCATCTTTGCCAAGGTATATCCTGCCTCCTGCTGACAGCACTTCTTCATCTAGTTGCCTGGTAAAGGCTTTCAGGCCGGGTGTCACCGGAAAGTCTATCGCCAGGGTATAGCCTGCAAAAGGGAAAGATAACAGCCCCTGCCCTTCTCCCATTTTCTTAAACACGTTCAGAAAAGGCGTACAGCCGCTTCTGGCGATTTTTTCCATGATTCTGCGCAGTATCGCTTCTCCGTTTTTTTCGGGAATCACGAACTGGTATTGAATAAACCCGCGCTTACCATATCCCCTGTTCCAGTTGTGAATCATATCGAGCGGGAAAAAGAATTTTTCGTAGTGTACAAACTCCTTGGGAGAGTTTTGCACGAAACCGATCATCCGGTTGAGTATCCGTACGGTAAAATTGTTCAGCACAAAAGCTGGCAGAAAAAACGGCACCCCCAGTTTCGATACGGCATGTACCTGAAGGGGATTCTTTTTCAGCCGCTGCGGCAGATCGCGCAAATAGGCGGCGTCTCCTACCGTCAGCACCCCCCTTCCCAGATGTTTCCCCTTGGCCAGAGAGTCTATCCAGGCCACAGAATAATTAAAATGCTGGTATTTATCGAGCGCAGTCAGCATATCCTCCAGATTTTTCACTTTAAAGGATTGCTGTCTGAAATAGGTCGTTTCTATTTTACGCAGCCTGATTTTTGCCGTAAGTATCGCACCGAGCAGTCCCAGTCCGCCGAAGTTGGCCACAAACAGATCGGGGTTTTCTTCTCTCGACGCCGTTACCACGCTGCCGTCTGCCAGCAGGATGGTAAAAGATTGTACGCAGTTCACAAACGATCCGTCGGCATGATGTGCCTTGCCATGAATATCGTTGGCAATAGCGCCGCCAATGGTTACAAACTTAGTACCCGGACAGATCATCGGCAGCCAGCCCTTTGGAGCAAAACAAGTTATGATCTCTTCAAGGCTACAACCCGCTTCACATTCCAATATACCCGCTGCTTCATTCCAGTCCAGGAAACGATGCATGGGCGTATTGACGGCTACCAATCCTTCACTGCTCACCGCCTGATCGCCGTAGCTTCTGCCGAGCCCGCGCGCTGTAACCGGCCCGTTGTCCATCAGCTTTTGCCAGTCTTTTGTATCACGCGGACTTACCACGCGGGAACTCACCACCGGGTAATTACCCCATCCTGCCAGTTGTCCTGTGTATTCTTTCATATAAGGAACGATCTACGGTATTTTTGCGCAAATTTCGTTAATTAATCGGCTGCTCAGCAAAAGAAATATATATTTTGCCGTTTTCATATATCAATATTTTTCAACTTCCGCACGCAACCAGTGCATAACTAATCCTATCTTAGAAGAACGCGGCCGATGTTTTCGACTTTGGTAACCTTAACCAATCTGCCAACCATGATCATTCGTAACTATCACCTGCTTTGTATTGTGGCTATACTGCTGATCCTGTTGTCGCTGTTCGTTGCCCATACCGACACACTCGATCTTCACCTTTCCGATATTTACCTCGTACTAAGCGGCGTACAAACCCTCAGAACCGTGGCCCTGTTCCTGCTGCTGCTATGGCTGCTATACCTGTTTACGCATCGATTCCTTTACTCGAAAGCACTTACCTCTCTTCACATTTTCATTACGCTGTCAGCCACGTTGTTGATCACTGCCTGTCTTTTCTATTATGCCGCCTATGCAAAGACGTATATAACGATATATAACTCACCGCTACGCCTCCTATTGCCTCTGCTGATCATCGCCACCCTTTTATCGCAACTGTTGTACATCATCAACCTGCTATTGGGTGTGCTCCGCCGGGTGAACTGACATATATTACAAAAAAACCTGCTGCGGATGCAGCAGGTTAAAAACAACTAACAAATATTTTTTATATCCGAAAATGTGCAAATGCCTTGTTGGCATCTGCCATACGGTGTGTATCTTCTTTCTTTTTGAATGCGGCACCTTCTCCTTTGCTGGCAGCAATAATTTCATTTGCCAGTTTATCGGCCATAGTTTTACCGTTTCTGTCACGGCTGTAACGAATCAGCCATTTGATACTGAGGGATATTTTGCGATCCGGGCGCACCTCGGCAGGTATCTGAAAAGTAGCACCGCCGATTCTACGGCTGCGCACCTCAACGGCGGGGGTTACGTTTGTGAGCGCTTTCTTCCATACCTCATAACCATTATCTCCAGAGGTTTTGGCTACTTTTTCCAGCGCATCATAGAAAATTTCGAAGGCAATACTCTTCTTTCCGCCCCACATCAAATTGTTTACAAACCTTGTAACGAGTTTGTCATTATACCTGGGATCAGGTGCTAATGGTAATTTCTTAGCTTGTGCTTTACGCATATTATTACAGTATTATCTTTTGATTGCTATTTTTTTCCGGCAGGTTGCGCCTTTTTAGTACCGTATTTCGAACGGCTTTGCTTACGGTCTTTTACACCGGCAGTATCCAGGCTACCTCTCACGATGTGGTAACGAACCCCGGGTAAATCCTTCACACGACCTCCACGGATCAACACAATGGAGTGCTCCTGCAGGTTATGCCCTTCTCCGGGTATGTAAGCGATCACCTCCACTTTATTGGTCAGCCTTACCTTCGCCACTTTACGCAGTGCGGAGTTCGGTTTTTTAGGTGTAGTAGTGTACACACGGGTACAAACACCACGACGCTGGGGGCACTGATCCAGGGCTCTGGACTTACTTTTTGCCCGAATAATTTCTCTACCTTTTCTTACTAATTGCTGTATTGTAGGCATTCTGAACCTTTAATTTTTAGGACGGCAAAGGTAAGCCGCCCTTTGGGAAAAAACAAAATAAAACCTTTCTATTTATAAAAATAGCATGTACAACAGGGCAAATAACCGCTTTTTAGGGTATTTCTCCGGTGGCCTGCACGTTAGCGCCGCTCATGACCTTTATAAAATACCCGGTATTCCCGATCAGCTCCGGATACTTCAGCGGCAACCCTGATCCCAGTTTGACCACCGGGTGAACCACCAGATTTCCGGACGCGCCGGGCACTGATCCCAACTGAGCAAATACCACTTCGTTCTCATCTGCAAGAGTGGTGGTGATCAAGGCAGAAAAATTCACCTGCGGCTGCCGGAACGCTTCATGCAATTGTACCGTCACTCTCGCATTGCCGCTTTCCAGGTGCTCTATTTTGCATATGCCCGCCTCCACCGCTGCACCGCTGGAATAATTGAATAATTTAAATTCTTTCAAATCTACAACTGCTTCCACCGGCGCCCGGTCTTTACTACACCCCGCACCGATCATTAACAACAGCATAAAACCTAACAGTCTGATCATACTTCTTCGCTTTACTGAACCACAAAAATACCCACCCGGTTAAACAAAAAGCCATAACGTAGTGTTAATCAACAGACCGGTTCCCGATGTCATAGTACGATGACGTAATACTTCCTTCAACAAACCGGTACAAATCATAAAATTGGAGGGGGAGGTTACCAATAACTAACGGGTTATCAGCGCCGCATACAGTTCGCCTCCGAAGAGCGATGGTTGTGTATGCAGCTTCTTAATCACCCGGTAACCCAAACCTGCAAACAGCTTTTTCAAAGTCTGAAAGGAAACGGGATAGGGTACCCAGCGGTTGGGCGTATCGGTATCGTATTCAACGATCACGAATACAGGACGGGCGGAAAAACTGTTTTCCAGTTTTGCGATCAGCGCGGTCTTATTAGCAATAAAGTGAAAAGAATTGGCCATCAGTATACCGTCGGGCTCAGGATAGCGCCAATCCTCTTTTTCAAAATCACCCTGTTGAAAATGAACAACTACCTCGCGGGCCGCTGGCGGGCCAAATCGTTGTGGTTCCCGGTCTACCGCCCATACAGCGCTTCCGGGCGGAAGCAATGCAGCCAGTGCAGCCGTAAACACGCCGCTGCCACAGCCCAGATCGGCCCAGATTTGAGGGAGTTGTTGTTGCGTTGCAAACGCTGGTTCAAGCAATGCAACCGCTTCGGTCATGTTCATAGATCTGTGCGGATAACATTAACGGTTCAGTTGCCCTATATCGAGCCGGTGTATTTTTCCATCCGAACCGATCCCGAACCGGAAAAACACCCGAAAAGTTCCCCATTGCCCTGCGTAAAAGTTGCCGGAGATATGCCGTCCCTCATTTTCTACCTGATCGAGACTTAGAAATTTTTCCTTTTTGTCAAAAGCATTGTCGAAAAAAGCATGCAGGTCCAGGGTTCTTCCATCATCGGTGAATACAGCATCGGCTGTAAAAAAAGAAAACCAGGCCTGCTTGTCATTATGCTGCAATGCTTCTATTGCTTTTCTAACCGTGCTGTCTGTAATTTTTGAAGTATCCATCGTGTCTACTGTTTTATCGATTGAAGTACTGCCCACAGGCGTTTGTCCGCAGGCCGTAAAAGAAAAGAATACTATTATGAGCGTTATGTTCGCTTTCACAGCGCTGTTTTCTGCAAAGGATGCTGGAGATAAATGATCACCAGGTTCAGCAGCAGGAAGGGCATTTCAACCGCTACTCCTTTTAAATCCCTGTGTAGCAACTGCAGGCAGATGATCATCAGTATACCGGCCGCCATCAAAAAATTGCCCCATACAAATGTTTTAGGAAACAATATCATCACCGAACTGCCCAACAATACCAGTCCGTTGAGCATAACAGCAGCTTTCGGGAAATTCCATTTACCAAACATGTCCAGCATTTCCGGCTTTGCCAACAGCATGCTCCATCCGTGTTTACATCCCATGCCCACAGCGAACAATATCAGCAGTGAATTGAGTATTTTCAGCATCATTGGTAACAGATGTTTTTTTAGTAAATAAAAATGGCGGGTAGCATATAAAGATAATCCATACATTTATTCCCACCCGCCTTTGCTGTTATTTTATTACCGGGTAGTATACCCTCCGTTGGCAAAAATCGTTTGCCCGGTAATCCACCAGCCATCCGTCACGAGAAATGCTACCAGCGGCGCAATGTCTCTGATATCGGTCAGTCCGCCCAGCGCCGACGCCGATTTATGGTAGGCCACCGCTTCCTCGGTTTCCTGTCCATAAAAAAATGGTGTGTCCATAGGTCCGGGTGCAACGGCTGTAACGGAAATCCCTCTTGCGCCAAATTCTTTAGACGCTGCCCGTGTAAAATGTTCCACAGGCGCTTTTAAGCCGCCGTAGGTTGCATACAACCCGGTGTAAGCTGCCAGCAAGGAGGTAACGATGGTGCATATTTTACCATGGTCATTCAGTTTTTTGCCTGCCTCCTGCATAAAAAAATAGGCGATTTTAGCGTTGATGTCAGACATGTTGTCGTATTCAGCCTCTGTGATGTCTACAAAGGGCTTCTTCAATACTTTTCCCACGGTATTGATAGCAATGTCGATGCCGCCATACCTGGCAATGGCCTCATCAAAAAAGCGGGTGATATTGTTTACATCTGTCAGGTCGCCCTGAAACAGCCACCCTTCCGCTCCTGCAGCCTGAACATCTGCCAGCGTTTGTAAAGCCTCTGTTTTAGTGTTTTCGCTGTTATAGTGTATAGCCAGTCTGGCGCCTTCGGCAGCAAAATTCCTGCTCAACAGTCCGCCCAGATTTTTACCGCCCCCGGCTATCAACACTACTTTTCCTTTCAAGTCGTTACGTGCCATAATATTCATTTTAAGATGTATGGCAAATATCTGCGTGTTGTCTGGCGTGGTTATGGTGAACTTTTCGCTTTTTGCCCTGCACGATAAGCAGAGGGCGTTATCCCTACGTGTTTTTTGAAGAATTTGGTAAAATTAGAGGGATCGAAGGTGAGTGTATAGGCTATTTGTGCAATAGCCTCATCGGTGGTGAGCAGCAATTCTTTTGACCGCTCTATGATCTTTTGAACATAAAAATGGCAGGGATGGTTTCCCCGTTCTTCACGAATGATTTTGATAAGGTGCTTTTGCGATACGCACAATACCCTGGCTATGTCTGCCAGTTCGTACATCTCTGTTGCATTGCCCTTCACCAAATCGTCCAGGTGACTGTCCAGCAACGAAAAGTACCGCAGGGTGAGTTCTTCTTTTCTTTTATTCCCGCTTGCCATCTGGTGTATTTCTGTATTAAACGGTCTATTTACAAAAATAGTCACCGCAACGGTATAAATATGGTGAACTTTTCGCTTTGCCATATTCCCATCTACGGATGGTGGGGCATCCTGCTTTTCTTCCCATACGCCCCATACCCATTGTAAAAAAGCCGCCGGGTTGCCGGCGGCTTTTACTTTCATTCACAGCATTTTTTCCACCTACTTTTCCAGCGGATGCTCCTTCAGCAATTGGTCTGCTATATAAAAATCTTTTTTATCTGAGATAGCATCCCTCACTTTTTTCACCTGTTCCGGCGTTATGGCAGCAGCCTGGTTACCAAACGAATTTCGCACATAAGTAAGTACCGACGCCACTTCGCTATCGGTGAGCATATCGCCAAACGGTGTCATAGGTACCTGCCCCGGGTATTTTACGCCGTTCACCTCTATGGGCCCCATCAGGCCTTTGAGCACCAGTTTAATCAGTCGGTCTTCGTTACCGGTAACCCATTTGGTGCCGGTAATAGGCGGAAAGCCGGAGGCTGTGAGCCCTTTTCCGTCTGCCTGATGGCAGGTAATACAGAAGCCTTCCCTGGCATATATCTGGCGTCCGGCATTGTATAGTTCCAGTTCCTTTCCTTTCAGATTAGACGCTACGGCATCTTTGGGTCTTTCCCTTTTTTCCACGGCCCGATCGCTCAGGTGCGCCACTGCTGTTTCGTAGGCATATACCATCCATTCATCCAGCGGATGCCTGGCGGCTTCTTCCAGAATGGGCAATCCTTTTTCCTGGTCCATCCACGAAGCTGCTACAATGGCCATCAGCCGAACGCGGCTGCTCTCATCGCGGGCGGCTTCCATCATCAGCGCTGCCTGGTCTGCCACCTGATGCCCTACATAACGCAGTACATAAACTGCCGCTGCACGTGCACGGTAGTCTTTTGCTTTCAGCATATCGCGCAGCAGTTGTTGATCTACCTTGTTCAACCCCCAGGTTACCCACAGTGCTTCCAGCTTTTGATGTTCGTATTGAGGATCATTCTTATCCAGCTTTTGCACCCATTCCGAAACTTTTGCCAGCACTTCTTTAGTATCCCTGCCTCTCAGTTCTCTTTTGGTGCGATAGCGTGTGCGGTATTCCGGCAACTTCAGGTTATCCAGCAATTCATCAATGGTAGCACCGTCTATTTTAGCCGGCGTCACCAAAGGCCGCGATGGGTAAGTAATCCGGTACACCCTGCCGTGCATATGGTCGCGGAGGGGATCGCGGGCATTGTGCTGCATATGCCCTATGAGTATATTATGCCAGTCTATCACGTACAACGATCCATCGGGTGCAAATTCCATATCCACCGGCCTGAAGTTCCGGTCTTCACTTACCAGCAGGTCAAGCCTGTGCTTTGTAACAAAACCGGTTCCGCTGTCTTTTACCGCATGCTGCTTGGTTCCCAGGAATCCGATGGTATTGTTGATGATCATGTCGCCCTGTACCTCATCGGGAAAATGACGGCTTGATACAAACTCAAGTCCTGAGGTGGGGCGCACCTTGTGGGCTTCTTCAATAAGATTGAAGGATTTATGCGTAGCATTTCCATAGCGGGGCAATACCGTACCCGGCAGCATCCACCGCACATCCGGACCGGAGGTTTCTGCAAATATGGGCTGTCCCCAATCGTCGAATGCAATACCCCATGGGTTGGGAATAGACAGTTGGGCTGTTCTTTCCAGCTTATGCAACTGCGGTGCGTAGCGGTAAAAGCCGCCATTGGTGCCTCTTACCACGCCGTAGGATGTTTCTACGTTGGTATGGAGAAACACGCCTTCGCCCATATATATGGCCCCCGACGGATCGGTGGTGAAAGCGTGTATATTATGGTGGGTATCGTGGTCGTCGAATCCGCTCAGCAAAATGGTTACCTTGTCGGCCTTGTCGTCGCCATCTGTATCCTGGTAGAGTTTAAAATCGGTTCCCTGCGAAACATATACCCCCTCCGGCGCTATTTCAAACCCTACGGGCAGGTGCAGACTATCGGCAAAAACGGTTACCTTATCGGCTTTCCCGTCGTTATCGGTGTCTTCCAGTATGATAATCTTATCGTCCGGACGTGTATCCCCCGGCTTGTAATGCGGATAACTGGGCATGGTAGCTACCCACAGCCTGCCTTTATTGTCGAAAGACATCTGCATGGGTTTAGCCAGCTCCGGGAATTCCTGCTCGGAAGCAAACAATTCTATCTTATACCCTTCCGGAACTTTCAGCTTATTTATGGCGTCCTGACCGTATAAGTAGGTAAGACTTCCATTTCTTTCCGGGTTGTAGTTCGTTTTTACTTCCGGTAGAATGCTAGTGTGTTTATCAGCAGCCGCGAGGTCTTTACGCTCGCCGCTGGCAGCCGCCAGCCAGATGGCGGTATCGCGGATAGCCGTGAGTTCGCGGATTTTTTTAATTTCAGCCGGGTAATTATCCGGTCCAAACGGATTATACCGGCGGCCAAATACGTGCACGCCATTCGGCACTTTGAAGTCGTTGTGCCACATCCAGTTTTTTTCGTCTACCATTTCCTTCACCAATGCCCTGTTGGCTTCATGTTGGGGTTTGGTCTTACCGAATATTTCATCCACCAGCAACAGCGATAGCTTTTTATAGCCTTCCTCATTCAATTGCGAACCGTCGATGGTTAGGGCATGCTTAGCTTGTGCATACCATTTTTTAGAAGGCGTAAATGCATCTACGAACAATACATTGTTTTGTGCGGCCACTTCTTTCATCCCCTCCGTATACAACGCCAGGTTTTCATTTTCCTTCTTACCATCGGGCAGGTCAAGCGAATCGGTCAGGTCTTCGAATGCTACCGGGGAAACAATAGCCATTTGTAACGAATCGTCGCTATAGCGTTGAGACTTGCTGTGTTTGATGAAGGCATCCAGTTCGGCTTTGAAATTATCGAGTCCTTCTTTACCGCCGAATGATTCCACATATCCGAAAAAAGCTATAATAATATTAGTGTTCAAACGCTTCAGCCAGTCATCCTCCGACTCCAGATGACCTTCACTGTGCGAGGGTGTTGCCAGCTCTGTACCGGTATGAAACTGCTCTGCCCCGGGGAAGGCCCAGGGGTTATTTCTGCCCGAATGTGGCCTGAAGCCTGGCGTATTTCCTCCGTCACACATATTGCGTACCAGCAGGTTGCTGTCGGGATACCGCAATTGTAATTCCGTTTCAAAATGGTCAAAATGAATCATTCTGGAACCGAGGTTAGCACCAACAAGCGTAATGGTACTGTTTTTAACAGGCGATAAAACCGGCTTGTTGTCTTTACAAGCGCTCAAGAATACAATCGCGGCCACCAGGCCCGATAAGCAAAAGTGAAACTTCATCCTTTTCATCGTAATTATTAGTCTGTGGAAATGAAGCACTAAAAGTAAAGGATTTATACCTTATTTAGATAGCCCGGATTATCTTTTTATTATGGCAGGTTACCACAATAATATACTTAATTATCTAATGCTATCAAGGAAAATGCCTACCCGGGGAGGCTAATAATAATCAAACGGGCATATCCGGCAACGCATAAAATGCCGGCGAAACGTATAATAAAAACAAGATAAGCCTTATCTGGTTCGGCAGGTAACCAAAATATTTTTTAAAGGCAGTAGTGAAATGCGATGCATGCTTATAACCAGTGAGCCGGGCTACTTCTGATACTTTTTTATTTCCCTCCAGCAATAGTTCCCTGGATCTTTCCATTCTCTCCTTCTGGAGGTATCCATAAACGGTAGTACCAAATACCTGCTTGAATTGTTTTTTCAGGTAACAGTCGTTGGTACCCACCTGTTGTGCCAGATCGAGGATAGAACAGGGTTTCGCAAGGTTGGAAGCGATAATTTCCCTGGCCTTATGCATCTTTTCGAGATGTATGCTGTCGTGTTTTACGGTTTCTGTATTCTCCAGCGTATTTTCAAATTGCTCAAACTGAAGCAGCAACAGTTCTATGACCTTCGATTTAATGAAAAGCTTTTTATAAATGTCTTTGTATTCGCAGTTCCCCAAATCATGTAGAATAGTATAGATACGGGGCGTTATCTGCATGCTATGCTCCCCGAGGATAGCGGGGGTATTTTCATATTCGCTGCTTTCAAAAAAACTGAAAAGGGGATGTTCCGTTGTAAGAAACCGGCGGAAGTATTCAACAGAAAGATTGATAACAAATACTTGTGCATTCTCTTCACTTTGCCACTGGATATTGATTTCCTGGTTGGAAATATACAATAACCCATGTTCATTATTCCTGATATCGGCGAATACCGTATTGCGTTCGAGATTGGTATGACGGCTGGTATTCCGGATAGAAAAAAGCATACTTACATAAGGTTCCCTGCTTTTGAGGGTAATATTTTCCACAACAGGGTCCGGAAAATCAAAATGCATGAAGTGAATTCCCTGCATGAGGAACTCAGAACAGTGTTCGGGAACATGATCCGTTGCTTTTTTCTCCCGCTCCTGGCTACCCGTAGCTCCTCCATCAAAAAGGGCATTATACATCAGGCTCCGTGGCTTGTGAAACCGACAAAGATCGACACCTGACAGCGCCGCTTTTTTATGACCAACTTTCACCATATATATTCAAGTAACGAAGAACCTATTACAAACAACAGAGGTCTCAGGGTTTCAAATAACGCAATGATAAAGGTGTTTACCAGATTTTTTGTCATGCAAATGTAAAACAGCCTTTCGATTTAAGGAAATTTCCGGTGTTTTAGCAATTGGCACATAAACTGCATATCTAACCACCGCAAGTATCAAAATATAAACTTTCCCATTTTCACCTATCTTCATATAAACTTTTAAAATATGCGGCTCCTTCCTCTAACCGTAAAACGCTCCATAGAGTTACTGGGACTCTGTTTGATTCTTATTTTATTTTATGTAGGCAACGAGATCATCATGCCCTTGTTGATGGCTTTTTTCCTTAGCCTGCTGTTGCTCCCCCTGTTTCGCTTTTTCCGTAAGATCAAAATCCCCGAACTGGTGGCTATTGTACTGGTAATATTGATAGCCGTGATGGCTGTTGCAGGTGTATTGGTATTTTTCTCATTCCAGGTGGCCGCCCTCGTAAAAGACTTTCCCCAGCTTCAGAAAAACCTCAACGAGCACTGGCATACGCTGAGCACCTGGATCAGCAGCACCTTCAAAATATCGCTGGACGAACAAATCAATATGCTGCGCGATCAGGGCAATAAACTGCTGGAAAATGCAGGGTCCTATCTTAGCGGCGCAGCTGTTTCACTTACCAGCGTTTTTGTATTCGTAGGTCTCCTGCCCATCTACGTGTTCCTGATCCTCTTTTACAAAAACCTTTTGCTGCGATTCGTATTCTTATGGTTTAACAGAGAAGATCATCCTCAGGTAGAATCTGCTTTGAGGCAAACAGAAGTGATTGTAAAAAGTTATCTGGTAGGTCTGCTGATACAGATTACCTATATGACCTTCCTGCTCGGCATCACCCTGATGCTGATCGGCGTAAAGCACGCCCTGCTGATCGCGGTTATCTTTGCATTCCTGAATCTGATCCCCTACGTGGGCGCCCTGATCGGCAACCTGATCGGAGTGTTGCTAACGCTCACGTCTTCCAACGACTTGTGGCAGGTGGTAGTGGTATTGGGTGTAATTGCAGCGGTACAGTTTCTCGACAATAATATTCTGATGCCTAAAATTGTAGGCTCGAAAGTAAAAATCAATGCGCTGGTCAGCATCCTGGGGGTGGTAATGGGTGGAACATTAGCCGGCGTATCGGGTATGTTTTTATCGCTGCCTATCATGGCTATCCTTAAGGTAGTATTCGATCATACGGAGGAATTTAAACACTGGGGGGTATTGCTCGGCGACGACCGTCCCGGCCTCAGCCCTATGACCAACCCTGTGGTACGATTGCGAAACCGTCATGTGCGGTCGAAGGATAAAACAGAAACAGATACCGAAGCACTGCCAGACATCAGTAAAGAACAAAACGAGGATTCCACTGAAAGTAAACCCGCAACAGACGCGTGATGCAGGAGCAAAATCCCGGCTGCTAGGGCTAAAACCAACGACAAAACAACGCCGCGGGGATTGCCTGTATACATTGTAATTCAAAAAGCTGCCGGTTTATTTGCCGCAGCGCAGAGATTCCATTACATTCGCTTTTCGCAGCATGTTGCTGTACAACAAGCCAATCGCATTGTATGAAATATAAAAATCTACTGTTGCTTATGGGTTCCTTTTCGATATTGCAGGGTTGCGGATCTGGTGAGAACGCCCAACAAAGCGACGCCGGTAAAGAGACTGCTATGCAAAACATTCAAAAAACAATTTTCGGCGCCTTACCAGATGGCTCGGAAGCCGACCTGTATATACTCAAAAATGCCGCAGGCATGGAGGTAAGGATCAGCAATTATGGCGGTACCATTACCTATTGGTCGGCGCCCGACAGGCAGGGGCAGTTTGCAGATATCACCCTGGGATGCGATTCGTTGAACGGTTATCTGAAAGGTGTTCCCTATTTTGGCGCACTGGTAGGACGGTTCGGTAACCGTATAGCCGACGGACGGTTTACGCTCGACGGAAAAGAATACACACTCGCTCAAAACAACGGACCCAATGCCCTGCACGGCGGTATTAAGGGTTTTGATAAAGTACTATGGGAAGCTATGCCTGCCGGCGGCGAAGAACCTCAACTGAAACTCCGCTATGTATCGGCCGACGGGGAAGAAGGATTTCCGGGAACACTGACAACTGAGGTAACCTATACGCTGCGAAAAGACAATGCCCTTGCTATAGATTATATGGCTACGACCGATCAACCAACGGTAGTGAACCTCACCAACCATGCTTATTTCAACTTATCCGGCAACATGCGTACAGATGTGCTGGAACACGAAATAACCATCCAAGCCGATCGTTTTTTACCGGTAGATCAAACCCTGATTCCCACAGGAGAGCTGCGGCCGGTATCAGGCACTCCATTTGATTTTACAACAGCCAAAACAATAGGCGCTGATATAGGAGCAAATGATCAGCAAATTCAATTCGGGGGCGGCTATGATCATTGCTGGGTATTTACAGACAGCAGCAAAAACCTCAAGCAGGCAGCCACCGTATATGAACCCGCCTCCGGAAGAGTGATGGAAGTACTGACCACCGAACCCGCCACTCAATTCTATACCGGCAATTTTCTGGATGGCACGGTTACCGGCAAAGACGGAATTGCTTACCAGCATCGGTCCGGATTTTGTCTCGAAACCGAGCATTACCCCGACGCGCCCAACCAGCCATCATTTCCCTCAACGGTATTGCGCCCGGGAGAGACTTATACAAGCACAACGGTGTATAAGTTCACTACGCGGTAAAAGCATACAGTCAACAGTACCACCAGCTTACATGAGTCCCAGCGCCTGCAGGAAAGCTGTTTTATAATTACTGCCGATGGGTATTTCATTTTTATGGATGTATACCCTGTTGCCTTCTACGTGGGTTATTTTGGATTTATTGATGATGAATGAGCGGTGAACACGCAGGAAATCACCGGGAGGCAGTATGTTTTCTATAGCTGAAAAGGTCATAGCCGGCATCAGCATGCCGGTAGCTGTATATAATTTGGTATAGTTGCCGCTGGCTTCTGCAAACAGAAGGTCGCCAAAACGAACATTTACAATCTTCCCGTCGGCCCTTATGAAAACATTTTCTTTCGATTCGCTGGTTTGCGGTAATAGCTTCTCAAGCGCCTTGTCTACCGCCACCACGAAACGGTCGAGCGAAAAAGGCTTCAACAGATAATCACAAACCGACAGGTCGAAGGCCTCCACCGCATACTCCTTGTATGCCGTGGTCAATATCACCTGTGGAAGTTTTTTCAGGGTCTTCAGAAAAGCAATACCGTCGAGCGTAGGCATATTGATATCCAGGAAAAGGATATCGATCGCTTCCTGCTGTAATATTTTCCTGGCTTCTAATGCATTGGAAGCAGTGGCTTTCACTGTCAGTACCGGCAGGTGTGTACAATACAGTTTCACTATATCCCGCGCTATGGGTTCATCGTCCACTATCAGGCATTGTATACTCATCTACGATTCTTTAAGTTGCAATTTAACGCTGTATACATTGTCTTTACTCTGCAGGCTCATTTCGTATTTTCCCGGATAGAGCAGGTCGAGACGCTTTCGCACATTTTCAAGCCCCAGTCCGCTATAACCTTCCTTTCCGGCCGCATCTACCGTAGGATCATAGCTATTACTGACGGCGAAGAGAATATCTTTACCAAACGTTTTCAGTGTAATACTGATCTGTACTTTTTCAGACAATGTATTTTTAGAATGCTTGAACGCGTTCTCTATAAATACCATGAGCAGCAAAGGGGCAATGTGTACATTGCTACCATATACCTCTTCGATGCTTACGTCCAGTTCCAGCCTCTCGCCGACCCGCAAACGCTCAAAATCGATGTAATTCTTTATGTACTTGATCTCTTCCGACAGCGGTACGTACAATCCTTTGGCTTCGTACACCGAATACCGCAGCAAATCAGAAAGCTTCAGCAGAAGGGAAGGAATTTTCTCATGCTGGGAAAGAGAGATGCCGTACAGGTTATTAAGCGTATTAAAAAGAAAATGGGGGCTGAGTTGCGATTGCAAAAAGTGAAGCTCAGACTTACTCTGAGCCGCTGATGCTTTCGCTTCTATCAGTTGAGTACTGACTGAGTACCTCGTCACCTTGATCAATATACCTAGACAGGTGGCAAAAAGCGTCACCAGTGCGCTCGACAAAAATATGTTCATGGGGAGCGGATGGCCCGGTGAATTAGACAACACCTGGGCCTGCACAAACAATATAAATGCCGAAACCGTCATAGCCGTTCCCAAAAAAACATACAGCTTATTGTTGATCGGACGCTGGCCTGATATCCATACAACAGAGAGGTACCTTCCTATAAACACACAGGTTATAAAAAGCGCCGTCAGAAAAACAGATAGCTGTCCCTCGTGCGAGGGTGATACCAGTTCCGAATAAGGCACCATGATCATTAACAATACGACCGTTGCAAGCAACGTGAGCAGCATGTAATTTCGGATCTTTACCCGCTGCGGGTCTTTTTCTTTTTTTTGTTTCTTCTGTTGCAGACTTTCCATGTGACTACTTGTATCTGTTCAATAATACCGGCAAATCTGAACCAGTATTTTCAGTGAAAATAACCAATATGACGAATACGGCTTAAATCGTGACGAATACAGCCTTTCTTTCTGCGGGGGAACTTTATCACGTACCTATAGCGTTTAGAACCGGGAAACCGCCTTTTGGTCATTATAATTTTATACGTCTTTAGTAATCTGTCAGGTTTGCAAAAAATATAATCATGATACGCCTGCTGATCCAATGGCTGATTGCCTTACTACTGTTCCTGAGTTATCATATTACCCGCGCACAATCGCCTGTGCAGGTTTCGGGTGCTGTTATCAATACAGCCGGACAACCGGTTGCTCATGCCACCGTACATATATCCGGAGAACGGCAAAGCTTAACACACTTGTCTGACAGTACAGGTTTTTTTTTACTGACATTAATGCCTGGCAGCTACCTGCTTACAGTTACAGCTATAGGTATGAAACCTTTCAGGAAAGAAATCACGATATCGAAAAACACCATTCTGCTGGATGCAGTGGTACTCAGCTCCGATGCGGTAACAGCGCTAAATACCATAGTGATAAAAGCCGAAAAAGCCCTGATAGAGCAACAGCTAGACAGGACAGTAGTGAATGTAGGTGCATTGATAGGCGCTTCGTCAGGCAACGCGCTGCAGGTACTTGAAAAAACACCAGGCGTAACCGTTGAGGGCAATACCATAGGGCTGAACGGTCGGGGAGCTGCCTCCATACTGATTGATAACCGCCCCACCCATATGTCTGAAGCCGATCTCTTGCACTATCTCAAATCCATCCCGGCAGGCACGGTGGAAAAAATTGAGCTGATACCGGTACCACCCGCTTCGTACCAGGCGGCAGGAGCATCGCTGATTAATATTGTGTTGAAAAAAAATCGCCTGCCCGGAATGTCTGGCTCACTGAACGCCGGCGGCAATGCGGGTAAGTATGTACGCGGATGGGGTAATGCCAGCCTGTACTACAACCGCAGGAAACTACAGCTAACAGGCAGCCTGTCTCACAACCATGATAACGGGTTTTCCAATGCACACACGGAGAGACATTTTATGGACCAGAAGGGCGAAACAAATACATTAGTCACCCAGCGCCATTTCACACGCCCGGGCTTTAACAATGTAAGCAGCCGCGTGGGGATTGACTACGATCTTTCATCATCCACCAGTATTGGCGCTATTGCGCAATGGCGCGGTGGTCCGGGCTGGAGCAGCACCAGGTATACCAGTGAAAACGAAACCACAAACGGCAACGAGCTATATAGCGGAAATGGTTACAGTCGCCAGGGAACCTTTACCAGGCATCACTTCTACAATGTTCATGCCCTCCACAAGTTTTCCGAAAATGGCGGACAACTATCCGTTGATGTTAACTATATGCAGCACAACAAATCTGAAGATATACAGTTAAACAAAATCACCACTGCACATACCATCCTCTCCCAATATTTTCTGCCTGGCCGTATAAGGGTGTACAATGCACAAGCTGATTACAACTGGTCGGCAAAAAAACACTGGAAGATAGAGACCGGATGGCGAAGCGGCAATGTTTCAACAGACAACATTTTTCGTGTAACCGAACAATACCAGGACAGTGATGTAGGCGAACACATCAGCAATCGGTTCAGGTACCAGGAATGGATACATGCAGGATATCTGAGTGTACAGAAAAAAATACATCGTTTCAATACCAAACTGGGCATCCGCGGCGAGCAAACCGACATCCGGGGTTCAGAACCGGAGGAAGTTAATACCGAGACAAAATGGTTCCGAAAATCCTATATTTCCTTCTTCCCCTCTGCGTTTGTATCCTACAGCTTCGATACTACCGGCAGAAAAAACATGGTATTGAGCATATCGAGAAGAATCAACCGACCCGGCTTTCAGCAACTGAACCCCTTTCTGGTCAAGGAGGATGATTATAATTTTTCCGGGGGCAACCCTTTATTACAGCCACAATTCAATACCCAAATAGACCTGCGGTATCAACACCACAACCAATGGACCTTCAACGCCATCTATTCGGGCTTCCGGCAAATTATTTTTTCGTCGCTGCGGGTAGAAGACAGTATTTTCATACGACAGCCGGAAAATATTGCCAATGGCATTGCAGCCGGTGTATCCGTCAATTATCAAACCACCGTTGCCCCCTGGTGGCGAATTAACGCCAATATCAACCTGATACGGTTATACCTCAGAGGCAAAACATTTGGCAACCTTATTCGCGAAGAAATGTATACCGGCAGGATAAATGCATTCAATCATTTTACCTTTTCAAAAAAATGGAAAGGGGAATGGATGATCTTTTACCGGCACAAAGACTTGCAGGGACAAACCGCCAACCGACCGAGATGGCGGATGAATGTAGCCGTTTTGTATGAATGCATGGCAGGCAAAGCACAGCTACGTGTATTTGCCGATGATATTTTCCTGGGATGGATAGAAAAAGGCACTACAAAAAACCTCGAAAACTCGGTTGTATACTTCAGGAGAATACAGGAAAGCCGAATGGCAGGAATATCGTTGAGCTTCCGGTTCGGATCGAAAAACACCAAAGCGCAGCACAGAGATACCAATGAGGAACAACAGCGGCTATAGTATGAAATACGCAGCGTTTGTTGGGTTACATTCCGAAACAGCAACCCCGCTTCTTCGCTCATTTCTTTTTTTCCGCCACCTCTTTTCTTATCCGTTCGTTGATATCTACTGTAGCCCCCCTAAAACTAAAAACTGTTGTACCGGATTCACGGGCATAGGGATGGGTGACATAGCCCAACTCTACCGACTGTTCAAAATAAGGGCTTGTTTGCTCCATCTCGTCTTCTTTTCCCTTTTTAGCTTTCACCCGGATAAGATGCCGATAAGGGGTACTCAAATCTATCCAGTTGATGTAATCTCCGTTGAACGACACGGCCTGCAATCCCCTAGCCGAATAATAGTTGATAGCACCGGCCTGCCCATAGTTATCGCACAATATCAGCGTGTGGCCATCCCCGATGGCCGCGTGGGCGCTGTCTACCAGGGCGGCCAGCTCTTTCCAGCCCAGCATATCGGCAAAATCCTGCGGTAAAGCATGGTCTTTGCCATCCTCCCACCGGAGCAAACCCAGTTCCCGGTAAACCTCGTTGTTCCGGACGATCTCCGCATACGGCTGATTGGGAAAGGCATAACGATACATGGGTATAAAAAACACCACAGGCAATACCAGGCTCAGCCCTTTTACATACACACCGCCTTTGCAAACTAACAGCCGGGAAAAATAAACAGCACCGAAGGCAAAATAAACGGGGTACAAGCCTATGGCATAGTAATCCTTCGCTTTCAACAACACAAATACCACTAACGTAAACAGCAGCGACCAGAGAAATACACGGTATCGCCGGAATGGCTTGTGAACGATCAGTGCTATAACAGCAGCCATCCATACGAAAAAGGAATTGTAGAAAAACAACCCCTGTCCCGAAAGGAACCCCCAACGGCTGACATGTACCAACTGTATGGCAGCTAATTCCTGCATATGCTTCACGACCGGGAAGCCATGATAATATTGCCAGAGCAGATTGGGAAAAACGATTACCAACGCTGCGAGTGCAGCGAAGTACAAAGCCCGACGCGCAAACATCCGCCGGTGTGCTGTTACCAACACAGCCGGCAACATACCGATCATCAAAAATACAATGTTGTATTTGTTGAGCAACCCGCAGGCAAATACCACGGCACCTGCCATTAACCACCTGCCGTTTTCTGCTTTAAAATAACGCAGCAGACAATAATACACAGCTGTCCAGCACAGAATGTCTATACTGTTGGGCTGGTAGAGCATATTTATGCGCAGCAAAACAGAAAACAGCAAACAGGTAGCCGCCAACACTTTCGCATACAGGCTTCCCTTCAAAACATCTACAGCCTTCCACACAATACCTATAGTAAGCGCGCCCGATGCGGCGGGGAAAAATTTTACCCAATATTCCCCATTCCCCAACAGGTGTATGACGGCTGAAATGATTCCCGTGACCGGTGGTACAGACAGATACCCCCAATCAAGATGCTTACCCAGATCGAGATGAAGAAACTCATCGCGGTGGAGTTCGTATTCCGGACCAATCAGGCTGTATTGCAGCAGAAATTTTGCCAGGACAAATAATAACAGTATGACCGTCTCTTTCCTCACTCATTAAAAATAAGCAATAAAAAGACATCCTTCAATATTCCCGCTCTGCAACGCTAACAATGACCCAACAACCAATATACCAGTAAAAATACCAAAACGGAGCCGAGACAACCCCCACCCCATTTATAGGCGGCAGCGCCGGCAAGCAATGTTCGAAGCCAGTTTTGCATACAAAAGATTTAATTACAATTTACCGAAAAAAATCAGCAATAACACCAGTACCTGTAGCGCCTTTTATTGGCTACTGTACCTAAAACCTGTTGATCATGCACAAAAAAGCAAGTTTTGTGCCATCTGCAAATGGAGTAAGCCTGCAGCCTCAGATACCCAACCTATGAAACGCGGCGAACTCCGGTGCTGCGTTGAACAAACAGCACTGGCCGAAACGCTATCGGCAACGGGTTCCATACATGTTCAACAGCCTGCAATCTGCTGCTACAGGTCTTTTATTTTGATATTCCTGAAAGCAATTCCCTTAGCCCAATCCTGCAAGGCTATATGCCCGCTGGTATGCCTGCCAAACTCAGGGAAATTCTTAAAATGCGTTTGTGCTACCATGCTGTGCCACGCTGCTGCGGTAAAATCCTGCCGGATGGTGAGATGCCCGTTCAGGTAAAACTCCACTTTACCGTTTAGCTGCCGGATCATAGACTGATTCCACTCCCCGGCCGGATTGAGTTCGAGTGGATTATCCTGCCAGGGGAAACCAAACATCCCACCACACTTTTTTGTATTCACCTCAAAATCCTGGTGCGCCTTGTCAAGCAACTGGTATTCTGGTCCCGATGCCCAGGTAGTAGGGTTTTCCGGCTTCTCCGCTACATTAATGAATACGCCGCTATTGCCGCCTGCTGCTATCTTCCATTCAAAAAGCAATTCAAAATTTTTGTATATGCCATCCGTTACCAGGTCGCCTCGTTGCAAGCCGGTATCCGGCTTACAAACCAAAGCACCGTCTTCCACCTTCCACGCCGAAGCGGTTTTACCCTTGTTGTATAAATGCCAGCCGGCGTCAGACTTCCCGTCAAACAGTAATACCCAGCCTTCATCCGCTTCTGCACGCGATAACTGGTTGGGTGGCGTATGCTTCTCGTTGCAGGCAGTCAGCCATACCAGGCCCGCTATCATCATTTGTATAAGTTTGCTCATATTAGAAAAAGATTGAACTGTAGTTGATCCTTTGAAGATAACGATATAACGGCTTTGAACGCAGCGATTTTCGGGTCATTATGGAACCGGGCATATACGATCGTGTTCTCCATCACCATTGCCACATCCGGCACCTGCAACACATCGTATACTGCCGTACACATTCCAACCGGTTCTTTATAGCCAGCCTGCGGGGGTAATGCTAAAATGCAACCCGCTATTTCCTTAGCAGGTAAGCGATGGCAACTACCACCAGCAACACCACCAGGCAGGCGAATGCGACGGGCAGTGAATACTGGTGCGCTACAATACCGAGCAGCGCAGGTCCTGCCAACTGACCACCATACCCCAGCGTGGTAACAGCCGGAATACTCACGGTAGGGGGTATCCCCTGTAGCTTACCTGCATCTGAAAAAAAGATCGGTACAATATTAGCTGCACCTGCACCCAACAGTACATACCCCAATAATACACCATATACATCTGCGCAAACAATGGTGAGAACGAAGCCAAGCGCCGCCACCAGGCTGCCGCCCGTCACGATCACTTTACTGCTCCACCGCACTACCAACTTGTCTCCCGTAAGTCGTACCAGGGCCATTGCTACTGAAAATGCAGCATAGCCGGCACCTGCCAGTGCAGGATCCACCCCTTTATTGTCTCTGAGAAAAACAGCGCTCCAATCCAATACGGCCCCCTCTGCCAGGAATACGGCACTGCACAAAAAACCAATGAACAATACCCTTCCACTCAGCCACCCGTATCGGGGCGCTGCCATTCCGGTTGCCGGAGGACTATAAAACCGATTCACGATCTCTTTTTCTTCTGAGAAGGAAAATAAGTACCGAAACTGGCTGACTGCTATCAATACCAGTAGTAACGCAATACTAATGGCAGCCGGAACGGGCGGCAGCGCTGCTTTGATAAGCAACCCCAACCCCAAAGCACCCAGCAATCCCCCTATACTGTACAACCCGTGCAGCGACGACATGATCGGCCGGCCATACAGGTTTTGTACCTGCACAGCATGCGCATTCATAGCCACATCTATAGAGCCTACACCCGCGCCAAACAGCAACAGACCTGCCGCCATAGCTGTGTAGGAATCCAGCAGCAGCAACAGCGGTAATAACACGGCAATGAGCAACGCCGAGCACACCATCACGATGCGGCTTCCGAACCGACTGGCCAGCAGGCCCGATAAAGGCATCATCCCCAACGCTCCTCCACCCAGGAACAACAAAAGCACGCCCAACTCCGCGTCGTGCAGTGCCAGCCGGTCTTTGGCATAAGGTACCATGGGCGCCCAGCAGGATACGCCCAGTCCGCAAACCAAAAACATCAGCATGGTTGCCCGGCGTGTATTTCCCAGATTCTTATCATTCTTTTGCATAGCGCTCAAAATATGCAAAAATAAAACAAGCACCTGCGTTTCCTCACAACCTGAAACAAAACTTCCGGCACGATCGGGAAAACGATCATCATCTAAGGGTAAATTGAAAACCGAAGCTGTACGTAAAAATCATTTTTAAAAACACCATATGCCGGGCCATCTGGGGATGACACGATAATCGCTGCCCATCAACATAGATACGCACAATAATGCATTCTACCACAAAAGCAGTACATTAGCACCTCACCCATCATGATGTATGTACAATGAGAAAACGCATTCTTACCCTCCTTTTATTCGCAGGTTCCCTGACCACACAAGCACAGTTGGCAAAAAATGTACTCATCATCTACAGTGATGACCAAAGCTATAACACCATACGTGCCTGGGGCAATAGTGAAATCCAAACACCTCACCTCGATCAACTCACAGCCGGAGGGTTTAGTTTTCGGCAAACCCATGTGATGGGCGGGCATCAGGGCGCCGTTTGCATTCCCAGCCGCGCCATGATGCTCACCGGAAGGTATATCAACCGCCTGCCCAATGACGGCGCTGTGATTCCCGATAGCATTGCAGGATTGCCTGAGATACTGAGAAGCAGGGGATATACCACTTTTCATACCGGTAAATGGCACAGCGACAAACAATCGCATCACCGCTTTTTCAGCGCTGGTAATAACATTTTTTTCGGCGGCATGCACTTCGAAAAAAACGGTGGGCAGTTTCATCCCTTTGTATACAACTACAATGAAGAGGGGCTCTATCCGCGCGAGGCTGGATGGAAAAGCGATACATTCGCTACTCAACTGTATGCCAATGCCGCTATTGACTTTATAAATAGCCCGATCGCTAAGGAAAAGCCCTTTCTGTGCTACCTGGCATTCACCTCGCCACACGACCCGCGTACGCCACCACCGGCGTTTGCTGATAAATACCAGGCGGCAGACATTTCGCTCCCCCCCAACTTCTTACCGCAGCATCCGTTTGATAATGGCGACCTGAACGTAAGAGACGAATTACTGCTGCCACATCCAAGAACCCCGGAAGCCGTCAAGAAAGAAATTGCTTTGTATTATGGAATGGTGAGTGAAATGGACGAGCAGGTAGGCCGGGTGCTGGCCGCGCTGGATGAAAACGGACTGCGCGAAAATACGCTGATTGTTTTTGCGGGAGATAACGGCCTCGCGGTGGGTCAGCACGGGTTACTGGGCAAACAAAATCTTTATGAACACAGCATCAGGGTGCCTATGATTATAGCAGGGCCGGGCATCCCTACAGGTAAGCAATCCTCCGCATTTGCATACCTCAGCGATATCGCGCCCACCATTTATGAGTACCTGGGCATTGCACAGCCCAACACCGTAGAAGGGAAAAGCCTTATGCCGGTCTTACAAAATCCAGCCAAAAATGTAAGAGCCAACATATATAACGTATACGGCCACTGGAGCAGGAGCCTCAAAACAAAAGACGGGTATAAGCTGATCGTGTACAATGTAAACGGGGTAGCTACCACCCAGCTTTTTAACCTGAAGAAAGACCCCTGGGAAACCAGGAACCTGGCAGACGACCGCCGTCAACAAAAACGCATCAAAAAAATGCGCGCTCAACTGTCGCGGGAAATGCGGGAAACACAGGATGACCTGAACATCGATCTGCCGGATTGGGGAAGAAAACCCCACCAAAAAGCAGCAGGGTCATAACCATTGCCTCAGCCGGTAATAGGTTTACTCTTTGGGTAATAGCAGATGCCGGCTTTGCACCATACTGTCTGCCAGCCGGATCAGATCCTCTTGTCTGTGCAGTATATGATGCAACGATCCGGTGTCCGGCAGATGGTTTTGCTGATACTGCTCAATAAGGGGCAGCGTGGTATACAATTTCATCAACACCTGCAAATCGGCCAGCATGCTGCCGCGCTGTTCCACACTATCGCGCAACAACCGGTGAACAGACACCAGGGAATCATACCTGCCCCTATGCGCGCTGAACAGATCCCCTATTTGCTTTTTCAGCGCGGTGTCAGCAAGCGAGCCTATGTGGGCAGTAGCCGAGCTGTAATAGGCTTCGTTTCTGCTGTTAAAGTGAACGAAGGCTTCGGCTGAATCTTTTGCCAGCGCCGATAACTGCCTGATATCTCTGTGAAACTGTTGCAGCGTTTCATCTTTGTCGCTCAATTCTGCGTACAAACTCTCTATCAGATCCTCATAGCCTCTTTTTGCAACGATCTCAATGGAGGACTTTTTGTTTTCCAGGGCCCGGGGCAGTTCGCCCGGCCTACCGCAGGCACCGGTATAAAAAGCAATGATACAGATGTAAAAAATACGTTTGTGCATAACGAAGCTGTATACTGTAAATATACAAAAACCGCTGTACCTCTTTATTATCACAGCGCAGAAACCGGGAGATAAATGTTAATTTCACCGCAAGTCTTCGGTATGCCGGCCAGTCACCACAAACATATGATTACATATCTGCTGTTCTTTGCCTGGATTGGCACGGTACCTTTGCTATCTTGTAGTGAACAAAGGGATGAAAAACACACCGGACAGGCATATCACTTCAATAATAATGGTGCGCAGGATGGTAAAGGCAGCCGCGAACAACCATTCAATAACCTGCAATACATTGCCACACTTCGCTTACAACCCGGAGATACCCTTTACCTGGCTGCAGATCAGGCTTTTTCCGGAAGCATCTTTCTCGACTCTACCGTATCCGGTACACGCACAGCCCCGATTGTTATAACATCCTACGGCGGCGGCAAAGCCATCATACGGTCGGGCAATACAACTGCACTCACACTGCACAAAACGCAGCACGTCCTTATAAAGGATGTACAGTTCGAAGGCGCGGGTCGAAATTCGGGGAACACCACCAATGGCATCATCATCAACGAAAGCAGGCATATCGGTATAGACAGTATAAAGGTGAGCGGCTTTCAAAAATCCGGTTTGCTGGTATATGCTTCTACCCATATCCGGATAGAAAAAGTATATGCTTCCGACAATGGCACTGCCGGCATTTATGTACTGGGACGATCCTCCAAAAAAGATTGCCGTGATGTCCTTATCAGCCACTGCACAGCAACCAACAACCCCGGCGATCCCACCAATCTCACCAACCACAGCGGCAACGGTATACTGGCCGGGTTCTGCACCAACGTCACCATTCAATATTCGGTAGCTACCAATAATGGATGGGACATGCCACGGCAGGGAAACGGACCGGTAGGCATATGGTGCTATGAAGCAGACAGTGTAACCATACAGTATTGCATAGCCTATGAGAACAAAACATCACCGGGCGGCAAAGATGGCGGCGGGTTCGATCTGGATGGCGGCGTTACCAATTCGGTGATACAATACTGCCTTTCCTACAACAACCAGGGAGCAGGCTTTGGCATTTTCCAGTACGCCGGGGCCAGCCCCTGGCACAACAATACCATACGGTACTGCATAAGCGAAAATGACGGTAACGCATCCTCCGCACCGGCCGGCGTTCTTATTTGGAACAGTTCCGACGACAGCACACAGTTCAGGGATCTTGATTTTTACAACAACGTAGTATACAATACCAAAGTTGCCGCCATTGGTTATGATCCGCAAAGTGCGCACAGCGGATTCCGTTTTTTCAACAATATATTCGTATCAGTGGAAGATATCATCCATGGAAAGAACAGCGGCAGCGGGTTTGCAGGCAACAACTGGTACAGCCTGCAGTACGGCTTTAAAACAGCCGGCGAAACCAGCTTTAAAAAATGGGTGGAAACCAATGATACGGAAAAGCTGAACAGAGAAGTGAGGGGATTGAATACAGACCCCCTGTTTGAAAACCCGGGAAATGCACGGTTGACCAACCCCGACAGCCTGCCCTGGTTTTTTCATTACCGCCTGCCGGAACGATCTGTATTGCGAAACAACGGAATTGACCTCCGCGAGACATTTGAAATAGAAACCGGTGGAAAAACATTTAATGGTCAGACAGCACCGGCACGCGGTATCGGCGCCAGCTTTTGAGCCATTGAGCGGTAAAATAGTATTTATCCGGTTTCCGGTTGCATCCCGTACATTCGTAACAGGTATATAACAACGTACGCATATGAAACAAATTATTACCACGATATCGTTTTTGCTGATCGCAGGTATGACCACCGCTCAAACCCATACCAACTACGATGAGTCGAAAGTAGCGCCCTATACCCTGCCGGAAGTACTGAAGACGGCAACCGGTAAAACCATCCGGAACAAAAAGGATTGGGAATCCCTGCGCCGCCCGGAAATACTGGAGATATTTTCCCGTGAAGTATTCGGACGTACACCCCAACAGGCATTACCGGTTACCTATACACTTATTTCAGAAAACAAAACAGCCCTGGGTGGCAAGGCTACCCGGAAGGAGATCAAGGCCTGTTTTTCTTCATCAGGGGAACATTGTGTTTCGATACTGATGTATGTACCAAACACTCCCCGTCCTGCTCCTGTTTTCCTGGGACTCAATTTTGAAGGAAACCATGAAGTGTACGCGGATACAGGCATTCAGCTTAACACCCGGTGGATGCGCAGGACAGATATTCGCGGGGTGGTAAATCACCAGGCCACCGAAGCCAGCCGCGGACAATTGTATAGCCGGTGGCAGGTGGAAACCCTGATCGAAAGAGGATACGGGTTGGTAACCGTTTACCAGGGTGATTTTGAGCTGGATCGCAGGGACCGTTCGGGTGACAAAGGTATCCGCCAACTGTTTCCCGTTACCGGCGCCGGAGATGAATGGGGCAGTATTGCTTTATGGGCATGGGGGCTCAGCCGGGTGATGGATTACCTGGAAACAGATCCCAGAGTAGATGCTGAAAAAGTGGCGCTGGTGGGTCATTCACGCCTTGGCAAAACGGCCATATGGGCCGGTGCACAGGATCAGCGTTTTGCGATGGTGATCTCTAACAACTCGGGGGAGGGAGGTTCCTCGCTCAGCAGGCGCAATTATGGTGAAACGATCGCAGACCTGAACCGCGCAGTACCGTATTGGTTTTGTCCCAACTATAAAAAATACAACGACAAAGCAGATGACCTGCCGGTAGATGCACACCTGCTGCTGGCACTGATAGCACCCCGCCCGTTGTACGTAGCCAGCGCTACGCTTGATACCTGGTGCGATCCCAAAGGAGAATACCTGGCAGCATATGAGGCAGGCCCTGCTTACGCATTATACGGAAGAAAAGGATTGGCTACGGCAGATATGCCGCCACCCGATACCCCGGTCGGTACGGGCGCCTTAGGCTACCACCTCAGAACAGGCGACCATGATATTACCGCATACGACTGGGAAAACTATTTGAATTTTGCCGACAGGCATTTTAAATAAGAGTGTTTGCGTTCTTCACGCTCCTTATACGGTTTTGCGTGGCCTTTTTTACCACTCTGCTACACTACCATCTTCGTTGCGCCACACGGGGTTTTTCCAGTCGTGCCCAACGTGGGCCATTTCTCTTACCTTTTCTTCATTGATCTCTACCCCAAGCCCCGGCAATGTGGGCCGATCTATATAGCCGTCTCTGATAGCAAATACTTCCGGGTTCAGCAGGTAGTCCAGCAGGTCTACACCTTCATTGTAGTGAATACCGATGCTCGACTCCTGTATAAAAGCATTCAGGCAGTTAAAGTCAACCTGCAGCGAGGCAGCGAGTCCAATGGGGCCGAGCGGACAATGCGGCGCCAGGGCCACATCGTATGCTTCTGCCATTGCAGCTATTTTTTTCACTTCTGTAATGCCGCCAGCATGGCTCAGATCGGGCTGAATGATATCCACCGCTCCCATCTCGAACAGGCGTTTGAAGTCCCATCGGCTGAACAGGCGTTCGCCGGTGGCGATAGGAGCCGATGTGTATGCCGCCAGCGAGGCAAACGCCTCCAGGTTTTCCGACAATACAGGCTCTTCTATAAACATGGGTTTGAGATGATCCAGCTCACGCATAAACAACTTAGCCATCCCCTTATGTACCCTGCCATGAAAGTCTATGCCCAGCCCCCTGTCGTATCCGATGGTTTCCCTTACAGAACTGATCAGTTGTACCGCATCATCTATTTTCTGAGGCGTATCAATCCATTCCAGTTCGGCGCAGCCGTTCATTTTTACAGCGTTAAAACCATCTGCTATTCTTTTACGAGCACCTTCCACCACATGAGCCGGCTTATCGCCGCCAATCCATCCATACATTTTCATTTTATCTCTCACCGCACCGCCCAGCAACTCGTACACGGGCACCCCGAGCGCCTTTCCCTTAATGTCCCACAGCGCCTGGTCTATTCCCGAAATAGCGCTCATCAGTACCGGCCCTCCTCTGTAGAAGCCTCCGCGATACAATACCTGCCAGATATCTTCAATATGGCGTGCGTCTTTACCCAGCAGGTAGGAGGTCATTTCTTCCACAGCAGCCCGTACGGTATCGGCTTTACCTTCCACCACCGGCTCTCCCCACCCGGATATACCGGAAGCTGTGGTTATTTTAAGAAACAGCCAGCGAGGGGGTACTTTAAACAATTCAACTTTTTCTATGCGCATAATAGATCGATACGGTGATTAAATTTTTCCGAATGTAAGATTTGTGCGGCAACCGGCAAATTACACGATCCGCATGGTCATTCCCCCGTCTATCACCAGGTTTTCACCGGTAATAAAAGGGTTTTTTATCAATGCAGCTATCATGGTGGCCACGTCTTCCGGAGTACCCTCCCGGTGAAGCGGTATACGGTTTTTGATGTTGTTGGTGACCTGCTCGGGCGTAAGATAATCCTGAAACCGCGTGCGGATGATACCGGGTGATACGCAGTTCACACTGATGTTACTATCCGACAACTCAAGCGCAAGGGCACGCGCGAACTGAGGTATGGCCCCTTTGACCACAGCATAGGCCAATGCATTTTTCACGCCACGCAAGCCTGCGGCGGATGCAATGAGTACAATGGCCCCTTCCCCATTGTCTTTCATATGCGGCACTACAGCCCGGCTGAGATGAAAAGCAGCATGAATATGTATATCGAAAGCGTCGTACCATACGTCCCTGGCACCGTTCAGCAGGCTTCCGGGAGCTGCGGAACCGGCACTGTGTACCAGAATATCTACCTGCCCCAACTGCTGCTTTACCAGCTCCACTGCTCTGAAACATTCGGCTTCTTTGCTCAGATCAGCCGGCACTGTTATACAGGACACCCCCAGTGCCTCTATTTCTTTATTGATTCTTCCATCTCCGGCATTGCGCGCCAGTAATGCTACCGATACCCCCTCCCGCGCCAACGTAAGCGCAGTTTGTGCTCCTATTCCCTGCGTTCCTCCGGTTATGATTGCAACCTTATTCTGTAGTTCCATTTTGAACATTCATTTGTTTGATAAATCTTATACTAAGTTATAATACAAATGAAAAGATTAATACAGCGATACCAGTACTGATTATTAGCATTCAGGTCTATAATGTTAACCGTTATACTTTAAATAACAGGCTATGCTTGCAAACAGCCTGTACTAACTGCCTTTCCAGCATAGCGCATTTTCATGCTCCATGCAAGGTAGCAGCTTATTCTCCGGAGATGAGGGCAGGCCGTGGTGATAACAGGAAGTGATGCTGTATTCCCGGACAGTTTCAAGACCGATACAACGCCGTACTGATATCGGCGCCTCTGTTTTTTCCACAATAGGCAAGCGGACTCATCTTCATTATTTTCCTGAACTGGTAGTAGAAATTAGACAAGCTTTCGAATCCGCAGGAATAGCCGATTTCTTTCATCGACATATCGCTCTTGCGGATCATCTGGCAGGCTTTACTGATGCGGTATTCTGTCAGGAATTCCAGATAGGTCTTATTCACCCGCATTTTAAAGTAGCGGCAAAAAGATTCCTTTGTAAGATTCGCAATTTTTGCCACATCGTCTATACTGATATGTTCATCGTAATTTTCGTAGGTGTACTCCAGTATTTTATCAAACCGCTGGTCGTTTGCCCGCAACATATAATGGGGATTCCCCTCGTTGCTCCTCGTCAGCATTTCCGCAGTATCTGTACGGGTTAAACACTTTAATATTTCAAGCAGCAAAATAATGCCGTCTAACGAGGACACATGAAATATTCGTTCCATAAGCGGCACGATCATTTCCCTGCCCGAAGGTGTTACCCGCAGCCCCTGCCTGGATCTGACCAGCAGATCGCTCACTGCATTCAATCCCGGCAAGCGCAAAAACTCTTCACCCAGGAACCCCTCTTCAAACTGTAGTACCAGCGCCTCGGGCTGGGGATCTTTTGCATTCAGATACTTCTCTTCGTGGAGAAATGCATGGGGAGTGTTTTTACCGATCAGCAGCAATTCCTCACTGCCAAAAGTATCCACCGAATTGCCCACTATACGGGTGCCCCCGGACCGGCGGAGCAAAATCAATTCCACTTCCGGATGATAATGCCAGGTATTGGTGAGGTTTTGCCCCTGGTAATGAAGCATATTAAAACAACGGTCTCTTTTCCAGGAAACCTGTTTGTACATCGGTTTGAGGTCTTTTGGCATAACAATGAAATTACATGAAGGAAATCGATTTCTAAATTAGAGAAACAAACCAATACAGCCAAGTTTTACGTGAGAAATTTTAAATAAAAAGAATTTCAGCAAAAATTATTATTGTTTATCAACTAATTATATAACTTCTACCGTTAAGTGGCCAGTGGAGGATTATGAAAATATTCGAATGGAAAGAAATCGATTTTTACAGGCAAGTGCGCTATATTCGCTTTTTATTTAATTTTGTTCGCATTCTACATTTACCGGGAACACCCATAGATATTTATGAACAGACCGATCAAAGAAAAAAGGGTAACCATTCACGATATCGCAAAAGCGGTTGGCATTGCACCTTCTTCTGTATCAAAAGCCCTGAACGATCTTCCTTCGGTAAGCGAAAAAGTGAAGACATTGGTGAGAGCTAAAGCCAGGGAACTCAACTACAAACACAATCTCAGTGCAGCCAATCTTCGGCGGGGATCTTCACGCACCATCGGCGTGATTGTGCCCAGGGTAAACGTGGCCTTTTTTGCCGACACCATCGCAGGTATAGAAGAAACCTGCTTTGAAAACAATCACAGGCTGATCATATGCCAGTCTAACGAATCGTTTGAAAAAGAGGTGCAGGCGGTAGAAACACTGATACAGCAAAACGTAGATTGTATTCTTATTTCTCTTTCACAGGAAACACAAACAGTTGATCACCTCAGAGAAATTACCAACCACCATATCCATCTGATACAGTTCGATCGCATAAATCCTGACGTTGAGAGTCATATCATCGTCAACGACAACCGGCAAGCCGCTTACAAAGCGGTTCGCCACCTGATAGACGAGGGTTATTCACGCATCGCCTTTCTGGGTGGCAGCGAGTACCTGCCTATCTACAAACACCGGAAGGAAGGCTACCTCTCTGCCATCCGCGAAGCGGATCTGGATATACCTTACAATTATATTATTAACAATGCCGTAAAAACAGAAACCGCACTGGCAAAAGCACTGGAGCTTTTTTACAGCAAGCATCCACCGGATGCTTTTTTTACGGTATCCGACTTTGCAGCATTGGGCGTACTGAAAGCAGCCCGTTCTTTCGGGCTCCGGGTACCCGACGACCTGGGCATCATCGGCTTTTCCAATGAAGCCTTTACCGATGTCACCACGCCTACCCTCTCCTCGGTAATACAATGGGGCAAAAACCTGGGTAAGGAAGCTTCCGATATTTACTTTAATACCATTCTGAAAGAAAAAAAGCAAACGTTTGCCCATCTTACTATAGAAAGTACGGTGGCTGCAAGAGAATCATCGTGCAGAAAAACAAAAAAAACGGCACTCGAAACTGACTGAAAAAAAGGTTGGAGATCATACAAACAAAAGCTCAAAACCCTTTACCACAAAGGATTTCACAAAGAAGTTCTGGTTTTGAGATGATAGAATGATGCTCAATTTGGTTTGTACAACGAATACCTGCGCCGTACTTTTACATCAGCAATCGAAACACAGGTAAGGGCAAGCAATCGCGGGGATTTGGAAACGGCAAGTGTTAGAGGCATCGTAAAAGCAGTATATACTGCAACAGACCAAGAGATATTATTCAAGATTTTTCATATGGCAAGCAATCGTTAGAGGTCATCTGTTTCTACAGAAGACCTTCTTTTTTTCTACTAAACCCCAAATATAACGGGCTGCTTTCACTTTAACAAATCTTTTTCTTTTCAATTTCACTTTTTTATTCCGGCTATTGCACTTCTATAGTGGGCAATAACAGGCTTTTACATTCATTAACGACGCGTAGTGCGGCGATAAACTATACCTTTGCTGCAGCTTCTTAACGTGGCTATCTGCATTTTTGCTTCCACCAATGTAATATTTTACAATAATGATGAAAAAAATCACCTGTTTACTGCTGCTATTTACCGTATGTATATCCACAAATAGTTTCGCCCAGCGAAAGAAAAAGAAAAAGGCAGCGGCTACCGCAGCGGTAGCAGACACGGTCAAAAAACCAACACCGCCGCCATCACGGCCTTCTACCGGCCCCAAACCATTTGATGAGATCATTACCTCAAAAGCGAAAACCGCGCCGGGGCTGTTTCGTGTACACGAACTCAACAACAAGTATTTTTTTGAGATACCAGACAGCCTGCTGGGCAGAGATATTTTAACGGTGGGCCGTATAGCCCGGGCAGCGGCAGGGCCCAGAACCACCTACGCCGGCGATGCCATCAACCAGAATGTGATTCGGTTTGAGAAAGGGCCCAACAACAAGATTTTCCTCCGCAAACTATCGTTTCTTGAAACCGGTCGCGACAGCACCGAAGGCATGTACAGGAATGTGCAGAACAGCAATATTCAACCCATTGCTGCCGCCTTCGATATCAAAGCATTCTCTAAAGACAGTAGCGGTGCTGTGATCGACGTTACCGATTATATCAGCGGCGACAACGATATCTTCTTTTTCCACCCCCGCTTCAAGAGGATGCTGGGCCTGGGCGCTCCGCAAAACGACAAATCTTACATTGTAAGTGTGCGCCCCTTTCCTACCAATATCGAAATCAGAACCGTTAAAACCTATACACGTACCCCACAATCATCCGGAGGCCCTATGCCTCCCTCACCCGCTAACGCACCTATACCGGAGCCTACCACACTGGAACTGAATACCTCCATCGTAGTACTACCGAAAAAGCCCATGCGCCCGCGTTACTTCGATGACCGCGTTGGCTATTTTACCACACAGACCATCACCGATTTTGATGCCAACCCGCATGGCGTTGAACAATACCGGTATATTGCACGCTATCGGCTGGAACCCAGAGAAGAAGATATTGAGAAATATAAAAGAGGAGAACTGGTAGAACCTAAAAAACAGATCATATATTATATTGACCCTACCACGCCTAAAAAATGGGTACCTTATCTGATTGCAGGTATCAACGACTGGCAGGCCGCGTTTGAACAGGCTGGTTTTAAAAATGCCATCGTAGGCAAGCTGGCTCCTACTCCGGAAGAAGACAGCACTTTCAACCTTAAAGATGCCCGGCACAGCGCCATTATCTACAAACCTTCTCAAATCGCGAATGCCAGTGGCCCGCACGTACACGATCCCCGCAGTGGTGAAATCATAGAAAGCCATGTGAACTGGTACCACAACATCATGAACCTGCTGCGCAACTGGTACCTGGTACAAACAGCCACCGTTGATACAGGCGCCCGCAAACTCCGGTTCGACGACGAACTGATGGGACAACTTATTCGTTTTGTAAGTGCGCATGAAATAGGCCATACACTGGGACTTCGCCACAACTGGGGCGCTTCTTCAACCGTGCCGGTAGAAAAGCTGAGAGACAAGGCCTGGGTGGAAGCCAACGGACATACGCCTTCCATCATGGACTACGCACGTTTCAATTATGTAGCACAACCGGAGGACCATATTTCGCGTGAAGGATTATTTCCCCGGGTAGGCGAGTACGACAAATGGGCCATTGAATGGGGATACCGCTGGTTTCCGGAAACCGAAGACGCGGACGCCGAAATACCTATACTGAATAAATGGACCATCGAAAAACTTGCCTCGAACCCCCGCCTGTGGTGGGGAGATGGCGAAGGATACCGCGGCGACCCCCGCAGCATCACCGAAGACCTGGGCGATGATGCCATGAAGGCAAGCGACTACGGTATCAAAAACCTCAAAAAGATTATTACGGAGTTACCCTCCTGGGCCAGGGAAGATCATAAAGACTTCAGCTCACTGGAAGAATTGTACGGCAACGTAACCGGACAGTTTGCCCGCTATATAGGGCATGTGGCGGCCAATGTGGGCGGACTGGAGCGTACGCCCAAGAGAGTGGAACAGCAGGGTCCGGTATATGCATTTACAGAAAAGGCCAAACAAAAAAGGGCCATTAACTGGATTCAGCAAAACGTGTTCAAAACACCCACCTGGGTAATACAACCCCAGATTACCATACGCACCAACCAGACACCGCAATCGGTGATCGCCATGTTGCAAAGCAGCGCCATCAACAGGCTTACCAGCGCCTCTACCCTTCAGACCCTGGTGCGTTATGAGGCGGAAGAACCAGCTAAAGCCTATACGGTGAACGAATTGCTGACCGACCTGCGCAGCAGCATTTTTAGCGAACTGGCCTCCAGATCATCTATTGATATATACCGGCGTCAGCTACAGAAACTGTACGTAGAGCGACTGATTGCACTGGCAAAAGACCAGCCCTCTATGCCGGCCGGCTTTTCATCGGGACTGAGCAGTATTCAGGACGGCATTTCTCACGTACGCTTCCATCTGCGCACGCTTGAAACGGAAATCCGCAACGCCTCCGGCTCCGGAAATACCGCCACCCGGGCCCACCTGCTGGACCTGCAGCAGCGGATAAAGCAGGCCCTCGATCCAAAATAAAACGAATCTGATCTTTATATACAAAACGCCGGGTACTCCGGCGTTTTTTGTTGAATCTGCATATGTTGTTGCGTAACGACACAACAGGATACGGCGTCTATCACCGGTATCTCAGGAGTATCTATCTGCATTTACCTGCTGATCACCATACAAAATCAGCCACACCTGCAACCTGACCCGAACATGGGTTTCCGTATGCAAGTCCTGCACATTCATGACCTATGCTATCCGGTCTGCGCTAAACAGCCAAAGCTATCGCCTAACCAGTGAAGCCTTCTTTATGACCACATCCTTCAAGGGCCTGTCTTTGTCGGCACCCTTACTGGTACTCACCGCGGCGATGCTATCCAGCACCTCCCAACCCTCCACCAGTTCGCCGAAAACAGTATATCCCTGATCGAGGTGTGGCGTGCCCCCAACAGACTGGTAAACGGCCCTGTGTTTCAACGGTATTTTTCTCCCCTGCAGGCGGGTGGCTTCCAGTGTGTTTAGCTCATCGTCCGACCAGCGTTGTCCCTGCACGATGTAAAACTGACTTCCGCTGCTGGCCTTTTCCGGATTTACCTCATCCCCCCGGCGCGCAGCCGCCACCATTCCTTTCCTATGAAAAAGCGCATCACGAAACTCGGCCGGAATCGTATAACCCGGTCCACCGTTACCCAACGGTTTGCCGGGCGGTGCATTCTTACTGTCCGGATCACCGGCCTGTATCATGAACTGATGAATCACGCGGTGAAACAGGATACCGTTATAGTACCGGTTCTTCACCAGCTTCAGGAAATTATCGCGATGCAGCGGCGTAGCATCACTCAGCCGGATCCGCATAGGACCGTAGTTGGTTTCCATCAACACATCTTTCGCGTAATCGGACTTTCTCAACGAGCGTTGCGGGAAACAGCCGGCCAGCATTGCCATACCTACAAAAGCATATACAAATTTCAAGACGAGCTTTTCGTAAAGATACAAACCATACCAGCAGTGTGCCATATTTTACTCCTGTAAGCGGGAAATCAGCCTGACCTACCGAACGCTGTTGGCGAAGAAGGTCTTTCCGGCTTTCCATTTTCATCAAGCAGCCTAGAAAAATTATTAAAAATTCAACTAGCAGAGCAACATCATTCTGTACGAAGGGCTTTTATCGGATTGGCAACAGCTGCCTGTATCGCCTGATAACTCACGGTAAGGATGGTAAGCAAAAAAGCTCCCGCAATGACTATCGCAAATATCCACCACGAAATGCCTACGCGGTATTCGTACTGCAGCAGCCAACTATAGATATAATAATAAGCAACCGGCACCGCAATCAAACTAGCAATACCCACCAACAACACAAAATCTTTCGATAACAATGTCCACAAATGAAATAGCGAAGCACCTGCTATCTTCCGGATGCCAATCTCTTTTATGCGTTGCTCTGCCACAAATGAAGCCAATCCGAATAAACCAAGGCAACTGATAATAATGGCCAGCGTGGCGAAAATCCCTGACAATTTACCCACTTTCTCTTCGTTTGCGAATTTCATGGCATATTCCTGATCAGCAAACTGATAATCGAAAGGTGCAGCAGGGATCACTTCCTTGAATACTTTTTCTACAACACTAAGAGATGCTGCTACCCCTTTTTGCGGGTTGAGCTTCAAATTAATAACGTTTACATTTTCCTGATCAAGAAGATACACTGTTTCTTTTACACGTTCATAAGGCGAAGACATAACCATATCTTTTACAACCCCCACAATAGTTAGTTCCCGTACATTTCCATATTCCCATCGAAGTGTTTTACCCACAGGCTCGTCAATATTCATAAATTTAACGGCAGCTTCATTTACAATAACAGCAGCACTGTCCCCTTTAAAATCCCGGGAAAAATCACGACCATCCAGTATCTCGAAACCCACCGTTTTACCATATTCAGCAGTTACCCAAACGGTAGCGAATTGGGTATCAAGATTGGGATCTTTTCCCTCCCAGTTAAAGCCTTTGCTATTGCTCCAGACACTGGTAACCGGGCTGGAAGACTCCGACAGTTCCACTATTGCATCCAGGCGCTTAAGTTCATTCCGCAGCACGTCGTACTTTCCATAGAAGTCGGCCGTTTGCATCATGATCGTCACCAGATTATTTCTATCGTACCCAACAGGCCTGTCTTTCGTATGCTGTATTTGTCTGTAAACGACAATAGTACATATGATTAGGGCTACTGAAACAACAAACTGTATTACTACCAGCACCTTTCTCGGCAATGCTGCCATTCTACCCGCCTTAAACCTGCCCTTCAACACCTTCACCGGTTGAAAAGAAGATAAATAAAAAGCAGGGTAGCTGCCGGCTATCAAGCCGGTAAGCAACGTGAATCCTGCAGCCGCCAACCAAAACCAACCTGTTCCCCATAAAAAATACATATGCTTGTTTGCTACCTGATTAAACCAGGGCAACGACAATAGGGTCAATACAATCGAAAACAAAAACGCCATGCATGCGACCAGCAGCGATTCAACCATAAATTGTTCTGTTAACTGCTTCCGGACAGAACCCACTGTTTTTCGTATGCCCACTTCTTTTGCACGTTTTTCAGAACGGGCTGTACTGAGATTCATAAAATTGATACAGGCCAGCAGCAATACAAATACACCAATCACCGCGAACATCCATACGTACTCAATCTGTCCACCCGTCTGCACACCCGCTTTCCAGGAAGAGCGCAGGTGCCAGTCTTTCATGGGGTGGAGAAAAATACGAGGATTGATTTTTTTATCATCATCGGACATTTTATTCAGCTTAGCATTTTCAATTCTCCGGTTAACCGTAGCAAAATCTGCATTGTCGTCTATTTGTACAAAGCACTGAAAAGAATTATCGCCCCAATTTGTAGTAGCGCGTGTCAGCCAGGCTTCAGAGGTTTTATACAAATCCCAGGGAGCCAGAAATCTCAACTCGCGTAAAGTGGTATTATAAGGCAGGTCTTCGAATACACCCGTCACTTTTACATTCAACTGGTTGCCTATTTTCATCTGCTGTCCCATAGGATCTGAATCACCGAAAAAAGCCTTTGCAGTACTTTCCGACACAATGATGCTGTTGGGGTCTGTAAGTCCATCCAATGTTCCCTTCACCATGTTGAGGGAAAGTAGGCGGGGGCCATCCTTATCAATATACATTCCATTTTTATTCAGATGCTTATCATCTTTGCTCAGCAGGTAATAGCCCTGCCAGGAGGCCATCGCAATGTATTTGAAGTCACTGCCGTAACCATCGTTCAACTCCTGCCCCATAGGAAAGGGAACAGCCGGGCCCGTGTACACCTCTCCGTTCAAAGTCTGGTGCTGGTACACCTGAGCTACATTATGGTAGCGACCATGGTATTGATTGAAAGTAAGTTCGTCCCATATCCATAAACCAATGAGCATCGCCACACTCATGCCTATAGACAATCCGCAGATGTTAATCACAGAAGAAGTTTTATTCTTCATGATATTCCGCCAGGCGACCTTACAATAGTTTGTAAACATAAAGAGTGTTTTTTAGTAATTGAGACAACAGGTCTTGCCAGGTTCAATCGCCATGCCAACAAATCAATATACTAACAATCAGCCCTTTAGAATACACCCAACTAACGCATCGTACGAAAACGAACAGTTTTCGTACGATGATGAACAGAGCTAACGTATTTTGTACACCGCTGCCAGTCTCGACAACGAATACAGCAGCCAGCTTTTTTCAGGGGTGGTACAGAAATTATCTGCGGCTTCTGTAGCCAACACATCACTAAGTCCTTCTCGGATTACTCCGGGGCGGAGCGATGCCAGCCAGCTATCGTTCATGGCAAAGCCTGTTTTCTTCATATCAAAAACCGCAGGATGCAGAGCGGACCGGGTATGTCGCCTGAAAAAAGGCTTTTCGTTTCCGTTTGCCAATCCTTTATCAAGCCCCGTCAGGTTGAAATACTTCTGCACAAAAACATGATCAAGGTAGGGGAAACGCATTTCTATATGGTGGAGCATCGCCGGTCGGTCTGAGCGAAAACTATGGTAGGAGGCGATGTAAAAATAGATATCGAGGTAAGACATCTGTTTGAGCGCATTGCATTTTTCAAAATCAGGGAAACAACGCAGCGCCTGCTGCCGAACAGTTTCGAGGGGATGCGTCCAGGAACGGGTATCTTCATCGGCAAAAAGCACTTTGATCTCCTCCCATCCGGCTACCGAGCGCGAAATAAAAGGGAAAGCAAACCAGCCAAACCTTTTGAGATCGGCCAGCTTCCCATTTTTTACAGCGGGCAGCCATTTTTGAGGTATCCATTGCAGCAGCCCCATGGCAGGCGATATTTTTTTGGCCTTCACATAATGCCCGTACCCGTAAAACAGCTCATCCGGCCCCAATGCATTGTACAATATCCGTACCCTGTCTTTCATGGCAGCAGCCAAGAACCAGGCCGGCTCAGGCGCTATATTGGGCTGCTCCTCTGCCCGGCAGAAGGCCTCCAGCATGTCCGCAGGCATGTCTGCGGGCATGCTGATCTCAAGAAGCGGCATAGCCGCATGTTGCGCATTCATCCTCGTATAGGCCAATTCATTCGCATGGGAACCTGCATCTGCGTACAATGTACACGCCTCCATCGCCTCCGTTCCCTTCATCATCGCTGCCAGCAGGCCGGAGTCCAATCCGCCACTCAGCATCAGCGCTTTGGGTGTGTTTGCAACGCCCTCAAGACTCAGCGCACACAACATTTGTACATCGTGCAGCAATTCATCCGAAGAAATGGTATCCGGCGTTGGCTCGTAAGACAGTTGCCAGTACGGTACCGTCCGGTGTTGAAAATACTTTGTATCCACTTGCAGGTAACACCCCGGTTCCAGGCTGTGGATGTTTTTGTAAATCGTAGCAGGACTTAAACTACCGGTAAGGTATAGCTGATGAGCGAGTTGCTGCCGGTCGAAACAGGGCGCAGTTTGTCCAAACGAAAAGATACCGCCTATCTCCGAAGAAAAAGCAAAAAGGTCATCGGTGATCGTGTAATAGAACGGTTTTATGCCGAAACGATCTCTCCATACCTTCACCGTATGCGCTTTGGGGTGAATCACTACAATGGCAAACATACCCCTGAGCTGTTGTACAAAAGCATCCCCCAGTTTCAGGTACAGCCGAAAAGCCACTTCCGTATCCGTGGCCGTCAGCCATTTTTCTCCGGGGAAGAAGCTTTGCGCAAGCGACCGGTAGTTATATACTTCCCCGTTCATAAAAAACAGGCAGTCCTGCGCTTCATCATACAGGGGTTTGGCTGCAGCAGCAGATGTATCGATGATAGACAGGCGGTTGTACCCGGCCCATCCGGATGCGCGACAATCGCCCGGTCCTGCCAGCAACTGCTTCATGTATGGCGACGACAAATGACAGGAAAAGAACGCAGGCGCATCGCCATTGAGCGCGGCCAGATAGGTATCGTCCGGACCACGGTGCTTTATGGCCGCCAGCGACGATATCAAAGACTCGGCGGGCAAGGCCCGTTGGGAAAAGATACCCGATATACCACACATGAAGCCGAAATTACAAAACAATAAAGGGATAGAAGGGCATATTTACTTTAGTAAGTAAAAGTCGCAAGACACAGGTTGCAGGTTCAATTTCCTGCCCGGTCTTCAACATAGAACCCAAAGTCTCTCCCGGCCGGCTACGCCAGCCCAGGTGTACGCGGGTAGCCCAGCGTATAGGATTCTAAAAACATAAACATTTTTTTGAAAATTAAATCTAAATAATATAAATTTGATATCATAACAATATCAAATCAACTTTTATGGAAAAAATAATCAAACCCATGTCGGGCTATTTCGCGCTCCTGTTGTCTGTGTTATTCTTCATAGGCGGGCTAACGCTGCTCATCCGGGCAAATGGTCAGTCATTACTAGTTGTAACGGGCATTGTGGCGCTGGTAGCAGCCATTTTTCTGATCAAAGGCGTAATGATCGTCAACCCCAACCACTCGCGGGTTTGTGTTTTTTTCGGAAAATATGTGGGCACGGTAAAGGAGAACGGGTTGCTTTGGGTAAACCCGCTGTACGCTACGCACCGCATATCGCTGCGGGCGCAGAACCTGAATGGTCAGCAACTGAAGGTCAACGATAAAATGGGTAACCCTATTGAGATCGCAGCGGTGATCGTATGGCAGGTGAGCGATACCTATAAGGCAGCTTTTGAGGTGGCTGCCTACCAGCAATATGTGGAAGTGCAAAGCGAGGCCGCGGTGCGGCACCTGGCCACCAGTTGTCCGTATGATGAAATGGAAGACCAGACAGCTGAAATCACCTTGCGCAACGGGGGTGAGAAAGTAAACGAGCTGCTGGAAAAGGAACTGAACGAACGGCTGTTTGCGGCAGGCATAAAAGTGATCGAAGCGAGAATCAGCCACCTGGCATATGCGCCGGAAATAGCAGGCGCCATGCTGCAGCGTCAGCAGGCCACCGCCATTGTAGCTGCCCGGGCCAAAATCGTGGAAGGCGCGGTGGGCATGGTGGAAATGGCGCTGGCTGAGCTCAGCAAAAAAGAAATCGTGCATCTCGACGAGGAGAAAAAAGCAGCGATGGTCAGTAACCTGATGGTGGTGTTGTGTGCGGAAAAAGCTGCCACGCCCATACTGAATACGGGCAGTTTATATCAATAAATGGGGGCATGGCACAGAAGAAAACATTTGCATTACGCATAGATGAAGAACTGTACAAGGCACTGGAAAAATGGGCTGCCGACGAGTTCAGGAGCGTAAACGGGCAAATAGAATGGATATTATCCCGTCAACTGGCAGAAGTGGGCAGGCTGAAAAAAGGAAGCCAAAAGAAAACCGATCCGCATAAAAAAGAGAACTGATCCCTCTCCATTGCAGGGAAGCGCCGGAGCTGAGGTCACTCCCAGCCCCAGGGCTTTGCTTCCGACGCCACCGGACGTGTAAGATCGAAGCGAACAGTAAAAAGCCTGTCTGTCCCTATTCTGCGCAGGTTGTAGGTACATTCAGTGTCGGTGAGGGTCATCCACCAGACATTGCCGCAGGCGGCGGGAAGCAGGTCGCAGGTTGCCTGATCTGCCGGAAATACCTGCAAACTGCCGTTGCCGGTATTCGTTGCCCATCCCCCGTATTGGGTAACAGCATCCGGCTTCCCATCCTGGTGGGTATGGTCGTGTTTTAACTGTAGCCGCCCCTCCATTACCTTGAGTACCCATACACGCGACCGGTCGTCTCCTACATAAAACGGCACCTGGATAGTACCGGATTCGCAAGTACGCACCTGCATCAGCAGCCGCCGGCCTGTAAACCCGTCTCCTTCCCTTCCGCCCGCCGTTACTGTTCCTTCAAATGCCTTTCCGCAATGCGTGCGCAATTTTGCCAAAAAGCTATCCACCGCCGTTGGTTGCGCCCCGGCCGCTACCAGCAGTAAACAGCAGACGCTGCTCAGTAATATCGTTTTTATCATATTTCAAATCTAGCACTTTTACGCAGATCCGATTGGGCTATTGCACAAGAAACTGCCAAAACCTTCGTTCAATACCATACGACCTTTAACGGTTGCCGCCTCTCTGACCATTGATACACCCCTTTGCGGGCTTATATCGCCCGGCTGGTTGTTTCCCGCAGGAAACATCCTGTTTTTTTTATTGATTAATGTTAATGTAAAGCAATGAGGAAATTATTCACAAGCGGCGCCATCTGGATCTGGCTGAATGCGGCCTGGCTTTTGACAGGGCTGTTTTTCCTGGGATGGCAGCCGCAGACCATTGTATTTGTATTCATATTTGAAACCATCATTGTAGGGTTGTGCTGCATGCTGAAAATGCTGGCCCATTGCTTTTGGGGCGCACAAAATGAAGCAGAAGCAAAAATGGCGGTGAGTAAAAATTTCAGCGAAGACGAACTGTCGGCACTGGGTAAAATAAGAATGGACAGGATCGTGTACCAGCTATACAATGTTTTTGTAGTAGCAATGTTTGCCGTGGTGTTTCTTGCCTTCATCTGGGGACAATCGATCTTCACATTCCTGATGGCATCCGGTGCACAGCCCGGCGTATTTGAAGGCCCCCACCGGGTTTTGTACAATCTGTCTGTGGTATTTTCACAACCAGATATGCAAGCGGCATTTGCCGGTATAGCCCTGTCGCACCTGGCGATGCTGATGCAGCAATTCATTCTTACAGGTGCCTATCACCGCACTACATTACATCAGCTCTTTGTACAACCCTGGGTACGTATACTCATCCAGCAGGCGGTAATACTCACCGGTGGGTTTATATTTTTCAGCACGGGGAATCGGTTAACAGCGGCAGCGGCGTTATTCGTCGTTATCAAAACCTTACTGGAGCTGACCATCATCCGCCGCAAAGAAACCAGGGCGGCGCATGATATCCGCGAAGCGCAATTAGGAACGGCTACACTTTGAGCCTATTCAATCTCAATAATTTCGTACACCTCCAAACGATCCACGGCTACGGAGAGTATACCGTTTCTATACCTGTACGGCAGCTTTCTGTTTCCCGGCTGCAGCTTTACTGAACCCGGTTTGGATGCCATATGTATGTCCACCTTTATATGAGTAACCGGTGGCAACTCTTCATACACCAATACATTAGGGTTGTTATGCGGACCATTCGGATTGATCAGATGAATATAGGTTTTGCCGTTTTTGCGTGTGACAGACTGGTGCGCCTTCGCAGCGCTGGTAATATAAGATACGATACCAGGTTCCAGGTTTTTCACGACTGCTTGCAATAACGCCCGAGACAATGGGTTTTGGTTTTTATTGTAAAAGGCGGCCATATCAAAATAGATACCTGCTATTTTACCGCGGCCATAATCTTTCGCAGAAGCCAGTGCGTTCGACGTTACAAACCGCAGATCATCTGCCTCCATCTGCTTACCGAATGTGGCAACCCCTTGCCCACCGACAAAGGGCTGAAAGGAAGTATGGGTGAGCATGATCTTTTCGCCAACCCCGGCAAACAATCCAACATTTCTTTTAAGCGTATCACTAACGGTAACGCCCAGCTCCTGTGTAAAATCACGAACGGCTTCAGCGCCTATCACCAGCAACCGGCCGCCGTTATTCACATATTGCAGCAGCCGCACTCGTATGGCGGGATCGATTTCCGGCCATTCGGGGATCACCAGCAAAGCATAGCGATCCATTCTCCCTTCCAGGTGATGATCCATCAGGATGTCGGCCGGCAATCCGCTGTCGAGCAACATATTCAATACGCCTTTTATGCCTTGCTGATAGTGCGCAGCATACAGGTTTTGGGTCTGGTGACGACGCCAGGTATAGGTGGAAAACAGCAATCCAATCTGTGGAACGGTCTCACCTTTGAATGTAAAAGCCTCCCGGTCTTTACAGAATTGAACGATCTCCGCCATCTTCCTGAACTGGTAAGGTTCCGGCGATCCGTCTCTGTTCTGTTGCCAATAGGTCTGAAAACCTCCCCCCTGGGCGAGTACCTGCGCCGCCTCCTGTTGCAACTGCAGGACTGACTTGGTGGCTTTGGAGTTGTTTTTCCAGGCGAACGACCACGACATCAGGTCCCAGGGTTTGCCCTGCAACGCCAGACTACGGCTTTCGAATGCAGCGCTGTATAAGCTGTTGGCACCCGCTACGTCTCCGGAAAGATAGTCTACCGGCACATCGACCGGCTCGGGCATGAGACTGGAAAAAGACCAGTTGCTGGTGACTTTAAATGCGGCAGATGCATGATGTCCCGCGTGGGTGTACCGGACAATATAATCCCTGAATGCTTTCCGGTGAAATTCCATCCACTCGAAATACAGTGAATCGCCCGGCTTCAGTGGCACCGATACATTTCCGTGTATGTTTTTAAATGCCTTTTGCGCTTCGGGATGATAGTCAGCGCGCAACACCCAGCAATCTCCGTCAATCCATATACCATCCAGTTGGTAGCGGGTAGCCAACTCTGTTATCTGGGGTATTAAAAGCGAATCCGTATAGCCCGAAAACAGGGATATTGCATTGTTATCCGGTTTGCCATCCGCATTTATCCGCGCCCAATGCGGGTTCAGCTCTATGGCGCGAGTGTCCCAGATACCGGAGTAATGCACATACAGGGGGATGCCGTGCCGACGCGTCACCTCCCTCCACAGCGCAAGAATATCTTTGTCAAAAGCAGGGGCCGGGTTGCCGATCGTGGTAGGATAGCTGGAGATGCCCGCATGGCCCTTACAATCGACCTGTATAAAATCGGGTCGTGTAATACGCAGCATAGAATCTATCAGTTCGGCTGTAAAATGTTTTCCTATGCCGGAATCCTGAAGCGTAGCATGAAAATCGAGATGCAGGCCTGCGAAACGTTCGCTGGATTGCGCGAAGGAACCGTTCCAAAACAGCAGCAGCAATGCAATAGCAGCCAGTCTTCTTATATTCATAACGCGGGGATTGTGATGTTCCCGCGAAACTAGTAAATTATACCACTTACTCCAGACCAAAATTACCGGTAGAGCAACATTTCTACCCTTCTGTTTTCAGCCCGGCCGTCTTCTGTATCGTTATCAGCCACCGGGTTTGATTCTCCATTAAAAGAAACGGTGATCTGGTCTGCCGAAACGCCCAGCTCAAGTAAATAGGCTTTTACGTTTTCAACGCGGTTATAGGAGAGGACATCATTATAATAATCGGTTCCAATATTGTCTGCATTGCCCGACAGACTCAATTTCAGTTCCGGATTAAAAATAAGTTCATCCGCCATCGAAAGAATTCGATTGAAGTCTTCATTATCTTTCAGATCAAACTCATCAAAATGAAACTGAAGATTTTCTGCCAGTATCATCCGTTCTGTTTTTTCCAGTTCCTGGTGAAACTGCCGGTTTAACGTGTTTTGCACAGAATGTATATCCACAGATTTCCTGGCTTTGAAAGTCGTCTTCTCTTTTTCCAGGGTTGCTGTTCTTGTGTTTTTTTCGGGAGTCGGCGCAGGCGCTTCAATGATAATTTCAGGGAGTTCGATTATGTCCACCATTTCCGCAGGAGCAGCTTCCCTATCCAGTATTGTTTCATTGGTAATAGCAGCATATTGCACAGAAGCCGGCGATAACCTGAAATGTGTCAATACTATACTCAAGATGATTATGGCAATGTTCTTCATAATAAAAACCGTCTTTCTGTTACCGGTAAACGGTTAAAAATACAACGATCATCACGCACGGCACAGCATTATGCACAAAAACATCGCTGCCGCCTACGTTATTTAACACAGCTCAATCTTTGGAATTGACATATGCCAATACAGCAGGAAAAACAAGTTTTTTATTACCAGATGTTAATAGAGAGACTGCACGCCTCGCTTATTATAAAGATAACGGGTTGCCGTTATGGTCTTTTGCTTTTTCGAGCCTGAGCTCTGCATGTGGCCCTTCCCATTGCAGCGACTTTCCCCCTACTTCCACAAAAGCATTCCGCAAATGTACACGCGTGTTGTTGGAGAAAACAAAAGCGGCATCAGAGGATACACTTTTTATGGCAACGCCTTCAATGGTTATATTGTTGCACCGGTTAAACCGCTGCACAGTGGCGCCAGCATTGATCATCAGCACCGAGTCGATGGTTATATTGCTGCATTGCTCAAAGCCAATGAGCGCGGGCTGCACTTCCAGCGAATCTCTCAAAAACCCTCTTTCCTTCAATGCATTCATTTCACGGCGCAGCAAATCTCCCTGCCCTTCCAGCACCCCCTTACCTGACACACCTATATTGGTTTGCCCTTCGGCAGACACCATCGCCTTGACGCCTGCTGCTGTGTTATAATCGTAAATGGAAGTTGAGCCCACCAACACAGCGCCCTCCTGCAACTGGATGGTAACATTTGATTTTAACTGCAATGCGCCGGTAAGGTACCGCCCCACTTCAAACACCAGTCTTCCGCCGCCGTTTTCACTGATGTAATCGATCCCTTTTTGTATGGAACGGGTGTTCAGCGTTTTTCCGTCTGATTTCACCCCAAATAATGTTACCTTATAGTCTTGCGCCGATGTTAACAACGGCAGTAAAAATACAATCAATATCAGGTAGTATCGGGTCATTGTGCTTTGGTTAAATGTTAAGCTATTTTTTTCTCCGGGTGCTATTGTGCAAGATCACCTGCTTCTTTTTTCTACTCTCCGGCTCCTCAAAGCTCAGGTTCTCAAGGTATATGTTCTTCACATTGTCTGATACAATGGCCGGCCGGTACTCTTTCTTTTGAGCGGTCAGTTTCACATTCCGGAAGGTAATATTTTCCGCATGCCGGAGATAGAAGCCCCAGGCAGGAAGTTCTTTAAACTGGGAAAACTCCGGATAAGCCGCGGGCATTTCAGGAATGCTGTCCAGTGCAGCTTTCGACACACCACGATAGGCGTAATGCGGGTTGGAGCCACCGGGATATATGATCTCAATATTCTCCAGGGTCACATTTTTTATTGTATACTCCGGCAACCCTACAATACCCGACGGCGACACGTTCCGCGGCAGGTCTTCTACGGGACCTTCATAAAGATATCCCGCATCGGCTTTCCCGGCCGGTACTTCCGCGCGTACATTCCTGATCACGATGTCTTTCATTGCCGGTTTCCGGCCACCGCTCCACCGGTCACCTATCCGCAGGTAAATCACATTACCGGTATTGGTAGCCTCTACGCCATCTACCTCTATATTTTCCACAATACCGCCATCCACCGCAGCAAACGTAATGGCAGAACGGTAGGTATCGAATACTTTAATATTGGTTATTTTGAAGTTCCGGAAGCCACCTGCTGAAACCGTACCGAACTTTACAGCGCTGGCGCTGGAACGTGCCACACAATTGTTTACCACCACATTTTCACAGATTTTTTTTGCATCGTGCGACTTAAAGCAGATCGCGTCATCCGCGGCGTCGAAATAAGAATTACTGATCACTACATTTTTGCAGTCCACCACATCTATTCCATCGTTGTTCCAGTAGTTTTTACTATCCACCCGGATGCTGTCTACCACCAGGTTTACACATTGATCGTAGGTCTGGTTCCAACTGGCCGGATCTTTCAATAAAATGCCCTGTATAAGAATATTTTCACATTCCCGGAAATATACGTTCTGCGGACGGTTGGTTTCATTGGGACGATTTTGACGAAGCGGATCCGTGAAAATGCCTTTGTGTATATTGTCCACCATATTGCCGGCTGTATAAAATCCCCGGCCGTCTATTGTTCCCTTACCGGTGATGCCAATATTTTCCTGCTTCAGGGCAAACACCAGCGCCATCCAGCCGATATAAGGATCTTTAATATAATCGAAAGCCGTAGTGGAGCCCAGCAATACAGCCCCCTCTTCCAGGTGCAGTATTACATTCGACTTCAGGTATACCGAACCGGTAAGGTAAGCGCCGGGCGTAAACACCAATCTTCCCCCTCCATGCGCATTGATGTAATCAATAGCTCCCTGTATTATAGCGGTATTGAGCGTGGTGCCATCCGGGCGGGCGCCAAAATCCGTTGCTTTATAATCAGTGGCCATCGTACACAACGCCATTGCCGACAGGCACCATAACAAAAACATTTTTCGCATAAACAACCGTAATTTCTATATGAGTTAGAGCGCAATATAAGAAACCCGGACAGTATAACCATCCTGCATATTCCTATCCGGAAAACCCGGCCCAATCTTCTCTGGCAGGAGCACCCGGTATATATAGAAAAGCATATGTAACACGTAAACAACCTCGTTACACTCCCGAATAATCCGTATTTTTCCAAAAAACTTTGTTATGCCATCTATATTTCGCATTGCCGCCCGTTTGCTTTTACTCTTCACAGTAGCCCTTTGTAGCGCTAACAGCTACGCGCAACCGGCTGAACAACTCATTAAGGTAGTGGTAGCCCCCGATCGTCCCGACTGGACCTACGCCACCGGTGAGAAAGCGAAATTTACCATTACCGTTTTTAAAAGCGGTAACGTATTAAAGAACGCTGTGGTTAAATACGAAATCGGACCGGAAAAAATGGACCCAAACAAAAAAGATTCCCTTAGTCTACCTTCGGGTACGCTTACCATTGATGCAGGCACATTGAAAACGCCCGGCTTCGTCCGTTGTGTAGCCACTGCCATTGTAGATGGAAAATCTTATCGCGGACTGGCTACTGCCGGCTTTAGTCCCTCTCAGATAACGCCTGCCATAGCCGACCCTTCCGACTTTGACGAATTCTGGAAACAGGCCAAAGCCGAACTCGCCAGGGTGCCGGTAGATGCACGAATGACTTTACTGCCCGAGCGCTGTACAGAAACGGTGAATGTATACCATGTCAATCTGCAGAATTATCAGCCGGGTACACGTTTATACGGTATACTTTCCGTTCCTAAAAAGGATGGGAAATACCCCGCCCTGCTGCATGTTCCCGGCGCGGGTGCACGGCCCTACTACGGAGATATCGGCAATGCAGAACGAGGCATCATCACCTTTCAGATCGGCATCCACGGCGTGCCGGTAACTATGGATGCTGCTGTGTACAGCAATATGATGGCAGGACCACTCTCCGGCTACTGGAATTATAACCTAGACGACAGAGACCGGTATTACTACAAACGCGTGTACCTGGGCTGTGTGCGCGCCAATGATTTTCTGGTGGGTCTGCCCCAGTTCGACGGCACCAACCTCGGCGTGGTGGGTGGCAGCCAGGGAGGCGCACTGGCCATCACAACAGCGGCATTAGACAGCCGCGTAAAATACCTCACCGCTCTATACCCTGCTCTTGCCGACGTTACCGGCTACCTGAAAGGCAGGGCAGGCGGATGGCCGCATCTCTTTGAAAAAAATAATCTGGCTTTTAATAATACCAAAGAAAAAATAAACACTGCCGGATATTACGATGTGGTGAATTTTGCCCGCCGCCTGAAAGTACCCGGCATGTATTCCCTGGGCTACAACGATGAGGTATGCCCTCCTACATCCATGTATGCCGCCTATAATGTGATCAAAGCTCCCAAAGAAATATACGTGGTACCCGAAACCGGTCACTGGACTTATACGGAACAAAGAGAGCAACTAAACAACTGGATGGTTGCCCAGTTGCAGGCACGTTGAGGAACTATTCGCAGAACGACAGTACAAAGGTATACCCTCCACGGGGTGCTATGCGTATGGTTGGGGGAGATACCTCATTACATGCCATTCGGGTTGACATTTACTTTTTATGCTCGGCACTCTATCAGAAGCTCCATGGTGTGACACAGTGGTTTCTGCTGGGTGGATAAGAGGTATTGCCTGCCCCCTTGCCGGTTAACGTTCACTGCCGAAGATGTGGGTTCTCAACGCATCTGTAGTCCTGAAACTACCGACGGCGGGAGTATGCTGGTTGCAGCTACCTTGTGCATAGAAGTTTGCCAGAAAGATTTTAAAGCCTCCTTTACACTTTACTTTGTAATCTGAAGTAGATTTATAAATAAATTTGCGCTAAGTTTAGGGTTGAATTACCTGCTTTGAGTAATCAGCCTGCACATATCGACGAGCCATTACTACATCTTGTATCAAGAGGAGACGAACAAGCCTTTCGTGATCTTTTTGAGAAATACCATAAGCTTGTATTCCGTTTTGTGCTCGATCACGTCGACGACGAAATGGTGGCTGAGGATTTACTACAGGACATTTTTACCAAAGTATGGCTCTCCAGAAAAAAGCTGCCGGATATAAAAAAATTCAAGTCCTTCTTGTTCGTACTTTCCAAGAACCATGCCCTCAATTATATTAAAAAAAAGGTTCGGGAAAACGAAAGAGTACATCTATGGGAGCTTTCGGGAAAGCATTCAGAAAACGACTCTTTCTTCGACGAGAAAATAGCGATTATAGAAGAGGCCATAACCGAGCTCCCCCGTCAACAAAAAAAGGCCTGGGAATTGAGTAGGAAAAACGGGCTAAAGTATGAGGAAATTGCCCGCGAGATGAATATCTCCAGGGAAACTGTCAAAAAGTATATTCAGTATTCCAATGAAAGGATCAAAAAAATGGTATTGCTCCGAACAGACCGCCTGCTGCTGATAATCCTACCTTTTTTATAAAAAAAGAAATCTTCACTACCCCCTTTTTCCTAACCATGTTGTCCTATATATTACAGCATGGCTTTTAAAGAAGATAAAGAAATAGCCCATCTTTATAGAAGATGGATGAACAAGGAAGCTTCCCCCGAAGAAATATCCAGATTATTCCGGCTATTGTCAGAAACAGAGATAGGAGCTGAACTATCGCCATTGATGGAAGAACATTGGCAGCGCCTGGCCGATGCCGGAGATCTGGCAAATATACCGAAGACGAAGATTGCGGAAGAAATCCTGAAGGTATATCCTGCACAAAGTGCGCCGGCGGTACGGCTTAACCGTAAGAAAAAAATACGTTATCTGTTGCAATATGCTGCGGCTGTCGTATTTATTGTCGCTATCGGTGCCTATTACGTAAGCACTCCAACGGACGGTGATAAACTACAGCAGGAAGCGGCAACACCCCTTACACCATCGGAGCATACCACTTTAGCGCTTGCAGATGGAACCGTTTTGGTGCTGGAAGATGTTAACGACAGCACTATAATCAGCCAGGGAAATAGCAGCATACTAAAATTAGGCAATGAGCTAAGGTACACCAGTGGCCGTACAGACGGCGAACATCAACTGCTGAATACCATTAGCACGCCTAAAGGAGGAGAATACACCATCGTGCTTTCAGATGGCAGCAAGGTTCACCTGAATGCCCACTCTTCATTAACCTTCCCTGTATCCTTTACGCATCAGCCACAACGTAATATCGTGCTGAACGGAGAGGGATATTTTGAGATACAGCAAATGAAAGACGCGAACAACAGTATTCCGTTTTACGTAGATATTATGTCTCATCTCAATCAGCATGCGCGTATTGAAGTGCTCGGAACTATTTTTAATGTGATGGCATACAAAGAGGAGGATGTAATAAGAACAACGCTTTTAGAGGGATCCGTCAGGCTGACGCTAGACAAATCTGCCGTAGTGCTCTCTCCTGGAGAGCAGGCAGTGGTGGCGCCGGGAGAAAGCATTCAAATACTGGAAGATGTAAACATTGACCATGCAGTAGAGTGGAAAAATGGAGTTTTCCGGTTTGAAAACACCGGTATACAGGCGATCATGCGACAAATCGAAAGATGGTACGACGTTACAATACATTATGATGAATCTATGCCCGAAATAAAGTTATCCGGGAAAATAGAGAAAAAAGAGAGCGTGCAGCAGCTATTAGACATACTGACCGCAACACAAAAAATCAACTTCCGAATTACCGGAAAACAGATAGTCGTTCAGCCAAACCGATAATCGACGGTTTAAGTATGGCCATTTAACTTTTTATAAAACAGTGAATAAACTTAAAACACGGTATGCAGCAAATATTTAGTCTACTAAAATTATAGACAATAAAAAATTAAACAATCCTTCAACTGAAAAACTTTCATCAATTATCAAACCCAATACAGATTCTATGGTTTTTCGATTACTATTCCAGGTATCATGGGAGTCCATCAAAAAAAGATCCGTCATGAAGTTATCAACTATTTTAGTTCTTCTGTTCACACTGAACCTCCATGCCGAAACCTATTCACAGAAAATAACCATCGGAGAGAAAAACATCTCTTTAAAACAGGTTTTTCTTATGATTGAAAAACAGGCCGGCGTATCATTTGTATATGAAGAAAAAGTGCTCGAACACGCTGCTCCCATCACTTTGAATGTAAAAAACGCGTCGCTGACTGATGTTTTAAACATATGTCTCAACGAACAAAACTATTCGTACGAAATAGTTCACAATACTGTTATAGTACGTAGCAAACAACCTAAGGTGTCGAAAGCCGGGGCAAACATCTCTGAAGCCAGGTTAATAGAAGTAACCGGTACTGTTACCAATAGTGGGGGTGAACCCCTCGCCGGAGTAACCGTCTCTGTGAAGAATGAAAATAACTCGGCGATCACGAATGAAAAAGGCCAATATTCAATCACAGTACCCGGTAGCCAAAGTGTTTTGGTATTCACCTATATTGGTTTTGCTCCTCAGGAGATAGCGGTTCACCAAAGCGCAGTTATCGATATTCAGCTCGAGGAACAGACAATGGAAATGGATCAGATCGTTGTTGTTGGATATGGCACTGTAAAGAAAAGTGATCTCACGGGGTCGGTTTCTTCAATCAAAGAAAAAGATCTTCAAAGCAGACCGGTTCCTTCTGTAGGAGAGGCAATGCAGGGAAGAATGGGAGGCGTTCAGATTCGGGAAACAGGAGGAGAATTAAATGGGCGGTATCAATTCTCTATCAGAGGTACAGGGTCTGTGACAGGTTCAAACGATCCATTGGTAGTGATAGACGGTGTTCCTGTATTCAGCAACGATTTATCAACCATCAATCCGGCAGATATTGTATCTGTAGATGTATTAAAAGATGCATCGGCTTCGGCAATATATGGAGCAAGAGCGGCTAACGGCGTTGTGATTATCAATACCAGAAGAGGCAGCTCCGGCAAACCTTCGCTGAACGTTTCTGTAGACCAGGGGGTTGATTACATTGCCAGAAGGTATAAGGTGTTAAGCACGGAAGAGCAGCGGCTCCTTTTTGTAGAAGCATTTAAAAATACCAACCGAAACACAGACGCCTATGAAAACCTGTCTGATCCTGCATGGCAAATAGATACTGACTGGCAAAAACTCGGAACCAGAACGGGGATGCGGCAAGGGTATAACATGTCTGTATCCGGTGGAAGTGAAAAAAGTAAATATGCGATCTCGGGAGCGTATAAAAACAGGAAAGGTATCATGAAAAATACAGACCTGGATCAGTTTCTCATCAGAGCAAACAACGACATCAGTATAGGAAAGCTGAAACTCACGTCTAATGTTAGTGGTACATACCTCCAACAGCATATCTTACGCAACGATTCCTGGGGAAGCGGGGCATACCAACGACTCGTAAGCAGCCATAGCTATCTGCCCCCTTATGACGAAAATGGTCAGTTGTTTGCAGTATCCAGTGCTGCTGATCCATATTTTGGTGAAAACAGCAACCCTTTGATAGAACAATTTCTGCCAACTAATAAAAGAGAAAATGTTCGCATGCTCTCTAACTTTAAAGCAGATTATGCATTAAACAGGTTTATAAGCGCAAGTGCAAACGTAGGGGCAGACATTGAGTTTACCAGAGGGTCCAATTACCTGCCGGTATATTCCATCGGAAGGTATAGCAGACCACAAGGCAGCCTCACCGAAAACAGCCAGCGCAGTATTAACTGGATCGCTGAGTATACGCTTGAGTACAAGAACAAGTGGCACGACCATGCTATAGCAGTGCTCGGCGGCTATTCCGTTCAAAACTTCAAAATAGAAACCACATCTATCATAGGAAACGGAACCGTAGACAACAGCTTGTCTCTACTTTCCAACCAAACGGCGTTCAATGCTTCAGGCACTTCTATCAATGCCGGCCTAACATCCTATTTTGCCAGAGCTAACTATGCTTACATGGACCGATATCTTCTCACTGCTACTGTGAGAAGAGACGGAAGTTCAAAATTTGGGCCAAGTAAGCGGTATGGAACTTTTCCATCGGTATCATTTGCCTGGAAACTTTCAAATGAAAAGTTTCTTGAGCATTCCTTTACCGGCGATCTTAAGATGAGAGCGGGCTATGGTTTGACGGGAAATCAAAATATCGGGGACTTTGCATTTATAAGCAGGGCTGCCGCCACGCCGTACGTGTGGGGCAACTCCGTAGTAGTGGGCAATTCACCCCAGAACCTTGGCAACAGTCAGTTACAATGGGAGTCGGCCAGACAGTTGAATATAGGCGTGGATTTTTCTCTTTTCAATAACCGGTTTTTTATTACTGCCGACTATTATAACAAAAGATCCAACGACCTGCTCATCCAACGACCGGTAGCCTACACCGCAGCGGTGCTGGAGAACCCCTTTGTTAATCTGGGGGTAATTGAAAACAAGGGAGTTGAATTCAGTGTCAACTCCGTGAACACCACAGGCTCCCTGAAATGGAATTCAAACCTCAACTTCACCTATAACAAAAACAAAGTCCTCGACATTGGCACCAATTCTCAGGGAACGCCCTTGCAAATACAGGGAGAAACGATCTCTTTGCCGAATGATTTTGCCAACCTCACCCAGGCAGGATACCCCGTAGGAAGTTTTTACATGTACAGGTTTATAGGCATATGGCAACAGCACGAATCGGCGGAAGCAGCGGCTAATGGCGCGGTACCAGGCGATCCCCGTTTCGAAGACTTAAATAAAAATCAAACGCTGGATGGCGGCGACAAATCGTTTATGGGATCGCCACTACCAAAGTTTTTCGGCGGCGTCACCAATAGCCTCGATTGGCGCAACTGGAGTTTGAATATCTTATTTACATTCTCCGGTGGTAACAAATTATACAATGCTATGCGGAACCTGAATGCACGGGCCGTTCCCTTTAACCAGCAACTGGCAGAGGTAGCAGATTTCTGGACACCCGACAACCCCTCGAATACTATCCCCAGACCATCTCAGGGGGGAAATACCACTTTTCTCGCAACGCGTGTATCAAGTAAGTACCTGGAAGATGCCAGCTTTATTCGTCTGAAGAACATCGGAATAAGCTATAGGCTGCCCAAAACTTACTTCAGTTCGGTATTTAACCAGGCTGTAATAACTGCCAATGCAACAAACCTCGTTACATTCACCAAGTATTCCGGCCTGGACCCTGAGGCGCAGAGTACCAGTAGCCTTCTTTCAGGGGGCATAGACTATACTCCCTATCCGTTGACGAGGTATTTTTCGGTAACTATAAACGTTGGATTCTAATTAATCACTACTATCATGAAAAATAATACATTTAGACCGATACTCATTGTTGTATGCATCATCGCTTCGTTGACTGCCTGCAACAAAGTACTAACGCCTGAGCTGAAAGGTTCTGTTGACATCGACAAACTGATTACTACCGAAGAAGGAGCCATTACCCTGCTCAACAGCTCCTTTCAACCTTTGCAGGTTTTATATAAGGGACCGATGCAAAGAATAACAGACTTAGCCAGCGATGACGGATGGACCTGGAGAAATGAGCTTGAGCCTGATTTGTTTATAACTACACCGAGTTTCTCATTTCTTTCTACGATCTGGCAAAACCACTATCTGGGCATTGGCAGGGTGAATACACTCCTGAGCAACCTGGATAAGATACAAAACGTTTCTTCTGATCAGCACCTTGCCGTACTGGAAGGCCAGGCAAAGTTTCTGCGCGCTTTCTACTATTTCAACTTAGTGCGTCTCTTTGGGGATGTTCCGTTGGTTGTGGAACAAGTTGTGGTTCCCGAGGATGCCGAACTTCCGAGATCCGCTATTGTGAAAGTATTTGAGCAGATAGAAACAGACCTCACTGATGCAGAAAAAAAACTACCGGAAACATATACTAGCGCATCCGGGTATGAAACCGGCAGGCCGACGACAACAGGTGCAGCAGCATTAAAAACACTGGTTTTTCTTGAGCAGGAAAAATGGGATAGCGTGGTATCAGCCAGTGCAAGAGTCATGGGCAAAGGAGCCCTTCTGGATAACTATAGCGATCATTTTAACGGATCGGCAGAAAATGGAAAGCACTCTTTTTTTGAAGTACAATATGGCGGGGCGCCGGCAGCTACAACAACTACCTTGAGCAGCTTTTATGCACCCACTTCCACACCAAGCGGAAGCGCACTGATATTACCTACAGACGATAATTTTGAAGGCGGAGGTGGCGGTCCTTCTACCGGAAACGGGATCATTCAGGCCTTTGAGGCGGGCGATAAGAGAAAAGAAACCATTGTATCCACCTATGGCCTGCCCAACTTTCTCGACATCAGCAAACCGGATGGCAGTCTCTATCACGTAAACAAATACTACAACACCAAGGACCCCGTTGGACTCAGCTCCTGGAATTTTCCTTTAATAAGATATGCAGAAATCATCCTGTCCCGCGCCGAAGCAATGAATGAAATAGCGTACAGCTCTGAGGGAGAAGCGTTCAATTTACTCAACCTGATCAGATCACATGCCGGGTTAAACGCACTCACCTCGGCTGAGCTGGGCAACCAGGAGGCTTTCAGGGTAAAATTGCATAATGAAAGAAGAATCGAGTTATCGTTTGAATGTAAACGTTTTTTTGACCTGAACAGAACAGGGAAATTGCAGCCTGCCGTTCAATCTCAACTCGCCCACCTCAATTATGAGTTTCCTGCAAAAAACCTTGTGGCTAATGCAATCACAAAAAAACCTTATTTCCTATACCCTATCCCTGCTTCTGAATTCATAAACAATTCAAAACTGGGTACGCAAAATCCAGGATATGACAACTAAATATAAAATAGCCTTACTTAGTATATGCTGTAGTTTTTTTTCCCTCTCCGCTTTTACACAGCGTCCGAATATTATCTACATATTAGCAGATGATATGGGATATGGAGATATCAGCGCACTTAATAAAAACAGCAAGATAAATACCCCCAACATTGATGCCCTGGTACAGTCAGGCATATCTTACGATGACTACCATACGAGTTCTGCCGTATGCACCCCAACCCGGTATAGCATTCTAACAGGCAGATACGACTTTCGAAGCAGACTGAAGAAAGGCGTGCTTGTTGGACATAGTCCTTCACTGATAGAAAACAATACAGAAACCGTAGGAGAATACCTTCAAAAGACGGGATACAATACTGCGTTTGTAGGTAAATGGCACCTGGGTCTGGATTGGAAAAGAAAGGACACGACAAAGCCGCTTTTCACAGGCGATGAATGGAACATAGAGAACACCTCCAACGTTGACTACCACTCATACGTGAAAGGTGGCCCAAATGACAAAGGGTTTCATTATTCCTATTACATTCCGGCTTCGTTGGATATTGCACCCTATGTTTATCTGAAAAACGGTGTTGCAACAGCCAGGGTTGAAAAACGGGTACCGCGCTGGCAGGGAGAAGAACGAGGCCAGTGGTTTCGGAAAGGAGACGTAGCCGATGACTTCGACCATTTTACCTCCCTCGAACACCTTACAGACAAGTCGGTTGCCTATATAGACAGTGTACAAAGCGACAGTTCTCCGTTTTTCCTGTTTTTTTCACTTACCGCGCCACATACGCCCTGGGTACCAGCTACACAATATATAGGAAAGTCCGGAGCCGGCGCCTATGGCGATTTTGTGATTGCGGTAGACAATGCCGTTGGTAAAATCATCCATACACTAAAGCAGAAAAACCTGCTTCAAAATACACTGATTGTGTTCACTTCAGATAACGGCGCACACTGGACACCAGAAGATATAGCAAAATTTGGCCATCACTCGAACTTTGTATACAAAGGTATGAAGTCTGATCTATGGGAGGGAGGACATCGGGTGCCCTTCATTATTTCCTGGCCCGAGGGTATAAAAGCCAATCAAAGAAACAACGACTTGCTGTGTTCTACAGATTTCTATGCTACCGTTGTTCAACTGACGAACGGAGCGTTAAAAAACGACCAGGCAGGCGATAGCTTTAGCTTCTACCCCACATTTTCCGGAAAAAAGAATTATCGGAAAAGAAGTGCTGTTTTGCACCATGCGATTAACGGTGATTTCGCTGTACGCCAGGGAGATTACGTATACATGGAACTAAATGGTTCGGGGGGATGGAGTCAAAAGGAAGAAAAAAACCTGCCGGGACAATACCAATTGTACAATCTCAGAAAAGACATCTCGCAAAAGAATAATCTTTACGGGAAAAAGAAATATGCCGGGAGATCTGCTAAAATGAAGCAGACATTACATCATCTTCTCTCCTCCAGTAAAACCCGTTAATATTTACGCAGATACGTTTGTACCCCGCCTATTAATCCAATACCACAGCAGCAGACCTGAAGTAGCCTACACTTCAGGTCTTTTTTTTGCATGCGTATTAATACCAAAACTTATTTTCCTGGTATATCTTGATTATCCTAACTTGGAAAACATCTCCTGTTCCCTGAAAGCTTAGAAGACAAACATGGATACACTTCGTACTATTGCCCGCTTATTATTTTTCGGATGGATATGGACCACCGTCTCCTGCCAGCAAAAAAAGCCGCTTTTTGTGCCTACGCCGCCGGATCAAGCACTGTCAACCTTTACCATAGCTGATGGCTTTACACTGGAACTGGTGGCAGCCGAGCCGCTGGTAAAATCGCCGGTGGATATGGAAATTGACGAATGGGGCCGGATGTATGTAGTAGAAATGCCCGGATATCCTTTGGATGTCGCGGGCTCCGGTAAAATAATACTGCTGAGCGATTCCGACGGAGACGGTACGATGGACAAAAGAACCGTTTTTATGGAAGGGCTGATTTTACCAACGGGTATCCAGCGCTGGAAGAATGGATTCATTATTACCGATTCGCCACATGTGTTGTATCTGGAAGATACGGATGACGATGGTAAGGCCGATAAAATAGATACATTGTTAACCGGGTTTGCCCGTACCAATCCGCAACACAATATGAATAATCCCATGTATGGGTTAGACAACTGGATATATGTGGCGAATGAAGGTGCTGTACCTACCCGTAATTTCGCAGAAGCCTTTGGAGGCAAGGGTGAAGAAATCCGGTTTCCCGGGTTTGAAAACAGCCTAACATTGCCGGTAAATGCAGAGGGGCGTTCCTATCGCTTCAAGCCGGAAAACAAAGGTTTGGAAATGATGTCGACCCGTTGCCAGTTTGGTCATACATTTGATGAATGGGGTAACTGGTTTGGGTGTAATAACTCACACCAGGGGTATCAGGAAATCATTGCTAACCGGTATTTTGCGCGTAATCCTTTTCTACTGGCTTCCGAATCTACCCATTCCATGTCAGACCATAAAGATGCAGCAGAGGTTTTTCCTATTACGCATAATCCGGATAGACAACTGCTAACGGATGTAGGCACCATGACGGCGGCCTCTGGTTTAACAGCCTATCTTGGTAATGCGTTTCCGGCACCTTATGATGGTAAACTCACGTTTATAGCCGAGTCGGTAAGTAATATTGTGCATGTAGATGCATTGCGGGATAGTGGGGTAAGTTATGTAGCCAGCCGTATTACAGAAAATGCAGAATTTCTGGCCTCTACCGATTCCTACCATCGTCCGGTTAATTTGTATGTAGGTCCGGATGGCGCTTTGTATATGCTGGATTATTATCGTCGGGTAATAGAATCACCAGAGTGGATGAGTGACGAAGCGATTGCAGAAGGAAATTTATACGACGGGGTGGATATGGGTCGTATCTATCGCATATCGCCAGTAGATGGTAAAAAAGCAGATTGGATGCAGGGGCTGCAGTTAGGTGGTGCTGATATCCAAACCCTGATAAAAGAACTCTCTAACCCTAATGGTTGGTGGCGTTTACATGCACAACGATTGTTGGTAGATAAGGCTGATCCACAATCGGTGCCATATTTGCAGGAGCTTGCTCAAAACGCCAGTTCGGCTATAGGTCGGCTACATGCTTTGTGGACACTGGAAGGCATAGGCGCATTGAGTGCGGATCATATTATCCAGGCCTTGAAAGATACCGTGGCAGGTATCAGAACCAATGCCATCAAACTGGCGGAATTACACCTTAAGGAATCACCTGCTTTAGAGCAGCAGTTGTATAGAATGGAAAAGGATAAAGATCCGAAAGTGCGCCTGCAATTACTGCTCACGCTTGGGTTTTCAACATCTCACCGCGCAACACAAATCCGGAATACCATTTTATTTGAAGATATTAAAGACAAGTGGATACAAATTGCGGCACTATCTGCTCCGGTAGAACAAACGGCTGCTTTACTGAATCTGGTATTAAACAGGTATAATGCGGAAGAACCGGCTTATGCTTCACTGGTAAGCCGACTAACGGAAATGGCTGGGGCCAGTGCGGAAACCAGTGACCTGTTGGCGCTGATCAAAAAATCATGTATCCAACAACCCGCAAAACCCTGGCAGGCGTCTATGCTGTCTGGTCTTTCAAAAGGAATTCGCAAACGGAAACCAGCATTGGATACGCCGGAAGATATAACCGTTTTGTTAAACGAAACATTCTTTAATACGACAGACGATAAATTGCGGAGTGCTGCATTAAGTGCCATAAAGGCAACAGGTTTCAACAATGAAACGCTTAAACAGGAAAGTATTAAAAAGGCAATTGCCATCTCCAAAGATAAATCCGAAACAGATGCCCGCCGGGCGGATGCTATTGCTTACATCGCCCTGGATAATCCGCAACCCTACTTTGATTTGCTGACTGGGTATATGGTGGTTAATGAAAAATATAATGTGCAAACCGCTGCTTTACATACCTTAAATGCGATACCTAATTCTCTGGCGTTATGTAAGTATCTGGTGGCAGAATGGCCTACATTAAGCAATGCGGTCAGAAACGATGGTATTCCTGTTTTCATGGCTTCCGAAGAAAAGCTGGCCTTGCTGATTGATGCGATTGAAAAAAAGCAAATCCCCACCTCGGACATATCGTTCTGGCGCAGTGTAATGATCATGCAAACGCCGGATGAGCGTTTGCGTAAAAGAGCCCGGAAAGCTTTTACCAAAGAAAAAGAGAGCGCAAAAGAAATCAATAAGAAATACCAAAAATCACTGGAGCTAACAGGCGATAAAGAAAAGGGATTACAAGTATTTTTACAAAGCTGTGCCATTTGTCACCAGGTGCGGGGCGAAATGGGCGTTGCCATAGGACCGGATATGGGAACGGTACGCAACTGGAAAAAAGAAGACCTGTTAGCCAATATTCTGGATCCTAATCTGGCCATATTTCCCGGTTTTGATTTGTGGGACATTACTTTAAATACGGGTGAATCTATTCAGGGAATTATCGCTAATGAATCTTCATCAGCCATTACGTTAAAAAATCAGGGTATGGTAGACAGAACCATTAACCGACAGGATATTGAAAGTATGCGATCACTTAATCTTTCGGCTATGCCTTCGGGTTTGGAAGAAAAAATTGATTACCAGCAGATGGCGGACCTGATAGCATTTTTAAGGGAGAACTGATAGTATCAGCAATAGAAAAGTACTCAATATCACATTGAGTCTATCGATACGGACTGCTGAAGACAGTGTAACTAAAAAACGAATATTATGATAAAAACACATTGGGTAGGCTTACACAAAAACGACAGTGCATTGCCTTATAGAGCAGCAGGCAACTCAAAAAAAATATAATCAATAACCATGATACAAAAACTGTCCATACGAAACTACCTGTTGCTGCTGGTCATATTGCTGACCGGACACGTCGTGATTGCCCAATCACCTGGGAAGGGAAGATTAAAAGCGGCAGTGGTAAAAGTAGATATCACACCAGACGAGCCTAAAATGTTATTGGGTTATGCAGCCAGAAAATCCACTACCGTATACGATCGCATTCATCACAAAATTGTGGTGCTGGATGATGGCAATACGCGGTTTTATTGGGTGTCCAGTGATCTCTGTTTGGTGTCTCCCTCTGAATATGACCATGTAGCAGCATTGTTGCAAAAAAAACTGGGCATCCATCCGGTTCAATTCTGGTGGTCGGCTACTCATACCCATTCTGCACCGGAAGTGGGCGTACCCGGTTTGCCAGCGGTATTTTTGGGCGACCGTTACGAGCATACGGTTGATACCGCTTACACCCGTTTTGTAGAACAAACATTAATAAAGGGGATAGAAGAAGCCATTCAAAAATTAGAACCGGTAACACTGGGTGTGGGCTGGGGATTTTCGCAGGCCAATATCAACCGGCGTACCTGGGGCCCCGATAATAAAGCCGTATTTGGTATGAATCCGGATGGTGCCGTAGATCGTAAAATCGGACTGCTGCGGTTGGAAAAACGGGATGGATCACTGATGGCATTGCTGGCGAACTATGCCATACATTCCACCGTATTGGGACCGCAAAATTTGAGGATTAGCGGAGATGTTACTGGTAATGTGGCCAATTATGTGAAAGAAAAAACAGGTGCTCCTTTGTTGTTTTTGAATGGAGCAGCGGGCAATCTGGCGCCATTGTATAGCGTGTATCCCGGAAAAGGAGCCGGACAAATGAGCCAGTATAATGTTTTATTGGGGGATAGAATTCTGCAAGCCAATACAGACATTTTTGATACCTACGATTCCATACAATTGTATACCGGCGAACTCATGGTGCAAACACCTCGTAAAGAAACGATGAACCGTTGGCCGGCAGACCTCACAAAATACACGAGTGTAGCAGCAGATAAGAAAACCAACCTGGTGAACCTGCCGGTTCGGTTTTTACGGATCAATGATAATATAGCTGTATGGAGTGCTCCTTTGGAGTTGTTCTGCGAAATTTCCAATAATGTACGGGATGCATCGCCTTATCCGTACACTTTTTATGTGGGATACACCAATGGCTGGCTGGGTTATTTGTCTACGGCAGCGGCTTGGGAGCAGGGCGGATATGAAGTACATGGCGTATCGCCTTATGTGATTTCGGCAGAAAAAGACCTGACTACTGCGGTAATCAATTATCTGCAATCTGATGCCATTACAAAACCCATTGCGCAAAAGAAAGGTAAATCCAGAAGAAAATAATAAGCTAATTCAGTATCATGCAGATATCAACTATAAAACATATGCCCAAAGCAATACTTGTATTGGTATTGCTTTGTTTCAGCCATGCAGGTTTAGCTAACTTTAGGGCGGCGGTTACTACAGTAGACATTACACCGGAAACACCTAAAATGTTGTTAGGCTATAATGCCCGGCAATCTACAGGTATCCGTGACCGTATACACCATCGGGTAGTGGTCATGGATGATGGTAAAACCAGGTTCGTACTGGTCTCTACAGAAATTTGCGTAAAGTCGCCTTCAGAATACGATCACGTTGCAGCCTTATTACAACAACGGTTTGGCATTCCACCGGAGCATTTTTGGTGGACGCTCACGCATACGCATTCTGCACCGGAAGTAGGTGTGCCCGGTTTACCGGAAGTGTTTATGGGCGACCGGTATAAACATGAAGTGGATACGGCATACACCAATTTTGTAGAGCAAACCTTACTGGATGCGGTAGCCGAATCCATACAAAAACTGGAACCGGCAACATTAACCGTAGGTTGGGGTTTTTCGCAGGCCAATATGAACCGGCGGGCAATCAGTCCGGAAGGGAAAGCTTCCTTGGGCATGAACCCCGATGGAGCCACCGATCGTCGCATTGGGCTCATCAGGTTGGATAAAGCCAATGGCGCTCCCATAGCTTTATTAACCAATTATGCTATACACGGTACGGTTTTCGGAAACGATAATTTGCTTATTAGTGGAGATGTTACCGGAGTGGTATCTACCTATGTGGAAAAAAAACTGGGCGCACCGGTGTTGTTCATCAATGGTGCAGCAGGCAACCTGGCTCCTTTATACAGTGTACACCGGAGTGTATATGGTAGTAAAGATTCGGAGCTGAACCAGTTTTGCGTTTCACTGGGTGATAAAATAGTAGAGGCGAATGCAAAATTGCCTAAAGGCATACCGGAGGTAAAACTATATACCGGCGCATTAACCATTGAAACGCCCAGGAGAGCGGGAATGACATGGCCGGAAGTATTATCCGCCTACACCCGTACTACCAACAATGGTACGCATTTGGTGCGGCTACCCGTACGGTTTTTAAGAATAAATGATGATATTGCCATCTGGAGTTTACCCGTGGAATTATTTTGCGAGATATCTAATGAGATAAGAGATCGTTCTCCTTTTCCTTATACTTTCTATTATGGCTACACGAACGGATGGTTGGGGTATTTGCCAACGGCAGCAGAATGGAAACACGGTGGATATGAGATAGAAGTAGTTTGTCCCTACACACCCGATGCGGAAAGGCATGTTAAAGAAGGGGTGCTGACTTACCTCAAAGGAGAATTGATGAGTAAATAACAAACTGTTCGTGACGTCGACCCCGAATGTTCGGGGGAGACAACCGTCATATCGAGCACAGCGAGATATCTCATGAACCGTGGTGCTGAGGCCAAAGAGATCCCTCCCGTTAGTCGGGATGGCGGGTGAAAGAGTGGGTCGGGATGACGCAAAATATAAAAAACCGTCATATCGAGCACAGCGAGATATATCATAAACCGTGGTACTGATGCCGAACAGATCCCTCCCGTTGGTCGGGGTGACGGATGCGAGAGTGGGTCGGAATAACGCAAAATATAGACAACCGTCATATCGAGCGAAGCGAGATATCTCCTTACCAGAAAGAAATATTTAACAAACAAAAACAACACCATATGACACTATTTCAAGGAATCATTACCACTGCGGTTTCCATATCACTCATAGCATGTGGTGGTAGCAGTAACGCCCCCTCCGCAGCAACAGACAGCACCATACAACAGCCGCCCCTATACGAAAACAGACCTGCTTCAGTGGCACCTGATGCTAAAGGAGTATTGCATTTGAATGCGGAGAATGGCGCCGGTATAGGCACGGGTATCAAGTATATGCCGGAATGGCGTGCCTTTGGCTGGTTCAGGAGTGCAGACCGGGTGGAATGGACGGTAGAGGTACCCCAAACCGGCGCGTATAAAGCCACGCTGGAATGGTCGGTATCCGACGAAGAAGCCGGTAAGGAGTTTGCACTCGAAGCAGGAGCTGAGAAAATTGAGGGTACGGTAGGAAAAAGCGGTTCCTGGGAGACCTTTAAGTCTGCTGAGATTGGAACGATCCATCTAACAGCAGGTAAACAAAAAATCGTTTTTAAACCTAACAAGCCTTTTGACGATGCAGGCGCCCTGCTGGATCTGCGGCACGTAGTGCTGGAGCCGGTGACCCCTTAGACTATATATCATATTACACAAACAACGTCCGGGATTATCCGGACGTTGTTGTGTATAGTAACAGGTTTAACGGTTGCTTATAGAAACGGGGCTCATAATGCATCTATTCACAACGCCACAGTTCTTTTATCAAAGTCGCATTTTGACGGATATCCATATATTTTGCGTGATCCGGCATTATTTTGGCTCCTTTGTTATCATAAAATATCGGAGAGCAGTTACAGGCAGGCCCGTTACACACACTACCATATACTCTTTTCCCCTGCCACTGCAACTCCGAGATCGTTACCCCACACACCGGGCATTTTTCTTCCCCGTTTGCTATGATCTCCTGAAGTGATTGTGGCAGATCGGAAGATTGCTGTTCGTCCTTTTTTGAACAGGACAATAAGTTTGTCAGCATCAATACCAGGACAAGTAATGATCTCAGGGTGTTTGCTTTACACCAGCTGACAGGGATATAATGGAATTCGTTGCATGGGTGGGGGAGTTTTTGCCAGGTCTCACGGATTAACCGTTTGTTATACTCCTGTAGTCCAAATTATTCTATTAAAAATCTACCCTCTACAAATCCCCTCTTCTGAGTTCCTCTACGGCGTGGTTGGCCGCCCGTGCGGTGATGGCCATATACGTGAGTGAAGGGTTTTGCGTGCTGGTGGAAGTCATACAGGCGCCGTCTGTTACGAACACATTTTTGCAGTGATGAAGCTGATTCCACTGGTTGAGCAGGGAGGTACGGGGGTCGTGTCCCATGCGCACACCGCCCATTTCGTGAATATCCAGTCCCGGAGCCATGTCTACCTTTTCACGGCCTATGTCCCTGAATCCGGCTGCTTCAAACATTTCCGCCATCTGGTCAAAATAATCCTCTCTCATTTTTTCGTCGTTATCGTCATAGTCTATATCCACTCTCAACTGCGGTATACCCCATGGGTCTACCGCATCGGCATCCAGGTATACCCGGTTTTGTTCCCTGGGAATGGTTTCTCCCATCATATTCGAGCCTAACTGCCAGGGGCCCAGTTCTGTTTTCAGTAACTTGTGTTTGAGCGGTTTACCAAATCCTTTTGTATCGCGGTACTCCACCCTTCCTGCATACAAGGTGGCGGCATACCCTCTTAAAAAATCCGTCTCCTGCCGGTATACATTTCTAAAGCGGGGTATATATCCCGAAGTGGGCGTTCTGCCATCCGTTCGGTATTGTTTGAGTCCATCGTATTTGGCATACATCCGTGCACTGTAGTTGTGAAATGCTATATATTTTCCCAGTAATCCATTATCATTCCCCAAGCCGTCAGGAAAACGGTGCGACTTTGAATTAAGTAAAATGAGGTTTGTGTTGAGCGAACCCGCATTTACGAAAATGATTCGTGCAAAATAATCCGTCACTTCCCCGGTTTCAGCATCTGCTACCCGAACGCCTCCGGCCCTGCCCGCCTGTTGATCGTACAAGATTTCCTGTACCACTGAAAATGGACGCAGCGTCATATTGCCGGTACGGTCTGCCCAGGGCAAGGTGGTAGAATTGCTGCTGAAGTAACCACCAAACGGGCAGCCCCGCTGGCATAGGGTTCTGTTCATGCATTTCACCCTCCCCTGTTCAAAATGTATCGGTGCTGGTTTGGAAAGATGCGCACATCTTCCGCTGATCACATAACGATTCCGGAACTTCTTGCGCACTATATCAGCAAAATAATCTTCCACCGCTGTGAGCGGATACGCAGGGAGGAATTCTCCGTCCGGCAGTTCCGGAATACCATCCCGGTTGCCGGCAATACCTGCAAATCGCTCCACATGACTGTACCACGGGGCCAGATCGCGGTAACGAATGGGCCAGTCTACAGCAAACCCGTCCCTGGCGGGTCCTTCAAAATCAAAATCGCTCCACCGTTGTGTTTGTCTCGCCCACAACAACGACCTTCCACCTACCTGGTAACCCCGTATCCAGTCAAATGGTTTGTCCTGTATGTAAGGGTGTTCTTTATCTTTTACAAAAAAATGAAAAGCATCTTCCCGGAATGCGTAGCACTTGCTGGCTATCGGGTTGGCTTCTTTAACAGCGTTCGTCAGTTCGCCCCGGTATGCAAACTCAAAGGGCATCATATTGGTAGTGGGATAGTCTACATTGTGTTTCACGTCGCGCCCCCGTTCCAACACCAGTGTTTTCAACCCGTTTTCCGTGAGTTCTTTGGCAGCCCAGCCTCCACTGATGCCCGATCCTATTACGATGGCGTCGAATGTACGCTGCTGTTTATTTGTACGATCCGGCATGTGTGTAAGTTTATGATTCAACAGGATGATATCCTGAAAAACGCCCCGGTACCAACTCGTATCGGTTTAGCTCCGACATTACATACGCCGAACTCAGGTATCCTTTAATTATCAGGCTCTTTGTTTTATTATAGAAAAATCCAACGGCCTCTCCCATTTCGTCCTCTTCCATTTTCTCCAAAACTTCTGCTTTTTCCGTCTCCAGACAATCTTTAAAACGCTTCCTGTACAAAACATTTACTGCAGTATCGAAAGCATGCAGTCCGCCGAGGTACTTTTCCCGCTCATCGGCTGCATAGCAATCTCTCACCAGTGTTATTGCAAACACGTGCAGTTGCAGGGCTGTGGCTCCGGGTGTTTCTGTAGCCGGAATAATAACTTCTGCTAAACAACGCAGCGTCTCCTCATCACTCTCTGTAAAAGGCAGGTGATCAACAGCGGGCTTCCCGGCCGGTGAATGGCAGGCGCTGAATACAGTTATTCCCCCTGCCACTATCAATACATTTTTTATAAGATCTCTTCTATGCATAGCAATAGATTCCTTCTGTTAATTATCCAACAGTGCCTGGCGATAGTACGCAAGGCTCTTGCGTATATCTTCCATATTGTTCTCAGGATTGGATTCATACTCTATGGCCAGATATCCGTCAAACTGCTGACGCTTCAATTCCTTCAGCAATCCCTGTATATTGCATCTTCCCGTTCCCCAGACTGTATCCACCCCTCCGGTATTATCGCCGGTGATATCTTTAAAATGTAATTCATAGATACGCCCTTCTATTTTCCGCAATGCATCCACCGCATCGAACCCCGATCTTACCCAATGTCCTACATCTGCGCATGCACCTATATATTCTGGAGAACGTTTTAATACCGCGAGCATCGTATCGGGATGCGCATAGGCGGAAGGAGCCGGATGATTATGAATGGCTACCGGTATCTGGTATTCTTCGCACAGTGTGGCCACGATAGGGAGGTCGTCTTTTACCGGCTCTGAAACAATATTTTCGATGCCCATCGATTTTGCAAATTCAAACAAGGCTTTCCAACCATCGTACCCTTCGGGAGTATACACACCGAAGTCGATCAGTTTCACATTTTTACTTTGCAGGTATTCCAATACTTTTTTCCTGTTGCCCTCATCCATGCCTACTTCCAATTTGCCTTCCAGCCCCCCTCCAAGTTCCTGTCCCGGAAAAGCGCCCAGATAGTGCAGCCCCAGTTCATGTACCCTGTCAACGGTTTCAAAAAAAGTATGGGTTCTGAAAGTCCAGGCGATGGCAGCCAGTTTCCAGGGCGTTTCCGGTTCTTTTTCGACTGTGTTACAGCCGCCCCCGCCAAACGATAACATGAGTAAGCCAATGGCTACAAACAAACGTATAAACATATTGATGATGATTTGATCGTGAAAGATGAACAGCTTACTGGAAAACACGTACGTAATCTATGATGTATTGCTGTGGGAAAATATCGGGATCTATCGTAGCGCCCCATTCGCCGCCCAGCGCCAGATTCAGCAGCAAAAAGTGGGGCTTTCTAAACGGGTTATCGTCTCCTTTTCCTACATCGTCTATATTAAATGAATGGTACTTTTGATGATCGAAGTAAAAGTCGATCGTTGTTGGCGTCCATTCGATGGCATAGATATGAAAACCTTTGGAAGGATTCACGTTGGCTATTCTGCCTGCTTTAGAGGTATGTTTCTTTTTAACACTGTCTTCGTAATGGGCATTGCCATGTACGCGCAGAGAATCGTGCCCTACAAATTCCATAATGTCTATTTCACCGCACCGGGGCCAACCAATAACGGGTTCGTTGTCACCCAGCGTCCATATGGCCGGCCACACACCCATTCCGGAGGGTAGTTTTGCCCGTACTTCTATACGCCCGTATTTCCAGGAGGCTTTCCCCTGTGTCACAATACATGCAGAGGTATAAGCTGCTTTCTCAGGTTTGAATCTCCAGTCGTTGCTTGCAGGATCATGCAACTCGTTTACCCATTCTTCCTTCCTGCCTTCTATAATCAGAAAGCCGTTCTCTATTCTGGCATTTTCTTTACGCTCCACGGTATAGTATTGTTCTTCATTATTCCTTACCAATCCCTGCTGATAACTCCACCGGCTGTTATCGGGCAATCCATCTACGTTGAACTCGTCTGCCCATACCAGCTTTTTAAATTTACCGCTGCCGCCTTTGTATGGGCGCTGCGCATGCACCGTTGCAATAGTAAAACAGCACATCAACAATAGACCTGCTATGGTAAACTTTACACTTTTCATATAAACAATCGTTTTTATTCAATGATCAATTCTTTCTCCATCACCTGCACCTTTTCCTTTCCTGCAAACATAGCGTTGTCCCTGCGCAATGTAACCGTGTATGTACCCGCTGGCAAATCATGTAATGTATAATGGTTGCCAATATGCGCTAACAGCTCATAGTCTGTATCTTTTTTTGCAATACGCCAGGAGTATATACTGGTGAGGTCGGGATTGGCGATATTCAATGCAACAGCGGAGGTTTCGGGATGTCGGGTGATCGTAAAAAACGGAGCCTCTTCCACTTTCCACATGCTGTTTCTGATCGCAGATACGAGTCCTTTGTTCCTGCTCATCAGGTACTCATTTACCGGGTACCCCCACCAGGCAAGCGGCTGCACTGCCGGCATTTTCACATACGCCCTTTCCATTACGTTGTTTTTGATTGCAGCCGCAACATGCTGCAGCCAGAACCTCTGGCAATCATAACTGAGGCTAAAAAACCAAATGGTTTCATTTACTTTCCAGGGTGCCCATCCTCCATCACCCAGCCCCATTTGTCCCGGCTGTTTACCGCGGTACTCCACACCATACCAGTCGAGGTTGAACAATACCGGTATATTTTTGACCGTATCGCCGTTAGCGGTGACGCCTCCCCGCTGTTGCATCAACCCTTTATTGTACCGGGGGATATTTAATTCCGCCATCGGCTCTCCTTCGCAGGGAGAATGCGGAAAGCCGTGTACAGCAGGTTCCGGCCTGATAGGGCTGCTCAAAAAATCGAGCAATATCTTTTCTGTATTATTCACGTATAATACCCGGTCTATATCGGCGTTGAATACTACAAAGCTGTTTTTTTGTCTGGCATATGCTCTTATTTTTTCAAAAAGTTTATCAGTTTTCACATATGTACTGTCGTGTTCCGTTATCAGCTCAAACCATCCGAAATGAATGGAGTGGCAACCCATATCAATGAATATCGTAGAGAGGTAATAAAACCACAGACGTGTATGTATACGGTTAATGTCCGGAACCCAGGTATGCTCCGACCAGTTGGGATGTCCGGTATTTCGCATAGACGCTGCGTTAAAGTACGCCGCCTTTCCGCGCCGCCGTTTGATTTGTTTTACTTCAGGATCATCGGCAAACGCGAGGAGTACCCATTCCGGAATAGGAATGCGATCCACGTCTGTTGTGATGGCTTCAAATATACCTGCTTCTATCATCGGCATTGCCACGCTGTCTTCGCGGTACATTTGTCTTACGTCGTCTATTACTTTCCGGGTACTGTTAAATAGTTTTCCCCCCGGTAACAAATCGGTTTCGGGTAGTCCCCAGGAACCGGCTATACGACTAAGATAAGCCGGCTTCAGTTTACGTATCAACTCCAGTTGGCTGCTATATCCGGGACGCTCTACATGATCCGTAAACAAGGCCAGCATGACTGCGCGCGACAAATAGCGATCCAGCATAGCCGGAACAGGGCGTCCATTTTCTGCAATCTCAGGCTCCGGGAGCGATGCTTTGTCTGCCTGTGCAAGCAGCGTCACATGCCATCCCAGCAATAGCATACATACACTTATTGTTTTAAACATAATAACACAATGTGGAAATCGATTCATTTTATTCTACCCCCCAGAGTTTTTTTATGGTTGCTGCCAGATTGTAGTAAGAGGGCCCTGTTCCGTGGGCCGCCCTGTACGTATCAGGCCATGGAATATCATAAACGCTTCCGCGGGTGAGGTGTTTCAGGCCTGGCATCTGTAAAAAACCATTGCTGTCCAGCTCCCTTATACGATGATGTGCATAGCGCAGCCAGGCCCGCCTGTAACGTTCTTCCTGCAGGGCAAACCAGGTTATTTCGTCCCAGCCCCATACCCACCATCCTACATTCCCCTCGTTGGGACGATCGCTTACGCCGTTGTTATCGAACTCCACCAGATAGGGCAATGATGTACAATCCCATCCGAAATAGGTTTTCCCCCCTTTACTTCTTCCATAAATCACATCGCGTATTCCTGGTTCAATCACCACTTCTCCCCCGTTCTTTTTTCCCCGATGGCTTCCTTCCACTTCCACCGGCCGTATCGGGGCCGAATGAAAGTCGAACAGCAACTGCCCGGTATCCTGGTGGAACTCACCATGCGTATGTGCATCACATAATACCACTCCACGGTTATAGCTTTTTGCAAAATCACGAATCATTGTCAGCAGGTTCCACCAATGCCGGTTTCCAGGGTCATTCCTGTTCATGATCATAACCTGCCCGAAATGCAGCGCTTCAGCGCCACGTTTGATGAATTCTGTGGCCATATAATAGAACCACATTTGTGTTTCCCTGCTGCTCATATCAGGAACAGATGCCCCTTTACGCCACTGGTTTACACCGTACTCATCCTGGTACAACATATCGTTGTAGCGGAAATTCCGTTTACTGATTCCAAATTTTTCCGCCACCTCTGCCGGAATAGCCACGTGATTCACCTCGGTAGAAACGGCTTCGAATATACAAGCCTGTATGATGGGCACCGGCAATTGCTTCTGCGCATACACTTGCCTGATATCCTGAACTGTTTTACCAAACGCCTCAAAAAATCCGCGGTTAATTCTGTCTTCTCCTTCCCACAATCCGGCTACCCGTCCGATGAATCTTGCCTGAATATCGGTCAACATCTGCAGGTCGGCTTTGTACCCTTTGGGGTCATAGATTGTTGGCGGATTGCAGGGAGGATAAAAACAGACGCTCTGTTCCGAAAGTGGTTGCATGGTGATAGCCCGGCTGAGATGCCACTCAAGTTGGTTGCGTGTCATACTCCGGCTAAAGTCTGTTTCATGCTGTGCCATACTGCATTGTATTACTATGCAGCAAACTATCAGCGACAGTAGTTTCTTACCATTCATCATACTGGTCGGGGATTAATTGTATCCGGGATTTTGTACCAGCGCCGTGTTTCTGTTCATTTCTGACTGGGGTATCGGAAACAGATCGAATGCGGGTTTATATACCCTGTTTTCCAGCAAAAACTTTTCGTGTACAAGGCTGTTGTCGGGCTGCAGGGTAATGCGCATCCCGTAAACTTCCTGAAACAATTGTTCACCCAGTCGCCATCTTCTTACATCCCAGAACCGGAAGTTCTCAAAAGCCAACTCTACCTGTCGTTCCCTCCTGATCCGTTCACGCATTTCTTCTTTGCTCAGCCCTGCCGGTAGCGGGGGCATTTCTACACCGGGTCTGTTTCTAATGGCGTTCACTGCGTTGTAAACGGAAGCGTCGGGAGCAGCCAGCGATTCGTTTTTGGCTTCTGCAAAATTCAGGAGTGTTTCTGTATAGCGCATAAATATCCAATAGTTGCTGCCTACCTGCCCCGGCCAGGGTTGTAAATAACCGTTGGGATCGAGCATTTTATCGCCGAGGTAATAACCTGTTTGCGTATAGGAATAGTTTTGCGGCCCTCCTTCCGGACCGTTGTAAATTCCGTCTCTCCCTCCTACGAATGTTTCAAGGGGGGGCTCATTTGTTCTTCTTTTCCAGGTACTTCCGTTGTGATAGATGGTGAGTCCCAAACGGGGATCCCTGTCTTTATAAGGTTGTTGCGGATCGTAGCCCGACGCGGGATCTGTTATCGATAACCCGTTTTTCATTTCATACGCATCCACGAGATTGTGTGCCGGCTGGTTATTTGCCCATCCCCATTCTCTTTGAATGGTATTCTGTTGTTGCCAGTCGTTCCAGCCACCACCATTGGCGTTAAAATTCACGGTAGACTGGAATATCACTTCATCCCCAAAGCGGGTATGAAACAGGTTTACGTAGTTGCTGTTTAATGCATATACGCCAAGGTCCATTACTGCCTGAGAGGCATCAGCGGCAGCCTGCCATTTAGCGATATCTCCACCGGGATTGTGCAGGGGACTCGCCAGGTACAGCAAGGCACGGGCTTTGATCGTAAGAGCGGCTCCCTTCGTTGCTCTTCCTAACTGAGAGGAAGCATACGTTGGCGGTAAAATAGCTGCCGCCCTGTCGCAGTCCTGCGCAATAAAATTCACCACATCTTCTACCGATGCGCGTGGTATATTGAAGTCGTCTGTCACTTCCAGTACCCTGTCTATTATTGGTACCCCCCCGTATCTCCTGAACAATTCGAAGTAGCAATAAGCTCTGATGAAATAGGCTTCGCCTTTCATTCTTATAAGATCTTCGCGCTGTGTATTGGTTTCAGAAGGTACATCGTCTATATTTCTCAAAAATATATGCGTCTTCCTGATGAGCGCATACAGGGCCTGCCATTTATCTACCAGATTGGCAGTTGGCGATAAGGAACCTGTTCTGAAAATAGCAATCGCATTGTTTTGTGGATAGGGACAATATCCTTCGTCGGTAACGTTTCCATAACTGAAGCCATATAGCGGCATCCATTCATCATGAAACATATTGCCGTACATATCGGCCAGAAAACCGTTTGTATTCAGGTAGGTGGAAAACACCAGGCTTTCCGCCATACCTCCACTCTCCGCTTTATCAAGATAACCGTCGAGCTTTTTACAACCAGACAACACTGAAAAAGCCAGCAAACATGCGATGTATATATAAGTACGTTTATTGTTTATCTTCTTCATAACAATTACTTTTTTGAATAAAAAATCAGAAACCCACAGACAGTCCAAAATTGATCACGCGCTGCTGGGGATAAATAGCCCCCTCTCCACTGGGTGCTTCAGGATCAAAATCGCCTCCAATCCTATCCCAGGTGTAGAGATTAATGCCGTTGGCGTATACACGCATAGAGGATATACGGGTAATCCTGTTAAGACCGGTACCTTTGATAGTATAGCCTACCTCCATGTTCTTCAGCCGCATGTAGGCTGCATCTTTCAGGAAAAAGGTAGACGCTCTGTGATTGTTGATATTGGTACCAGAATGAATAGCAGGATATGTAGCACTGGCGGCGGTGGCAGGCGTCCAGCGATTCAGGTGTGATGCCAGCACTTTTCCGCCATTCTGAAACTCCCATGCACCTCTGCCTGAGAACATTACGTTGAAGTTGTCTGCTCCCTGCAACAGAAAACTAAAGTCGAAATTTTTCCAGTTAAAACCGCCGGATATACCGTAGAAGATCTCAGGCACATCCGTCCTGCCTATTGGTCCCTGATCGTTCTCATCGATCACTTTATCGTTGTTTCTGTCCAGGTACTTCAGGTCGCCGGGTATCAACTGTCCGAACTGCGGGGGTGCGGCATCAATTTCTTCCTGACTCTGAAAAAATCCGGTGGCAGTATGGCCAAATATCTGTCCTATCGGATGTCCGGTTCTGTACAGGTATGGGTAAGCCCTGTTTTCTTCATCCATGAACAAAATCTTGTTCCTGGCATAAGTGATATTTCCGTTTATAAAATAGCTGAACGACTGACCGATGAGGTTTTGGTGTCTCAGCTCTATTTCAAACCCTTTGTTAAGCGTTACGCCCATGTTGGCAGGCGGAAGATTGGCTACGGGTACGCCCACCATTGCAGGGATGGTTCCCCTGGTTACCAGCATATCCGACCTCTTTTCCCTGAACAGGTCTACCTGTACCCCCAGGAGATTGTTCAGCAACCGTGCTTCCAGTCCCAGATTGGTTTTAGCGGCGGTTTCCCAGGTAACAAACGGGTTGGGCATAGGACCTTCCGTTACGCCCGATACTCCGGTGGAAGGATCACCGAAGGAATATCCTCCTCCCGGATTGTATTCGCCTATAAACAGCCAGCGACGCCCCGGCAACTGATCGTTACCGACCAGACCGTGCGATCCCCGCAGTTTCAGGAAGTCTATTACCCTGCTGTTTCTCAGAAATTTTTCTTCCGACAGCACCCACGCTCCTGAAAAAGAAGGAAAGAATCCATACCTGTTTTCTTTAGAGAAATTATCTGTTCCGTTGAATCCTGCATTCACCTCAGCAAAATAGCGGTTTTCGAAGCCATACGCTATTCTGCTCACCAGCCCCTGCGTCACGAATGGAATTTGTCCGCTGATCACTCTTTGCTGGCGATTGCCCAGTATAAAGCCGGTAAAGTTATGTTGCCCGCTGCTGCCAAATGCGCGGTCGTAGTTCAATGAAATGTCGAGCCAGGTATCGCGGTTCTGATTGGTAGACGACCAGGGTGCACTCAGTGGCGCATCTTTTATACCCTGAAAACGATAACTCTCAGGATCATTGAGCTCTCCACCTTCATAAAAGGCAAAATAACCCGTTCTGGCACGCTCTATATTGTTGATAAAATATCCGTCGAAAGAGAAGTTGCCCTTTACATACAATCCCTTTGTTATAAAATCAAGACGGCGTGTAGACGATACATTTCCCGACAACGATGAGTTAAAAGATTCCCGGTATCCGGTTTGCGCTACATCGCCTATAGGGTTTCCACCTCCGTATACAGTGGAATAACCATATACCCCGATCGGATATTTAATAGGAGTAGCCACGGGTGGCACCCACATGAGGGTGCTGAACAATTCACCGGTGCTCCGTCTGGGACCGTTTTTATTTTCAATAGCACCGAAGAGATTCAGGCTAAGCGAAAAGTTTTTGTCGAAGTTGATATCTATATTCGATCTGAAATTATATCGTTGGTACTTGATGTTTGGATCGTAGTTAGGCATCTTTTCCATTCGAAACAGACCGGTCTGATCGGTATAGCCGATGTTTACAAAATACTTCACCATTTCAGAACCGCCGCTGATATCAAAATTCGCCTGGGTGAGGTGGGAGCTTTTCATCATTTCTTTTACCCAGTCTACATCCGGGTACCTGTAGGGGTCAGATTTCGTCCTATAGGCTTCGAGGGCATCTTCCGAAAATGGCAATGAGGTACCATCAGGGTTCTCGTTGAGATAAGCTTCGTTGCGCAGTGTGGCAAAGCCGTAAGAGTCGGCAAATCTGGGCAGGCGAATGGCGGTCTGCACTGCGCGTTGCACCCGGGCATTTATTTTTGGAGCCCCGGTTTTCCCTCTTTTGGTGGTAATAATAATCACACCGTTCGCTCCCTTTACGCCGTACAGGGCGGTGGCGGAAGCATCCTTTAATATAGTAACAGATTCCACTTCATTCACGTCCAGCAAGGCTATAGCCCCATAGTCTTTCTGAATGCCATCGATGGTAAGCAACGGTGATGAACCATTCAGAGAAGCTCTTCCTCTCAGAAAGAGCGCCGAGGCGTCAGCCCCCGGTTCGCCCGAGCGCTGAATGGTGATCAGCCCCGGTAACCGGCCGGCTAAAGCATTGGTGATATTGGCCACGGGGCTTTGTGCCAATTCTTTGGTGCCTACCGAAGCTATAGCGCCGGTTTGCGCTATTTTTCGCTGGGTCTGTCCAAAACCCAGCACTACTACTTCACCCAGGTCGCCTGTTGCTTCTTTCAAAACCACCTCAATAACCGACTGTCCCTTTGTTTCCACCCGTTGCGGCTCAAATCCTATATAGCTGAATAAAAGTACCACATCTGTACCGGCATCTTCTATTACAAACCCACCCTGCTCATCAGAGGTAGTACCCTTCGAGCTACCCTCTACACTCACACTTACCCCTACCAGGGGCATTCCTGTTTCGTCTCTAACAGTACCGGTTATGCGTTGTTGTAGTTGCTGTGATGAGGTGGTTGTTCTCGGAGTGATAACAATGGTTTTGTCTACTATTTTGTAAGTAAGCGGCAACCCTTGCATACAGGCATCGAGCGCCTGAGTAATGGTGGCAGATTTCAGGTCGAGTGACACGCGGGCATCTATTTTCTGTATACTTTCATTGTTGTACAGAAAAAGATAATCGTATTGCTTTTTCAGGGTTTCCAGCACCTTTTCAAGGGAGGCATTGTTAACGGAAAGCGATTGTGTTTTCTCCTGCGAAAATGCCCTGGCAGACAATTGCAACACAAGAGATAAGAACAGGCAAATACCAATTTTCATAATGCAGAAATTTTGTTTTCTTCCGCCGTCTGTACGGGGAATTCAATCGTTGAGTATATTGGTTAATAATAAAAAAGGGCGTTTTGCGGTGCGCATACCAATCCTTCGGGTACTTCGGTACCCGGTTGGTTCTATACATATATTATCGGAATATTATTGAGACAAGACGATCACTTTGTCGTCCCTGACTTCAAACCTGGCACCTCCTGTCATCTCCAGCATTTCCAATACCTTTGAGATGTTTTCTTTTCTGCGTATTCCACCGGTAAAATGGCTGTTGATGTTAGCCTGACTACGATACTCTACTTTTACATTGTACCATCGCTCAAGGCGTCGCATAATATCTGTCAGATTATCATTGTTGAACAGAAATATATCGTTCTTCCAGGCAACTGCCGCATCCACATCCACACTTCCTGTCTTTTCCATTTCCTTACGTTCCCTGTTGTACAAAACCGCATCGCCAGGCTCCATAACAAACGCTTTGGACCGGTCGTCCTGGCGCAACTGTACTTTTCCTTCCAGCAATGTGGTTACCATTTCATTCTCATCCGGATAGTTCGTAATATTGAAATGTGTACCCAACACTTCCACGGTTACCCCCTCTTTGGTTTCTACCATAAAGCGTTTTCCGGACTGGGAACTCACCTCAAAATAAGCCTCTCCCATGAGCTGCACCGTTCGATGCTCACCCGTAAACCGCGTGGGAAAGCGTAGCGACGATAAAGCATTTAACCAAACTTTTGTTCCATCCGACAGTACAATAGCATAGCTTCCGCCCACAGGCGTGGAAAAAGTATTATAAGTTACCGGTCCGCCGCCGTCACTGCTTGCCTGGTATATGAGCATGGCAGAATCGTTCTGCATTCTGGCACCTTCATGAATACCGAGGTATCCTTTCGCCTCCTCATCTAAAGTAAAGACCTGCCCGTTTGCCAGCGTCAGCGTAGCTTTGTTGCCACCCGGCGCCACGTCGTTATGAAAGTGTGAAACGATGGCTTCTTCTGCAGATTTATGCTCCTGCCTTATCAAAAACATTGCGACTGCTAAGCCTACCGGTACCAACACTGCTGCCGCATATTTCCACCAACTTCTCTTTTTCAGCGGTATGGCATTTTGCTCGCTGTAAGAAGCCTTCTCCAATACAGCCTTCCAGGCTTGCTGCACATCTACCTCCCCCATATCACGAATATCTTCTCTGATCTTTTGCTGATCAATAATCCTGTTGAACACCACTTCATTCGCAACATCTTCCTTCCTCCATTTGTCCAGAAGCGCCTGCTCTTCTGCAGAGATATCCTGCAGTATATACTTTGTAATCCATCTGCTCACTTCCAGCAGCGTAGATTCGTTCTCTGAATGCTCATTCATGGTGTTGTAAGATGACTATAGTAGTTAATTAAAACAACTGACTTCTACAAGAGTACTAAATGAAGGCAATATTTTTTTCAAAGGAAAAACAATAAGGCCCTGATATTTTTCCGGAGCATCTCGCGTAATAATTTATACCCCCGGCTTTTCTGATTTTTTACTGTCTGTACCGACAGCTCAAGCGCCTTTGCTATCTCAACATTCGACATTTCATCAAAATAACTCAACCGGAAAATTTTCCGGCATTCTTCCGGCAGGCGATTAATGGCATGTACGAGTTCGCCCGCCACTTCGGCGGATATCATACTTTCCACGAAATCGGGTGTTGATTCTTCCTGTACTTTTTTCTGCCTTGTAAGGTAGTTATCCCGAACCACCTGATGCTTGATATAATTCAGACAATCGTTTCGAACTACCTTGTACAAAAAACCTTTGGCAGCAGCGAGCGAGGGAAAAGGGTCATCAGATCGCCAGAATTTCAAGAATGTCTCCTGCACAATATCTTCTGCCACGGTACGGTCGGATATATAACGGTACGAGAAAATACACATTCTGGCATACAGCAACTCAAAAAGAAAAGTGGTCAACTCTCTTTTATCCTTTTCATTCAATAGCAAGAATCGTTGCTCAGCAGACCATTCCATAATGGCGTAATATACTTTTATTCCGGCTTCAACCGCGGGCCCTTTGATCAGGAAGCGTTATAAAACCTGACTTGTTTGATGTTGCACTTCAAACTTACGAAAAAGAGAACAGGGTTGTGGATTATGGAGCCGATGATGGAGAAATTTACAGAGAGATCGTATGGATTGGGAGGATAAATGCAGAAGAAAAGTGCGCAATAACCAACTGACGGAAATGACTTACTGATGTAGTATTTAATATTTCCAACCGTTGCAAGATACAATCCGGCACCAGCGTATTTATGTGAAGATGTACCCGTCCAAATGTGGGCATCGTAAATACTATCCTCCATTACCTTCAATCGAAAGGGAAAAAACACCAGTGAACTGCCTCGGGAATATAATATAGCACCTACCGGATTTTATCCCGCAGCAGGCGGGGCTCCCGCATTTATTTGCAGTACCATCGTGCGCCACGGCGCATTATCGCGCCGGACCTGTGCGCCTGTGGAGCATCGGCACGGCTGAAAGTATCGTTATGGGGAAAAGCAAATGAATATCATCGTTGTATAAGCGAAGCTGGTGAAAAACAAAAAAACCCATCAGTAAACTGATGGGGTTCAATAAATATTGGCACCTACCGGATTTTATCCCGCGGCAGGCGGGACTCCCGCATTTATTTGCAGACCATCGTGCGCCGCGGCGGACCTGTGCGCCTGTGGAGCATCGGTACGGCTGAAAGTATCGTTATAGGAAAAAGTAAATGAATATCACCGCTGTATAAGCGAAGCTGGTGAAAAACAAAAAATCCGTCAGTAAACTGATGGATTCGATAAATATAGCACCTGCCGGATTTTATCCCGCAGCAGGCGGGACTTCCTCATTTCTTTGCAGTACATCGTGCGCCGCGGCGGACCTGTGCGCCTGTGGAGCATCGGTACGGCTGAAAGTGTCGTTATGGGAAAAAGTAAATGAATATCATCGCTGTACAAGCGAAGCTGGTGAAAAACAAAAAAACCCATCAGTAAACTGATGGGGTTCAATAAATATGGCACCTGCCGGATTTTATCCCGCGGCAGGCGGGGCTCCCGCATTTCTTTGCAGTACCATCGTGCGCCGCGGCGGACCTGTGCGCCTGTGGAGCATCGGTACGGCTGAAAGTATCGTTATGGGAAAAAATACATGAATATCATCGCTGTATAAGCTGTGAAGCTGGTGAAAAACAAAAAACCCCATCAGTAAACTGATGGGGTTCAATAAATATGGCACCTACCTACTCTCCCGCATTTCTTTGCAGTACCATCGGCCATGAGGGGCTTAACTTCTCTGTTCGGTATGGGAAGAGGTGAACACCCTCGGCAAAAGCACCATAAGCTCATGGATGACTAATCGTCATCATAATAAGTTAACATATTGGGAAATAACGAATAACAGATTGAATATTAATAAAAAAATTAAAGCGTACGGGCAATTAGTACTACTCGGCTTTGATGTTACCACCTTTATACCTGTAGCCTATCAACGTTGTAGTCTACAACGACCCTTAAAAGTAAACTCATCTTGTGGAAGGTTTCACGCTTAGATGCTTTCAGCGTTTATCCTGTCCGTGCGTAGCTACTCTGCACTGCACCTGGCGGCACAACAGATACACCAGCGGCACGTACGACCCGGTCCTCTCGTACTAAGGTCATGTCCACTCAATTTACTAACGCCCACCACAGATAGGGACCGAACTGTCTTGCGACGTTCTGAACCCAGTTCACGTGCCACTTTAATCGGCGAACAGCCGAACCCTTGGGACCTTCTCCAGCCCCAGGATGTGACGAACCGACATCGAGGTGCCAAACCTTTCCGTCGATATGAGCTCTTGGGAAAGATCAGCCTGTTATCCCCGGAGTACCTTTTATCCTTTGAGCGACGGCCCTTCCATACAGAACCGCCGGATCACTTTAGCCGACTTTCGTCCCTGCTCGGCTTGTATGCCTCACAGTCAAGCACCCTTATACTAATATGCTCTTCGTACGATTACCAACCGTACTGAGGGTACCTTTGCAAGCCTCCGTTACTTTTTAGGAGGCGACCACCCCAGTCAAACTACCCACCATGCAATGTCTCCGCTAGGCGGATTAGACTCTAAATGACAGAAGGTTGGTATTTCAACGACCGCTCCACAACTCCTGGCGAAGCTGCTTCAAAGCGTCCCAACTATCCTACACATCTGTAATTCAAAATCAATGCAAAGTTGTAGTGAAGGTTCACGGGGTCTTTCCGTCCCGTGGCGGGTAACCGGCATCTTCACCGATACTACAATTTCACCGGGCTCGTGGAGGAGACAGCGTTCAACTCATTAGACCATTCGTGCAGGTCGGAACTTACCCGACAAGGAATTTCGCTACCTTAGGACCGTTATAGTTACGGCCGCCGTTTACTGGGGCTTCAGTCAGGAGCTTTG
>JBBCKG010000011.1:0-335640 GCA_037190905.1 Agriterribacter sp. | reverse complement strand
AGGTTATCAAAGAACACGTGTACGTTAGGTGTTTCATTGCTGACGTACACATAAAGATAACCATTTTTGGTTACCGGCATATCCGGTTTTACGTGTTGGGTAAACACCTGATCGCCCCCTACCTGCTCAACACCGCTGCCTTCGCTTACATACTTAAACTGCTCATCCAGCAATATCCAGTTCAGGTAGGCCTTGGGCCTGCCCGTAGTATAGCTCCGGGAGTTTAAGAACGCAGTGGCTTCCGGCGTCAGGATACCATTGCTTTCCAGTTCATTTAAGTCGGGATGACTGGATTCGAACCAGCGGCCTCTTCGTCCCGAACGAAGCGCGCTACCGGGCTGCGCTACATCCCGAAAAATCATCAATATCGCACGGTCATTTTATTGACCATCCGTTAAAATCAAAGACTATTACAAATCAATCTTCACGGTTTTCCAAAAACCGCTTGATTCCACGACCCTTTATCTTCTTTTCCATTTCCATAGCGTCTTTTCTACTTTCAACCACTTTCATCCAAATCAACTGCCAGGGAACGCCCGATTTCGTTGATTTGACCAAACCAGCATTATGCTCCCTCAATCGCTTCTCTATGCTATAGGTCTGACCAACATAATACCTGCCGGTCTTCAGGCTTCGCAGAACATATACATAATATTGCATACTACTTCGTCCCGAATCCCGCTAAAAGCGGGACGCTACCGGGCTGCGCTACATCCCGAGAAAATTATCAATATCGAATGGCTATTTTATTGACCATCTAATAAAATCAAAGAATATTACAAATCAATCTGTACGGTTTTCTAAAAACCGCTTGATTCCACGACCCTTTATCTTCTTTTCCATTTCCATAGCGTCTTTTCTACTTTCAACCACTTTCATCCAAATCAACTGCCAGGGAATGCCCGATTTCGTTGATCTGACTAAACCAGCATTATGCTCCCTCAGCCGCTTATCTATGCTATAGGTCTGACCGACATAATACCTGCCGGTCTTCAGGCTTTGCAGAACATATACATAATATTGCATACTGCTTCGTCCCGAATCCCGCTAAAAGCGGGACTACATCCCGAAAATGGAATGCAAATGTATCATTTTCTTTGAACCCTACAAATCTGTTTGCAGGCGCCTGTTTTTCTATATTCCTTTGTTTAACAGCGGAGCGCGGCACTATTTGTCATTCCTGTTTGGATACGGTCACCCGGCCATCCTGCTGCCTGGTATATACGGCAACAGGCCGGTAACGCGTAGTATCAAAATGAGGAGGATATAAATCAAGCTTCTGCGGCGCCGGTTCCTTCGCATCAAAGAAAAACGCCGTCGTCTCGCCGCTATGCCGGTTATAAGGCAACTGGTTGCCTGCCTGGGCATAGTCAGCCGTTGCCGGGTCTGCTACGGTAAATGCATAATATAACCGTATCACTCCTTCGTTGTTTTCATTGCGAATGAATGCCTGTTTGCTGAATCCAGCTGGTATACCGGCAGGCTTTGTAAACTCAACGATCACAAAGGCTGTTACCAGCGCAACACATCCGGCAATAATTAGTTTTCGTTTCATGCTGTGGTTGTAAAATTACTGCACATTATCCGCTTCGGTCAAAACCAGGCGCAAATCCGGATGTAATTCGGTGTTTTTTGGTATATTTAACGATACATATACCGAATATCCGACATGCAAATTTCCGAAGTACAGACTTCTAAGGATAAAAGGCTTTTTCTACACCTGCCTGCATCAATTTACAAAAACGATCCTAACTGGGTACGCCCCCTTGATGTAGATATTGAAGCTGTTTTTGACGAACGGAGAAACCCCTTCTTCCAATGGGGTACCTGCAAGCGGTGGATACTCCGGCAAAACAACCGGGTAATCGGAAGAATAGCTGCTTTCGTGAACGAAAGAAAAGCATACAAACACAAAGTACCAACAGGGGGTTGTGGCTTTTTTGAATGCATAGACAACCAGAAGGCGGCTGATCTGCTCTTTGATACCGCCCGAACCTGGCTTGCTGAAAAAGGCATGCAGGCTATGGACGGACCGATCAATTTCGGCGAAAAAGACCTATGGTGGGGATTGCTGGTGGAAGGCTTCTCGCGCCCCTGCTACGGTACCAACTATCACCCGCCCTATTACAAACGGCTGTTTGAACGGTATGGATTCACCCCGCTGTACGAACAAATATCCAACCGGCTCGACATCACCCGCCCATTTCCGGAACGCTTCGGGAAAATATCAGACTGGGTGGAAAAAAAAGCCGGGTATACATTCGAGCACTTTTCGCATGCCAGGATGCATAAGTTCCTTGACGATTTTGTTGAGATCTACAACGACGCCTGGTACTACCCTGAACACAACACCGCCATCTGCGCCGACAGCGTAAAAGAAACATTCAGAAAAATAAGGCCGGTGCTGGATGAAAAACTGATCTGGTTTTCTTACATCAACAACGAACCCGCCTCTTTTGTGGTATTGGTGCCCGACGCAAACGAACTGATCTATAACCTCAACGGAAAAATGAACTGGTGGGGTAAACTAAGGTTTTTATATAACCGGTACCGGCGTGGCAATAAAAGAATGCGCGCCATGGTAATGGGCACCAAACAGAAATTCCAGAATCACGGGCTGGAGTCGGCCATATTTACCAGAATAAAAGAATATGTAGTGCCGCTAAAACGATACCGCGAAATAGAACTTTCCTGGATCGGCTCCCTGGATACCCGGATGATATCGTTGCATGAAGCCACAGGTGCAGTGTTTGCCCGAAAACACATTACCTACCGGTTTAATTTTGACAACTGATATCATTCCATAACGCTTCCAGGCAATATATTTGCCCAGCAGGAGGTATCATACACTAATAATTGCCTCTCTGATTTGAACACTATTTTTAACTATTAAACATTGTTATCGCCTTATGCCCCGTTTAGCTGCTTTTCCAAAAGCCTTTATGAATGCCTTGTGTAAAGATGGAACCATGACCATCGCCGAATGGATTGACCTCGCCGTAAAACTAGATATAGATGGACTGGAATGGTATGCCGGTTTTCTGGAAATGAGCAACAGAAACAACTGGCCTGAATTCAGGAAAATGGTGGAGGCGCACGGGAAAACCATCCCAATGATGTGCTGCTCACCAGACTTCACGCATCCGGATGCGGCATTCAGGGAAAAAGAAATAACCAAACAGAAAGAGTGGATCGACATGACCTATATACTGGGAGGTTCCTATTGCCGCGTACTATCTGGCCAACGCCGTCCCGAACTATCGGTTGTGGAGGGCGTTAAACTCGCAGCCGATGCAATACATGAATGCCTGCCCTATGCACAGGAGCGTGGCATTACCCTCATACTGGAAAACCACTACAAAGATGATTTCTGGGAATACCCGGAATTTGCACAAAAAATGGATGTTTTTGTGCAATTGGTTGACAGCATCCACCACCCCAACTTCGGCGTTAATTACGACCCCAGTAATACTTATCTGGCAGGCGAAGACCCCCTCGAACTGCTATACAAAGTTTCCGACAGGGTAGTGACCATGCACGCCAGCGACCGATACCTTAAAGAAGGTACCATAGAAGACCTTAGAAAAGAAGAAGGTGGCGCCACCGGATATGCGAAAAGACTGAGTCACGGAGAAATAGGCAAAGGCCTGAACGATTACGATGCTATTTTCTCGGAACTTAAAAGAGTAGGTTTTGATAGCTGGATCAGCATCGAAGATGGCGTAGACGGCATGGATCAACTGGAGAGAAGCGTGGCCTTCCTAAGGAAAAAAATGCACGAGTATTGGCCGCAGTAAGCCAGCAGACACTTCCTGCTGCATCCATACGCCCCCCAATGTTTATTCAACAGTATCTATCTTTAACAAGGCTGGGTTCAGCGATTTAAAAGCGCCGATTCTCAGTAAACGAGGACACTTCAACAGTAGTGTCCTTTTTTTATCCCTGTTATCAGCGATAATCTTTGCACCATTTAACTTTTTTTTTATATATCTTGGTGAGAATAAGTTTCAACGCAACTCTACCTGTTGAAAGAATTAAATACTACCTTTTATGCGCTTGCTGCCATTCTTACTGTTTCTGCATGTTACCCTTATTTATACCGCCTGCAACACGCCCCTGCCCCCGGAAGGAGGCGATCGTATAGACCGGGAGTATATACTTGATGCAAAAATGACGGGGTACACCGGTGTAGGTGGCGAGATAGACGGTTTGAGAAATCCTGTATTACGGGCAAAAAAAGGAGAAAGGGTGCGCGTGCGGCTGGTAAACGGAGAGTTGATGTCGCACGATATTGTTTTCGAAAAAACGGGCATCAAAAGTATCCCGATCGTTCAGAAAGGCGATACCACCAGCGTGGTAATAGAGGCCACGGAAGATGATGTGTACTTCTGTAGTATTCCCGGACATCGGCAGGTAATGAACGGAAGATTAGAAATCGTAGAAAGCTTTGAAATAACGACAACGGAAGAGGGGATATCGCCCCGGAAGAACGGACGGCCGCTCAATCTTGGTTTTGAGCGGGGGAGCCTGCAGGACTGGACAGCCAATGGCGATGCGTTCAGTATCAGATCCGTAGCTTTTGACCCCGCGCCGGCCTACCCCGATTCTTTTGAACTGGAACAGAATGGCGACTACTACATCAGCAGCGGCGGTACCAACCACTATCATTTAAAAGGAACCCTCACCTCTGCAACATTCGAGATCACGCATCCCTGGGCATCGTTCCTGGTATCGGGCGGTGCCCTGGAAAGTGTAAGGGTGGAATTAATACTGGAGCATGCAACGGAGCCTTTTTTCACTATTTCGGGTCCTGTTATTGAAGACTATGTGAAAAATCCCCGCCAGGGCGTATTCCGACCGGTGGTGGTAGACCTGCAGCCATATCTTGGGAAGACTATGTTTATCCGGCTGGTGGATGACGACAATGGAAAAGTGCCGGAAATCCATTACGTGTCCGATAATCGCTGGGCTCATATTGCTTTCGACAATTTCCGGTTCTATAAAGAACGTCCAAAATATTTTAACGAACTGCGCCCGGACGACATTGTTATCCTGCCCGCCAGGGATATCGTACCGCACGCTGGTCTGTCGGGAAAAGAAGCCGTAAAAGCGATGACGCTTCCAGAGGGATTTTCTGTACAACTGGCAGCTTCGGAACCCGACATCCTGAAACCCATTGCGTTTGCACAGGACGACAGAGGACGACTGTGGGTAGTGGAATCGCAAACCTACCCGGTTCGGGCAGAAGAAGGGAAGGGAAAAGACCGAATACTCATCTTTGAAGATACAGATGGAGACGGAACGCTTGACCTTAGGAAAGTATTCATTGAAGGACTAAATCTGGTAAGCGGCATTGAACTGGGTTTTGGAGGCGTTTGGGTGGGTGCCGCGCCCTACTTTATGTTTATACCCATAGACGCTACCGGCGATAAACCGGCGGGCAAACCGGAGATTTTACTGGACGGCTGGGGATACCAGGACACCCATGAAACGCTGAACACTTTTCGCTGGGGACCAGACGGATGGCTGTACGGTGTACACGGTGTATTCACGCACTCTAATATCGGAAAACCCGGTACGCCTGATGCAGACCGCATACCGCTGAACGCAGGAGTATGGCGATACCACCCTGTTAAACATACATTCGAAGTGTTTGCCCACGGCACCAGCAATCCGTGGGGATTGGATTTTAACGACTACGGACATGCTTTCATTTCCGTTTGTGTGATCCCCCATCTGTATCATATGGTGCAGGGAGGCAGGTATTTCCGGCAGGGGGGTTCGCATTTCAACCCCTATACCTATGATGATATCAAGACCATTGCCGATCATGTACATTGGGTAGGTAAAGCAGGACCGCACGCCGCTAATTTCAGGTCTGCATCCGCAGGTGGCGGGCATGCGCACGCAGGCGCTATGTTTTACCTCGGCAACAAACATTGGGGCGTAGACCGAAATGTTATTTTCATGAACAACCTGCATGGCCACCGCGTAAACACCGATGTATTGCACCCCTCGGGGTCGGGGTATACGGCCACCCATGGCAAAGACTTTTTATTACGCAACGATTCGTGGTCGCTATGGCTGAATTTTCAGATCACACCCGGTGGCGCTGTGTATGCCATCGACTGGTACGACCAAAACCAATGTCACAACCCCAATCCGGCGGTACACAACAAAACGCTCGGGCGCATCTTCAGAATCACGCACAAGGAAGACCAATGGACACCTGTAGATATGGCACAAAAAACCAATGCAGAGCTGGTAAATTACCAATTGCACGAAAATGAGTTTTACGTTCGGCATGCCCGGCGCCTGCTGCAGGAACGAAAGGCTGGCAGGGAAGTACACGACGCGCTATGGAAAATCCTCAATGATCATCCGGACGTAACCCGCAGATTGCGGGCATTGTGGGCGCTTCACGTTACCAACGGTATAAACGAACAGCAATTGCTTGACCTGTTGAAAAGCAGTGAGGAGCATATACGTGCATGGAGCATCCAGTTGATGGCGGAAAATAAAAACATCTCCCCTGTTGCGCTGCAACGCCTCGAAGCGATCGCTCAACAGGACACCTCTGCAGTAGTACGGCTCTACATTGCGTCTGCGCTTCAACGTTTGCAGCCGCAACAACGCTGGAACATCATAAAGAGCCTGACCTCGAAAGACATCGATAACAACGATCCGAATATACCGCTGCTGGTATGGTACGGCTTTGAGCCACTGATAGGTATAGACGAAGCCAGGGCGACAGCTATTGCCAAAGAAGCTAAAATGCTGAATATACCTGTATATGTCACACAGCGCGCTAGCGAAAAAAATAAAGAGTAACCAGGAAAAGAACACATATCCTACACAAACGCTCGCAGATATAAACAGAGCCAACCCAAAAGGTTGGCTCTGCAAAGTATTTCATAGCGGGCATTACTTCTTCTTCGCTGCCACCTTCTTTTTAGCCGCTGTTACCTTAGCGGTAGTTTTAGCAGCAACCTTACGGCTGGGTGTCGTTTTTTTACGCGCCGCCTGCAATTGTGTTTTGCGAATGCGAAGCCTTCTTTTGGCAGCATCCTGCGCCTTCAGAATGGCATCTTCAAAAATGGTGGACTTTGCCTTGATATATTCGTCCTTACCCGGTACGCGTATATTCAACGTGCAGTTAACGATTTCTTTAGAACCTTTGGTTTCATGCAGCAACGTTACCTCTACTTCCTGTATGTCTTTGTAATACCTGTTAAGCGTACTCAGTTTGCTGGTGGCAAATTCTTTTAAAGAAGGACTCAGTCTGTGTCCGGGAGATTCAATACGAAACTTCATAAAGCTTTGTTTATTTAATAATTCTTGTGCAAAGGTACTGATTAACGTCCGTTTGTGCATGACCGAAATGATAATTCATCATGAAGTACTCATTCCCTAAAAAATAAAAGAGTTTTTTATCCTTTTATATTTCAGCAGCGTGTATCTTTGTTCTGTAAAAAAGAATGATGTTTTCTAAAACTTGTGAATACGCGGTACGGGCAGTTATTTTTATAGCGCAGCAAACAAAGGACGGCGGGAAGGTCGGCATCCGGGATATCGCTAAAGGAATTGATTCTCCGGAATATTTTATCGCAAAAATATTACAGGAACTCAGCAGGAAAGGATTGCTGCAATCAACAAAGGGACCGAACGGGGGATTTTACCTTGATAAAACAGCTATGAAACATTCGCTGGCTGATATTGTAAAGGCGGTTGACGGGGACAATATATTTCTGGGATGCGGTTTAGGGCTGAAGCAGTGTTCCGAATCGCACCCTTGCCCGATACACCATGAATTCAAGAAAATACGAAAACAACTGGCGCAGATGTTGGAAAAAGCCAAAGTGGGTACATTTACGGCCGAACTGGAAGTGCAGACCTTTTTAAGACGGTAATTTTTTTACAACAATAAAAGATAAAAAGGTATTAATATCTTATTATTATGCAAACAAGTGCAGGTTTCGTAATATTGACCATGCTGTTACTCGCAGCTACGGGTAATGGTTACGCTGGCGAAATGTATCCATCCGGCTTTACGTTTCGATCTACCAATACATGGATAGGATTGGCTTTTACCATCGCGATCATACTATTGACAGCTTCCATTGCGCTCCGGGAAAAAGTGACTGCCCTGCAAAAACAATACAAACAGAAGGAAAAGAAAAATAATACAGAAAAGCTTCGGGAATATATAAATAGCCTCAACAGTCATCAGCTTGATAAAGTGATGCAATGCCTGAAAAAAACAAAAAACAGGAACCTGCCGGTAATTACATCGTTGATGCTTACAATCCTGGTATTTTTTACCGGTCCTACAGCCATGGCACAATCTTTACCGGTAGCGGAAAATAAAACGCTGCTGGGAGAAGGCGGCATCATCATTACTATTATACTCATCCTGATACCGATACTGGCAGGACTTACCCTGTTGTTTATTAAAATCAGCCACGCGCTGAACCGGCAAACGAATGCGCTCCTGATGGAGGAAGCAGAAAAGCTGTCGGAATACCTGGCCACCCTGCCGGAAGAAGAGATCGATACAGCGCTGAAGAAAAGAAAAACTGCTTTGGATTATTCCCTAACTCATTTTGAGTTGTCAGGCAACCGGCCGGCTGAAGACCTAAAGGGTTTGCTGCATATCAACAGGTCAGCCGGTCTGCCGGTGGTTGCCGTTAAAAAGAAAGCCCTGCCGCGGCCCAATATAGACCCAGCTTTATCAAAGCTCGTGATCTGGTACCTGGGATGCGCCACTTTCTGGCTTCTGTTCGGTACTACGGTAGGAGAATATATTGGCGTGAAATTCATTGCGCCCGATGCGGATCACCTGAGCTGGCTGAGCTTCGGCAGACTGCGCCCGGTACATACCAACGCGGTTTTCTGGGGATGGGCGTCCCTGGGCATGCTGGGACTCGGCTATTACATCGTTCCGAGGGTCAGCAATGTAAAATTAGCCAGCATGAAAATGGGCTGGTATACCCTGTACCTGATCAATGCCGCCGTCATCATCGGTACCATTTGCCTGATGGCGGGCATCAACAACGGTGGCGGCGAATACCGGGAATATATATGGCCGGTAATGCTGCTGTTTGGGGTTGGACTCGGTCTCACACTGGTCAATTATCTCAAAACGATTGCAAAGCGCACCACAAAGGAAATATACATCTCAAACTGGTATATGGTTTCTGCTGTCATCTTTACCATCGTGATATCGCTGGCAGCCTATATACCCTACTGGCAAAATGGTTTAGGCGAGACTATTATCCAGGGCTATTATATGCACCAGGGGGTAGGTATGTGGTTTATGTTGTTTACGCTCGGTATCGTTTATTATTTTTTACCACAGCAGTTGAATAAGCCCATCTACTCCTATAGCCTGGGTATCCTGGCTTTTTGGACACAGATACTATTCTATACACTTATCGGAACACATCATTTTGTTTTCAGCGCCATTCCCTGGTGGTTACAAACGGTAGCTATTGTAGGCAGTGTTGGTATGATTATACCAGTTATAGCAGGCACCACCAATTTCCTAATGACATTTAAAGGAGCCTGGTATAAGTTAAATGACAGCTATACCTTACCCTTCTTTCTTGTGGGGATTATATTTTATTTTACCGGTTCCTTGCAGGGAACGGCGGAGGCCTTTCGCTTTACCAACCTTATCTGGCATTTTACCGATTTTACCGTTGCACATTCCCACCTCACCATGTATGGTATAATCTGCTTTTTTTTATGGGCAGGTATATATGCGGTGGTACCGCGACTTACCGGCAGGGAAGCGCCGCAAATCACCATTGGCGCCCATTTCTGGCTAGCGCTGATAGGTTTGCTGTTCTATGCCATTCCCCTGATGTATGGAGGCACCCTCCGGGGCATGATGTGGCTGGAAGGAAAATCGTTTATAGAAAGCGTGTCTATGATGTTTCCATATTGGCTATGGCGCGCCATCGGTGGCAGTCTCATGTGGATTTCCCACCTGTTCTTTGCGTATAACATGTACAAAATGCTCGCATACACATATACGGTAGATGTTAAGGAAGCTGCTATTCAAAAGCTACAGGAGCGTACTCACGCACCTTCGTCTGCTCCATAAAACACTGAACAGAAAAATGGAATTATTTGATAATCATAAAAAACTTTTTGGCGCTGCCACCATGCTATTTGTAAGTCTCACATTACTGGTAGCAATTCTGCCGGCAATTAACAACCATCAAAGAAACCGCCCATTACCGGATGCAGAGGAAATGAGCAATGAAGCAACTAAAGGAAAAGCAATCTTCATAGCCAATGGTTGCGTAGCATGCCATACACAACAGGTGCGAAATGTAGAAATGGACAAGATTTGGGGTAGCCGCCCCGGACTGCCTGCCGACTATGCAGGCATCACCCGCACTGACTTCTGGCGTAATACCGCCACCCTGATGGGTACCGAGCGAACCGGGCCCGATCTTACGGATATAAGTAATCGTCAGCCCAGCTCCGACTGGCACCTGGTGCATTTATACAATCCGCGTATCGTAGTGAAGGAATCGATGATGCCCGCTTATCCCTGGATGTTCACTTTCAAGGACGAGCCTGCTGAAAAAGATGTAGTGGTAAATGTGCCGGATGGATTTAAAAAAGGAAAAAGCGGTACCGTAGTAGCCACCCCGGATGCCCTGCACCTGGTAGCCTACCTGCAACACCTGAAGCAAACACCGCTGCCGGAAGGTGCTGCACCGGAATTTCTTTATAAACGGGAAGAGAGGATAGCAGCCCTTACAGCAGAAGCGATACAGGGATTGGATGGTAAAGCGCTGTACGTTGCAAATTGTCAGGCCTGCCACCAGGCAAACGGTGAAGGCTTGCCGGGCGCCTTTCCACCGTTAAAAGGAAGTCCGGTAGTTACCGGCGACAACATGGAATTGTATGTTGATATCATCCTGAATGGTTATGACGCGAGACCTGAGTATGGAGCCATGGCACCGGTTGGCAGCAGCCTGGGATGGACAGAGCAGGAAGTTGCAGCCATCATTAATTATGAGCGCACCAGTTGGGGCAACAACGAATCAACGATACCCCCCGAAGAGGTAAAAAAGATAATGGATGCTATACAGCAAAAAGCCAAATAGTAAAAGATATGGAAATAACATTGATAACAATGAAAACAGGTGTATGAAAAAAGCAGTAACCGGTATATTGCTCCTGTTGATAACGGCTGCTTCCATGGCATGCCCGGTTTGCGAACGGAACCAGCCCACGGCGTTGAAGGGAATAACACATGGCGCGGGCCCCGAAAGCCAATGGGACTACGTGATCGTATGGACAACAGTTGTCATTGTGCTGCTTACTTTATTTTTTTCTGTAAAATGGCTGATACGTCCGGGCGAAGAATCCGGTAGGCATATCAAGAGAATGATCTTATATAACGAACAATAACATGAATGACAAAACCACCATATTCATTTTTTTAGATGAGGACACGCAACCGGTAGCAAAGGTCGTATCACCGGTAAGCTTTGAGCTCGATACACGCAAACTCACCGATGGAGAGCACGTACTGAAGATTGTGAGTAAAGATCCCACCGGAAAGGAAGGGATCCGCACCATACCTTTTATAGTACGCAACGGGCCGGCGATAGCCGTAGAAGGGATTCGGGAAAATGCTGTAATAGACGGAGTACTGCCATTGATGATCAATGCCTACGGAAAAGGAGATTCAAAAACTTTTATGATTGAAGGCAGCGAAACACCGCAAAGTATTCCCGCATGGGTATGGATGCTCATCATCGGATTTTCAGGGTGGGCAATGTACTATATGATCAGATATTTTTCAGCTCCTGGCCAATGATAACGGATATGGAAACAAAAAGAGATATAGAAACATTAGAAGATATTCAATTGCTCGTAAACACTTTTTATGATGCAGTCAAAAAAGACCGGCTAATAGGACCAATATTCACAGGTGTGATACAAAACCGTTGGCCCGAGCACCTGGAAAAAATGTATCGGTTTTGGCAAACAGTACTGCTGGAGGAACACACCTACTCGGGCAGTCCTTTCAAGCCACATGCCAGCATGCCGCTTGAGCAGCAACATTTCAGCACCTGGTTACAGATATGGTATACAACAATCGACCGGTTTTTTGCCGGACCAAAAGCAGATGAGGCGAAATGGAGAGGTCAAAAAATGGCAGTTATGTTCCTCACCAGAATCGAAGATATCCGCAACAGTCCTTTTATTCCTCTGGTGTAACTCTAAAAAAAAAGCATGAAAAGCCGTCACTATCCCATAATCATTATCTGTGTTTTTGTATGGATCGGTTTTGTATGCGCCATCAGTTTCATGGAGGCGTGGCTCAAATTTCATGCGCCCGGCATCACACTGCCTCTTGGACTGGGTATCGGAAGGCTGGTTTTTAACGCACTCAATAAAGTGGAATGGATATTAGCCCTGGCTATATTACTCAGTTTGCTTTTCTCTGGAGAAAAAAACATGCGGCTACTGAATCTGCTGTTTCTGATACCTGTACTATTGGTCATACTGCAAACTGTCTGGCTATTGCCTGCGCTCGATGCAAGAGCCGAATTACATATGAAGGGAATGAGGGTACCATCATCTAACCTCCATTTTTACTATGTTGGCAGCGAAACCATCAAAGTAGTTTGTCTGTTCATATTTGGAATTTCCCGGTTTACCATCATACCGATTAAAGCGAGCTATAAAGAATAGCTTTCGCAACAGATATACCGAAAAAGCCTAACCATTTTTTCCATCATGACTATAAATCACAAAATATATTTATTATGAACATTACAGAAAAAACCATTATTGGAGACCTGGTAGCAGAAGATTACAGAACTGCTGCTGTTTTCAAAAAACACAAAATTGATTTTTGTTGCAATGGCATTCGCAGTCTTACCGATGCCTGCAACGATAAAAACATTGAAACCACTACATTAATCAAAGAACTGGAGGAATCTACTTTGCAGAATGAAAAAAACACCGTAAATTATGCCTCCTGGCCGGCAGATCTGCTGGCCGATTACATAGAAAAAAAACACCACCGCTATGTTCAGGCGAAAATCCTTGAAATAACACCTTATCTGGAAAAGATCGTTTTAGTTCATGGAGAGCGACACCCCGAATTGGCAGAAGTAGCCACATTGTTTCACGAGTCTGCCGGGGAATTGACAGCGCACATGAAAAAAGAAGAACTGATGCTGTTTCCTTTTATCAGGAAGATGGTAGAAAGCAATGGCAAACCGGTGAAAGCATCCTTCGGTTCCGTACAACAACCTATAGCCATGATGTTTCATGAACATGACACGGAAGGAGAAAGGTTCAGAAAAATAGCCGCATTGACCAACGATTATACACCGCCTGCAGATGCCTGCAATACATACAGGGTAACATTTTCGCTGCTGAAAGAGTTTGAGGAAGACCTACACCTGCACATCCACCTTGAAAACAACATCCTTTTTCCGAAGGCAATCCGAATGGAAGAAACAATGACCGGTTAGTGAAGCGCCTGGCAAATGTCATTTGAACATACAGTATAAAACCAATATTGACTATGGGCACACTTTCAACCAGCATGGCCATAGATTACGACCTGCTGATTGCTTATGGCGGCTTTGCGCGAAAGCTCGACAAAGGCGATATTATTTTCCGGGAAGGAGACGCTCCCTACTTTTATTTCCAGGTGCTGGAGGGAGAGGTTAAATTGTTTTCTACCAATACAGAAGGTAAAGACCTGATTCAGGGTATGTTTAAAACCGGGCAGAGTTTTGGCGAACCTCCCCTTCTGCTGGGAAAGCCTTATCCGGCTACTGCACAGGCGCATACCGCCTGCATCATAGTGAAAGTGAGCCGGGAGCGATTCGTTAATATCCTAAAAGACTATCCGGATCTTACCGGTAAATTCATGTACAGTTTTGCCAAAAGAGTGTATGACAAGGCTACGGCTGCGCAGATCTGGATTAATCAAACGCCGGAAGATAAGATCAAATGCTTTTTCACAAAACTGAAAAACGACTTAGAGGATCCGTCACCCATACTGGTTCCCTATACCCGTCAGCAAATAGCAGACTTTACAGGGCTGAGGGTTGAGACTGTCATACGCACCCTGATCAGGATGAACAAAGAAAACAAAGTAAAAATCACAGATCACAAAGTATATATCATTTAAAGGATGAAAGCAGCAAACTGGTTCAAAACAGGTTTACTCAACCTGATGATAGTAGCATTGTACGGCGTAGCGATGCGTTACAAAATAGCTTTTGATTTCCCTTATCTGGATCAGCGAAACCTGCTGCATGCGCATTCCCATTTCGCCTTCAGCGCCTGGATCAGCCACTTTCTTTACACGGGATTATTATTAATACTGCAAGCAGCATTGCCTGGCAAAAAGCTTCGTATATACAATCTGCTGATCGCCGTTAACCTGCTGAGCGCATACGGCATGCTGATATCGTTCACAATGCAGGGTTATAAGGTAGCATCGATCTGCTTTTCCACACTTTCCATTATCATCGCTGCCATTTTTGCCTGGAATTTTATAAGAGATGCCCCTCACCTGCCTCGCCAGGATGCACGCCCCTGGGCGGTTGCAGGGTTACTGTTAAATGTAATGGCGGCTGCCGGTCCTTTCTACCTGGCTTATATGGTAGCAAGCAAAAACATTCACCACGAACTATACCTGGGTTCTGTTTACTACTACCTGCATTTTCAGTACAACGGCTGGTTTTTCTTCTGTTCTGTTGCCATTGCCCTCCATCTGTTTCCTTCGTTACAGTTTTTAAAAAAATATTTTCTTCCGTTCGTGATAACGGTAATACCTACCTTCTTTCTATCCATCCTTTGGGCTAAATTGCCAGTATGGTTATATACAATTACCGTAGCTTCCACTGCTGTTCAATTGATAGCCTGGTTGGGCATTATACAGGAGCTCTATCGAATAGGCAAACAAAAAAGCATTACCTGGCGTGCTGTCTTTTTTTACGCAGCGATGATAGCCATTACTATCAAATTCATTTTACAAACGGTCTCCGTTATTCCGTCTTTAAGCCAACTGGTATTTGGCTTCCGTCCTATTGTCATTGCTTACCTCCACCTTGTACTACTGGGAGGATACAGTCTGTTCATCATTGCTTACCTGCTGAAAAAGAAATACATCCGTCCCTCTTCCGGCGCCAGGAACGCCGCTTTCCTGTTTCTTTCCGGAGTAGTGTTGAATGAGCTATTGTTAACGGTCCAGGGTATAGGCGCCTTTTCCTATATAGCCATCCCCTATATCAACGAATTGCTATTTGTTGCGTCTGTTGTGCTGCTAATGGGCGCAGCCTGGATATGTCTATCTCCTTTCAACCATAGGATTGATGATCAGCAATAGCCCTTGCGCGTGCAATCTTTTGAATGCTATATCAGTATAGTTTCTCTTTTAGCGGCCGATAGCAACATCAGGAAGGCTACAAATCTCCCGCCTGAAATTTATGTTGTCCCTAGCCCCCATCTATATTCTTCAGCATCACTGCGGCGATCTTTCTGGCATGTTCCTTCATGGCTTCCGCCTTTTCACCTTCATACAACTCGTCGACAGACTCTACGAATAATGCCAGCCATCGCTGAAAATGCAGCGAACCGGTAGTGTATTTGTGATGTACGCTGCGATGAACCGTTATGGGATCACCCTTATAATTACCTGTAAAAAAAATAACATTCTCCCAAAAAGCACTCATTACCGGCAGATGCTTCTCCCAGTCTACCTTTACCACCTGCGAAAAGAAGAATCCGATTTCACTATCCCTTTTTACCTTCTCATAAAAAAAAACAACAATCTTCTCAATATCACTTCTATCTTGAATATCCTCTTTCATAGTATTATGCTTGGCATACTAAAAAGACTTTGGCGACAAACTGATTTTTCACAGGTCTTTCCGGTTAAATTTCCGGAGAGATGCCATAAACGGCAATACCACCCATAGTGTAAGTACCGCAAAGGATAATACCAATCCCCATTGGGTACCAAAAAAGTTTTTAAAAACAGCGCCTGTATACCCCATCATAGCCGACACATCCAGGTGTAACAATATAAGTATCCTGCTAAGATCAACGGGACTCAAAGCACTCAATAATACTACCGCCTTTTCAATGGGATACTCAGAAAACTGGAAGAAAAGAAATAAAACGATTCCATCAAACAGCAGGGAAAAATACAACCACAGCATAATGGAGATACCTATTCCCTTTGCTTTGTCCCGGGTAAGGATACTGGCCAGAAAAGCGACTGCTACAAAAATAACAGAAAGGAATGACCCTGTCAGGATCATCATAACGGCCGTACCGATATCGGCAAACAATAAAACGGGAATACCGGCTCCCAGGAGGAAAGCCAATACCAAACTAAGCGATACACCTACAAACAACGATGTCCATATCATACCACGTTTTACCGGGTGACTTACCAGCAACTCAATAAACTCACTACTGTTGTAAACGTATATAGTGGCAAATAATACCGATACCAGGGGAACCGTGAGCAATATGATATTCAGCACCGTAAGTACGCCTTTGGACGCATTACTTTCCAGACCGAAAGCGCTCCAGGAAAACAATGCCAGCATCAATGCATACGCGAGCACTATCCTGTTTTTAAGGATGTCCAGTGCAACATATTTCAGTATTCTTTTCATCTACTATGTTTTCAACAATTCAACAACTGATTTGGCCAGCGTTTCCTTCCCGGTCATTTCTTTTAACTCACGTACATTTTTGTGGAGAATCAGGTTGCCTTCCTGCATAAATACCACCTCACTGACCATATCTTCCAATTCATTCAGCAGATGCGAAGTGATAATAATCAAACACCCTTTATCCCGAAGATCTATAATTTTTTCCTTTAGTATCTCCGCTGCAACGGGATCAAGCCCCGCTGTAGGCTCATCAAGTATTAACACCTGTGGACTGAACATAAAAGCCAGGGTAGCGCTCACTTTTTGCGTAGTACCACCACTGAGCGTTCGCATTTTTTTATCCACCATGCTGCCAATGGCAAACCGTTCGTAGAGGTCATTATCTTCCGGCCCGGCGCTGTTGCGGATACTTCTCACCATGTCTATCACTTGTCCGATGGTCATATTTTCAGGATAACGACCAATTTGCGGCATATACCCGATCTGCGCACGATAATGGTTGTCGCGGCTGATTGTTTTTCCGTTGAACAATATTTGCCCCTGGTCCGGCAACACCATTCCCAGAACGGACTTAAGAAGGGTTGTTTTTCCGCAACCATTGGGACCAATGAGCGCCACGCATTCTCCTTTCTGTAGCAGCAAACTTACATTATTGAGTACCTGTAATTTCCGGAAACGTTTCGATATATTCCTGATTTCTATCATGGCGTATAAGGTTTCATCCTGGGCGTGTTGTCAATAAAATTTTCGGGCGTTAGAGACGGCAACAGCTTTTCAGACTTATCCAGCAAGCCAATCATGAAGCTGCGGTATAACAACATTGCCGGGGGATTTTTCTCTACAATAACGGAATATAAACTCAGGGGACGGTACGGCACATCGCCAACACCATCCTTATCCAGGTCGTAACCTTCATATTTATCCCAGTAGTTCTCACTGAATTTATTAAGGGTCAGCGATCCGTTGGTGCTTACATCAAAAGTATTTCCAATAAAATTGTTATGCGAAATCATGTTATCAATACAATTGGCCTGGATACGCAGCGCCCAGCCATTTGCCTGTAACAGATTATTCTCCATAATAACACGATTAGAACCATCTAAAAAAATACCCGTTGTATTTTTTAAAAATCTATTTCCGGAGAGATAACAGTCGGAAATCTCTTTAAACAAAACACCATAAGCTGCATCGCCCCGGCTTTCTTCAAACGTATTGTTCAACATCGTCACCTTTTTGGTAAACATTACAGCTACGCCTGCTCCATTGTTTTTGAAATAATTTGAAATATAAGCATCGTTATTGGAAAACATGAAGTGAAGACCGTAGCGCAGGTTGTTCTTTGCGATATTTCTCCAGATAACGGAGTAAGTGACGAACTCAAAATAGATACCATCCCTATGCCCTTCAATGACATTACCCACTATCTGGAGGCTATCACTCTTCCAGCAATGAATACCATTACCTGAAAGGTATTCTTCTCTTTGGGATGCTTTGATAATATTGTTCCGGATAACACAATGCTTTCCGTACTGAATATAAATGCCAAAGAAATTATCCTGTAGCTCATTATCTTCAATGGTCACATGCAGCGCATCGTATACTTTAACAGCACCGGGATCATTAAGTGTACTTCTTCCGGAATTGTGAAGGCGCAGGCCTTTTATCACAACGTTATTGGCCTTCACCGATAATATCTCATTGCTAAATTCTCCATCCAGCAGAGGTAGCCCTTCGCCAATCAGAAAAACAGATTTGTCTATTATTATGTTTCCTTCTCTATACACCCCCGCACGTACCACAAGCGTATCGCCATCAACACAAGCGGCCAGCCCTTCTTTAATGGTAGAGAAACGCTGCCCGGCGCCTGCATAAATGGTGGCAGCGGACGATTCACCTTCTGCCAGTACAAGTATTGCCAGGCAAACAGTTATATTAATGATGATGCGCTTCATCAATATGTAACTTTAATCGGTCTCCCAATATATCAGCCCATGACACCGCTACCCCTCTGCCATTTACAGCAAATTTTTCTGCGGCTTCCCTGGTTTCGAATGCCGCAATATTTCCTCCCATGGGGCTCCGCAAATTTTCGTCCTGTACATACCATGCTGATACCGCATCAATGAGTACATTGTCCTTTGTATAATCATGAACATAATGATCCCTGACATCTTTTTCTTTCAAATCCTTTGCAAACTGTATCATGCAACTTATATCATCAAATTTATAGACCCTGCCTTTACCGGTGATAATTTCAGCACCAAACCTCCCATCGGCAATTTTCATTCTGCAAAAATCACAGCCATCACTATTCAATCGTAAGGGTTCTGGTCCCTTACTACTACAGGAAGGCAACAGCAACATCGTCAAGGAGACCATTACAACAACAGCCGCATTTTTCCGAGACCTGAACCGCTTCAATACACCAGCTTCGGTCAGCACCGCCATGAGTGTAACAATGCCCGCACCCACAAAAAGCCAGCCACCCGCATGCGGTACTGAGTATGCGCCAAAATTGAGCAATTGCTTAAACCCTATCAGTGGGGGCTGATAGGCCATACCCGGCACCTTAATAGCTGCATTGAGATCGAGGTTATGACCGTAATTATATTCCCATATCCAGAAATCTACCATGGCTACTATGCCGAATACAACAAAAGCGCCGAATGTGATATACAGCAACCGACGGCGACCGACAGCGGCTGTCAGCAGAAATAAAAAAACATAAGCCGCGATAATATATGGCAGTAGTCTAAACTCCAAAAAATCCTCCGTATGCAGTGTCTTCATTCCTATGTAGTGATTAAGACCATTGATAATGTCTACATCCCCGGCTATTCTATTAGCCCATATCTGCAATGCCAATCCTTCCGGATATTGCGGTGCGTCCAACTCTATCTGCCAAATAGGAACAAAAATGGATACAGATAACATCACGGCAGACAATACCAGTAATAATTTTGAAACTGCTGATATTTTTGTTTTCATGTTTACATTGTTTTATAGCTGCGGGAATATACAGACCCAATAAAAATTCGTTTGTTATGATACGATTCGTTTTGGTGTCGTTTGCCAAATCAAAGGGGCAGTGCATCTTATGAAACAACTGCCCCTCTCCATTACTTTATAAGCAACTAGCTATTTAGCATTATCCCCCAGCCAGAATTTCAGTGGCACATTACTTCCTTTAGGAGAGACCCTTACGTAACCAGACATTTCCTGGTGCAATGCAGAACAGAAGTCGGTACAGTAGAACGGGAAAATACCGACTCTGTCGGGCACCCATTTTACAGTAGTTGTTTCCCCTGGCATAATGAGCAATTCTCCATTGTCTGCCCCCTTAACAGCAAAGCCGTGCGGCACATCCCAATCCTGCTCCAGGTTGGTAACATGGAAATATACTTCATCTCCAACCTGAATTCCCTCGATATTATCCGGAGTCAGGTGAGAACGGATGGTCGTCATGTATATATGTACCTTATTGCCCTCGCGCACCACTTTTGCTTCAGCTTCACCGTTGGTTTTATAAGGATGCTGATTCTCATTAATATCAAATATTTTCAACTGCTTATCCTTTATGAGCTCTCCGGGTACTGCCTGGGCATAGTGTGGTTCGCCGATAGTAGGATAATCCAGTATCAACTCCATCTTATCGCCACTGATATCATACAATTGCGCACTCTGCGATAATTCGGGTCCTGTGGGCAGGTAACGGTCTTTAGTAATTTTGTTATACGCTACCAGGTATTTTCCAAACGGCGCTTTGGTATTTCCCCCAGGTACCATCAGGTGTCCCACAGAATAATACGTCGGCTGCCTGTCCAGCACTTTTAAATCTTTAATGTTCCACTTTACCACTTCGGATGAAACAAAGAAAGAGGTATAGGCGTTACCTTTCGCATCAAATTCGGTATGCAATGGCCCCAGTCCGGGTTTCTCTACCTCTCCGTATAATACTGACTCGTATTTGATAATTGGAATACCTCCAAATTTTTCATCTTCAAAATCCTGATCAGCAATGGCTTTCTGAATTTTATCGAAACTGAATACCGGCAGCAGGGCAGCCAGCTTACCGCTTCCCACTATGTATTCACCGGTGGGGTCTACATCACAACCGTGCGGGGATTTAGGACAGGGAATAAAATACACCAGGTCGGGAAATTCTGTAACATCCAGCACGGTCACTTCATTTTTAATAACGGAGGTACCGGTATGGGTATGCTCATCAAATTTGTTATGTGCATAGCGTACAGACTGTTTTTTTCCCTTTCCGGCTTTAATGTATTCTTCAGCCTTCTTCCAGTTCACCGCCATAATAAAATCCTTATCTTTTTTGGAAGCATTCACTTCCAGCAGCGTGTTGGCTAACTCGGTGTTGTAACAGCTAAAGAAGAACCAGCCATGTGATTTGCCTTTACCAGCGCGCGCCAGATCGAAGTTAACACCAGGCGTTTTCAACTGAAATGCAATATCCATGTCGCCGCTTTCTTTATTAATACTCACGAAGCTGATATGCCCTTTAAAGTTTTCTTTATAGGATTCGATGGGTACATCAGCTTTTCCGTCTTCGGGTACGCTAAAACGGGTACCGGCCACTATATATTCTGAGTTTTCTGTACCAAAGGGTGAACTGTGGTTTCCTCCGCTGTTGGGCAATTCAATAATCTCTGCAGTACGGAAAGTACGCAGGTCAATGCGAGCCAGCCTCGGCGTATTGTTGCCATTCACGAACACCCATTTTCCGTCTGCCACCCCGCCACTCATACTCATTTCCACGTGGTGCAGGTCGTCCCAGGGAACAAAGCCATGAGAGGTATTCAACATAGGTTTGGTTTCTTCACTGAAGCCCCATCCTTTTTCAGGATCTACAGAAAACACCGGAATGACACGCAGCAGGCGTCCACTGGGCAAACCGTATACGCTTAACTGACCGCTAAAGCCACCTGAAACAAAATTATAGAATTCATCGTATTGTCCTGGTGGAACATACACTTTAGCAGCCGCATTGCCACTCACTGCATTGCCTGAACTTTTAGGCTTGCAGGAGATTACCGACACAATTGTTATGAGCAATGTGGCTATAAGAAGATAGTTTTTATGCATATAATTATGGTTTTAATCGTGAGTAATTATTGAACACCATCGTTTTCGCGCATGTATTCTACAATGCTCCTCGCTTCTCCGTCCTTAAGATTTTGATTAGGCATCCGCACCAGACAGAGTTCCAGTTGGGCCTGCACTTCGGGATCTTTATCGATCATAGGATCCGGGTCGGTAATAAAATTCATCAACCAGTGAAGGGTTCTTCTTTCTGTTACTCCTTTCCAGCCAGGTCCCACCAATCTTTCGTCTGTCATTTTATGACAGGAATTACATTTTGTAGCAGAAATAGCTTTTCCCTGGTCTGCCATAGCCTTGTCTAACGGGCCTGCAGGCGTATTAGACGCATCGAATTTTCCCTCACCCCGGCTGGGGTCGTAAGAAGAAGGATCTGCAGCTTTGGGACTTGTTTCGGACGCACCGGTTTCGGAAGTCGTTCCTGCACCGCCACCGCAGGAAACAATGAAAAGAATGGTTACCAGCAGACTAAGCATTGTAATGAAGGACTTTTTCATCAGATAGTTTTTTTTGTTTCAAATGATATGAAGCCACACCCTTACCTTTGGGCAGGTTCCTTCCGTACAGGCGATCGCCCGGCAAACCTGTTTTATTTATTGTGGAAAATCGCCTTTTGTTTAACGAATAACAAAACTACCGGCGAAGCAAATGCCATCGGTATGACTGGAATCATACGCTGAGGGAAATCATTTATATTCAACAGCAACTGACCATACTCATGTAGCATACATAAAGGCTTCATTATTTTTGCACATTCATTATCTATGTTAAAGACAAAAAAAGACATACAGGATATAACAAGTGTGAGTGACATCCGGTTACTGGTGGATACTTTCTACGAAAAAGTACGCAGTAATACCGTGATCGGATATATATTCAGCGATGTGGCCCAAGTAAACTGGGAACATCATTTACCTAAAATGTATTCCTTCTGGGGCAGTATTCTGCTGGGAGAGCACTCTTATTCAGGACACCCGATGGGCATACATATCGACCTGAGTAAAAAAACTACTCTTTCTGAAAAAGAATTCAGCGAATGGCTGCTGCTGTTTACACAAACCGTAGATGAACTTTTTGAAGGAGAAAAAGCACACGAGGCGAAGCTCAGAGCGGCTAACATTGCGCGGCTAATGCTGCATAAGATTAAATCGGCATCTTTGGGACCGGATATACGATGAGATGAATAAGGGTAAGACCGTAAGTGGTAAAATTGTAAAATAGTAAGGAGTAAGAGGCCAAATGGTAAAAACAGACTTCTTATGGCTTTGTAATCGTACACACTCTCTGCTAAATCGATAGCGGCATACCACCTCTTCACTCGAATGCATAGAACCTCACCCAGTCTATCTCCATTTCTACAGGGAGGTCTTCCGGATCTACCTTTCCGACCCAACTGCCGCCAAGTTGCATATCCAGCAGCAGGTAATGATCTCCATCAGCAAACGGGAACTGGTCTTCTTTATCGGTTTCAATTCTCGGATAAGCAAATGTTCTTGTATCATTTACATACAACACCACACTGTCTTTGTATTTTTCCACTGCATATGTATTGAATTCACCAGGCAGAATTGGCGCTGTAGCACTGTGCCTGGGATGGTCTTTTATATTCAGATGGATGGTGTACGTAGAGTGTACCGTTTGATACACAATACTATCATAATTCAAGTGCTCCATGATGTCTATTTCGCCCCCACCGGGGTACTGTCTGCCCTGCCCCAATAGCCAAAATGCCGGCCAGGCACCGGTAGCATTCCCAAGCTTTGCCCGTATTTCCAACCGTCCCAATCCAAAACCAACTTTATCCTTTGTATACACCCCACCTGTAAGAAATCGTGAAGTACCCTCTTGCACTGAAGTATTGTTCAGCCCTCTTAATACGAGCTTGCCATCCCGCATGGCATAGCAACTATCAAAGTTGCTCATATGCCGGTTCCAGTCCGAAGTACCTCTCGGTATTTTCGACCACCGTGTTGTATCAAATAAGCCACGCTGATCAAAATTTTCTTCCCACGTGGGTAAACGGTCTTTCGAACGTTTCATAGTCACGCAGGCATTCATTAAAATGATAAGCGATACGATCGTCGCTACCGTCTTAGTCCTGATTGAATTAGAGGATAGATACTTATTCATTCAGTAAATGCTTTACTTTTTCCAGCATTTCTTGCGCAGACTGCTCTGCCAGTTTTTCTATCGTAAATCCCTTTAAAGCCTGTTCCAGCCTTTCCAGTTTGAGGGAGTCGCTGGCATTTGTATATAACCTACGAAGCTGAGTTATCTTTTCAAAGTCCTGTATGCCCTCAATCAATTTTTCAAAACGGATAGAAGATAGCGGGCCGGGGTACACCTGGTAAGTATCTCCGGCGGGCCATGCAGTAAACCGGCTATCGGCCAGTGGTGTGGCCGGCCAGCTATTGTATGCCCATCGCAGGAATCCATCCATACGGGTAGCGGCTGTGTACCAGCCAGTCCATACAGCTTCATCCGGTGGTGAAAAAGTAAACATATTGGGATATTTCTCCGTACAACAAGTATACCAGGTACTCACCTTTCCGGATTGTTTTCGTTTCTGCAGTACACTGTCCGGAAATACCCAGCGTGATGCCACGCAATAGTCGTAAATGTCTTTTTCAATCTCGGGATGGTAATCTCCTGCCAGCGATATCTTCCAGTTGGGGTCTATGCTTTTTAACAGTTCAATTACAGCTACCATTGCCTGCATTGGCCTTTCATCCATAGCGATGGTAGTCATCTCAAACCAGCCTTTCTTCTTCAAATGTGCTGTAAAATCTACCAGCATGGTACGCCAAAACGCATTGTATTCCGGCGTACCGATCGCTCCGGTAAAAACAGTATCTTTTCCCATCGCTTCATCGTAATACCTGAAAGCCACTTTCCATGGCACCATGCTGTAACAGTTGATCCTTTCTGTGATGCCGCAACTCATTACGAAAGAGATGTATTTATCAAACAGGGAATAATCGAATACCCAGTTGCCGTCTTTCTTTTTGGTCCAGTGAATCAGACTCGGGTAGTCATCATAGGTTTGATGGCCCCAGGGCTCATCAACAATACTTGCCGTGATAATCTTCTGTCCTGCATCGGCTAGCATGGTGTAATATTCTCTCATCAGGTTAAAATGCTGATTGCTCCAAAGCGGTACATTGTGGACCCTCGAAATGGCGGCGGGGTGCTGCCAGTAATCAAGACGGAACGACCAGTCCCTTGGATGCGGCAGGATTTTGTCTATAACTGTTAATACCACTTGCAGAGTATATGCACTACCTGCGTTTACAGTAACCGTCCCCGTGTACGTTCCGGCTCTGGCATCTGCAGGTACTTTTATACTTAACCAAACAGGCTGCGTAGTATGTTTACTCACCGGCACGGATGAAAGACCAGTATGGATAATATCAGCCACCAGGGAAGAATCGAAATCCTTCGGCTTTCTGTAACCACAGCCATTCCTGAACTCATCCGTCATTACGTATTGCACAAAACCGGTCTGGATATACTCGCTGCTGATACGATTCCCCCTGTCATCTGTCAGATCTCCGGCTGTAACAGTTAGTTTTTCCAAAGCAACTTTGGTATAAGCTACTATTTGTGTATGTACTTTTTCATTTTTCCATGCGCTTGCTTTCCAGGTTTTGTATGGTGAAACAGCAGGAGGAATATGGCTGAAAAGCCGTACACCGGCAGTAGCGAAGCTCACAACGGTAGTTTCGGACACCTGATTCCATTTAGCCCTTTGCTCTGCCGGACTGAGTCGGGGCGGCTGTTGCAGCGCCATACTTACGTCCTGCGAAAAACTATGCAGCGCTAGATGCGCAACTACTAGAAGCATTGAAAATATTTTTCTACTCATAACAAGAAATAAGAAGGAGGTACAATCATGTGTTTCATTGAAAAATAGTTTAAATTATCGGATGATTAAGGTTTTCAGCAGGAATTTTCTACGCTAACGTTTGCACAAAATCAAAAACAGCATCCATTTTGAACATCAGGAAATAAAAATGTCATAGCAGGGTATCAATCAAAATGAGTCGATTGCATGCTACCTGAAACCAACAGCACTTTCTCGTCTCCAACATATTTTAAGGCAGAAATATGTAGACCTTTCTTGATTAGACTTAAAATAAAAACAACCGTTCTCTTCCCCCTACTTTTCCGCCCAGTTGCCGGATATTGTAAGTGAAGCTGAGCATAAAATACCGGTTCAACACGGTGGTTTCGACATCGTTTATATAGTTCTCTGCTATTGTTCGTGCCAACTGTTTATTACGATTGAGCAGATCATATGCAGATAATTTAAGCTGGCCACGGTTTTCCTTCAGGAAGAGGAAGTTGACCGCTGCATTCCAACGATATATATTTCTTTGAAGGCCCGGTGCTGTCTGAGGATTGTAACGGTAGTCCAACGAGGTTTCCCATACCCACTTCTTCGGCAGCCGCAACACGATTTCGCTGGTAGAAACATGCGTAGTAACATTTAATCCACGATAAAAGGGATCTTCGTAGAGGGATCGGCTGTGCTGAACAGAATACCGCTGCCGCCATTCCAATTGGCTTTTCCAATCCAGCCCGATACTCATACCGGGGCTCAACAGCCAGTTCGTGACACCGCTTTTTACAGCATTCAGGATCATCCACCCCCGGTTATAGGTACTCCATACATTCAAGCCGTTGGTAAATTTCCAGTCGGCTGTAAGCTTATATTCTTTGTTGAAGGATGCAGACAGGTTCATTCGCCAGGTGCCGGCAACATTCACCGGCGAGGTTACCTGTACGCCTGCCTTATCTACTGTACGGGCGCGCACTACCGCATTATCGCTGTATCCTCCGTAAGCATATACATTATAGCTGAGGGTTCTTTTCATATCATAGTGGTAGGTATTGATATTAACATTATGATTGATGGAAGGTTTTAGTGCAGGATTGCCTCTTTGCACGTACAGGGGATTGGTATTGTCTGCTACCGGCTGCAGGTCATTTACCTGAGGCTCTGATGCATTTACATTATACGTAATATTCCATTTAGCTATGTTTACCTGGAGCGATGGCAATACATAGTGAAACCTTTGATCAATAGGAGCATCTTTCCGAAAACGGTTATCGATGGAAAGCATTTGATAGTTGATGCCCGGCATAATGGAAAAACTTTTGTACGTGTACTTTAACGCTGCCCTCGTGTTGCTGCGGGTTCCTGCCCTGCTAAATCCATTGCTGAGTTGCTCGTTGATTTCGCTGTACTCTATGCCACCGTTTTTTTCATAAGTTGCTATGTTGTCGCGGTTGCTGAAATAATCAAAGTTTTCACTGAACTGCAGCGACAATGCGCTGTTTAACGGTTCGGTATAGTTAGCAGATATATACCCCGAACTGTTGTTCAACTTTCGCTGTCTTAGCTGATTAAGTATGACTGTGGATGGATTGCTTATATGGTACATATTTACCGCATCGTTGTATTGATCATCCCCATTGCCCGAAAATGATACGCTGGCCGAAGTATATAACGATCTGCCCTTCTTCTGAAAACTACGGCGGTAAGTGAGCAGGTTGCTGAACTCTGTTGCCTGATTTGCCTGGACCTGTCTGTTGTCACTTTCATTCAACTCCCCTTCTATACTACTGAACGTATGGTATCGCATCTGTTTATCGGCATCGATACCCGACAGGGTAAGCGAAGGTCTGAATTCAACTACAGACAGGGAGTCTACATTCCATTTAAGAAAACCACCGATGCGATGACTCTTGCTGATGTTTCGTTCATGGTTTCCGCTGCGTGTTACGATGTTGGTGTCGCCAAAAAACTGTTGCCGGTTGCCATACTGGTCGATATGGCTGCTGATGCGGCCGTAGAAATACTGCAGATTCAGCGTCAGGTTTTTTCCTATCTGGTTGTTCAGGTTCATGCCCGCACCACCCGATCGTTGTATCCCCTGCCCCGTACCGCCGAATGAAATGCCATTGAGCGCAAATCCCCCCTCGCTCGTTACCATCATGCTGTTAAAGCCACTTCGGTTGAAACCACCGATCGTATTAATGTCGCCCATACCAAACCCCGGCCGGTTGATATTGTTCGCAAAACCCAGCAGACTCACCTGGAGCGTATCCCGGAACAGATTCACGATGCCGCCGGTTTCATAGCGCTTATCCAAACCTGCGCCGGCATAAGCCTTACCAAACCATCCTTTTTTGATACTACGTTTCAACTTCAGGTTTACCACCTGCCCCAACTGGCCTTTCGGCAGGCTGGGGTCTTGCTGGAGCTGCTCCTTGTCGTCGGTCACCTGTATTTTATCAATGATATCAGCAGGCAGGTTTTTAGTGGCCATTTGCGGGTCGCTGCCAAAAAATTCTTTACCATCTACCAGCAGTCGATTCACACGCCTGCCATTTACCGTAATATTTCCTTCCCCGTCTACCATTACCCCGGGTAGTTTGCGCAGCAGATCTTCCACCAATGCGTTTGGCAATGTTTTAAAAGCTTCCGCATTAAACTCAATGGTGTCTCTTCTCACCACAACGGGTGGGCGCTCCGCTACCAGCAACACTTCTTCCATCGTCCGGGCATCAGGCTCCAGCCGTATTGTTCCCATCTCCAGATGAGGCAGGTCTTCTGTCAAAACAAATGTCTTCCGGTATACCGCCGATCCTGCATGGGTAATCACCATACGACAGGAGTCGCCCAGCGGCAGCCCCGGCACTTTGAACACACCTTTTGGATCGCTTAACCGGTAGCTGATCAGCGACGTATCACTGGCCTTGAAAACAGCAATGGTAGCCAACGACAATACCTGAGCGCCAGTGGTATCCGTCAATTTTCCCGTAACACTGCCTTTTTGCGCCGACGCCCCGAGCGCGCTTATAATACATACAACAACCAACGATGATCTTACAGTCATACATACTGATTAATTCAATATAAAATGGAGACAATAGTACTACTATTTTTTAATAAAACTACGATAAATTCGTAAGATTTTATTTCTGGCTCCTTTTTGTTTCCGATAACCATACTAACAACCTCAGACGAGATATCATATCTACGGCGCGCATGAATATAACAAATCGATAGTGACCACATTACACTTCCTTAACAGAGCAACCTTAGTTTGCATACAAAACCGTTATGCTCATTCTAAAAGCCACAGGAGCCTTGTTGGCTAAAACAGGATTGCTCCTGATTACTGTAGTGATTGTATTATCCACCTGTTTGTATATACAGTGCAGTATTTACAACTTTGAGGAAGCAACTCCTTTTCAGGGAGCATACCTGTACAACCCTTACGAAGGAAACAGCAGCACGGCCACCTGGTCTAAAGGAAACTTCCACGCTCATTCGATTGCATGGGGACATATTACCAACGGCCATCAAACTCCGGAAGAGGTTGTTGAAGTTTACCAACAACTGGGTTACGATGTGCTGGGTATTTCCAATTACCATAATGTAAAAGAAGTGAGCGAAACTTCCCTTAAAAGCGTTCCTGTATACGAACACGGCTATAACCTTTTCAAAACCCACCGACAGGTATTTGAGCCTTCGAGGGTTAATTTTTTTGACCTCCCATTTTTTCAGACCACGAGTATGAAGCAATCCGTGATCAACAAAGTGTCCAACGAGTCCACCTGTATTGCTTTAAACCACCCCGTAAAAAGGAATGGCTATAAAGATGATGACCTGGAAAAGCTGTCGGGCTATGATCTTATGGAGGTATTGAACCATTCCGCCAATTCGGCCGTGAAATGGGATGTAGCACTATCGGCAGGAAAACCAGTTTGGTGTATCGGCAACGACGATATGCACGATGCAGAAAAAGAGTCGGAGGTGGGCGTATGCTGGACCATGCTGTACAATGTGAAAGACAGTGCAGATATTACCGAAAGGCTGAAGAAGGGAAACACGTATATTGTAAAAGGCAGGAGGGCTGTTGCAGCAAACGCGTTGCGAAGCCTGGAGGTAAGGTCGGACACCATAATTGTTAAGCTCGCGCAACCTTCTCAAAGCATACAGTTTATTGGTCAGGGCGGTGAAGTGCGGCAAACCTTCACGCAGCTCGATTCGGCTATATACGTATTCAAAGCGAATGACACCTATATCAGAACAGAAATTACAGATGGTGACGACATCATTTATCTGAACCCGGTTATACGGTACAATGGTTTGGAAACGCCTTCCAACTACAGTACAGCCACCGTAAATATTACCGCCACCTTCTTGTACAGGGGACTGGTGTTGCTGATCGGCGGAGGGTTACTGTTTTTGCTGCACCGGAAATCGCTTCAAAAACTACCGGGGGTACTTGGAAAGATACGTTATCGCAGGCTATCATGGGATGTGTGATGCAGCAAGGTATCTGCCCGCTTATAAAAAACCGTGGTAGGATTTTCAAACAGGTCTTTTTGTCCGGCCACCTTTTTAACGGGTAACCCTTTTAGTTTTTCTTCATCTTTTTGCCTTCCCACCAACAGGGCTCCGGCATTTTTTTCGAGGAAAGACAGTATCTCTGTTGAATCGGACAGCGGTTGTACGAAGCCATCGATATAAAAGTTAACAGCCGAATTATACATTCCAAAACTTCCCAGCACCGAACCTGACTGTTGAATCAGATGAAGATGACTGGTAACGGGATTTTGCCTGTACACGTAAGGATAAGCCAACCCCAATGCCAAAAGATTGAAGAGCGAAAAGCCGGATATGAATAAAACAAATGGCTGTCTTCGTTCAATTTGCAGGTAGATGGCTGTAATACAAGTCACTAGAACTGGTATCAGAAAAATGAATGCCCAGTAGGGCGTATTTGTATCCAGCGACTTCTCTGAGCGAAGTGCAAAAAACGCTACAATACCCAACAACAGGTATAGGATGGAAAGAGGGTATAAATAACGATGCATCCGGCGTCTGTTGATCTGTATAAAAAGGCGGCCGGCTATGACGGCTGCAAAGGGATAACAGACCATCGGATAATTCGGGAGCATCGTACCGGAAAATGAATAAAACAACAACGTAGCCACACAAACGATCAGGGAGAAGCGACAGAAAGGATGCTGCCAGACGATTTTGTAGAAAGCGGGCCGCACGAACAATACAGCCGAAGCGGGTAGCAAACCTGCTATCGTAACCAGCAACGGCAGACCTGGAAAATTCCTATGTCCTTCCATGGGAGCGCTGAATCTTCCGATATTATTTTTCAGGAAAAATGTTCGGGTGAATTGGCCTTCCGTAGCATGATGCACCTGTATAAACCAGGGACCTGCTATAATGAGATAGAGTATAAAACAGCCGATCCAGTGCGGACGGAGCAACAGGCTCAGTTGCTTTGCTGTAGCAAGATGGACTATGAAAATAAACGCCGGCAGCACAACGGCTACCGGACCTTTGGCAAGGGTAGAAACAGCAGCAAAAACACCTGCGCCATACAGCCATAACAAACGCTGTTGTTGACTAAAAGCATACAAGCTGAACAATGTGAGCGTCTGAAAAAGGATAAGATAAGGATCTGGCACCGACAATCGAAACTCGAATAAAAAATGAGCCGATATACCCAGTATACACAAGGCCGCTACTGCTTCCCTTTTATCAACATATTTTTTGGTAAAATAATAGGTGATGGCTAAAGTTGCAATACCGGCAATTGCCGAGAACAGCCTGGCTGCAAACGCCGTTTTTCCCAGCAAAGTATAGGCAATCATCATACAGTAATAATGAAGTGGTGGCTTCTCCGCCCGGAGCGTGTTGTTAAAAGAGGGAATGATGTAGTTCTTTCCCTGTAGCATCTCCCATGCACATTGCGCATTGCGCACTTCATCAAGAATATACACCGGCGTTTGTCCCAGATTAAAAAGCAGCATAAAGCTGAACAGAACGAGTAACAGCAACGCTTCGCTGTTATTGTTTTTTTGCACCATTACATATTTTTCTGAACTGCAAATTACCACCGCCAGAGGTAGGTCTGAGACAGGAAAGAATATTTAATGGAAAAATAAAGACCTCTCATTACAGCAAAAAAGCTGATCAGCTTATGCAGCGATGATCAGCTTTTCGGGAAAGCACTACGAAAATTTTTTACCGACGGATTTTGCAATTGAATGCAGCAAGCAAACCTGCCATCCGGCATCTTTTGCAACAAGCGGGCTAAAAAGAGTATGCCAATCCCAACCCCTGTTTAGTGGATTGCAGGTTCACGGCATTGCCATATTTTTTCATCTTGTTGTTACCGATTACCCATAAGGTAATGCCTCCGCCGGCAGATGTTACACCCAGGATGATACCTACAGTACCCAGCACAACTTTACCGGCGCCGGGAGAATCTGCATCCATATAAATGGTGCCGCCTGAGGTTTCCCACTCACCATCATTTTCCTTAATACCAGAAGACAATAATACGATGCCACCGGTAAGCAGTCCGGCACCAACGCCTGTGAGTACGATACCTGTTGTTCTCATTCTTTTGAACTTCCGGTACTTCTCTTCATTATACGCCAACTGCTGCATGGGAGATTGCAGGGAGGATGTTTCACAGAGAGCTGCAAATTGTCGCTGAAACGCTGATGCACTTAAGGAAACCATCGTGTTGTCTTGTGCCTGCAGCACTGAAGAAAAGCACATTCCAAGTAAAAAGGGGAAAAGGTGTCTGAATTTCATATAACAAAAGTTTTTAGATAACCACAATTTATAAAAAAAACATATACTTACAAATGAGTAAGCGTTTGTTTTTGCTATATTTCTACGACAAAGCCCCGTTCTTATCAAACGGGGCTTTGCATTTTATTACAATGAATCCGGAATATACTATGATCCTTGTTTTCCTTTCACTTTTGCAATTACCTCTTCAGAGATGTTGTTCGGTGCCGGATTATAGTGGCTAAACTCCATAGTAGAAGTAGCACGACCAGAGGTCAGTGAACGAAGTTGCGTTACGTAACCGAACATTTCGCTCAGCGGCACTTTCGCCTTGATCACCTGCAGGTTGTTGCGGCTGTCCATACCTTCCAGTATACCACGGCGGCGGTTGATATCGCCTGTTACATCACCCATGTACTGATCGGGGGTCAACACTTCCACTTTCATGATGGGCTCCAGCAGCACGGGTTTTGCTTTACGTCCTGCTTCACGGAAACCAGCCTTCGCACAGAGCTCAAACGACATGGAGTCTGAATCCACATCATGGTAGCTTCCGTCGAATACACGGATTTTCATGTGCTCTACCGGGTAATTGGCCAGTACGCCTGTTCCCATGGAAGTTTCAAAACCTTTCTGAATAGCCGGTACGAATTCGCGGGGAATAGAGCCTCCGAAGATATCGTTTACAAACTGGAACTGTTGTCCCGGATTTTCTTTTAACCATTCTTCATCAGCAGGCCCCATCTCGAATACAATATCGGCGAACTTACCGCGACCACCCGTTTGCTTTTTCAAAGTTTCGCGGTGCTCTACTTTTTGCGTAAATGCCTCTTTATATGCCACCTGGGGAGCTCCCTGGTTTACGTCTACTTTAAACTCGCGACGCATACGGTCGATGATGATCTCCAGATGCAACTCACCCATACCGCGCAGAATGGTCTGTCCGGTATCTTCGTCTGTGTTTACACGCAGGGTCGGATCTTCTTCTACCAATTTAGCTATGGCCATACCCATCTTATCTACATCTGCCTGGGTTTTAGGTTCTACCGCCACGGCAATTACAGGTTCCGGGATGAACATATTCTCCAGTGTGATCGGTGCTTTTTCGTCGCACAGGGTATCACCGGTTTTAATTTCTTTAAAACCTACTGCTGCTCCGATATCTCCTGCCTCAATAAAATCCACGGGGTTTTGCTTATTGGCAAACATCTTCATGATACGGCTGATGCGCTCTTTTTTACCACTTCTTACATTCAGCACATAAGAACCAGCATCCAGGTGGCCGGAATATACGCGGAAGAATGCCAGTCGACCAACAAACGGGTCTGTCATGATTTTAAAGGCCAAAGCAGCAAAAGGCGCTTTGGGGTCTGCTTTACGTGTTTCTTCCTCACCTGTTGCAGGATGTGTACCAACAGTATCCGGGATGTCGGCCGGAGAGGGCAGATAGCGGCACACCGCATCCAGCGCTTTCTGTACACCTTTATTTTTGAAGGAAGATCCGCACATCATCGGTACAATAGAAAGATCGATGGTGGCTTTACGGATGGCCTCATGTATTTCATCTTCGCTGATGGAATCGGGATTATCAAAGAATTTCTCCATCAGGTTATCATCGTATTCCGCCACAGCTTCCACCAGTTCTGCGCGCAACATTTTTGCTTCTTCCAGCAGTTCTTCCGGCACTTCGATTTCATCGAAAGTCATGCCTTCTGTTTCAGCGTGCCATATAATGCCCTTCATTTTGATGAGGTCTACCACGCCTTTGAAGTTGTCTTCGGCACCGATCGGCAACTGCAGCGGAACAGCTTTGGAACCGAGCATTTCCCTTACCTGTTTTACCACATTCAGGAAATCTGCACCGGAACGGTCCATCTTGTTTACAAATCCAATACGGGGAACGCCATAGCGGTTTGCCTGGCGCCATACGGTTTCCGACTGCGGCTCAACACCATCCACGGCCGAAAACAGCGCAATCAGTCCGTCCAGCACACGCATGGAACGCTCTACTTCAACGGTGAAGTCCACGTGACCCGGGGTGTCAATTATATTGAACGAATACTTTTTTGTTTCAGGAAGTGTTTTCCCGTTTTCTGTAGGGAAGGCCCACTGGCAGCTTACCGCAGCCGAAGTAATCGTAATACCTCTTTCTTTTTCCTGGTCCATCCAGTCGGTAGTGGCACCACCATCGTGCACCTCTCCGGTTTTATGAATCATACCGGTGTAGCGCAGGATACGCTCGGTAGTAGTGGTTTTTCCGGCATCAATATGCGCCGCAATACCAAAGTTTCTCTGCAATTTTAAATCTGCCATAAATTATTGTTTGGAAAAAATTTCAAAAAGAAAAATAGTTAAAAATAGACATCTATACATACGATCCACCCTCAGGCAGACACACTTTTTTTATATGGTGGAATACACTCTCATAGTGCGCCAAATGCTGGTAAACACGCTTGATCACACTTTTTCGTCTACCCTTTTGGCGGCGCAAAGGTAAAAAAAAATATTTATTAGCCATCGCAATGACCGTCAAATTAATATATTATAAAATATTGACTATCAGCATTTAATGTAAAAATGGCTCATTTTTTATCTCCAGCTTCTGCTATTAGCAGCGGTTGGGCTGCCATTACTACTGCCCCAGTAAGTGATCGGGCGTGTAATTCCAGAAGGGACGGCTAAGAACATGGCTTCGGGTTAAAGCGAACATTATCTCAAGAACAGATCGTCGTTATAAGCCAGTAGGAAAGCTGCCCGATTTTAGGCAATACTTCAAAAAACGTCTCCTCATTCTTCGCAAGAAAAGCAACTTTCTCTAAAATCTTGCCATAATATGCCTCTCACCAACAAAGGCTGAAGACCTGACACAATTTTCATGTAATAAAACCTGACCACTCATTTAGAGTGGCCAGGTATGGAAATAGACTAGTTTTTACTCCAGGTATTATTGGTACTGTTCCGATCCGGGAAAATACGATCGGGGTCTATCACCACCTTTTGCAGTTCTTCCCCTGCATCGAGGCGAAACGTCCAGGACACATTATTCTGCCATATCTCTACCGGCAGCTTTTTTCGCCCGGTTTTGCCGCTTACCGTAGTGTATTCCACAACCACGGGCATGGCAGCCGGTTCTCTGTTTTCTATGGTAACCAGGGCACCCTTGCGGGCGTCTCCTTCTATATATTCCACTTTTTGTATTGCCTGATCGAAAGCATAATTATTCAGGATCACACCGCGCCAGAACCAGGCAAGGTCTTCTCCGGTACTATTTTCTATACTGCGAAAAAAGTCTTCGGGTGTAGGATGTTTGTATGCCCAGTCGCTGATGTACTTCTTCAAAGCATAGTCGAAACGGTCTATTCCGATAATATGTTCGCGCAATAATCCCATCGCATAACCGGGCTTAAAGTACAAAAGGTTGCCAATGCTGCGTTCCCGCATGCCGTCTGGTGTGGTATACATAGCTTCCAGTTCCGGCGCTCCAAACATATAGGAAACGCGGTGTCCGTCAATGGGCGCCTGCCGGTACTCTCCGTTATTAAAATCGGCCGAGGCAATCCGGTTGAGGAATGTATTGAAGCCTTCGTCCATCCAGCCATGTCGCTTTTCGTTACTGCCTACAATCATCGGAAACCATATATGTCCAAATTCATGATCTGTCACGCCCCAGAGACCGGATGTTTTTGCCCTGGCACCACAGAATGCAATAGCCGGATATTCCATACCGCCAACGTTGCTGGCCACGTTTACAGCCGAATAGTAGGGGTATTCCATCCATCTTTTTGAGTAATGCTCGATAGACCCTTTTGTGTATTCTGTAGAACGTCCCCATGCATCTTTACCGTCAGACTCCGCCGGGTATACCGACATCGCCAGTCCTTTTTTTCCACTTGGAAAGTTCATACGGGCACCGTCCCATATAAATGCCTTGCTCGACGCCCATGCAAAATCCCTAGCATTTTTGATCCTGAATTTCCAGGTGAGCTCGGGCTTCTGTATGCGGAGTTTGGTATTGGTTACCTCATCCTTACTGCGGATGATAACGGTCTTATCGCTGTCCTTTGCCTGATTGTAACGTTTCAGCTCCGTGGGAGTCAAAACTTCCTGCGGATTCTGCAATTCACCGGAACCTACCACTACATGGGTGGATGGTGCTGTAATATTTACTTCAAAGTCGCCGTATTCCAGGTAAAACTCGGAAGCACCCAGATAGGGATCGGTATTCCATCCCCTGACATCATCATACACGCATACCCTTGGGTACCATTGCGCAACAGAGAAAATATTGCCGTTCTTCGTTTCAAGAATACCGGTTCTGTCTGCCCCATACTGAGGAATGGTATAAGAATATTCGATGCTGATTTTTATTTCGCCTGTTTTGGGTTTCACAGGCTTATCCAGGCGTATCTGCATTCTGGTGTCGGTTACCAGATAGTTAGCGATGGTTTCTGTAGTGCCATCATGTACTTTCACTGCCTTCAATACAAAACCACCCTGAAAACTACTGTTTACATCGCCATACCGGCTTCGCCCGGTGGCGGGTATTTTGGCAAATCCGCGGGAGGAGTCTGCAAATAGATTCTGATCAAGGTGCAGCCAGATATAGGGTAGTTGCTGCGGACTGTTATTGCGGTATGTAAGCGTCATGTTTGCACTCACTTCGCTTTTTGCTTCGTCGAGCCTCACATCTATTTTATAATCAGCCCGGTTTTGCCAGTAAGCCGGTCCGGGCTCTCCACTGGCTGAGCGGTATTCATTGCCGTTTTGGGTGTAAAACAGCGGGGAAAACAGCTTTTGATAGTCATAATTCGTTTGCTGCGCGGCTACCCAGGCACCATTGATCAGTAGTAATACCAGAAAGAAGGATATTCTCATATGTATCTGCTATTTAAGAAAGCGAAGATCGCCGTATGAAATAATTAAAGCGTGAATATAATAAAACGGTGTGGTGTTCCCGTAAAATTGTTCATCCCGTTAAAACGAGTTTATTGAAGCGAGGCCAGCAAAGCACGTCCCTCCGCCTTATACGATTCGTCGTCACCGGTTTTGGGTGGCAGTTTTACCAGCCGGCTGAATACTTCTATTGCTTTATCGCTCTGGTGGTTTTTGACGTAAGCCTTGCCCAGGTCCAGATAGCTTACCAGCCACAGCGGATCGGCAGCCCGGGCTTTTTCGAAACTTTTAATGGCATCCATTACCGTAGCGCGGGGCATGCCGCCAAACAATACCCTTACGGCCGCTTTTTCAGCGGTGTTTAAATTTACTACGTCCATATGCCATTTTCCCTGTAAATGTAACGCTCTGGCATGATTGGCATTCATGATCAATGCCGTATCGGTATAGTTTTTCGCCAGTCGCAACTGCGTTGCTTTTTCCTTTCCCGAAGTAACGCCCGCTGTTTTAGCAGCAATATCCGCCATTATATAGTTTACTTCTGCATCGGGTTTGGTTTTCAATGCCAGTTCGGCGTATTGCCAGGCCTGGCTAAATGCGGCCAGCCGTTGTTTGGCATCTTTATGCCGGTTGCCGACACGAGCCGTCAGCTCTGCCACCTTGCAAAGCGCTTTCACATTGTGTGGCTGCGTTTCAAGTATGCTCCTGTAGTTTTGGAGTGCTTCCTCTTCTCTTATGTCCTTTTCATTGCGGGCGGCCTGTGCAAAAGTACCTTCGATGTCCTGTGCGCACACCATGTATCCACCTATCATAACCAAGAACGATAGCAAACCATATTTCATACGCCAACTTTTTATTAAAAACAGTTATACACGCATTGTGATACCGCGTTAGTATTGCTTACGATAAGAAACGCTGATATTTCCCTGAAAATTAGCCAGTGGCATCTTTAATTTACTTATAGAAACGTTAATTTCCGTAATAACGGGAAACGCCTGTTTACAACGGGTGGCGATATCGATTGCCAGGGTTTCGAGCAGCGGTTCCGGCGTCTGCATTCTTTGTTTTACGAGTGCGTGTAATGCCGCGTAGTTGATGGTGTGATCCAGATGAATGACGGGCGTGTCGGGCTCGGGAAAATATACGTCAAGATTCACTTCGAATTCGTTACCGGTTATTTTTTCTTCCCCGTATACACCGTGGAAACCGCAGAAAACCATCTTATGAAGTGAAATACACAACATTTACCGGAGCACATTATAGTGATCAATGCAAACAGATCAGTGCAGGCCCTTTTCGCCCAGGTATCGCTCGGCATCCAGTGCGGCCATACATCCGCTGCCCGCCGCAGTTACAGCCTGCCTGTATATCTTATCCTGCACGTCGCCGGCAGCGAAAATACCTTCCAGACTGGTTTTCGTACTACCGGGTTGGGTTTTAATATAGCCGGCATCGTCCAGTTCCAGCCATTCTTTGAATACATCCGAATTGGGTTGATGCCCGATGGCTACAAACAGTGCACTTACCGGTATATCCTGCTGCTCGCCGGTTTGGTTATTTTTCACCCGCACCGCCTCTGTTTTCTTTTCACCCAGCACTTCCAGTGTTTCGGTATTCCAGTACATCCTGATATTGGGAGTGTTCTTTACACGCTCCTGCATAATCTTTGAAGCCCGCATTTCACCACGGCGTATCAGCATGTGTACCGTAGCGCATATTTTGGAGAGATACAAAGCTTCTTCCGCAGCAGTGTCGCCGGCTCCTACAATAGCCACTTCCTTATCTTTAAAAAAGAAACCGTCGCAAACTGCACAGGCGCTTACCCCAAATCCATTTAGCCGCTGCTCACTTTCCAGCCCCAGCCATTTAGCCGATGCACCGGTGGCGATGATCACGGCATCTGCCTCTATGAGCTTTTCTTCGTCTATCCATACCTTAAATGGTTGTTGAGAAAAATCTACCCGCGAAGCATAGCCAAAACGTATATCGGCCCCCATCCTGGCCGCCTGCTTTTCAAAATCCACCATCATTTCCGGCCCCTGCACTCCTTCCGGATAGCCGGGATAGTTCTCTACTTCAGTGGTAATGGTAAGCTGCCCTCCGGGTTGTATACCCTGGTACAGCAGTGGTTTCAGATTAGCTCTGGATGCATATATTGCCGCGGTATAACCCGCAGGGCCTGAACCTATGATAAGACATTTTACCCTTTCTGTTGCGCTAGTTGACATACTCGTTTCTTTGAATTTCTTTCGCAGCAATCGTAACTAAAATCCAGCAAAGTTAATGGTAATCGTTGAATCAGAAAAAAGCGCTGCCGCCAGTATACCCGGCATATCCGCACCGGCATATTTCACCGCTGCCAGCGATACCGAATAACGCTTCCATAGGGTGGTGCGCCTTTGGGGCTTACCCCCTCGGAAGCTTCACGTGGGCCCAGTTTTCTTTTGTTTTTATGCGATGGATCTGCATATCAGATACACCGAATTTTGCCGCAATAGCCTTGAGGGTCTTCTTTTCCTTCAACATTTTTTTGATGGTCAGCACCTTCTTCACGTCAAGCTTTGCACCCTTTTGTGTAGGAAAGTCCTTGCGCTTTTTGAGCGCTGCTTTCACCCTGGGATTCTTTCTGTTATGAACAGTTACTTCGTCCTGGGTAGCCCATTTGAGGTTGGTGTATTTGTTGTTTTCGTAGTTGTGATCAAGATGAATGATATACTTCTGGGCGGCTTTGGGCTTTGGCAGGAAATGTTTAGCTACCAGGCGGTGAATCAGCGCAGTGTAGTATTCTCCGTTCAGCTTTTTTCGCCAGATAGGATAATTGGCCTGGCGGCTTAGCTGTAGCAGGAACCCATCGGCGATCCTTTTATTGTATTTAACCACCCTTCCATGATTTGAAATGGCATACTTGTACCATACGGGGCCTTTTGCTTCATGCTCCGGAAGATCTTTCCAAACCTCGTTGGGAAGCATTTTGATAGATTGCCTGATTGCCATGAGAGAAACGATTTTTAGTATTTAAATGGATGAGACACAGGAAAAGGGTTGCTATTTTACAGACATGGTGTTTATCGTCGGGAAGATGAAACAGTTCAGGACGTTTCCAACGGTACTAAGTTATATATTTTATATAATATAACTAAACAAAGTTTAGAATATAAAACAACACTCAGGTGCTGTATTTCAGTCCGTCAATCAGAATCGTCAACATATTTTTTTCCAGTTGTTCTTCTGAAATTTTTTGTTCAGATCTATGCCACGATTCGATGCAACTGATGGAATGCAGCATAATGATAACTGCAGTAGGGGCGTCGATCGGTTTTATTTCCCTGTTTTGGATGCCCTCTTCGATGATATACGCCAGCCATTGCCTGTATGCTTTGCGTTGGGCTTTAAAATTGGAGAGATAGGGCTCGGAAAGGTGTCGCCACTCTCTGTCGGCCACATGGGCTTCATCTCTGTTTTTTAACATCTGACTGATATGCATCTTGAGAATGGCCTGTATTTTCCCAATGGCATTCAAATGGTGGTCGGTTTTCACCCGCTCAAGGTGCGTTGTCAGCAGGTTGGCCACCCTGAAGCATATTTCCTGCAATATTTCTGCTTTAGATTGTATATGGTTATACAGGCTGGCCGCTTCTACGCCTACATTCTCTGCCAGGTCGCGCATAGAAGTGGCTGCATAGCCTTTGTCTCTGAAAAGCCGGGCGGCTTTGGCAATGATTACTTCTTTTTTGCTACTGGTTTTTTTGGCTTTGATAGGTGGCATTTTTGTATAACTTGGTACTGAATACTAAAGAAAAAAAAGGGGGAACGATACTAGGTTGTCCGGATGCTATTTACTACCGGTTGTAGCTGTAAGCGCCTGCAGTGCCGACTCTACGGAAGGAAATACAAACTGAAACCCGGCTTTTTTCAACCTTTCGCAGCTTACCGTGAGGCTTTTCAATAACTCGTTTGCCATTTCGCCCACTACCATCCTGAGCATGAATGGCGGAACGTTTACCGGTATAAAAAAAGACCCTTTTATCTGTTGGGCCATCTGGAGCACCAGCGTTCTGTTGCTTACGGGGTTTGGCGCCACCGCATTGTACACGCCGGATAATCCTGCGTTTTCGAGGGCAAATACGATTATTCTGCAGAGGTCTTGTATGTGAATCCAGCTTTGCATTTGGGTACCACTACCCATTATGGCAGCTATACCCCATCTGACGGGGCCGGCAAATGCCTTAAAAGCGCCCCCGTTTTTATCCAATACCAGCCCTACCCGGAGCGTTACCAATCGCCTGCCCGATTCCGCAACAGGGGCTATGGCTTTTTCCCAGGCCAGGCAGGTTTGTCCAAAAAAATCCAGAGCGGCGCCCGTATCCTCGGAGAAAGCCCTTTCCTCGCCCAGACGACCATCATCTCCATACCAACCGATGGCAGAAGCCTGTACCACCGCTTTCACGTGGTTGGGTTGCGTTGCCAGTGCACGGGCTATCAATGCTGCACTATCCACTCTGCTGGATACGATCTCCTGCTTTCGCTTTTTGCTCCACCGCTTATCCGCTACCCCGGCTCCCGTAAGGTTGACGATATAATCTGCCTTTCCAACGGCATCTGCAGGTAAAATTCTCTTTTCCGGATCCCATTGCAGCCTGGCGGGGCCCGGCTCACCCCTGGTGAGGATGAGCACTTCATACCCTTTGCGGGTGAGCACTTCCGATAATGCCGTGCCTACCAGCCCCGTACCTCCGGCTATCAGTACAACCGGCATTGTTTAATCTGGTTTTTCGCCATCAAGGAATGTGTTGATGGTACTGATCTGAGCATTATTATCTTCATCTGTTCTTACAGAATAGTTGCTATAGAATTTTTCAACCGACGCGAGTGCATTTTTAAGTTGAAAATTGCGACGGACATAAGCCGGTACATTTTCATACTCACTATTTTGCTCAATGGCATTTGCGTTGAAGGACAAGTTGCGCAACTTGTTCAAACGCTCAGCCGCAAGCCTTTTTTTATCATCTGCCTCGTCCTGCATCGCAGGTTCCTCGACAAAAGAGTTTTCATGAGTACTCATCTCACCGTCTCTGTCCGCCGCATGGGGTTCTTTTATCACCATCCGCATTTCATGCTCCTGCCCGTCGGCAGTATCATTAGTCTGCAAATGGGATGATTCTTCTATAGAACCAGAGGATTCCTCCTGAGGGCTTTTAACATAAATACTGGACGAATGACCACCTGACGTCTCGGTGGTGCCGGCATCGTTATCAAAATTAAATTCTATTTGTCTTTTGACTACCTGATTATCAGGAGATCCTGTTGCCGTTTTCGGCGGGTTTTCAGCGATTGGAGTTTCGTTGGAAGGAGTTGAAGGTAAGGAAGATATTTCTAAATTCAATATTTCTTTTTGGTCGTCTTTTCTTTCCGCTTGTGTCTGCTGCACAGGGGTTACGGCAAACAAATCTTTGGCAGCGGCTGCTTCTACCATGCGTGGCGCCATGGGGTCCAGCACGAGCGCAGGTTCGGGTTGTGCCATCTTCTTTTTTTGTTGTTGCTCTGCAGGCTCCTGTCCACCAAGCTGTAGCAATATCTTTTCCTCTTTCACTTCCTGCCGCTGCTCTTTTTCGGTGAAGGGGTCTTTGTGTTCAAACCCTGTGGCGATCAGCGTGATGCCTATTTTATCGCCGAGTGTATTGTCGTAACCCAGCCCCATGATTACATTGGTATGCTCGCCTGCCTGGCTGATCAGGTGGTTTTGAATCGTATCTACCTCATCCATTGTAAACTCCGTATCTCCTTCTGCTGAGTTGATATTGATAAGTATCCATTTGGCGCCGCGGATATCATTGTCGTTAAGCAAGGGTGAGTTGATCGCATCCTGGATGGCTTTTTCGGCCCTGCTTTCTCCGCTGGCCGTAGCGCTTCCGAGTATGGCCACCCCTCCATCACGCATTACTGTACATACATCGGCAAAGTCTACGTTGATCTGCCCGGTGGTATTGATTACATCGGTGATACATTTTGCGGCAGTAGCCAATACATTGTCTGCTTTTGCAAATGCATTGCGCATAGTAAGATTGCCATATTGATGCCGCAGTTTATCATTACTGATCACCAGCAGGGTATCTACATAATCTTTCAACGTCTGGATGCCTTCTTCTGCCTGCGCGAACCGCTTCTTGCCTTCATATGCGAAGGGAGTGGTAACGATCCCTACCGTTAGAATCCCCAACTCCTTGCAGATTTTCGCCAATATCGGTGCACCGCCGGTTCCGGTGCCACCGCCCATACCGGCTGTGATAAACGCCATTTTGGTATTTACCTCCAGTATTTTACGAATCTCTTCCAGGCTCTCTTCAGTGGCCTGGCGTCCTATTTCAGGGTTGGCGCCTGCGCCGAGTCCCTGCGTAAGCAAAGGGCCCAGTTGTATTTTATTAGGCACCTCGCTCTGCGACAACGCCTGTGCATCTGTGTTACAGATTATAAAGTTTACACCGTCTATATCCTGTCCGAACATATAGTTCACAGCATTGCTGCCGCCCCCACCAACTCCGATTACTTTAATGATGGAAGATTTTTCCTTGGGCAAATCAAAGTGTATCATACTCTGGTTAATTTACATCCCGCATTCATGGGCAGGACTATTAAGAAATAATGGTTAGTATTTGTTTTATCAATCAATGTTTATCTGCGTTTGTTATCGTCGGCAGCGTCATCTTCTTCTCCGAAACGTTTGTCTTTGTCTTCTTCCGAAAACAAGTCTATCAGTCCATCTTTGATGGAATCCATAAAATCCTTGAAACTCTTTCTGCGTTTTTTCAGCTTATCTTTTCCAATGCCCTCTTCTTTTTCCATGGTTTCTTCAGGCGATGCTACGGTTGCGTCAGGGTATTGTTGTTGTGACTCCCGGATTGACCGACCTTCTGTTTCCGGCATAGCCCTGTGCTTTCCATGCGTATTTTCATATACGTTATAACCTTTCAGTATCAAACCTGTACAGGTGGCATACATTGGCTGGGTAAGCTCTGGGATATGACCAGATGCGAGGTGCTCGTTAGGCAGACCAATTCTGGCATCCAGCCCGGTTACATATTCCGTTAACTGAATCAGGTGCTTTAGCTGCGAACCACCACCGGTTAGAATGATCCCGCCATTGAGCATTTTGTTTTCAATGCCCACCTGCCTGAGCTGGTAGGTAACAAAGTCTAGAATCTCGCTCATTCTGGCCTGGATGATTTCGGCCAGCATCTTCACGCTGATCTCCTTATGCGACATTCCCCTTAGTCCGGGAATGGAGATATACGCATTGGCTTTAGCCTGTTCTGCCAACGCACTACCGAACTGCACTTTCATCTGCTCTGCCTGTATTTTCAATACGCCCAGCCCTTCTTTGATATCGCGGGTAATATTTTCTCCACCGAACGGAATCACTGCCGTATGCTTCAATACACCTTCGTAGAACACAGCCAGATCGGTAGTACCTCCACCAATGTCAACAATGGCTACGCCTGCCTCCAGATCATGCTCGCTCATGACCGCTGCAGCAGAGGCCAGCGGCTGCAATACCAGATCCTTCACTTTAAGGTTCGATTTCTCTACACTCCGGTTGATATTTCGAATGGCATTCCTGTCGCCGGTGATGATATGAAAATTTGCTCCAACTTTTACGCCGCTGTATCCTATGGGGTTGGTTATATTCTGAAAATTATCCACTGTAAACTCCTGCGGAATAACATCAATAATCTGATCGCCTGCCGGTATATACGTTTTATACTGGTTCGCAATCAACTGGTCTATCTCCAACTGCGATATTTCGTTTTCATTGTTCTGCCGTACAATGTCACCCCGGGTCTGCATACTCTTTATATGCTGTCCGGCAATACCAACATATACTTCTCTGACATCGAGATTGGGGTTAAAATTGTAGCAGTTCTCCATCGCCAGCTCTATCGCTCTGATCGTCTGATCTATATTGAGCACCATGCCATGCTGAACACCATTACTATTGGCTCGTCCAAATCCGAGCACCTCCAGTTTTCCGAATTCATTTTTCCGACCGGCAATCGCGGCAATCTTTGTTGTTCCAATATCAAGACCTACAATAATGGGTTGTTCGTTGTTCATATCGGTTGGTTTATTTCAATGTGTTATAATTTTATATGGCTGCCCGGTTAAGCTTATTATTACGATCTGTTTGTTTCATTCTTAGTTGCCACTACCTGTTCTTTAAAGCGTACATCTATGATCCTATACCTGTTCCAGCCGGTCCTGGCTAATACCTCTTTGTAAAAAACAAATAGCTTGAAAAATTTTTCTTCCAGGCGGTTGGTGTCGCCGAGTATAATACGATGGTCACCCACCATCGGAATTATTTCAAACCTGTTTTTGGAAGCATGGTCAATCTGTGCCACCTGGGCCGCCCAAAATGCATCTGCGCTTATGAACTCACTTATAGCCTTTACCTGAAGCAACACGGTGCTATCCTCGGCATTCCACCGGGCCCTATCTAAAGGACACCCGGTAAATACAGGCACCGCCGCAGAAAAACGGTTGCTCAGCGGCAATCGAACCAATTGGTCGTCCACATAAAATGTTTTACCACTACGGGTGAATACCCTGGCTATTGGCTTTCTCTCTGTTATCCTTACCTGCAGCACTTCATTGTTGTCAAAAAACAATTCCGCATTTCTGATCCACGGATTTTTCTCCAGCTCCTCTTCTATTTTTCTGAGATCTATATCAAGCATTGGTGCGCCCTCCACTTCGATGTTCATGTACCTGATCATACCACGGATATCATTTTTATCTGCGAATGGCTGCTTTCCCGGGCTCATCACTTCTACATTCAACCCTTTGCAAACCTTGTCGTCTCTTTTCTTTACCGCTGCAATCAGGAAAAAAAACAGGCCAATGCCGCAGCCCATCCATACGAGCGCTACCACCATCCTTTGTATTTTTCTTCTGCTCAGCTTCATTTTTGGTAATTAGCTTGATTGAACTATCGTTTGTTGAATTGGCTGCACCAGTTTATCGATATCCCCGGCACCAGCCGTGATCAGCAGCTCCATATCGCTGTTTTCCATTCTCTGTTTTATCAGAACCAGCAGTTCTTCCTTGCCTACCAGAAGCGCTTTATCATTATTCATTTTTCTCATCAGCATTTCACTATTCACGCCCTCCATCGGCAATTCCCTTGCCGGGTACACAGGCAGCAGCCACACTTCGTCTGCCAGGTTCAGTACTGCCGCAAACTCCTCCGCAAAGTCTCTGGTTCTGGAAAACAGGTGCGGTTGAAACACTACTGTCGACTTCCGATCCGGAAATAATGCTCGGGCACTGTTGATCAGCGTCTTCAACTCTTCGGGATGATGGGCATAGTCATCTATATATACCACCGAAGAAGTATCGTTTGAGGGAATAATATATTCAAACCTCCTTTTCACTCCCTTGAAGGAAGCAATGGCTTGTTTTATTTTTTCATCGGCAATACCCAGCTTTTTTGCTACCGCAATAGCTGCCACCGAGTTTTCAATATTGTGCAACCCGCCCATCATCAGCTCCACCTCCTTAAGCTCCCAGCCGCTACCACGTACATCATACACATAACCACCTTCTCTGTTTTTCACTTTTTCGGCATACACATCCGCCGCGGTGGATGTACGGCTATAGGTGATCCGGCTGTCGCCTTTCAGCATACCCGATTTCTCCAGCCCATGCCGGGCAAACAGCACCCCTTCTTTTTTCAGTCTACCCGAAAAATCCACAAATGCTTCTTCCATAGCTTCGGCCGTACCATATATATCCAGATGATCAGCGTCCATAGCTGTAATCACGGCTATATCCGGGCTCAACTTCAGGAAGCTGCGATCGTATTCATCGGCCTCCACCACACATACATTGTTTTCACTGCTCCAGAAATTACTGTTGTAGTTCGCAGCAATTCCTCCCAAAAACGCGTTGCACCCGTATCCGCTGTAGCGCAATATATGCGCCACCATTGTGGAGGTAGTGGTTTTACCATGGGTACCGGCCACACATATATTGAACGAGCTGGCAGTAATCATCCCCAGCACATCGCTTCTTTTTAGCAGCGTATATCCGTGTTTCATGTAGTAGGCCAACTCCTGATGGTCGTTCGGTATGGCAGGGGTGTATACTACCACATCGGCGCTGGCATCGATCAGATCCGGACGATCGTCATAATGAATGGCAATTCCCTCTGCTTCGAGGCTCTTTGTCAGCGCGGTTTCCGTTCTGTCGTATCCGCTCACAGACTTACCCAGCGACACAAAATACCGGGCAAGGGCACTCATGCCAATCCCTCCGATCCCTATAAAATACACCGCCTGTATGTCGTTGATCGACTTCATTTTTTCATTTTCTAGTTTTTCCAACCCAGCGTTTTCCATATGGCTTCCGCCACTACTTCATCTGCATTGGTAACGGCCATCGTTGCAATATTTTTTCTCAATGCTTCCTGTTTATCTGCATCTTTCGCCAACCCTATTACGAGAGGCACCAGCTTTTCTTCTGCTTCGCTATCTTTCACCATCAACGCAGCGCTCTTGTCTACCAACCGCCGTGCATTCACGGTTTGATGGTCTTCTGCAGCATGCGGAAAAGGCACGAATACTACCGCCTGCCCAACTACACAAAGCTCGGCTACCGACATTGCTCCCGCTCTCGACACCACTACATCTGCGGCCGCAAACGCATTTTCCATCTGCGTAATAAAATCATTCGTCCATATACCGCTTCTGCCGGTGGCTACCTGCTTAGCCTGTTCTACAAACAGCTTACCCGTCTGCCATATCAATTGTATGTCATTGTTGGTGAATGCATCTATCTGAGCAGCAATCACCTCATTAATAGACCTTGCTCCGAGGCTGCCTCCGGTTACAAGCACCGTCTTTTTTTCCGGTGTCAACCCAAAAAATTGAAGGGCTTCCTCTTTACTCACACTACGGTTCAGAATAGTGCTGCGCACCGGGTTGCCGGATACGACGATTTTCTCGGCGGGAAAAAAACGTTCCATTCCTTCAAACCCTGTAAACACCAGTCTGGCTCTTTTAGCAAGCTGCATATTGGCTTTTCCCGCAAATGAATTGGCTTCGTGAATAAAACTCGGTATGTTTTTTTGCTGAGCAAACCGTAAAGCCGGAAAGCTGGAATAGCCACCCACTCCTATTACTGCATCCGGCCGAAAATCATTGATTACATTTCTTACCTGCAGCATGCTTTTCAGGAGTTTGAATGGCAGCGATATATTTTTTATCAAAGAACTTCTGTTGAACCCGGCTATATTGAGCCCCACAATGCTGTAACCGGCTTGTGGCACTTTCTCCATCTCCATCTTTCCTTTCGCTCCTACAAAAAGAATATCAGTGTCTTCATCCATTCTTTTGAGTGCATTAGCGATAGCCAGCGCAGGAAATATATGCCCGCCGGTACCTCCGCCTGCTATGATGATTTTCTTTTTCAATGCTATTCCCCGTTTTGTTCTTTTTCCACTACCGGTTGCAACTTACCTTCCATCTTCTCCACGTTACGCGCCACACTCAACAAAATACCTATCGCCATACAGGTAAACAAAAAACTGCTTCCTCCCTTACTGATCAATGGCAGGGGCACTCCGGTTACGGGAAAGAGGTTTACATTTACCGCCATGTTCACCATTGCCTGGATCACCAGTGTGAATGATAATGCCAGGGCCAGGAAGGCTCCGAAGGCAAACGGACATTTTTTAAAAAGCCTGATGCTCCGGAACAGCAGCAACACATATAACAATAATACCAGTACGCCCCCCAGCAAACCATACTCTTCTATAATAATGGCATAAATGAAATCGCTGTAAGGATGCGGTAAAAAATTCCTGGCTTCACTGTTACCGGGTCCCAATCCAAACCATCCTCCTTTTGCTATCGCTATTTTAGCCTGCTGTACCTGATAAGCCGATTCTGCCTTATCTGCATATACAAAACTCTGTATGCGCTTTATCCAGGTAGGAATGCGCCCTTCATTCAATAGCGCGGGCAGTTCTTTACTTCTTTGCTCCTGTTTATCGTACAACCCAACGGCAAGGGCTATCAGCAGCATTACAGGGATAAGCGCTATGCCTATGGTAGCAGCTATATGCCGGACGTTTACCCTTCCAATAAACATCAGCAACATGCTGGTGGCTCCTATGAGCAGGGCCGTGGAAAGGTTAGCCGGGGCGATGAGCAAACAAATGATCGCCACGGGTATGATCATGGGCAAAAAACCTCTTTTAAAATCCTTGATTTCTGCCTGCGAACGACTGAGCTGGCGCGACAGATACATAAACAAAGCCAGCTTGGCAAGGTCGGAGGTCTGAAAGGTCAACGCTACCACCGGCAGTCTAATCCACCTGGAACCTTCATTGATTTCCGTTCCAAAAAAGAGTGTGTATATCAGCAAGGGTATAGACACCAGAAACAATAGCAGCGCGGCCCGTGAATACAGTGTGTAATTGATACGGTGCGCAAAATAGATAATAAACAGCCCTGCTACCATCAACACAAACTGCCTGAATAAAAAAGATTCGGTACTGGCAGACAGACGGTAAGCCAGTGTTCCCGTACTACTGTACACCACCAACATACCCATCAGCGCCAGTAGTATTACTGCCGCCCATATAACTTTGTCACCCCTGGTTTTATTTAACAATCCCTGCATAAATGGTTTTCCTGATTTACCTGCTTTATAACTCTTTCACGGCCTCTTTAAACTGCCTGCCTCTGTCTTCGTAGTTTTTAAACAAATCAAAACTCGCGCAGGCGGGGCTCAGCAATACCACATCGCCCTTTTCCGCCAATTTGAATGACGCTTCCACCGCTTCTTTTGCACCAGCGGTATCCACTATCACTTCTACTACATTACCGAAAGCTTCGTGTATTTTCCGGTTGTCTACTCCCATGCATACGATGGCTTTCACCTTTTCCTTAACCAGTTCCAGCAGGGCGGTATAGTCGTTGCCCTTATCCACACCACCCAGTATCAGTATCACGGGGTCTGTCATACTCTCGAGCGCAAACCAGGTACTGTTTACATTCGTGGCTTTGCTGTCGTTGATGAAGGCAACCCCTCTTACTGTAAGCACTTTTTCCATTCGGTGTTCGAGGGTTTGAAAGACCTCTACCGCTTCCCTGATCTTTTGCTTGCGAATGCCCACTGACGAACTGGCCAGCCCGGCTGCCATCGCATTGTACTGATTGTGCTTTCCTTTCACAGCGAAATCGTTCACGTTCATTTCCATTGATTGATCATCCGTTTGAATAGACATAATATTGTTCATCATATAAGCTCCTTCTGGCAATTGGTAATGCATAGTAAATGGCAATAGGTTTGGTAATAGATTTTTGTCTTTTATATAAGCTGTGATCACAGGGTCATCGGCACAATAAATAAATATGTCGTTTTTGCTTTGATTCTTTATAATATTAAACTTGGAGGCTACGTATTTGGAAAACTGATAGTCGTACCTGTCCAGGTGGTCCTCGGTGATATTAAGCAACACCGCCACATCGGGACGGAAGTCTACGATATCATCCAGTTGAAAACTGCTGATTTCCGCTACGTATAAGGGTTTTGGATCCAGCGCGACCTGCCGGGCAAACGACACCCCAACATTACCAACCAGCGCGCAGTCCAGCCCACCGGCTTTGCAGATTTCCCAGGTTAGCGTGGTGGTGGTGGTTTTACCGTTGCTACCTGTAATGGCTATAATCCTGCTATCACCTTTATGTCTGTACGCAAGTTCTATTTCGCTGATAATACCGATTCCTTTGGCCCTGATTTGCTTCACCAGTTCATTCGTCTCTGGTATGCCCGGACTTTTCACCACCTCGTCCGCAGCAAGCATACGCTCCACAGAATGCCCTCCTTCTTCGAAAGGAATATCAAACGCCAGCAGTTCCTTTTTATACTTTTCTGGTATCGCTCCGGCATCACTCAGCAACACATCATAGCCCAGCTTTCGACAGAGGATAGCCGCCCCTGTTCCGCTTTCGCCACCGCCCAATATGATGATATTCTTCGTCATGTGTTTCCTTTGCTCTGATAATTCGCCCTTAGCGCATTTTTAACGTTGCCATCGCCAGCACTACGCACAAAATGGTTACAATCCAGAAGCGAACAGCTATCTTACTTTCGTGATATCCCAGCTTCTGGTAATGGTGGTGCAAGGGGCTCATTAAAAAAATGCGCCTCCCCTCACCGTATTTTCGTTTCGTATATTTAAAGTAACTCACCTGTAATATCACACTCAGGTTTTCCACCAAAAACACACCGCAAAAAATAGGTATCAACAACTCCTTCCTAACAATAATTGCCAAAGAAGCAATAATGCCACCAAGCGCCAGGCTACCGGTATCGCCCATAAAAACCTGTGCCGGGTATGCATTGTACCATAAGAAGCCGACGCACCCGCCCACAAAGGCCCCCACAAACACCGATAACTCGCCCAGGTTGGGTATATACATAATATTAAGATACTCTGCGAACCGGGTACTTCCACTTACATATATGAATACGCCTAAACACGCGCCAATGATGGCACTCACACCGGCAGCCAGCCCATCCAAACCGTCCGTAAGGTTAGCGCCGTTGGATACCGCTGTAATGATCAGCGTAACCGCCAGTATGTATACAATCCAGGTATATTTTTCTGCTTCCTGTCCCATCCAACTGATGAGCCGGCTATAATTGAACTCATGACTTTTAACAAAGGGGATCGTAGTAATCGGTGTTTTAACCACAGCATAACGGTGCTCTTCTCCGTTCATCGACATGATGGTATCGCCTACTTTTCGCTCTCCTCTTTTCAGGAATTCTGCAGTCTGCTGTTTGGACTGGGGATCGTAATACTCGCGGAATACCACCACCCGCTCATTAAAGTACAGTGTGGCCCCGATGATAATACCAAGGCCTACCTGGCCGAAGATTTTTACCTTACCCGCCAAGCCGTCGCTGTCTTTCTTTTTATACTGCTCTCCTCTGGCCTGTGCAGCTTTCCTGGCTTTTATTTTCAGGTAATCATCCATAAAACCAATAAAGCCAAGCCAGATGGTACACAATATCATTAAGCGGATATACACTTTGTCCAGATCCGCAATCAGCAAAGTGGGCACTAGTATAGCCATTAGTATAATAATGCCTCCCATGGTGGGGGTTCCTTTTTTTTGCTGCTCGCCTGCTAACCCCAGATCCCGCACCGATTCGCCAATCTGTTTTCTTTGCAGATAATTGATCAGCCTTTTCCCAAATACGGTTGAAATAATAAGCGACAGCAATACCGCCAGCAGCATCCTGAAAGTGATAAAATGAAACAAACCACTTCCCGGGAATTTAATCCCTTCACTTTTAAACCACTCAAATAAATAGTATAGCATTTCGCCTGTTATTTCCTGTTATTCAATTTTATTTCTCCAGCAGCGTAAACATTTCTTTCAACACATCTTTATCATCAAAAGGATATTTCACACCGTTTATTTCCTGGTATTTTTCATGTCCTTTTCCTGCCACCAGTACAATATCTCCTGTCCCCGCCATATCTATTGCCATTTTGATGGCCTCCTTTCGGTCTGGTATCACGGTATACTTTTTTCGTTGAGAAGGCTGCAATCCTTGCTCCATATCTTTTAGTATAGCTGCCGGATCTTCTGTACGGGGATTGTCTGACGTAAACACTACCCGATCGCTGTGTTCACAGGCTACCTGTGCCATCACCGGCCGCTTCGTTTTATCGCGATCGCCTCCGCAACCTACTACCGTAATCACATTCTCGTATCCCTGCCGCAGCTTTTTTATCGTTGCCAGCACGTTCAGCAATGCATCGGGCGTATGTGCATAATCTACAATACCTATGATTTTACTCCGAGCAGACACCATATAGTCGAAACGTCCTTCGGCCCCGGTGAGATCGCTCATAATCTGCAATACCCGATGCCGGTCTTCTCCAAGGCAAACAGCGGCGGCATACACTGCCAGCAGGTTATATGCGTTAAATGTTCCGATCATTCTAAAATGCACTTCCTGGTCGTTGACTGTCATCAGCAGCCCGGCAATTGCATTTTCCAGTATCCTGCCTTTAAAGTCAGCAAGCGTCTTCAGGCTGTAGAAGTATTTGCTGGCATGGGTGTTTTGCAACATCACCATCCCCCTCTTATCGTCCGCATTGCTAATGGCAAATGCGCTGGAAGGCAGCCCATCAAAAAATGACTTTTTAACCCTTATATATTCGTCGAACGTTGTATGATAATCCAGATGATCGTGCGTAATATTACTGAATACCCCCCCTGCAAAATGTATACCCGCTATGCGGTGCTGATGGATGGCGTGGCTGCTGCACTCCATGAATACGTAGCTACACCCGCTTTCCAGCATCTCCTGCATCAGTGCATGGAGACTCAGCGCATCGGGAGTGGTATGCGTAGCAGGAACGACCCTATCACCGATCTGGTTTTGCACGGTGGAAATCAGTCCGCAGGTATAGCCCAATGATGAAAAAAGTCTGAACAGTACCGTAGCGATGGTCGTTTTACCATTCGTTCCGGTAACTCCTACCACTTTCATACGGGAAGAAGGCGCATTGTAAAAATTATTCGCCATATACCCAGCCGCGATTGCAGTGTTTTCTACCTGCACCCAGGTTATATCCTCCTGCAGATGGAGAGGCTGCGTCTCCGCCACTACAGCTATTGCACCTTTTGAAATGGCTGCTTCGATGTAATCATGGCCATCGCTATTATAGCCTTTAACAGCAATAAAGCAGGAGCCGGGTGTCACCTTGCGGGAATCGGTCCGGACACTGTCTATAGACAGCCCGGTGTTGCCCCGAACCGATCTGATGTGTACCTTATATAGTATATCCTGCAATGACTGCATATGCGTCTGCTGCCAATTAATGTTAGTTTAGTTCAATTTTTATTTTCTGTCCTTTTGCCACCAGTGTGCCTGGTGCAGGAAACTGATTTACCACCCGCCCTTTCCCGCTCACTTCCACTTTCATGCTGTTGTTTTCCAGCAGATACAGCGCGTCTTTCAATCCCATTCCCTTCACATCCGGCATGGTGCTGTCCCGAACAAGCAACGCCTTCATCAGGGGAGTATGATTTTGATTTACCACTATCCCCCAATCTTCATTCATCAGCGAATCCGAATAGCTTATCTCCATAGCACTAAACACTTTTTTTAACCCTTCTCCATCACCACTCCACCGGTAAAGCATACTATCTGCCGCGGGCTGCTGCTGCCAGTTATTTTTGGCAGTACGTACATGCAGTGCATACAGTTTATCAGCAATTTCCCTAAATACCGGGGCGGCCACTTTACCACCATAGTATACAGGCGCATGTTGCCTGTTTTTTATCACCACAATGCAGGAGTACTCCGGCTGATCTGCCGGGAAATATCCGGCAAAAGAGGATGTATACACCCCATCCCTGTATTTATATACTCCATCGTTTACTTTAGCTGTTCCCGTTTTTCCTGCCACGGTATACGCTGCATCTTTAAACACGGATTTGGCGGTACCTTCTGTACAAACCGCCTCCAGGCACTCACGTAAAGCCTGCAAGGTTTTATCTGAGCAGATTTTTCCGCTTAACACCTGCGGCCTGAACTCCTTCAATACCACCCCGTCTTTTTCCACCCTGTTCAACAAATAGGGTTTCATCAACTGCCCGTTGTTGGCTACCGCATTGTATACCATCAGCATTTGCAGCGGGCTCAACATTACTTCATACCCAAACCCCATCGACGGCAATGTTTGTACATGCCAGTCTTTTTTGCGCGGATCTTTTACCATGGGGCGAAATTCTTCGTTCAAATCAATACCACTGCGTGTAGTAAGATGCAGGTTTTCGAAATGACGAATGAAAGCCGCGGGTTTATCATTATAATTGTAGGCCAGCTTCGCCATTGCCACGTTGCTGCTATTTCCAAATGCCTCTTTAATAGTCAGATAACTTTTCGGAGAGCGTTCGGAATCGCGAATGGTTCTTCCTTTTAATACCCAGGCCCCGTTGTTGATTTCAATCATATCATTGATCGTAACGTGTTTATCCTCGAGTGCAGCCAGCAAGGTGACCAGTTTGATGGTGGAACCCGGCTCTGAGGTACGCAATGCGTAGTTATCCTGTTCAAAATAGCTGCTGTCTTTCAACATACCCAGGTTGGCAATGGCTTTTACTTTTCCGGTTGCCACTTCCATTACAATCGCACAGCCTTCCATCGCTTTATTGGCCACCATCATCCGCATCAACGCTGCCTGGGTAATATCCTGTATGTTTACGTCAAGTGTGGTCACAATATCTTTACCGTTTTCAGGTTCTATTTCAGCTCCTTCCACCGGCACAAAAGCGCCGCCCGATATACGCCTTACCAGTCTTTTACCCGACACCCCACGCAGGAGGCTGTCGTAGGTTTTCTCCAGCCCCACATTCTGTGTTACGACCTGGCGGTTACCATCTGTATACGATCTGGACAATCCGATGGTACGGTTCGCCAGCAGTCCGAAAGGAGTCAGCCGCCGTTCGGTATCTTCCACAATAAATCCGCTTCTATTTCTTCCCTGCCGAACAAGTGGCAATTGTCGCAACGCCTTATAATCTTCGAAGCTTATCCTTTTTTTCAATAAAAAGTAACGCTCTTTCCGGTTGTAGCCAGACTGCAACAATTTCCGGTATTGCTCGGCCGACTTATCCTGAAATATTGCCGCCAGCCCCATTGATAAAGAATCGAGATTTTCTGTAAAACGTTTTCCGCCTTTTTCCCGCAATCCATCTGCTAAAAAGTCTATCCGGATGTCAAAGAACGGGATGGAAGTACTCAGCATACTGCCATCTTCGCTGTAAATGGTGCCCCTGTCGGCATCCAGCGTTCGGTATTCGAGGTGCAGGCTATCGCTCAATCCACGCCAGTATTCACCCTGTACCTGTTGTATATAAAATGCTTTCCCTACAATGCATGCACACAACACCAGAATGCCCAGAAAGCACAGATTAACCCGCCATAATATGTCACGCTTTACTTCCACAATGGCATCACTTTTTGCCTTATATGTACAAAAGTGAAGGGCAACTCCCTTCACCGTTACTATCGTTTGTTTTTAATATCCGACTGTATGATCAATGGCGGCTCTTTCAGCTCCTTTAGCCCCAATCGCTCCACCGATTTTGCCAGTTCACTTTGCTTCTCCTTCAGCATCAGTTCTCCTTTCACCGTTTTAAACTCGTACTGCAATTCTTTTAATTGTTTTGCGTTTCTGTTGATATCCTTTATTGTTTTTTCAGCGTAGTGGCCATTATAGATGTACAATGTTGTGAGCAAAGCCAGGAAAAGAAAGAAATAAACATTTTTAACTATCCAGTGATAGTTAAAAGGGCTCCTTAATCCAAGCTTTCGGATCCATGGCTCTTTTGCCGGCTCCCGGTCTCGCACAACATCATTTTCTTCCATAGCGCTGATACTTATTTTTTTTCGGCAACACGGAGCTTGGCACTCCGGCTGCGCGGATTTCGTTTCACCTCCTTATCAGAAGGCACTATTGGTTTTTTCGCAAGGATATTAAAAGGACTTTCCGTTTTCGTGCCATATATAGCGTCGGGTGCCGAAGGTTCGAAACCGCCGTATTTGAAATAGTTTTTCACCATACGATCTTCAATACTGTGAAACGTGATGAAGGCTATCCGTCCGCCTTTTTTCAGAAGAGAAGGGAGTTGTTGCAGCAAATCCTCCAGGCTTTGCATTTCCTGATTAACAGCTATACGCAATGCCTGGAATACCTGGGCAAAGTATTTATTGGGATTACCCTTTACCGCCATAGCCACAGCCTGTTTGAAATCTCCCGCTGTTTTTAGTACCACCAGTTTTCTTTGTTCAACAATTGTTTTAGCGAGGGTTTTTGCATTGGTTACTTCCCCGTATTGTTCGAACATTTTATGTAATTCCAGTTCGGAGGCATTTTGCAGCAGCGAAGCGGCGGTAAGATCGTGTTGCTGATCCATGCGCATATCGAGCGGTGCTTCATCGAACCGGATAGAAAAACCGCGCTCCGGTTCATCAAACTGGTGACTGGATACGCCCAGGTCTGCCAGAACGCCATCTACCGGAATAGCGTCGTGCAACTTCAAAAACCGCTGCAGGTGCCGGAAGTTATGCGGGATGAACACAATTCTGTCATCGTCAGGAAGGTTGCTTCTGGCATCATTATCCTGGTCGAACGCATATAACCGGCCGGTTGCATTGAGTTGGGACAATATGGCCCTGCTATGCCCACCACCACCAAAGGTGCAATCCACATACGCACCATCGGGACGGATATTCAATGCCTCCACTGCCTCATTCAATAATACAGGTATATGATATTGCTGCTCCATTGTTTAATGGTGTTAGTGATGATCTTCTGAAAACCAGGGGCCTTGCAGGCATCTACGTGCATTACCGGCACATCAGCCCTGTTGTTCATCTTTTGTTGCCATCACTTCGTTAGCCAGCTTGCTGAATGCTTCAGGCGAAAAAGTGTCAAAGAACTGATGATACTTACTTTTATCCCAGATTTCAATTTTATCGTAGGCCGATACCAGCAAAATGTCTTTCTGCAGTCCGGCGTATTCCATCAGATTTTTGGGCAGCAATAATCTTCCTGCACTGTCCAGCTCCATTGTTGCACCATTCAAATAATAGCGGCGGAATTCTCTTACCTTCGGGTCAAAATCACTTTTCCTTCCAATCGCATCAAATATGGGTTCCCAATTTTTCATCGGATACAAGGTTAAACAACTCTCAAAGCCCCTGTTAACAAAGAAGCTACCGGTTTCCTCTTCCGGGATTTGCCTTTTAATCCCAGTTGGAAGAAGAAACCGACCTTTTGCGTCCAGAGTAGCTTCATATTCCCCTAAAAACCGTATCATTTATAAAGAGTTGCATCTTATTCCCATTTCTTCACACAAAATAACACATTTTCCCACTTTAAACGATGGTTTTGATTTAAATATTTTATACACAAGCTCTTTTTTGCCGAAATGCTTACCTGCAAAGGATTTCATATAGTTTGACGCCTGTATTACAGGAGCTTATGTTAATTCGTGTGGATAACCCAGTTTTTATGTGAATATCAGTGTGGATTGCATGGTAATATCCGTACATCTACGCTTGATTTAAACCGTTACTTTTATAGTTAGGGCAATAGAACCTGACCAAGAAGCCTGAACAGTTTAATGGAGTTGTTTGGAAATTCTACGTTGGACGCATCAATTGTTTGATGATTCAAAGTGTTCTGATGGTATGATATCCATGGAGAATCGAGGAGCTGCGAGACAAATGAGTTGATGAGCCGGCTGTATACTCCGCTTTTTATAAGAATGCCGCACCCGCCGGCACGAGACCAGGCTCGTCCAGTTTCTTTTGCAACTGCTTTTTTCCCGTACTGACTGCGAGTGCACGTAACTTTTCGTCTTTATAAATCAGTTTCATTTTGTCGGCTATATTGTCTATACTTTTTTTGTCGCAATACAGCATGGCATCCCCTCCCATTTCGCGTATAGCACCCGTTTCGGTGGTAATAACAGGCGTTTCCGCCTGCAAATAGTTCAGCACCCGCAACCCTGTTGTGTCTTCCGCCGGCAGGTATATCATCGCAAACGATGCCCCTACTATTTCTGTCTCTCTTTCAGAAACATCATCTATGAGTACGACGTCATCCCTGTATTTGTAATGTTCAAGCAACTGCGTAAGATGTGGCAGCAGCATACCTACTTCTGAAATGAGGAGTTTCATATGACTGTTCTGCCATTTTTTAAACAACGAAAAAGCTTTCAGCACTATAGTCAACTGCTCCACCGGAGTTTGAAAGGCTGAACACAGGAAAAACTCCCGTCCTTTTGCGAAAGACTGCTTAATGTATTCCCGCCTGTCCCAGGTAAGAGGCTTGCAAAAAAGTCCGGCAAAAGGAGATAGTTTCCTAACCGGCACAGCCCCTGTGCGCAATTGACGGGATATATAATCCGACAGCACGAAAACACTCCGGGTATTCGTTGCTAGACGACAACTATCCGCATCTGTGATAAATATGATTTCGGGATAGTCGCCCGGTGCGTAATGCTGGTTGAATGACACTACCAGTTCCGGCTTATGCACTTTAATCGTTTTCCTGACCTGCCTTTTTTCGTACAGGCTCTTGAAGGGCAGCCAGCCTGGCACCGTTACAACCACCGCCGCCACCGCCGGATGGGTAGATACATGATAATTTTCTACAGATACAGCCAACACCCTGCAACCCGGGCTTTCATCGAGGAAGTTTTTTAACAATCCATCAGCAAAAATCCGGAGATAATTATCTTCTGATAAAACCTTCTGGTAACCGCATTTTAATATCAGCATGAACAACAATGTATTACACATCACCCATCCACAAAGTGGCATATGGTAATATTAGCCCGCAAATTATTGCCGTCAAATTACGTTAATAAGGTAATCAAATCCGTGGTATGAAAATTAAATTTTTACATATCTATATCCTCTTTCTTTTATATTTCATTGGTATAAACACCGTACAGGCGCAGTGTCCTAACGGCGAGGCGCCGCGACAGATGGTAACGGGCAATGCCCATTATGGCGGAACGTATATCAGCAATGCTAGCGGGGGGATATCCTATGACCAGTTTGACCCGTCACTGGGCACGCTAACCGGTGTTGACATCAACGTAGAGGTTTCTGGTTACCTGGTTGTAAATACAACAAATACCAGCACCTCTCCAGAAGATTTTCCGGTTGAATTCGAACGACGGGATCGATTTGGTTTTCCCGGAATCGGGTATGTACAGTCAACCGCTACCTTTGACTATAATACCGGACCGCTTGATCCAGGTGCAACCCATGCAGAACATATTTTTGCACCAATGTCACAAACTGCCAGCGCCACCATCACTAACCCGGCCGAACTGGCGGGTTATCAGGGTACCAGCACAAACAACGTCACATACCAATTGGCAACGGGAGTATCCATATTCGGCGCCTCACATTATACCAACAATATTACGCTACAGTTTACGCATATTACCTTTAGCGTAGTCTATACCTACTGCCCGCATGCTATCTTACCCAACGGAAAGCTGGACTTTTCGGCCAGCAAAGGCGATGGCAACAATGTATTGCTGACCTGGACCAAAGAAAATGAAACCGATGGCGTACAATACACCCCGGAAATAAGTAAAAACGGGCGTGACTTTATCGGTATCAGCACCATACAAAGTGAATTGGCCGGAACGGAAAACAGTGCAGCAAAATATGAATACCACTACAGGGTTCCTGTTATAGAAGCCAATACGAAGCTATACTTCCGGTTAAGACAGGCACAGCCAGACGGAAAAATAAGCTACTCTGAAGTCGCCACGCTCAGTTATCAAGGCGCAGCCGACCGTTTTACCGTGTTTCCCAACCCCGCTGATAACCACGTCACGCTCAGCTTTGAAGCGCCGCAAAAAGACAACCAGCACCTGTCGCTGATCAACAGTATGGGGCAGGTGGTGGAATCCGAAAACTTTCACCCGGCGGGCAGCACTACGCATCAATACCGGTTCAAACGAAAACATCCGCCGGGAGTTTATTTCCTGCGTGTTGTAAACGCCGCAAACCGCCAGCAACAGGTGGTTCGGCTAATGGTGAGATAAATATCCCTTTATCATAATAAATCATAAAGAGTTGGCCAAATAACCAACTCTTTATGTACTTTTGTAGATACTTAAGATTTTTGATGGAATATAACACTACGAGAAATCATCTCATCATGCGGGAATATGGCAGGCATATTCAGAAGATGATCGATTATGTAATCAGCATTGAAGACAAGGAGATAAGACAAAAAAATGCTCAGGGACTGATAGAACTGATGGGCTTTTTAAACCCCCATTTGAAGAATGTGGAGGATTTCAGGCACAAACTCTGGGATCATCTCTTCCTGATATCTGATTTTAAACTAGACGTGGAAAGCCCCTACCCCATCCCCACGAGAGAAACCCTGAAAGCAAAACCCGAACCGCTGCCCTACCCCAAAAACCATCCCCGGTATTCGCACCTCGGTAAAAACCTGGAAAGGGTAATTGATAAAGCATTACAGGAAGAAAATCCGGAAAAACGTTCCGGGTTCGCGAATGCAATAGCCTACTACATGAAACTGGCTTACAATACCTGGCACAAGGAGCTGGTACACGATGACGGTATCAGAAGTGAATTGAATGCTATTACAGACGGACAATTGGAATTTACGAACACCCCCTTCGTAAAAGCATACCGGGAGCGAGACAACACCAGGGACAACCGCTTCCAGCGCGGCGGAAAAAGTTTTCAACAGCGCAACAGTAACAGAAACGACAGAAATGACCGGAATGATAGAAGTGGTAAAGGAAACAACAAACACTTCAAGAAGCGTTTCAAATAACTTCCCGCCGCATAAAAGTATACAACTAAAACCCCGGTATTATTGCCGGGGTTTTATATTTGCACTTCACCTTCATCATTCACAGCTATGTATTCATTTGAAGTCAGGGGCGGAAAAAAACTAAAGGGCGAAATAATACCGCAGGGGGCTAAAAACGAAGCCCTCCAGATCATCAGCGCCGTTTTGCTGACCCCTGAAAAAGTCCGGATCAGCAATATACCCGACATTCTCGACGTCAACCTGTTGATAGAGTTGTTACAGGAGATGAATGTAAAAGTTGAAAGGCCCACCCGCGACACTTGCATTTTTCAGGCAGACGACGTAAATGTTGATTACTTAAAAAGTAAAGAATATAAAGCTAAAAGCGGTCGCCTGCGCGGCGCTGTGATGTTGGCTGGCCCCCTGCTCTCCCGATTCGGGAAAGCTTTTATTCCGAAGCCCGGTGGAGATAAAATCGGGCGTAGAAGGCTGGACACCCATATCATAGGGTTCGAAAAACTCGGCGTAAGTTTCAATTACGATTCCGGCGATGATTTTTTTCACCTCAACACTACAGGACTGAAAGGCACATACATGCTTTTAGACGAGCCTTCTGTTACCGGAACAGCCAATATTGTTATGGCAGCCGCCATGGCCAAAGGAACCACCACCATCTATCACGCGGCCTGTGAGCCTTATCTCCAACAACTGTGCAAAATGCTCAACCGCATGGGCGCCCAGATAAAAGGCATCGGTTCCAATCTACTTACCATTGAAGGTGTAAATTACCTCGCCGGTACCGAACATCGGATGTTGCCGGATATGATTGAAGTAGGGTCGTTTATAGGACTTGCTGCCATGACCCAAAGCGACATTACCATTAAAGGAGCCGGGGTGGAGCATTTGGGACAAATACCCGATAAATTCCGACAATTGGGTATTCAACTGAACATTTCCGGAGACGATATTCATATCCCCGAACAGGAATTTTACGAAATACAGACCTTTTTAGATGGCTCTGTAATGACCATTTACGATCACCCATGGCCAGGGTTCACCCCCGACTTGCTGAGCATAGTACTTGTAGTGGCCACCCAGGCAAAAGGCTCGGTGCTGATTCACCAGAAAATGTTTGAAAGCCGGCTGTTTTTTGTAGACAAGCTTATAGATATGGGTGCCCAGATCATATTATGTGACCCGCACCGTGCCGCTGTAATAGGACTGGGAAGGGAACAAAAACTTCGCGGCATTACCATGAGCAGCCCGGATATACGCGCAGGGGTTTCCCTCCTCATCGCAGCATTGAGTGCGGAGGGAAAAAGCACTATCCAGAATATTGAACAAATAGACAGGGGATATCAATATATCGACACCAGGCTTCGGTCACTGGGTGCCGATATCAAACGCGTCTAAATACCGTATATGGAAAAAAAAATCATTATCATAACAGCTCCTTCAGGCGCCGGCAAAACATCCGTTATCCGCCATCTCCTGGCAAAATATCCACACAAGCTTTCTTTTTCCATTTCAGCTACCACACGCACACCAAGGCAGTATGAAAAAAACGGACATGATTACTATTTTATCCCGTTGGAAGAATTCAGGCAAAAAATCGAACAAAAAGAGTTCATAGAATGGGAAATGGTGTACGAGGGAAAATACTACGGCACCTTGCAATCGGAACTGGAACGGATCTGGGATCAACACAAAACCCCCGTATTGGACATCGATGTAAAAGGAGCTTTGAGAATCCAGGAAGGCCTGCCTGACAGTCATTTGTCCATTTTTATCCAGCCCCCCTCTATCGAAGAACTGAAAAAACGCCTCGAAAACCGCGGAACCGAAACGCCTGCTTCTCTGTCTGCCAGGATTGAAAAAGCCGCTTACGAACTGTCCTTCAAAGAGCAATTCGATCATATTATCACCAATAACCAACTGGAAACTGCATGCAAAGAGGCGGAAGACATCATAAAAGAATACCTGCTCAAATAAACCTGCTTTTTCGCTGTAATTCCCACGCTCTTTCCTAACTTCCTGATTGCAATTTTCGGGTATGAAAAATAGTCGCCGGCTTTTTTTAAAAACAGCGGGGTTGGCAGGTGTAGGGCTTACCACGCTTCGCCCGTCCAATAGGCTGTTTCCTTCTGAATCTAATCATTTCCCTATGAGTAAAAGCAATATACAGGCACCTGCTAGTCTGATTGGAATATACGGTCCATGGGCTGCAGGATTGTTCAACAATGAACAGCCTGAATTATCTTTTTTGAACGATACCTGGAACGCTGGTAATCTTGAGCAATGGAAAGCAACTGCGAGAAAGCAATTACTCACCCTCATGGCACCTCCGGAAATCCATTCAACCCCTGTTGTTAATGTTAAAAACAAATACATCTTCGAAGGGCTGCATGTAGAAGAAATAAGCTGGCAACTGCCCTACGGAAGGCCTACCGATGCGGTGGTACTGAAGCCGCAACATGCAAAAGGAAAGTTACCGGCCATACTGGCATTGCATGATCATGGGGGCAATAAGTACCTGGGTAACCGAAAAATTATTAAAACGCAGCACCCCCTGCATCCTGCGGTTGCCGCGCATCAACAGGAATCATACGCAGGGATTGCATGGGCAAACGAGATAGCGAAAAGGGGGTATGTTGTTATGGTAGCAGATGCCTTCCCCTTCGCCAGCCGCAGGGTATTGCTCAGCGATGTACCAGAGCACCTGCGCAATGGCCTGAATGACAACGATCCTGAAAATACAGACCATATACAAGCTTATAACACCTGGGCTGCAGCACATGAGCACATCATGGCAAAGTCGCTTTTCAGCGCGGGTACCACCTGGCCGGGGGTATTTTTTGCAGAGGACAAAATCTCGTTGGATATACTATGTGCCAGACCCGATGTTGACGCTTCCAGAGTAGGATGCGGCGGACTATCCGGAGGGGGAATGCGTACTGTTTTTCTTGGTGGACTCGACGAACGCATACAATGCGCCGTTTGCGTAGGGTTTATGACCACCTGGCGGGATTTTGTTCTTAACAAGTCGTATACGCACACATGGATGACCTATGTACCGTTGTTGCCGCGCTACCTCGACTTTCCGGAAATACTGGGGCTAAGAACACCACTGCCAACACTCGTGCAAAACGACAATGACGACGACCTATATACGCTCCCGGAAATGAAAAACGCCGATAGGATATTAAGGGATATCTATGCTAAAGCGGGTATGGAAAATCGTTACCAATGTACTTTTTATCCGGGGCCGCATAAGTTTGATCAACCGATGCAGGCAGAAGCGTTTGCCTGGTTTGACCGGTGGTTGAAAAATTAATGTATCTTACCACATTAGATCCACACACATCAACACTCTTATCGATAAAATAACATTATACGGTAACGAACAGAAAATAATAAAAAATGAACATTTCGATCTCCTCACATGCCAAGGCTTTAGGTGAAAAAGCCGGAAAGCTGGCCGTAGACCTTATACACCAGAATATTCAAAGCAAAGGTGCCGCCAACATCATACTGGCTACCGGCGCCAGCCAGTTCGAAACATTGCAGATACTGGTGGCCTCCGATATAGACTGGCGTAAGGTCTCGATGTTTCATCTGGATGAATACATAGGGCTCCCCGTTACACACAAAGCCAGCTTCCGGAAATACCTGACGGAGCGGTTTATCAATCAACTGCCCCATCCACTCAATGCAGCCTATCTTATCAATGGCGAAACCAACCCTGCTGAGGAATGCGAACGCCTCAATACCATTATACATAATCATCCTATAGACGTAGCGCTGGTGGGCATTGGTGAAAACGGTCACCTGGCATTCAATGATCCTCCGGCAGACTTCGAAACAGAGCAGCCTTATATCATTGTGACGCTTGACGAACCCTGCCGCCGCCAGCAATTAAACGAAGGCTGGTTCCCCCAGCTGTCAGATGTACCTCAGCAGGCCATCAGCATGTCTATCAAACAAATAATGAAATCGACTGCCATTATATGCTCTGTTCCCGATGAACGAAAAGCGACCGCTGTAAAAAACAGCCTGGAGAATACAGTCAGCAATCTTTTCCCTGCCAGTATATTGCAAACACACCCTCAATGTCATTTTTTCCTGGACGAGGCTTCGGCTTCTTTACTAAGCAGTAAATAAACTCATGACCAAACAACTGAAAACCATAGCCGTCAGCGCTCTAAGCAAAAAAGACACGCTTGTATCGCTGCTGATCATTGCGGTGCTGTTTTTTATATTCGGCTTTGTATCCTGGGCCAATGCCATACTGATACCCTATTTCAAAATAGCCTGCGAATTAAACCACACCCAATCGTACCTGGTTGCTTTTGCCTTTTACATTGCATACCTTGTTATGTCTGTTCCCTCTTCCTATCTCCTGAAATCGATAGGGTTCAAAAAAGGCATCATGACGGGCTTTTGGTGCATGGCTGTGGGCGCCGCATTATTCATACCCGCCGCTTACGAGCGGGCATATCCATTGTTTCTGACAGGATTATTTACCATCGGTTGCGGGTTGGCTATTTTGCAAACAGCAGCCAATCCCTACGTTACCATTCTCGGACCCAAAGAACGGGCAGCTCAGCGCATCAGTTTCATGGGCATTTGCAACAAAGGAGCCGGAATACTTGCCCCCCTCGTATTAGGCGCGGTGATATTAAAAGCCACAGATAGCGGTATGATAGACCAACTGGCTACGATGGATGAAGCAGAGAAAAAAATAGTGCTTGACGGGTTCATAAAGCGCGTAATACAACCTTACGCCGTAATGGCAATCGTTTTGATGTTACTGGGAATTGCTGTCCGCTTTTCTCCTCTTCCGGAAATCAATACAGACGATGAAACTGTAGACAACAGTGCGGGCACTGCTAAAAAGTATATCATCCAGTTTCCTCATTTGATCCTGGGTGCGGTGGCTATTTTTCTTCACGTAGGCACACAGGTAGTGGCCATCGACACCATTATAGACTATGCACAATCGATGAATATTTCGCTGTTTGAAGCCAGGGTGTTTCCCTCGTACACACTTACCGCAACCATTGTAGGCTATATTCTCGGGATCGTTCTCATTCCCAAATACATTCAACAGGGAACCGTGCTTAAAATATGCACGCTATTGGGTTTTGTTTTTACACTGGGGATCTTATACGTGGCAGGACAAACCAGCCTTCTCGGACACCAGGCAGACATTTCTATCTGGTTTCTCGTGTTGCTGGGATTGGCCAATTCGCTGGTCTGGGCGGGCATATGGCCGCTCGCACTGGACGGACTCGGTAAGTTTACCAAACTGGGTGCATCCATTCTGATCATGGGTCTGTGCGGCAATGCATTGTTGCCCTTATTATATGGCTTTTTTGCTGATAAAGAAAACTACACCCTGCGTGAAGCTTATTGGATACTGCTCCCGTGTTATGCCTACCTGATATTTTATGCATTCAGAGGCTATAAGTTACGAAGCTGGCGTTAACTCTCCGAGAATATACTCATTGTCGACCAGGTGCATACTCATGTTAGCAAGCGCTGCAATACGCGAAAGGCACCCTTCTATTCCCATTTCCCTTCGTAGGGAAACGAGTATTTTCTGGTGTTTTTTTTCAGGGTCAAGTATCAAAATTTTGGCATTGAAAATGCGCTGCAGATCAGCCACAATATCTTCCAGCATGGCATAATCATAAATATGCTCCCCCCATTGCCAGGCAGCTATTTTCTCTACAGGTACCGTTTTCTCCATGACGCTTTTATCTTTTCTGCCCAAATGTACCTGCCGGCCCGGAAGCATATCGTTGATACGGGTGCCTTCCCGCTGCACCTGCAACCGACCCTGACTAACCGAAACAATGATCTCGGCTTCTCTTTCATAAGCTTTTACATTACACGAAGAAGTGGCCTGTGCAAGAAGTGTAATGTCGGCTGTTTTTATAAAAAAAGGACTGGCACCCGGTTTTATTTTAAAAAATGCCTCTCCTGTAAGCTGCACCGTTCTGTCTGCAGAAAGGTTACTATAAAATGCCAGGCTACTACCGGCATTTAGCCAAACCTGTGAACTATCTGGTAATAGCAGGTATTTGTTTTCACCATTGCCTGTTTTTTTTCGGATCAGCACTTTTTCCGTTTCAGGCGGCGCAACCGCCTCTTTACGAAAATAACCATTTCCCCAAAGAATCAGCACAAGCGTCGTCATCAGCGCTCCTGCTACTATAGCAATACGCAAATAAGTATGTTTTTTGAGAGGCTGAAAGGGTCCTGGTGTATCAAACACATCGGTATCGGTAGTAGTGGTTACCAGTATACCCTGTTCATTAACGTAAGCAAAAGAAGGATGATTATTACGGATCTCCTGGTAAGTTTTATTCACCCACGATTTAAGGGAAGCGCCTGCATTCTTACTGGTTCTGATGTAATGAAAAAGCTCCTCCATCTCCTCCCGGGAGCAATTGTTGTTTTCGTACTGCTGTAGTAAATACTGTATTCTGCTGTTCATGGCTGCATTTATCTTCCGACATGGCGCCGAAAAATCCACGTCAAGTTAGGTAAATGCCGTTACTGGGAAAAAAAGGATTTTATACGATAGATCACTTGCTTCAGATAATCAGGAACGTATCGGTCGTAAGAGGTCTGTCGCTCCTCTGTAAGCACCCAGTCGTATCCGGGGTAACTTTCATTGTTGAGCTGGTAGATTCGTTTTCTTTGTGGAGGAAGATAGTCTATAGCTTTCTCCATCACGCGATGATATTCAGGCGTGGGTGCTGCAACTTCCTCGTTTTCATTAAGCAGACACTGCATATTCACCCAAAGTGCATCCCTGAGCCGGCTGTCTTGCGCCGTCTTCGACAAAAACCTGATAATTTTTGCTTCTGTAAGCCTGAATAACCAATCCTCCGCCTGGTTACTGTCGAAAATATTCCTCCGCTCCTGCCACAACTTCAGGAACACTTCCTGAACAATATCTTTTGCATACTTATCAGATTTAGTAAGCTGTAGTGCTAAAGTATACAACTTATACTCATGATTTTTAAACACGTATGCAAAGCGTTGTTCCCAAATATATTCCATCTTCTTCGTCGGCATGGATACATTATTTTATCGAAAATCGAATTGTTGCTCTAAAAATAGCGAAAATTTAAAAATAAGTTTACCAATTGTTAAAAAATATATAGCAAATAATCCACAGTATATTAACAATTGCATGAGTTCCACCCAGTTTCGAGGCTAGAACCATTGTACATATATACTATTTCAACTCTACAATTTACGACAAAATAGACGGCACAGCGTTTAATACCCCTTTTTTGCACCGCAATGCCATATGTCGCTATACTTACTCAATGCAGCGCAGCGGCTGACCAATGCCTTCTCCTTCCCTTTTCTTCCACTGTTTGTCGAGCTCTTCAATCGCTCGCAGATCGTCTTCCGGAAAGGTAATCAAACCAGCCGTGAGAGAAGGCTGTCCTGCATTTATCCAGGCTGTATACCATAGAGAAGCAACAGCAGCAATTGATTGTTGCATCCTACGCTCTACCATATCACCTAGCGCAGCATTGTATGCGGTCGTGAAATACGTGGAGTATTGCCTGACAAGCACTCCATTTCTATTTTCAAACGAATATTTCTGATCGGGTGGCAACCGACTGGTCAATTGTTGCTCCGATAACAACACCGTGTCCGCAGCTGCCGCACTCTCCAAAACAATGTTCCAGATAAACGCTTCTGGGTCTCTGATATATACTGCCTTCCCAACAAAGTAGCTGAAATGCCGCGACGCCATCAATTCGGGTATGCGGCTTTCCCACAATCCATGAATACCGTGCTGATTGGTAAACTGCCCGTTATAGTTGCTATGTGCATGAAGCGGCACATGTGCGTCGCTTACATAATGACCTATATCAGCAGACAACCGGAGGATGGCCGCATAATTTCTATCCTGGAAAGCCCGTGTAAGCCTTTCCAGCATCACCTGAATCCACCAGGGTACAATACCATGCGCTTTGAGCGAATCTTCACCATATTTGTGAACGGCGTCGTTCCAGTTTCTCGGCAGTGTAGCATAAGGATATTGCCCATACTTGTCAATATCTATATAATGTCGACAGGCTTCCTCCGGCGCTACGTATCGCCTTTTATCCGGGTCTACGGAGTGCTCTCGCAAAAAATCTATATGGGGTTTATAAAACACCATCATAGCAGGTGGCAGCGAAAACACAGCATGATGGTTGATTTCGCGATGGGCGTAGAATCCCCAGCAAAAAGCCAGCTTATGAAATAGCGTTATAGACGCCATCAGCAGAACGGTCCGGTACATAGTGTTAGCCTTTAAGAGTTCGCTTATCCTAAAAGATACATTATTTTTTTTAAACAGACACTAACCGCGGCACGGATGTGTATCGCATTATTTTTAAATAAATGCTGGCCGTCAGGGTGTATTCTCCGGAAAATTCAGGAAACATCCTGTTTCCGGACAACGCTGTTTGGCAGTTTCTTATTTCTAAACGGCTTCATTTTACGTCGTCTTCCAACGCTGTAACACCGCCCGAAATTGCGAACTTCATTGCATCAGCCGCTCCGATATCGCCTACTTTCTTAATACGCTCCCGCGTAACAAAGTACAGGTGCCCCGCAAATGCGTACGATTGGGGAACATATACCCCCACGTAGTCATGCAGCCCAAACTCCTCCAGGTCCTGCCGGGTAATAAACCCGATCTGCCATACATCGGCAGCGTTTACAGATACCAGTACTGCTTTATCGAATTTCCTTCTGTTACCTGCAAACGCTTCGAAGAAATCCTTTACCGTAGAGTAAATGAGTTTTATGCCCGGGGTTTTCTGTAACAGGCTATCGAACAACTCCACCAGTTTGCTCACGATAAAAGTACTGGATATATAGCCTACGATTACGATAACCCCTACGGCCAGCAGCAGCCCCAGCCCCGGAACATAATAGGTTGCAAAGGCCGGGAAGAACCCGTCCAGCAGATCGGGCAGTATCCGGTCTATAAAATTAAAAAGAGAGGTCACCGCCCAAATAGTGATCACTATCGGCGCCAGGATGATCAACCCCTGCAGAAAGTACTGGAATACGGCTTTGATCCGTTTTTTAAAAAGCATGCCTTATAATGTTGAAAAGTAATGAAAAGCGGGAACCGACCCGCCTCTGCAATCTAAACAACATCCGGAAGCCGAAAAATTTTTTCCGGTCAGATTTCTCCGATCAGCTTTTTTACTGACTTCGTAAACGATGCCAGTTCCTTTTGCTGCATCCCTATAAAGTGATTGTCTTCCAGCCTGCCTATCACTTTTTCCATTTCGGCTGTAGTCTCATACACCATTTTCCTGAAGGGGCTGGTATAATCTTTAGACCGCGATTCGTATATGCCGGCCGTAAGCCAGCCTTTGGTAGTGATCGCTTCTTCCAGTAGTTTTTTGAACAAGGCTTTATTGAATCCGGAAGGCTTTTCCTCTGTAATTTCCAGTAAACAGGCAAATGCATGCTCCATTTTCTGACTGGTATACGCCAATGCCTGCTCCCTGTAAAAGTCATGAACGCCCTGCCAATCTTGTATACCACCTTTTCGAACAGCTTTACGCAAATTTTCCACTTCAGAAACCGGTATAAGCTGTCCACCCACGTTCAACCACTCCGGTTTACGGGGTTTTGCGGGCAGACGTTTCTTCAATGCTGCAAAAGTGCGAATGTTATGCCGGGTCATGCAACCCACCAACTCCAGCGTGCCATAATAGCGCACCAGTCGGCAGTAAATAGTATACGCCTGCTGCACTTTAATGATCAGCGTTTTTCTGTCACTGTTTTCCAGTCCATCCCCAGTTATTTCGAGCTCGTCTACAGCAGGATCGTTGTTCTGCAAAAGTGTTCTGCCGGCCTTTTGCATGGCCTTTTCAGACGGGTCTTTACCGGGATACTTTTTTTTCAGCCAGGCTTTCCCGGTCATCTTTTCCAGCAACAGCAACGCCTTCATCATTTCAGATACCGTATCAGGCCCCAGCGCACCAAACTCAATCTGCTGTATCTTCTCTACCCTGGCATCGCGGTCCTGGTATTTCCATTCATTCCTGGCTATGGCATACAGATTATACATAAACCAATATGCAGGCATTACCACCAGCCGATCGTGCGTAACATCATTAGCAATAAGGGCAAAAGGAAAAGGAATATCCAGTTCGGCAGGATAATCACCTTTAGCCAGTATGTTGAAGCAGGCGAAACGGGAGTTGTGCTTTATACTCACACAGAGGCCCGGCCAAAACCCCCGGCCGGCAATCAGCTCACCATCCGGGCTCCTGGAATTATGGTTAGAGCCGATGGTGGCTCCTGCAGCCATATTGCTCTGCCCCATCACCACAGCCGCACACAAAAACGAGTTGTTATGGTGCTGCTCATGCGATGGAAAAATAAGGGTATTCAATACCTCGCAGCAAGATATGGTGGAGTTATTGCCGAGATAGGAGTTGATAAGCCGCGCCCCATACTTCAGTTGTGAATCAGACGCCATAATAAACCGTACAGCTTTCACGCCGTAAAAAGCACGACATCCGGGCCCCATAATTCCGTTCACCATTTCGCACCCTTCTCCTATCTGGGAAGGCGATGCTGCGGAAGAACTCACCGTAATATTCTTCAGTTTATTAGCGCCTTTGATATAAGCATCTGTTCCAATCCATGCATCTTTTATAATACTGGTGTTCTTTATAATTGTTCTGTCGCCCACTTTGCCGTAATACCCTCTTTTCACATCATATTCTTTCTGGGTAAACTCTTTGAACTTTTCCAACAGCGCTTCATCATCACGGTATTTAGACCAAAGCCAGGCATCGCCAGGCTGCATGCGCGTAAAAGGGATGACTTTTCTACCTCCGTTCTCGTTGCAGATCTCGAGCCAGATACGGATGTTTTCCTGCTCGCCCTCCTTAATAACGCCGTTTCCAAACTTTGCGGTGTTGGTAACAGAGAGTTCATTGATATTTACCAATACCACCTCGCTTCCGATAATGTAATGCGACAAATAGTTTACACTATCCACCACTACATTATCCCCGAAATCGCTGCTGATAATGGTACTGTTGTATAGCCCTACGGGCATTCGGAGGTTATGGAATTCGAGGTAATATGGTTCCAGCTTACCGATACGAACCAGTCCAAAAAATTTACAGTTTTTGACCAGTTCCGGATTGAATGCATCGGAGACAAGTATTTTATTCCAGTCGTCAGAAGTGTTACGGTTTCTCACCAGCACTTCAATTTCCCAGGCGGTCAGCCCCCGGTATTGTATACCGTTTCTGTTTTGTATGTTACGCAGGTAATATTCGTCCTGCCCTTCGGGTATGTATTCGGGTGTGATGAAATTATACCCCAGGCTGTCAATGCTTTTTTTGGTAATATGGTTCAACGGAGCAAAATTTTGAATTCAGTAAACTATTCCACAGTTACACTCTTTGCCAGGTTTCTTGGCTTATCTACATCATACCCTTTGGCTACACCAATGTAATAGGATAACAACTGTAGTGGGATGGTATTAATAATGGGTGCCACTATTTCGTCTGCAGCAGGAACAGGCAATACATCATCTGCCAGACCTGCTATCGTTTCGTCTCCTTCCGTTATCACTGCAATCACCTTCCCCTTCCGCGCCTTTATCTCCTGTATATTACTCACTATTTTTTCGTGATAAGGATCGCGGGTGGCAACAAAAATAACGGGCAGTTTTTCGTCCACCAGCGCAATTGGCCCATGTTTCATTTCTGCGGCCGGGTAACCTTCAGCATGTATATAGGAAATTTCTTTCAACTTTAACGCCCCTTCCAGCGCTACCGGAAAATTGTAGCCTCTGCCCAGATAAAGCGCATCGGTAGCATCCTTGTATTTTAAGGCTATCTTTTCTATCGCTTCCGTTTTCTGCAACACGTCCGCTACTTTTTCTGGTACTGCATTCAACTCCTGGAGTAAATGCAGATACCGTTCTGTAGTAATAGTATTTTTTTCTCTGGCAATACGCAAGGCTATCATCGTTAATACCGCCAACTGCGCTGTAAATGCCTTGGTACTGGCTACGCCTATTTCAGGTCCTGCGTGTGTATAAGCACCCGCATGCGACAACCGTGCAATAGATGAGCCTACTACATTCACGATGCCTAAAATGATGGCTCCCTGCTCCTTTGCATTCTCCAGTGCCACAAGCGTATCGGCCGTCTCTCCACTCTGCGAAATGGCGATAATCATATCCCCCTTGTTGATGATAGGGTTTCTATACCGAAACTCAGAAGCATATTCTACTTCAACCGGAATGCGACACAATTCTTCAATAATGTATTCGGCAATTAAACCGGCATGCCAACTGGTGCCGCATGCCACAATTAGTATTCTGCTGGCATCCTTTATTTTATCAATATTAGCTTCAATGCCCGACATAGTGATTTTACCTACAATAGCATCCAGCCGTCCCCGCAATGAATCGTGGATAGTACCCGGTTGCTCAAAAATTTCTTTCAGCATAAAGTGATCATACCCACCTTTTTCTATAGCAGCCATCTCCATATCCAGTTTTTGAATAAAAGGTGTCTGCCGTTCATTGCCAAGGTTTTTCAGTACCAGTTCGTCGGGTTTTATGATAGCTATTTCGTAGTCGTTCACGTACACCACCTCTTTAGTATACTCTACTATAGGCGAGGCATCGCTGGCCAAAAAATGCTCTCCTTTGCCAATGCCGATCACCAGCGGACTTCCTTTTCGGGCAGCTATCAGGGTACCCGGACTGTCCTGATCAATCAATACAATTACATAAGCACCCACAACCCGCTTCAGGGCGATGCGCAATGCTTCCTCCAATGCGCAATCATTGTTTTTCTGAATATCTTCAATAAAATTCAACAACACTTCGGTATCCGTATCACTAGAAAACTGATACCCTTTTTTAAGCAGCTCCTGTTTCAGCAATGCATAATTTTCAATGATGCCGTTGTGAATCATTGCAAGCTTACCGTTATTCGAGAGATGAGGATGCGCATTCCGGTCGCTGGGTTCTCCATGGGTAGCCCATCGGGTATGCCCGATTCCTATATTACCTTCTACATGCTGTCCTATGACGGCATCTTCCAGCGCCGCCACTTTTCCAGCCTTTTTATACAATTGCACACTTTCCGTCAACAGTGCCACACCTGCACTGTCGTATCCTCGATATTCAAGCCTTTTTAATCCCCTGATTACAACCGGATATGCCTGCCGATGACCGATATAAGCCACTATTCCACACATAAAAATTTCAAAATTTGATGAATAAACAATATAAACTGTATCAAGGCAATGCAATCGTTTGCGCAAAATACTTCTTATTTGGTTTTCTATAACGCTGCCAGATAAAAAAACATATACCGGTATGCAGTTTTTATACTTTATATTTCTTATCAAAGGTCAATGTTACTGGAGTATTGCAGCAGTAGCTTTACAGTATTAAATCAAAAAGTATGTCTTACAAAACAATTCAGCAGATCATAGCGCCTCCACCGCCGAGCATGGTGGGAGACGGCTTTCGCGTACATCGGTTCTTTCCCGGCAATGGCATCGGCAATAAACGCATGAGCCCGTTTTTTCTGATGGACTATAATGCCAGGATTGATTTTTCGGCCAAAAAAGAGCCAAGAGGTGTGGGCGTGCATCCCCACCGCGGATTCGAAACCGTAACCATTGCTTATCACGGCAGTGTTGCCCATCAGGACAGCGCGGGCCACAGTGGAATTATAGAACAGGGAGAAGTGCAATGGATGACCGCTGGTTCGGGCATATTACATAAGGAACACCATGAGGAAAGCTATAGTCAAAAAGGGGGGCCGTTTCAAATGGTACAACTTTGGGTGAACCTCCCGGCCCAATATAAAATGACGCCGCCAAAATACCAGGCGATCACCAAAGATAAGATTCAAAAATATACCCTTCCAGACGATAGCGGGTTGGTAGAAGTAATAGCAGGTACCTACAACGACGTAAAGGGACCGGCCAGCACTTTCACCCCTTTAGAGGTGTATAATATACGATTGAACCCTACCGGCTCTGCCAGTCTGCAGTTGCCGGAAATGTATCATACCGGGTTACTTACTGTGCAGGGAGGTATTACGGTAAATGGCAAAGAAGTGGCACAGGATCATTTTGTTTTGTTTGAAAATGCAGGAACAGATATTTCCATCACTGCCGCAGAAGAAGCAATCGTATTGGTCATCAGCGGAGAGCCTATCGATGAACCACTTGCCGTTTACGGCCCGTTTGTAATGAATACACACGAAGAATTGCAACAGGCATTCGAAGACTACAACAAAGGAAAATTTGGATACCTGGAGTAAGACTTACAACTGAAGCATGTAGTGAAACAGCATACAATCCCAACAGGTATTAGCAACCTTTACCGGATTGTATGCTTATATAGCTGTCAGATACCAACAGTATCGTATACAATTACTTTCTTCCACAAGTGTTTGCAGTCTTCTACAAACTGCAGGTGGATCGGGTCTACCTGATAACTGTCCTGGTCTGCCTTATTATCAAAAAAACAAAGCCATGAAACACTGTACGAACGATCAATTACTTCACGGTTCGTATCGGCAGGCTTCCCTATATATGACACTTTAATTGTTTTTACGGCAGACAGCTTTTTGAGACCGGCTAACAATTTCTCCAGGTCTTCTCTGCTATCCGGCTTATCAAGCCAAAAGTATACATGATGAATGAACGGATGAGATGTATTATTGCTCATGGCGATTGAATTTGTAACGGCGGCCGCCGCCAACACCGATGCAACGGCAGTTTTAGTGGTTTGATCTACAAACTTGCGGCGCGTGATTTTTTTCATGATTAAAGCCTAAATGTATGCAAGTTTATTCTATTTTTTTCAACCAATCCCGAATACCAAGGTAAATTTTTTGTGCTACTGCTTTATGGAAAGACGGATCGAGTATGCGTTGCTCATCCTCCGGGTTGCTTAGAAAAGCCACCTCTACCAAAGTATTGGGATATTCCATAGGACCGTTCAGCGCAAAATTAAATCCACCCACCACCCCAATCTCAGACAGATCGAGTTCCAGCATCCTGTTTAATATCGCTGCCGAAAGCTCCCTAAATCCTATATAACGGTAATACGTACTCGTTCCTTTTATCAATATATTACCGGATGAGTTAAGATGAATACTCACCAGCAAATCGGGGTTTGCGGCCCGCAGCATTTCTACCCGATCTGCCATGCCCAGTGTGGTATCCTGGTACCTTGTCATAAAAGTCCTGATCTTCTTTCGGTTCAGCAGTTTTTCCAGCTCCTTCGCTATCCGTAATGTATAGTCTTTTTCCATCACCCCCGACGATACTCCCCGCGCACCTGTATTCGTGCCGCCATGTCCGGCATCTACGGCTATCAGCATTTTTCGCATATCCCGCGGGAGTGAGCGCCTGACTCTTATGGTAAGTTTATAACCCGAAGTATCATAGTAAATAAAATGTCCCCAATGTTGCTGACTATTCAGCTCAATAAACACACGCATCACATCGTTCTCCGGTTGCTCATACCAGGCACGCCTGATTTGCTTCGCAGATCGCAGTTGCGCAATCCAGTTGGTATTGGAGGTAGCACCGAAAATATCCAATACGATACGGGAAGGATTCAGTTGATGGATGCTCCTGTAGGGCAATTTTTCATCCAGATGAATCGTAACATAGTCAAAGGTATCATCTCCATACACGTGCCAGCCTGCGCTGAGGTACCAGGGGCGCGCCTGTTTTTCCGGTGCCGGCCGCACCTGCTTTTTTTCGATAAACGCACGATGACGGGCTGAAAGTTGTACGACGTAATCGTCCTGTAGCGAATCCACTACCTTCAACACAATAGCAGAATCAAGATAAGTCATTTTGGCTCCACCCAGTCGGTCGTTGCCGGGTCCGTACTTCAGAAACGGCAGCCTTCCGTTGGTTTGTACCATCAAAAAGGAGGAGTCCTGTGCATCGGCCATCAATACGCATACGCTGCAAAACAGCAGGAAAAGTTGTTTCATAGAAAGTTGCTCATATTCAAAAATCAGCAATATTTCATTCAGAAAAAAGAAAAACCCCGCAGGCACCCGGGGTTTTCTCTGGCTTGCATATGCAAACCGCTGTTTTAATCACATCTTAGATGCTTAAAAAGAGGTTTTCGCTGCAAGTGTTCCAGTTAACATACGTGCAATATTGATGGGGGTTGGTATAAAGCGCAGGTCGAAAATATTATTTAGCCTCCGTCAACAGCAGAAATTATAAAATTTGTTTTCAGGATTTTTCACTTAATGTTGATATTATTTAATACATTCGCAGGGTTTTTTAATTTTTTTTAATAATTACAATAGATAATTAATATTTGGTAACTAATTTGCCCAAAGCTGTTTGTATATTATGAACGAGGTTAGAAGTGAATTTCTTGAAAAAGTGAGAATCAGGAACGCCGGGGAAAACGAGTTTTTGCAGGCTGTTTCCGAAGTTGCAGAATCCATCATTCCCTACATCAAAGACATTCCGAAATACCGGGACGCGCGCATCCTGGAGCGCATTGTAGAGCCCGAGCGGGTAATCATTTTCCGCGTGCCCTGGTTGAACGATAAGGGGCAGGTGGAAGTAAACAGGGGATTTCGTGTGCAAATGAACAGTTCCATAGGTCCCTATAAGGGAGGATTGCGGTTTCACCCTTCCGTCAACCTCAGCGTATTGAAGTTTTTGGGCTTTGAACAGGTTTTCAAAAACAGCCTCACCGGTTTGCCAATGGGTGGGGGTAAAGGTGGTTCTGATTTTGATCCCAAGGGGAAATCAGACAATGAAGTCATGAAGTTTTGTCAAAGTTTCATGACGGAGCTCTATCGCCATGTGGGTGCCGATATTGATATTCCTGCCGGCGACATTGGAGTTGGTACCAGGGAAATTGGTTACCTGTTCGGACAGTATAAACGCATCCGTGGCGAATTCAGCGGGGTTTTAACCGGTAAAGGCTACGAATGGGGCGGCAGCCTGATACGTCCCGAGGCTACAGGTTACGGACTCGTATACTTTGTAGAAGAAATACTTAAAACCAACGGCGAATCGCTGGTAGGCAAAAAAATAACCATATCCGGCTCAGGAAATGTGGCACAATACGCCGCTGAACAATGTATAGCGCGTGGTGCCATTGTACTTACCATGTCGGATTCTGAAGGGTTTGTGTATGATCCGGCAGGCATTGATCAGGAAAAACTGGAATACATCAAACATCTTAAAAACGTAGAAAGAAGCCGCATTCGCGAATACGCCGAACAGTACAATTGTAAATTCTACGCCGGGCAGCGCCCGTGGATCATTCCCTGCGACATAGCCCTGCCCAATGCTACTCAAAACGAACTGGATGGCAGTGATGCACAAATACTGGTAAAAAACGGTTGTATGTGCGTGGCAGAAGGCGCCAATATGCCCTGTACTCCCGAAGCTGTGGCAGTTTTTCATAAAGCAGAAATTTTTTATGCCCCGGGGAAAGCTGCCAATGCAGGCGGAGTAGCGGTGTCCGGACTGGAAATGTCGCAAAACTCGCAGCGCTATGCCTGGACCCGTGATGAAGTAGACAGCAAACTGAAAGATATCATGCGGGAAATTCATAAAATTTGTCTCAAATACGGCAGAGAGAAGAACGGCCACGTTAATTATGAGAAAGGAGCCAACATAGGCGGCTTTGTAAAAGTAGCCGATGCCATGCTGGCACAGGGGGTGGTATAGTGAATAAGGTGCCTGCCGAAACGATATAAATCGGACAGAACATGAAAACATTCGTTTTGCTGATAAGCCTGCTGACGGCCTCCACCTCCATGTTTGCCCAGTTACCGTCGCCTAATTACGAGGAAAGCAAAATGCCTCCTTATGTGTTGCCCGATCTGCTGGTAACAGCGGCGGGTAAAAAAGTACATTCAACAAAAGTATGGGAGCAACAACAACGTCCCCGGCTTCTGCAACTGTTTGAAGAGCATGTATATGGGAAAATTCCGGGTAAGCCTGCGGATTTACATGTCACGCTCGTAGATACAGACGAAAACGCATTGCAAGGCAGGGCCATACGAAAACAGGTTATCATTCATTTTACCGAAGATAAACAAGGGCCTTCGCTTCACCTGCTGCTATACCTTCCTAAATCCAATAAGAGGGTAACGGTTTTTGCAGGACTGAACTTCAAAGGCAACCAGACCATCCACCCCGATGAGAATATTGCTATAGCGCGCTACTGGAAAGAAAGCAACAAAGACTTCGAAGAAGCAGAACAAACACGGGGCATCAGAACCGACAGGTGGCCGGTGGAAAACATCATTGCCAGGGGCTACGGTGTAGCAACCGCTCACTATTACGACCTGGAACCCGACCGCGCCGACGGATGGAAGGAGGGCATACGTACCAGCCTCAAACATCAACTGCATATTGCACCCGAAGAATGGACAGCTATTGGCGCATGGGCATGGGGGCTGAGCAGAATACAAGACTATCTGGAATCCGATGACATGGTAGATGCCTCCAAGACTATTCTAATAGGGCACTCGCGGCTGGGTAAAACCGTACTCTGGCTTGGCGCCAACGATACCCGGTTCGCGAAAGTTATCGCCAATGAATCAGGAGAAGGCGGAGCTGCATTGTCAAGAAGATGGTACGGAGAAACCATCGAACATCTTAATACCAACTTTCCACACTGGTTTACACATAAATATAAAACATATAATAAGCATGTGGATGCCCTGCCTGTAGACCAGCACATGTTGCTGGCATTGATAGCACCCCGGCCGCTGTACATTGCCAGTGCCGAAGACGATCAATGGGCCGACCCTAAAGGGGAATTTCTCGCTGCCCGACATGCCCTGCCCGTGTACAGATTGTATAGAAAGAATATTACCGGAATGGATGCTATGCCAGGCGTAAACCAACCCATTGGGGAAACCGTGCGTTATCATATCCGTTCGGGCAAACATGATGTGACAGACTACGATTGGGAACAGTTTCTGAACTTTGCCGACAGGGCCAAATAAAAGCCGCAAATAGGCGGCTTTGTGATGATATGATATTTGACTACAGTAATTACCCTCCAAGATACGACCGAAGCATCCAGGCCATTTTCTCGTGCTCTTTGAGCAATCCAGTCACAAAATCGCTGCTGCCGGTATCCTTGTATTTTTCATCAAAGTCTTTTATCAGTTTGCGTAGCCTTATGATAATCACCTCATGATCTGCTTCCAGATTCGGGATCTGCTTTTCAAATTTTACAGGTATCGCTGTTTCTTCCAGAGAAGCGAGTTTAAGCAATTCTTTCAACCTGCCTTCGGCAAAATGCCCTATGGTACGAATACGTTCCGCCACCTCATCAATAATCTCCGCCAGTTGGGTATACTGTTCTTCATAGAGTTTGTGAAGCTCCATGAAACTGGGACCTTCCACATTCCAGTGGTAACTGCGTGTTTTATTGTATAAAACATGCTCATCTGCCAGCAGCTTAGTCAACTCGGCAGCTACCGCCTGCCTGTTTTTCTCTGTAATGCCTATGTTTACTTTTGCCATAAAAATATGTTTATCCTACTATACCGCAACTAGCACACCAAAGTGATGATTTTATGACAATTTTTCTAACTATCTGACAGTTTCTCCGGTAAAGCCCGGTCAGATTGAATCAAAACTTACCCATACCAAAAAACAATCCCCAGTCATCGGCTTATAGGCGCGGACAAACTGCGTTAGCAGGCAACTATTCTTGTAGTGTGTTTGTTTCCGAACGGAAGCTAAATTTACTTTCTACGTGATCATTATACTTTTTCGGCTACCATCTGCCTGATAAATGCCTCCAGGTCTTTTATTCTTCTTTCCAGTTCAGGAAGTTTCCGGGATAATGCTTGGCTTCTCAGCGCGCTGGTATAGTCGTGCGCCGGCGAACCGGTAACAGCAGCATTGGGCTGCTTGATCGATTTGCTGACCCCACTCTGCGCATTGATCTTAACACCATCTGCAATTACCAGGTGGCCCACTATGCCCGCCTGTCCGCCTATCATCACATTTTTTCCCAGCTTGGTACTGCCACTAACCCCGGCCTGCGCTGCTATTACTGTGTTGTTGCCCACTTCCACATTATGCGCCACCTGAATCAGGTTGTCTAGCTTGGCGCCGGATCTGATGATCGTAGAACCTATTGTAGCCCTATCAATGGTAGCGTTGGCACCTATCTCAACATGGTCCTCCACTACTACATTGCCAATTTGAGGCACCTTGGTAAAACTTCCATTTTGCTGCGGCGCAAACCCAAAGCCATCCCCTCCTACTACTGTACCGGCATGGATGATTACGTTTTTTCCAACGATGCAGTTATGATAAATGCTTACAGAGGGGTGTATCACTGTATTGTCTCCAACGGTTACGTTGTTTCCTATATAGGCATTAGGGTATATCTTGGCGTTGTTTCCTATCACTACGTTATCGCCTATATAGGCAAAAGCGCCCACATACACATTGTCTCCCAACCGGGCAGAGTCGGCAATGTACGAGGGTTGCTGTATACCCGTTAATTGCCCGCTCATTATTTCCTGATACTTTGTAAGCAAGGTAGCAAATGCCGAATAAGCATCCGGCACGCGCAGCAGCGTGCCCTTCACAGGCTCTTTCAGCTCCTGCTTTTCGTTGACGATAATCACGGAGGCGCCGGTAGTATACAGGTAATCTTCGTACTTCGGATTTGCCAGGAAAGCAAGGTCACCCTCGCCTGCCTGCTCTATTTTATTGAACGAACCCACTTTTGCTTCCGGATCTCCTTCCACCTTTGCGTTCACCAATAATGCTAATTGTGAGGCTGTAAACGTCATAAAGATCATTTATAATAGCAAATGTAGAATTTTTTTACAGGGCGGTACATGTTATGTTGTATCAGGGCATTCTCCACCTCGGATATATCCTTTACCCGCCCGTCTTTAAACAGGATGTTAATCTTTTCAATATCTGGGTTGTAGGTTCGGTTCACCGCTTCGCCGGTGAATACTATATAAGATGCCTCATCTGCCGACAGCTCGAGCCGTTTCATCGTATCCGACAGCCGCTCGGCCAACTCCGACTCATCTATTGTGGCGTCCTGTAGCCGCAGTTTCAACAGGTTTCTATTCAGTATACCATTACAAAGCAATGCCAATACCTTGTCTTCATGCCGGCTCCATTGTTTGATGCAATAGGAAATATCGGTATCATCCATTGAGCAGAATGCTTCCAGATTGTTTTTAACGCCTCCGCTGCGGCCCAGCAGAAACGTTTTTACGATACCCTCGTGTAAACTATCGGCATTCCGCAGCCCCACCTCTCTTGCCCGCTGTAATATTTTCACCAGCATCACTTCGGCACACAGCACGGCTTTATGCAGATATACCTGCCAATACATCAGCCTTCGTGCGATCAGAAATTTCTCGATGGAGTAAATAGCTTTCTCCTCCACCATCAACTCTTCATGGTGCACGGTCAACATTTTTATGATTCTGTCGTAACCGATCACCCCTTCGTTCACTCCTGTAAAAAAACTGTCGCGATTGAGATAGTCCATACGGTCTACATCCAGTTGACCACTGACCAACTGATGCAAAAACCTGCGGGGATACCTGCCGGTAAAAATGTCGATCGCCATTGTGAGCTGCCCACCGAACCGGCGGTTCAGCTCTTCCATCAACAACAACGATATTTCTTCATGGTGCACGTTTTCCGCTAACACGCTCTCCAGCGCATGTGAAAAAGGACCGTGTCCGATATCATGCAACAGTATCGCTATTTTAGCGGCGGCTTCCTCCTCTTCAGCGATCCGCACCCCCTTCTCCTTCAATTCGTGAAGGGCGTTGCACATCAGGTGATAAGCACCCAGCGAATGATGCAACCGTGTATGCACCGCACCGGGATATACCAGATGCGCCAGCGCCATTTGCTTGATTCTGCGAAGGCGCTGGTACCAGGGATGCGATATGATTTCAAATATTAACGGGTCGTAAATGGTAATAAATCCATATACCGGATCGTTGATAATCTTTTTAAATGCCATGCTGAAATGTTAAAAACAGGCCCGCAGACCCCGGCAAAGGTAAAAAGGGAGAATGAATAAGTACATTTGAAGCATTAACCATTAAATAAATATCCGATGTCGCAAGCCAGAATCCTGTGGGTAGATGATGAAATAGAGAGCCTGCAGTCCCAAAAGCTCTTCCTGGAAAACAAAGGATACCAGGTGCATACCCTTACCAATGGCTACGATGCATTGGACTACGTGAAAGAAAACATCATAGATGTGGTGCTGCTGGATGAAACCATGCCGGGTATTACCGGGCTGGAAACGCTTGCCAAAATCAAAGAGATCAATCAGCAACTACCCGTGGTGCTGATTACTAAAAACGAAACAGAAAACCTGATGAATGAGGCCATCGGATCGCAGATCAGCGACTACCTCATCAAACCGGTAAATCCCAATCAGGTGCTGCTAAGTCTCAAAAAAATAATCGAAAACCGTCGGCTGGTGGCCGAAAAAACCACCAGCACCTACCAGCAGGAATTTCGCAACCTGTTTATGGCGCTCAACAGCAGTCCCAACTACAACGAGTGGATGGATCTCTATAGAAAACTGGTGTATTGGGAACTCGAAATGGAGAAAAGCGATAGTCCGGAAATGCAGGAAGTGTTTCAATCACAAAAAAACGAAGCCAATACCGAGTTTTTCAAATTTATAAGCAGAAACTATGCCTCCTGGGTGAATCCCAAAACCGCCGATGCACCCATTATGAGTTCTACCCTTTTCCGGTATAAGGTATTGCCACACCTCGAAAAAAACAGGCCGCTGTTCATGGTGCTGATCGACAACCTGCGCTACGATCAATGGAAAGCAATACAACCGATTTTTGCAGAAAGTTTTCGTATACAGGAAGAAGAAACTTTTTACTCCATATTACCCACCGCTACCCAATACGCCCGGAATGCCATATTTGCCGGCATGATGCCCGCTGACATAGAGAAAAAATTTCCGCAACAATGGAAAAACGACGATGAAGATGGCGGTAAAAACCTGGCAGAGGCGGATTTCCTGAAAGCACAGTTGAAAAGCGTGCTCAAAACTGATATAAAACACTCCTATACCAAGGTACTTAACCACCAGGATGGACAGAAACTGGTGGACAATATTCACAACCTGATGCAAAACGACCTGAATGTGATTGTGTACAATTTCGTGGACATGCTGAGCCATGCGCGAACAGAAATGGAGGTGCTGAAAGAACTGGCCAGCGATGAAAGCAGTTACCGCAGCCTTACGGCCAGCTGGTTCGAGCATTCTCCCCTGCACCAGGCCCTGAAAAAGATAGCAGACAAGCCTTTAACACTGGTAGTGGCTACCGACCACGGCAGCGTACGCGTGAAAAACCCCTGCAAAGTAGTAGGCGACAAGCAAACCACCACCAACCTGCGGTATAAACATGGTCGCAACCTGAATTATGAACCGAAGGAAGTCCTGGCCTTCCGCGATCCCAAAAAAGCCGGACTGCCAGCTCCGAATGTCAACTCCTCATTTATTTTTGCCAAAGAAGACGGCTACCTGTGTTACCCCAATAATTACAATTATTACGCCAGCTATTACAAAAACACTTTCCAGCACGGTGGCGTAAGCCTCGAAGAGATGATCGTACCGGTGATACGCATGACGAATAAATAGCAAATGGCTGATAAGCCGTTGCGGGGGTATCTTCTTGTTCCCGCAGCAGCCCACACAACAACAGCGCAATAGCGCACCTGGCAATTTAAGGTGTGCGGCAAAGAACCACTCCTTTCTATCCACACCTGTGGAAAACCCTCTATGGAAAACCCTGCCTAACGGGGTATATTTGCGATGCTATGAAGTACAACCAACCCACTTTAAAGAAAATAGAAGATATTTTGGGGGAGTCAGGCTATGTAGTACGCTATGAGAGGGGCAACTTTCAGAGCGGATACTGCATTCTGCAGCAAAAAAAGGTGGTGGTGCTCAACAAGTTCCTTACGCTTGAGGGACGTATCAACACTCTTGTAGACCTGATGCCCATACTGGATATCCGGTTCGATTCACTCACCCGCGACTCCCAGCAATTGTACGAGGAAATCATGTCCAAGCCCGCAGACGAATAAGGGGTGTGTTTAGTTTTCCATTATTTTGAAATAGCTTTGACAGGATGAGTTATCCACCCATTACCGTTCGTTTTCTTGGTACAGGCACCAGCAGTGGTGTACCCATGATAGCCTGCGACTGCCCGGTGTGTTCCTCTAACGATCCCAGGGATAAACGGCTTCGTTCCAGTATACTGATACAAAGCGAACATACCACGATCGCAGTAGATGCCGGTCCGGATTTCAGAACCCAGATGCTTCGGGAAAACATCAAACAACTGGATGCCATCCTGTTCACCCATTCGCACAAAGATCATATAGCCGGACTGGATGATGTGAGAGGGTTTAATTTCTTCTCCGGGAAACCGATGGATATCTATGGCAGCGAACCTACTTTTGAAGTCATCATCCGGGAGTTTTCCTATGCATTTGCAGAGAAAAAATACCCGGGTGCACCGGAAATCCGCCTCCACCCCATCAGTACGGAACCATTTGTGGTGGGCGATCTGGTGATAGAACCCATCCCTGTCTGGCACCTGCATATGCCTGTGCTGGGCTACCGATTCGGCCGTATTACTTATATCACCGATGCCAACCGGATTGAAGAAGAAAGTCGTAAAAAAATCAGGGGAAGCGATGTGATCGTGCTCAATGCCCTTCGTAAAGAAAAGCATATCTCTCACTTTACGCTCAGCGAAGCCGTACAAATGGTAAAAGACCTGGCAATTCCTCAAGCGCATTTTACGCACATCAGCCACCAATTGGGTAAACACGAAGATATAAGCAGCGAACTACCGGAAGGCATTCAACTGGCATATGACGGGTTACAGTTGAACTTGTAATGATACAATCCAATTTTCTAACCTGACCCGCTGCCGGAACCCTCTTAAAAGAACCTATAGCCCTCGAAACCACGATACAGTGGTATAGTCGCTATTTGGCATAATGTAGCCCCGCATAAATATCGGCTATAAGTACATATTCCTGAATCGCTTTGATATGAACCAATTGTTCGGGAGCATGGTACTCCTGCAGTTCCCATCGGCCGGTTTCGTTCAGGCGGAATGCTTCTACAAGTATAGTTTCGGAATCTACCAGTATATATTCTTTCAGCGTAGGAATATCGCGGTATAATTTAAATTTCTCTCCGCGATCGTAATTTTTGGTAGATGGAGAAAGCACCTCTATAATAACAGTCGGGTTGAGTATATTCCAGTTATCATTGTTGAGTGTTCGGGGTTCACCGCAGGTGATAGAGATATCGGGATAAGTGAAAAGCGTATTGGCTTGTACATGAATGCGCTGATCGCTGCCAAAAGGCTGGCATTGCTTACCTTTCAGTTTGGTTCCTAATGAAACAAGCAGATTTCTGGCAATGGTATTGTGCGGAATTTTAGCGCCCGACATAGCAAATATCTCTCCATTATAATATTCACTCTTTTCAATGGCGATGTCTTCCATTGCAAGGTATTCTTCAATGGTGAACTTCTGCTTACCATATGCTATGGCCGGCTCTCTAGTTTCCATACCATAAATATACATTTTTTTATATAAATTTCCCAAACTTATACAGAGTAAACGGCATCTTATAACAACGGAGACAGCAATCGGGCGCAGCCATCTCCCAGTTCCGCCATTTTTCCTCTTTTTGCCCATTCTACCGGACTTACTTCCTCACTGTATTCCAGATCGTGTAAAAATGCTGTATGTAGTTCGCTGTTGATACGCCGGCTATACACCACTGCGTTGATCTCGAAGTTTAGGTCGAAGCTTCTTACATCCATATTGGCAGTACCCACCATACTAAGCATATCATCTACCAGCAGGGTTTTAGCATGTACAAAGCCTTTTTTGTACAGGAATATTCTAACGCCGCTTTTCAGCAGCTCTGAAAAATAGGATTTGGCCGCTGCATTAACTATGCGTGAGTCGGAAATACCGGGCAACAACAGCCGCACATCCTTTCCACTCAATGCCGCCTTTACCAGTGCGTCGAAAATAGATGTATTGGGAATAAAATATGGCGAAGTAATATAAATACGCTTTTTAGCCATCACAATGGCGGTGAAATAAGAAAGCATGATGCTGGAACGCGGATAGTCGGGCCCGCCTGCCACTATCTGTACCAGGTCTTCACCAGTACGATCCGAAAAGTCTACCGGAAAAAGAGAACGGTCTACCTCAAGGCTTTGGCCGGAACAAAAATTCCAGTTGGCTATGAAATGATATTGCAGGTTATTCACAGCAGCTCCCACCAACTTGAGATGTGTATCGCGCCAGTATAGTCGCTCAGGCTGTTCAGAAGGATGGTTGCGGTATTTGTCTGAAAAGTTAATACCTCCTACAAAACCCGTATGCCCGTCTATAATAATAATCTTACGATGATCCCGGTAATTCAACCGGTTGGCCAGCAGAAAGAGCCGGATCTTATAAAAGGGGAATACCTCCACACCTGCTTTTCTCAACTCCGAAACCCTGTAACGTTTCAGCCGGTGACTTCCAAAGTCATCGTAAATAAACCTCACTTTAACGCCTTCCTTTGCTTTCTGCATCAGTATCTCAAACAGGGTGTTCGTCATTTCCCCCTCTTCCACTATATAGTACTCTATATGAATAAAATGGTTGGCCTTCTGCAATTCGCTGAACACTTCCGGAAATTTTTCTTCCCCGTTAATCAGCAGTTGGGTTTGATCGTAGGTTAAAACACATTTTGAATCGTTCAACAGCAATTGTATCATATCATCCACCTCAGCCAGTTCCTCCGCATTCTCTGCCAGTATCTTTCTTGAACTGGTCATTACCCGCTCTTCAATTCTGCTAAACAACTCGTCGTCGGCAATGACTTTCTTGGAGTAGAGCCGCTCCTTTCTATAGTTTATACCAAAGGAGAAATAGAACACAGCGCCTGCAACAGGAAGAATGATCACCAGTAACAGGTAGGCCAGTGTTTTTTCAGGGCTATGGGTATCCCTGATGATACGGTAAACCGTTACTATATCCAGCAGAATCACCAATGCCGCAAATAATATACCTGAATGGTCTACAATAAACTGCCATATGGTTTGCAGCGTTTCCAAGTCAATTATGATTTCTTTCTTTTTAATTTTTTCCTCACCACATCTTCGGGATATTTGAGCGCCAGCTTCCTGATATCGTAGCTAAAATCTGTAAAGGTTTTCTCCCATAAGGCAGCTTCTTCCTTCGTATAGGTATGGAATCCGTCGGCATTGGCGGTTCCCTTCCCCCCTCTTTTAACAATATCATCTATCAGGCGGGGAACTTCTGTACTGTTGGAAAGGGTGGGCAGCAATTCTTTCATTACCGAATGGTATGCAGGTACGCCGGTAAGGTCCATCCAGCGAAATACGCCCACCAGCGTCATCCAGTAACCAGCGTTGTTTCTACAGGCCCTATCAACATCCTCCACCGTAGCATATCCGTTTTCCACCAGTGATATAGCCTCTCTGTAAGCAGCATACATGATGCGGTTGGTAATGAAGCCGCGGATGTCCTTGCGAACAAGCGTGGGCTCCTTACCCCACTCATGTGAAAGTCTGTAAAGACGTTCTCCTTTTTTGATATCGCTTTTATTGCCGCATATAATCTCCAGGAACCGGGTGGTATGGGAGGGCTCCGCCCAATGCAGCCCGAAAAAGCGCGCAGGATGTTTTACCTGCTGCTGTAGTACACTGATCGGAATAGCAGAGGTATTACTGGTCAAAAGCGCGTTCTTGCTGATCACAGACTCTATCTTTTCGTACACCTGTTTCTTTATTTCCATGTTCTCCAGGGTACATTCCACCACCAGTGCGCAGCGCTTCAATGACCCATAATCTTCGGTAATAGTAAGCCGCTTCAGGTAGTACTCCGGCTGTCGCCTGATCAGCTTTTCTTTTAAAGATCTTTTCAGGTGCGCTTTTATTCTTTTTTCTGCATGCTGCATGTCAGCAGCAATGGGCGCCACTGCTACTACTTTATGCCCCGCTATTAAAAAGCAGGTAGCGATGCTACACCCCATCAACCCCAACCCTACTACACCGGCTTCTATGTCTGCGGTTTTTATCTTTTTGCTCATTCGTTTTCCTTTTCTATTCAAAAGCAATTGTAGCTATTTTTTTCTGTTGTCAGAAAACCCGTTCATAAAATCCTGTTCGAACAAGTTTGCAGGCACCAGGTTCCAATCAACCCTCTGTTTTTTCTTCCCAGATCATAGCCAGGTGTACGATGGTCTGCACACTTTTTTCCATATCCTGTATACTTACGTATTCGTGCTTTCCGTGGAAGGCCATTTCACCGGTGAAAATATTCGGACATGGCAACCCCATAAAAGACAGCCTGGAACCATCGGTTCCACCCCTGGCACTGGTACGAATGGGTGTGATGCCGGCCCGCTCTATAGCGGCAATGGCATGGGCACTCACCTCCGGATGCTGATCCAGCACTTCCTTCATATTACGGTACTGCTCCCGCACCTCCATAGAACCGGTAGCGCCGGGGTATTTACTCAATGTATGATTCAGCGTTTGTTCCAGCATGGTCTCATACTCCCCAAGTTTGCGGGTATTAAAATCCCGCACAATGAATTCTATTGTGGCCTTTTCTGCTATACCGCTCACCTTCGTGGGGTGAACAAACCCCTCCCTGCCTTCTGTCGTTTCCGGACTTAATCCATTCGTGGGAAGGGCTTCTAAAAAACCGGCAGCTACTTTCAATGCGTTCACCATTTTGTTTTTGGCATAACCCGGGTGAGCACTGGTGCCCCAAATCGTAACAGTAGCGGCATCGGCAGAGAATGTTTCGTCTTCAAAGGAGCCCAATTCTCCCCCATCGAGCGTATACCCGAAATCGGCTCCCAGTTTTTGCATATCTACTTTGTCTACCCCACGTCCTATCTCTTCGTCCGGGGTAAACAGAATCCTGATCGCGCCATGCCTGATGGCAGGATTGCTCACCAGATAGTGAACCATATCCATAATCACTGCCACGCCTGCTTTATCGTCTGCCCCCAGCAAAGTGGTGCCTGAAGCCGTAATAATATCATCGCCGATTTTTTGTTTCAGGTATGGATGATCGTTAGGAGATATTATCTGCAACGGGTCATCCGGCAATACAATATCCTGGCCGCCATATTTCCAGTGGATCAGTGGTTTTACATCTGCGCCGCTGCAATCTGATGATGTGTCTACATGCGCACAAAAACAAATCGCGGGCACTTTTTTATCGGTATTTGCGGGAAGCGTTGCATACACATACCCAAACTCGTCCAGTTCTGCGTTTTCTACCCCCATCGACTTCAGTTCATCTACTAACAGTTGCGAGAGGTCTTTCTGCTTCTCCGTTGAAGGAAAACTCTCCGACGCAGGGTCTGACTGTGTATCTATCTGTACATACTGTAAAAATCGCTCTGCAACGGTAAACTTGTAATTATCGAACATACAATTGTATAGTTTAGCGAACTGTTATTCTTATATAAGAAACAGCCTGAGTGAAAAAGTCCTGACAATAAACACCAAAGGTAGCACCAGCAGCGCTATCCACACAAGGGTAGCCAAAACAATACGCCATCTGCTCATATCCTTTTCAACAGGCGCTTCCAATATGCGGCGCACCCATTTTGCCATACGGTACTCCCCTTCGGTTATTTTTTCCGGATCGAGTGACCTGAATGCGGGCACATGTGCTATCAGTTCCCTGCGTATGGCCATATAAGCTGCATCCGTCAACCCTTCGTAGCTGGTGGTATAACGCACCCCTTTTTTGTCGAGTGTCCTACGGATGCGCATCACTGTTATCATTCTCCGGCATCCGTAAACAATCAGCCAAACCAGGGCCAACAGCCACAGGCTGCCTGTTTTTACTGCCATCCAGAAAACGAACACACCTGTAATACCCAGGAGAAACGGCTGCAAAATACTTGTTTTTTTACCATATAGATTATCAAGCAACTGCCCACCGTCCAGCGGCGACACCGGCAATAAATTGAATGCATTCAAAGCCATCAGGAAAAAACTTAGCTGGTAATATAGACGGTCACCTGTTTGCTGATAGAGGAGGAGCATACCCGTACCCAGCAGTATTCCCGGGGCTGGCCCCGCAAACAACGTAACCACTCGCTGCCATTGCGATATTTTCCGGGGAGCCCCGGAAACAAATCCCCCCAACAGCGGAATGAAGAATATTTTTACATCAGTATAGCCAAAATATTTCATGGCTATAAAATGACCAGACTCATGCAGCAGTACAATACCTGTTATAAAAAGTATCCAGGCAGGTTTGTCGCGAAACACGAAATAGTATATGAGGAAGTAAGCCAGCAGACCTGCCACAGGTCGAACATAGCGTACCCAGCCGGCTTCCGCAGGCCCCCATTCCGGTTTTTTATAGTCTGTTTCCTGCAAAGGCTTTTTTTATAGATACCACCTGAGGGCGGAGTGAAAAAAGCAATAGCCGGCATGCACCAAAGCCAACTATTACTTTACTGACAAATCGTCTATTCGTAGGTTTCTTTACCCATATCTACCTGCCAGTCGTCTGTTCTGAAAGGGGCAACCGGCAGACCAGCTTTATTGAAGATATTGCCGATACCTGCATTGCTGAACCCAAACCGAACAGCCACCGGGCTTTTCACCTGCCTGCTGGAAACCACCACTTTATCAGCTTCTATCTTTACGTCGGCAGGTACAAACTGCCTGTCTTCTCCCGCAATATAAAATTCAGTGGCTCTTTTGTCGCCCGGCTTTAGCATTAATCCTGCTTCTGCGTGTTTGAAATGTATGGTTACTTTGTTTTTGTTCACCTCAAAATCACTATACAGTGGGCTCTTGTAACTAACGCCGGACTGCGCATAGGTTTCCGCGAGCGCCCAGGCTGCCAGTCGCTGCCCTACCTGTTTTTTCTGTCGGGGATGAATATCCTTTACATCCTCTACCAGGTCGGTAATAACCGCCATACCCGTTTTGGGAAAATCCAGCGTTTTAGTTTGTGCTTCTCTCAGCAACGCGCCTTCATGCCTGTTACCATACCTAAACGGCGCAATCTGCACATAATAAAACGGGATATCCTTGTTCCAGGCTTTTCGCCAGCTACCAATCAGGGTGCGCATCAGTTGGTCGTAAGTACTATAGGTAACCACATTCGATTCGCCCTGATACCATATAGCACCGGCAATATTAAAAGAAGTAAGCGGAGCGATCATAGCGTTGTATGCAGCGCCGGGCATATTAGGCCACCAATTCATACGTGAAATTTTTCCTGCCGCTGCTTTCAGCACAGGGTCATTTTCCACCGTTTCTTTCGGCGTCCATACCTCGGCGGGTGTTCCACCCCAACTGGCATCGATCAATCCTATCGGAACGTTCAGTTTTTCCTGCAACTGTTTTCCGAAAAAATAAGCTACTGCAGAAAAGCCCTGTAATGTTTCGGCGCTGCACTCCGTCCACCGGGCAGGGCAATCATCCTGCGGATACTCCGAAGTGGTTTGCCGCACCTGAAAAAAACGGATATTGGCATTGGCTGCACGGGGCAATTCCTCCGCAATTTCAGGCAGGCCATTCGTGCCACTCCACTGCATATTCGACTGTCCGGAACATATCCATACCTCTCCGATCATCACATTTTTCAACACAATCGTATTGCTACCCTTAATGGTCACCGTATGCGGGCCACCAGCGGATGGCGTCTGGATGGTTAACTTCCACCGGGCGTCTCCCGTTGCCTGTGTGGAGTCGATGGAATCACTCCAGGAATTGGTCACATAAATTTTCTCCGCAGCGGCAGACCAGCCCCATACCGCCACAGCCGACTGCTGCTGCAATACCATATTATCCGAAAATACTGCCGGTAGCCGTACTTCGGCAAATGAACATATAGCCGCAAAAAATAAGAGTGGTGCCAACGTGAATCCTTTAACGATTGATTTCATTCCTTTAACTTTTGTGTGTTTAATGGAATTGCCCTTCACCCGCAGTAGAAGGACGATCCATTCAAATTCCTCTTGCGAGGCTTTTATAAATAAATGCTGTGTAAAAAATGGGCACGGTCGTATGCGCCCGTACTTTCTAATCGGGCAAAAGTTACCAAAGAAAACAGGTACGGCAAAATGGATTTTAACAAATAGGGCTTCCGGAAAGGCGCTGCCCCTGCTAGAAAGACATAGTATAAAAAGGTAGACAATAAAAGATACAGACTCGCTACAGCGCTTCTACTACCAGCGTCTGTTTCATCCTGAATGCCACCGGCACTTCCTGTCGTAAAGCTGGTGTCCATTGAGGCATGCTTTCAAATTTCTGCTCCAGAAATTCATTCATATCATCATTCCCCCCCTTGATCACCTTTGCATAAACGGGTTTACCCTCTTTATCGATGATATAGTCTACGGTAAGGTAGGCAGCCCGCTGTCCTTCATCAAGGTATACAACGAGTTCTTTATTCAATTCTTCAAGAAACTGTTGAAAAGCTTTGGATCCGCCCGGATACTGTGGCTGGTTATTGACTACCCTTACCAGCTCCGACTCCGGAATAGGCAGCGGCTTCTCCCTGGGCGTGAGCACTTTTGGGCGAACAGCCGTTACATTAGCTGTACCGGACGACACTTCGCTAAGGATGTACTGCCCCATCGGGTTTAATATTACTACAGGTACCTGCTTATGCTTTTCGAAGTAGTAGTAGGCTGATTTCAGGTTTTCCACCAGTGGACGATAGCTGTGGTAGGTTTTGGCAAACCTATCCAGATAGGCTACGCTTCGCGGGTTATTGAACTGTACCGGGAATATATGCACCGGAATATATTCCTGTCCTGATGCATGCGCATAACTGGTAATAATATACAAATCTTCAATCTGATCGTTGGTGATGGGTATGCAGCCTTCTGTAACACAAGAGCCGTGAATGTAAATATCACCGCCCGGGTACAGCGAGTCGCTCAGCATACGGTCCGAAGCATTGGGATAATTCAGCCCCAGCGACAAATGATAGGTGCTGTTTGGTTTAAATTCGTTGATGTAGTAAAACCCTTCCGGCACCTGGTAATCACCCTGCATTCTTTTGGGCCCCAGTGAGCCGGCCATGGCACAGACCTTGTAGGTCTTGAACAGCGTAAATGTATCTTTCTTTTTATTTTTCACCCACACTTCCAACTGACTATCCAGCTTAAACGACCGCAGATATACATACCGGGCAGGCCATTCCAGTCCTTTTTCCCGAAATTCCTTTTTTACGCCCTCCTCCTTCCTGCGGAATACATCGGCTACCCGGGCAAACGTTTTCTGGTAATCCACAAAACTGCCCTGCGCATAAGCTGCCCCAGCCTGAGAAAACACCAATACGGTTAATAAAAAGTACTTCAACAGTTTCATCATAGTCCTTAAGCGCTGTTACCGGTTTGCTTTTTTTGCACCATGCAAATATCAGGTTTTATTGTGTTTATTTGCCCTGCTTAACAGGGGTTTATGATCTGAAACACCTGTTATCTGTATAATAACGTTATAAAAGGTGGGCTATTTTGTGCATCACATGTTATTAAGGAATAATAACAATAGCTTACCGATACAGGCATCCGGCGATTCCGTAAAATGCAGCAAAGCGCTTATCTCTCCGCCTGTTGCTGCGGCTAAAGCGAATACTTTCAGCCCTTCACATCGGTGCCGGTTATAGCTATTGTTTTATCCCCGGAAACAGCTATAGCAGACTGGAAAACCCTCATGGATGGCATACTTAGCGTAATTTATTGTAGTTTCCCTTTGTAAAAATATCTGCGAACGCTCAACCATTACCATGTTTCGACCATCTGCCATTTACAGCCTGCTTCTACCGCTGCTTTGCTTACCCACCGTATTGCTGCACAATGCCTGTAGCGACAAAAGTGTCGCCAGGAAAGTGACCCCGGCTCAAATGCAGGCGGTTTACGAAAAAATAAAAACACCCTTTAAGTATGGCATAGTACTCAAACACGCCGATTCATCGAAAATGGTAGACAGCCCCAGCATTTTCAGGCTCAATAACACCTGGTATATGACTTACATAGTATTCGACGGAACCGGTTATGAAACCTGGCTGGCCGAAAGCCCCGACCTGCTGCAATGGGAAACCAGGGGGAAAGTATTGCCGTTTACAGACAGCACCTGGGATGCCACCCAGAAAGCAGGGTACATAGCGTTGTTAAACACAGACTGGCACAATAACTATACCCTCCAACAGGCCGGCAACCGCTACTGGATGTCGTACCTGGGGGGTGCAGCTACCGGCTATGAAGCGGGTAAGCTCGGTGCCGGAATAGCATATACCAACAACCCTGCTGCACCGGATGAGTGGAAAAGATTGCCCGCTCCGGTACTCTCACCCGATGATCCGGATGCCCGCTGGTACGATAATAAAAAGATTTACAAAAGCACGATCATCCGCGACGAAGAAAAGCACACGGGCCACCCCTACGTAATGTACTACAATGCTGCCGGCGACAGCAGCTTTCACGGCAAACAATTTGAAAGTATTGCCATGGCTGTATCAGACGATATGATCAACTGGAAAAGATTTGGAAATGCCCCTTTACTGACTAAAGGAAGGGGTATATGCGGTGACGCACAAGTCGTAAAAATAGACGATTTGTACGTGATGTTTTTTTTCGGATACGATTGGGAAGATGGCAACACTGCAGCCTTCGATCGGTTTGCCTGTTCATACGACCTCGTAAACTGGACGGAATGGACCGGCGCCAACCTCATAGAACCTTCCACTTCTTTCGATCAGCAATATGCACACAAGCCTTGTATAATACACTGGAACGGAGTGGTATACCATTTTTACAATGCTGTGGGAGACGAGGGAAGAGTGATAGCCCTGGCCACCTCTAATGATCTGAGGCAATAACAGTAAAATACACGCTCAATCAAAAGGGGCGGCAATTGCCACCCCTTTTCCAATTTCAATATAAAGAACAAAAATCTTACTCCTTTTTACGAAGGTCGTCGCCTATTTCCTTTGCCTTTTCTCTGGTTTTATCGGCACCTTCCTTAACCGCATCCTTTACATCTTTAGCACCTTCTTTAATGGCTTCGCCTGCCTGTGCTGCCTTATCTTTCACAGCCTCAGCCGCATTCCCTACTCCTTCTTTCGTAGCATCCCACGCATTAGAAATAGCTTTACCGGTTTTATCAAAAAACCGCCCCACCTTATTGATGGTTTCTCCCTCCTTCAGGGTAATCATCTTACCATCAGCAGACTTCACATCGCCTGTTACAGAAATCACCGTTCCATCGTCCAGTACTATATCCTTTTCCGCTACAGTCCACACCCCTCCTTTGTACACCATCACTTTTCCGTCTTTCAGGGTTACATCTCCCTCAGAAATAGTGTAGGTTTCTTCTGCCACAACGGTAGGTTCGTCTACCGGTGCTACCGTAACAGGTTCAGCGGCTGTTTTTACGCCAGATTCTCCGCAGGAAGCCAGCATGGCCAGCATAAATCCTGGAACTATTAAATTTTTCATGGTAGTAATGTTTAGTTGTTATAGATTTTAATTCAGTACAAGCTAACACTACAGTATTATGAAAAAAAGATGCCAGTTTTTGTGAACCATCGTTATTAACATTTCACCAACAGTATTCCTGCTCCATCACCATCTAAAATATTATGCGCAAACGGAAGGCAACAGAGGTGATCTAAAACCTGGGAACAGGACACTGTATTTGCCGCATGTTGCGGTTGGCCTGGTTGTAATAGCTATGATGGAGTAATGCGAATTCAGACGCGCCCCGTATATTATTGTAATTGCTCAGTGCAGATGTGGTGGCATCGTACGCAAACATCAACCGCACAGAGTTCCATTGAAACCCAAGCATCGGTATCAGCGCATCCCCGCCTCGGTAATACAAACCGCCGATCAACTGCGTTTCACCATCGCCGGAGAGATTGTAATTGGCATGCATACCGATGGTGAGCTCACGGGCTTTTGCCTGTGTGGTGAAATAGGCGCCCGGACTTACGATCACGCGATCATTCAGCTTTAACACGGCATCTGCAAAAGCTATGTAGCGACGGGCGATTGTATAATCGTAACCAGGGGTATTGAAAAATGATTCCTTCGGTGCATTTACGTGATGTACAGATATACCTCCATGCAGGTAAACTTCGTCGGTAGGAAAGTAAGCATAGTTCAGCCCCACCTGCACATCGAGATAGTGGATACTATTGGCGGCAAAATTTTCCCCGCTGGGAGCACCCATGTCAAAAAACTTACCGTTCCACTGGTTATCAAACGTAAACTTATTAATATCCACCCGTTTATTTGCCCATCCCACATTAAAGCCGGCAGACAACAGGCCGGTGGCGCCCAGCATCTGATGATAAGCCGCCGAACCGTACACTTTGGTTGAAGTAAGGTTACCGCTACCTGCCACATCGCGTAAAATTAGTCCGCCCAGGCCTACCCAGCCTGTTTCAAACCGGTCGCGCATTACCTGCGCATCACCAAAAATGCTCATTGTTCTGAACTGCGCGGGAATACTGGCCCATTGCTGACGGTAATTGGCACCCAGTCTGTAATCATGTTCCGGTAAAAAACCCGTATTGGCGGGATTGGTACTCAGCGGCGAATTGAAAAACTGAGAAAAATGGAGATCCTGCGCACGAACCGTGGAGGCCAGCAACACCAGCAATAAAAGCATCATCGGCTTCGCCCTATGCCAAAACTGCCTGTTTCTATTTTGTGCAATTCTTCTCATTTCCCTGTTTTTTATCTCCCGCAGCAGTCAGTTTTGTTAAAGTTACTAAACCTATCGCAATAGCGTTATATCACCCTTTTTGCTGGCCCGGGTGCCGTCTGTAAATTCCACTTCCAGCGTATACGCGTAAGCATCCATCGGCTGTAATACCCCTTTGTATTTTCCGTCCCATCCCACGCGCTGATTCGTAGATTCAAATACAAGCTGGCCCCAACGGTTGTATATCCTGAACAGCATACGGTTGATCGCATAACCCCTCACAAATACCTGATCATTCACTCCGTCGCCGTTTGGTGTAAATGCAGAGGGCACTGCGATCAGGGGCGATACGAGTGCCGACACGGGGGCACACACCGTATCAGGACAGCCGAATTCGTTGTAAGCAATCAAACAGGCTTCATAATCGCCGGTACGGTTATACTGATGTACCGGATTGGTGAGATTAGAGGTATCTCCGTCGCCAAAACTCCAGTGATAGCGCACGGCCCCCATGGAAGTATTGGTGAAACTGGTGGGGGTATTTTCCTGCGGAGTCAGCGGTGTGTAGGTAAACCCTGCAGTAGGCGCATTGGTTACCGTAATGGTTCGAGTGGTGACATCTACCTGATTACAGGTATTCGGATCTCTCACGGTAAGCCTTACCGTGTACGTTCCGGGTTGCAGATACTCGTGCTGTGGCGAAAATTCGGTAGACGTGCTACCATCGCCAAAATCCCATTCAAACGTACGCCCGGCTTCGGAGGTGTTTACAAATGCAGCCGTGTAGGGTGCGCATCCTCCCGGATCTGTTTCGAACCGCGCTACAATATTCATCGCTACGCTCAGGGTATCGGTGATGGTTTCGGGACCGTTGCAATAGCTGGTATCTTGCAACGTGAGTGTAACAATATAAGTGCCAGGCGCTGCATAGTCGTGCATAGGCGAACCCGGACCCATGACCAGTTGCGGCGACCCATCTCCAAAGTCCCACACGAAAGAGGAATTTGTAAAGGGCTTACCGGGCGGGTGAGATGAGAGGTTGCTGAACTGGTAGCGCAAGGCTTCGCATGGCATTTGTTTCACAATGTCCATGTCTATATTGGCGCGGTCGCCGCGCACCGAAATAGTAGTATAGGCCGTATCGGCCATGATGCATTTGGTGGAGTCGATGGTAATCAAAGTAACATTGTAAGTACCAAGCGTATTGTACGTATAGCTGGTAACAGCCATTGTAGTGGTATCGCGGTTGCCATCGCCAAAATCCCACACATACATTCTGCCACGTTGCAGGGTATCCATGAAGTCTACGGTTACCGGTACACAACCATACGCCTTATAGGGAATGCCATCTACCGTTGGACGAATACTATTGCTTACACCGGAGAAGTCCATTTCTATTTTAACCGCCGCCAGGTTACATCCATTGGGATTTCCGGATCGGGGCCGCCATACCCCCGGCGTAGTAGGAAAGGGATAGCTTGGGTTCGGACCAATATTACAGGCTGCACAAATAGACTGATAAATAACGCCGTTGGCATCAAAACGGCTGGTGCCACCATCCACATGATCTGCAAACCCTGTACGATTGGGCGAATAGTACCCGTAATAGGCGCCAAACAATATATCCTGCGCATTTTTTTCCAGTACAAAAAAGTAGAAATCACTACCATCTGTATCGCATCCACCCGTTATGACATTGCAGTCTTTCAAAGGCAAACCGGCCGTACCTGCCGTACCAAACTGGTCTTCACCGGAGGCGGCCAACCGACCTCCCCAACCCGCCACGTATACGTTCTCGCATTTATCAACAGAAAAAGCTACCGGCGAAATATTGTATCTGGATGCACCGCTTCCGAAAACCGTAGTGTACACAATGTTGGTAAGATCGGGCTCCATTTTCACAATGAATTGTTTGGAATTCGCATTGTTGTACACGCCCGGGGTTACCGGCCAGTTTCCCAGGGTAACCCCTGTAATATATGGAAACCCGCTGTCATCAAACTTCAGCCCGTAGATCGCATCCAGCACGTTTTGGTCGGGTGCTCCCACATACACTGTTTTCTGTAACACCCCGGCATTGCTGAAAATACTTACGAATCCATCCATCGCCCCACCGTGATAGCTATTGCTCAATATGGCTCCGGCGGGTGCTGCGGTAGGCAAGCCCGGCATATTATTACTCTCCGTAGTACCGGCTACATAGATATTATTGGTTTGCGGATGCAAGGCCAGCACAAAAGCGCCATCGTTGTTGCTGCCTCCGATACGGGTGCTGAATATAACGCTGGTGGCACTGGGATTCAACTTTACCAACACACCATCCTGCTCGCCTGCCGGGCCGGGCCCCAGGGTAGTCGGAAATCCTGCATTGCCAGCGGCGTTCGATTGTGTATTGCTCGCAATGTAAATATTGTCGCTTGCATCCAGTATTACTTCACTGCGCGAATCATCCCCATAAAAGAGTTTAATGCCATTGCGGTCTCTGTCCGAACCCATATTAGCGCCATCTGTACCCGTACCGCCGATTCTCATGGAACCTATCAGGGCCGTGCCGGTAGCATTCAATTTGGTTACCACAATATCCCAACCGCCGTTAGCGCCAGACCTGTTGCCTGCAGGCTGCAACGGGTACCCTCCACTACCTTCCCTGGAAGAACTGGTTCTCCCTAAAATCACCAGGTTTCCCTGGCTGTCTTCCATCAGGCTGTGTGGCTGATCGCGACCGTCTCCGCCGATATAGGTAGCATACAACCTGTTGGAGCCGATGGCGTTGAATTTCATAATACCCATATTGAAGAACCCTTCACCCGATCCTCCCCTGTAATTGGTTTGAAACGCTCCCGGCGACACCGGAAAACCTGAACCAAAAACAATTCCGCCGGAATACAGGCTGCCATCTGACCCGTAAGTGGCTGTAAAGCCCCATTGAGATGCGGTGCTACCAGTAAAAGTAGAAAATACCAGTGTGGGGTCGATAATAAGCGTTTTAGACGGATCGTAGCTACTAGCTCTGAACCTGACTCTGTTTTTGTTTTCTATCACAAAACGAACGTTCACCTGTTCGGTTCCATTCACACCCGGCTGGTACGAGTACGGCTCCAGCTCTCTGATATCTCCTACCGAGGTTTGAATCACCAACTCTTTCTTCTTCACATACAGTCTGTCTGCACCCTCATATTCCATCACTATATCCCCAATATTGCCGCCCGGATGCACTATAAAATCATACTTCAGTTGATTGTCCTGTGCATAGTAACGTACATCAATATTGGGATACACATCTTTATAGGTAACTGCCTGAAAAATTTTGCAATCAGCCCCCCATTTTGAAGGATCACTGCCGATAAAATAATTTACGTAAGAATGAACGGGTTTTTCACGTTCCACAGGACTATTCTCATTTCCCCCCGCAAAACGCACTCTGTAGGCATGGGAACGCAGGGTGCGGTCTTCCGCAGTACCATCTCCCTTACCCGGACCTGCAGGACGGGGATACGCTTTGCGTCCGCTGACCGCATTCGCATGTGAACCATGCCCTTCATGTCCATGCAGACTTTCAAACAATTCTTCCAGGTCTTCCGCATGGTGCTGCAACACGGTAAATCCGTTTTTCTGTAAAAACAATGCTCCGTTGTACACGTCGCCTTTAAACAACACCGTTTCATCCCACTGTCCTTTGTTTTCCACAAATTCAATGGTTGTTTGTCCATAAAGAGAAAACGAGAACAACACTACAACAACACCATACAATATGCGCCGGAACTGCTTCAATTGAAATCTTTTTTTGCTGTACAGATAGAAAGCGAATTTACCCCATCACCCATATATTACGATATCTTGCTCCACAAGGTTTGACCTTTTTGCTGCATCAAAAAGCTTTTTAACTTCAAGTTAACTGAACTACTTAAATCGGGGTCTTCTTTCAACAGGCTTTCCGCTTTCTCTTTAGCCAAATCTACCATATGTTTATCATTTACGATACTTGCCAGTTTAAAGTTCAGCATACCGCTCTGCCGGGTACCCTCAATATCTCCCGGACCTCTCAGCTCCAGGTCTTTTTCGGCAATTTCAAACCCGTCGGTGGTGCTGGTCATTATTTTGAGCCGCTCCCTTGCATCCGTGGTCAACTTTCTGCCAGACAGTAAAATACAGTAGCTTTTTTCTGCCCCCCTCCCCACACGCCCACGCAACTGGTGCAATTGAGACAATCCGAATTTTTCTGCGCTTTCTATCACCATCACAGTAGCGTTAGGAACATTTACCCCCACCTCTATCACCGTGGTAGACACCATGATCTGAGTATCGTTGCGCACAAAACGTTGCATGTTCACCTCTTTTTGATCGGCCGGCATTCTGCCATGCACCATACTGATCCAATAGGGAGGTTCCGGGAAATAGGCTTTTACATTTTCATATCCCTTCATCAGGTCTTCATAAGCCAGCTTCGCGCTTTCTTCTATCAGGGGAAAGATGATATAAGCCTGCCGCCCTTTTTTGATCTCGGCTTTTATAAAATCCATCACCTGCGATCTTGCATCATCATAGCGGTGCACCGTAGCAATCGTTTGTCTGCCTGGAGGCAGTTCATCCATAATACTGTAGTCCAGGTCTCCGTAGGCCGTCATAGCGAGCGTTCTCGGAATAGGCGTCGCTGTCATTACCAGTACATGTGGCGGTATATCACTTTTCGACCAGAGCCTGGCACGCTGTGCCACCCCAAACCGGTGTTGCTCATCTACGATGGCCAGTCCCAGCCGGCTGAACTGTACCTGATCTTCCAGCAGCGCATGTGTTCCTATCAAAATATGCGTATGGCCCTCCATCACCCGTTGCAGTATTTTGTTGCGGGCCGCTTTTCGGGTAGATCCGGTCAGCAAAGCTACCTCTACCGGCATATCCTTTAGCAGGCTGCTAATGCCTTCCATATGCTGCTGCGCCAATATTTCCGTGGGCGCCATCAGACAACTCTGAAATCCATTGTCAGCAGCCAGCAGCATACTCAACAAAGCCACTACTGTTTTTCCACTACCCACATCGCCCTGCAGCAGACGGTTCATCTGGTATCCCCGGAGGGTATCCTGCCTGATTTCTTTCAATACCCTTTTCTGGGCACCTGTTAACGTAAACGGAAGGTGCTGGCTGTAAAACACGTTGAATAATTTTCCTACACTTTCAAAAACATGCCCCTTCGTATACCGATACCTGTTGAGCTTTAATAACCGGAGCCGCACCTGTGCTATAAAAAGCTCTTCAAATTTCAGGCGCTGTAATGCCGCCTCATGTGTAGTAGCATCCGCCGGGAAATGTATTTGCTGGTACGCTGCATAGCGAGACGGAAACCCAAAATCCGACAATATGTGGTCAGGCAAATTTTCGGGCACATCTTTTTCATCCAGTAAACCCAGCAGGGTATACACCAGTTTACCAATTTGCCTTCCGTTGAGCCCGCGCACTTTCAATTTTTCGGTAGTGGGGTATACAGGCTCCAAAAACTTTTTTCCGTCACTCTTCTCTTCTGTAAACGGCTCCGTTTCGGGATGCGTAATCTGCGGACTTCCCATAAAAAAAGAAACCTTCCCAAACACCAGCAGCCGCGCTCCTACCTGTATGTTTTTTTCTACCCAGCTTATCCCCCTGAACCAAACCAGCTCAAGCGTGCCGGTGCCGTCCGAAAGCTCCGCCACCAGGCGCCTGCCAGTTTTTTCACCGGCTATATCGCAGGAGATTATTTTGCCGGCTACCTGTATATAATCTGTTGCAGGAGATATATCGCAAATTCTTTTCACCGCTGTTTTATCGATATGGCGATAAGGAAAATGTTGCAGCAGGTCGTTGAAGGTAAAGAGATTCAACTCCTTTTTGAGCAGATCTCCTTTCACGGGCCCCACTCCTTTGAGGTATTCAATGGGATTTGACAATATGGAGGACAACTGGCTGATGATTCCAACAGTTTAATTACAAATGTAAGCAAACAAAAGCGTGCCCTGCAATGGTGGCAGGGGCGACTCTAAACAATTCTTCTCTTCATCGTATATTACTGATACATAGCTTTGCACCGAGCGGTTTCCAATAACCGGGGCTACGCTTGTTTTTAACGGCAGGTGTACAACAACGTTAGTTTCGGCCCTTCTCATCAGGATACAGCGTCCATACGGGATCGCTTTGCCAGTATGCTTTGGTATCGATATCCATGATGGTGAGTTTTCCCCTGAACGCAGCTCCGGTATCCACATTCCAAACGTTGCATCCCCGCATAGGTACTGCTGCATTGTAATACAGCGTGGGAGTATGGCCGATAAAGATTTCGCTGAAGAGTTTGAGCCGTTTGGGAAAGCGCAGGGAATCTTTGTCGAGATCAGTATCCAGCGCGAGCGCCATTTCCCATAATGTCCGGTCCCAGGTAAAATTCCCGGATACGAACTCTCTTTCCGGCCCATGCATAGAAGTAAAGCCTGCGTGGATAAAAAGGCGGTCGTTTTCGTCGCGCTCATAATAATTCATCTGCTCCAGCCACCGCAGGTGTACCCGTTTGGTGGCTTCATCTGTATCGCGATAACTGTGTATGGTTTCTCTGCCGCCATGCTGTAGCCATACTTCACTCGCATAGCCGGTGCGCAGCCATTCTTCGCACCAAACATCATGATTACCCTTTATGAAACGACAGCTTGTTGCGGCAGACAAATTGATCAGATAACTGATTACCTGCGCAGATTCGCTCCACCCGTCTACATAATCGCCCAGAAATATCAACTGGCTGCCCGGAGGAACGTTTGCCCGCTCCAGCACCTGTTGCAAAGCTTTTAATGCACCGTGGATATCACCTATAACAAATGATTTCATATCGGTCTGTCAATATAATGCAAAATCACAGATTCAAAAACTTTTCAATCTGCAGAGTGTATCATCCTCCATCGCGGAATGCATGCACAATTTCGCGTTTTCCGGGCGGGCCGGGCATTTTCTTCACCCGCCAGCCGGCTGCCTGCATAGCACGGCGCACCGCCCCTTTGCTGCAGTAAGTGGTGAGCATTCCACCCGGCTGCATCCAGGTGCCGATTTTTTCAAATATTTCCCTGCTCCATAATTCGGGCTGTACTTCCGGAGCAAAAGCATCGTAATACACAATATCTACAAGTCTGCTGCCGATTACCGCTTCTTCCATCCGGGCATTTATTTTATGAATGGTAAAGTGGTCGGTAATCCGCTGATCGCTTTCCCAGTCAGCGCTGTGCAAACGGTCAAATACAGCGATGTACGCCGGTGTTTCGAGTGTAGCACAATAGTTCAACTGCTGCGCCCAATTCGCCTCAAGCGGAAACATCTCTATGGCTGTATAATGAACATGCGCCGATACAGCATCGGCTGCCATGCAACTCAACAGGGCATTTAGTCCTGTTCCGAAACCCATTTCAACAACAGATACCGAAGGCTTTTTAGTAGCCATATGCCGCAATGCACGTATATACACATGTTCCGACTCCTGTATAGCGCCGTGCAAAGAATGAAAGGTAGCCCCGGTTGCCTGATCGAGCAATGTATGAGAACCATCTTTCGTTAATATCAATGCGCGTACCATCGGTCGGTATCTCCCCTGGTAATGTTATGCTTTTTTCACGTATTTGGTGAGGATAACTATCGTCTGGTCGTTTATTTTTCCTTCCAGCTGACCTGTATTATCGGGCACCAGTCGTACCTTTTTTACTACGGTACCTTTTGCGGCAGTAAAGCTGGTTCCTTTTACATTAAGACCCTGGGTAAGTACTACTGTATCCCCATTTTCCAATGTGTTCCCGAAGGCATCTTTGTGAACATCGGCTATTTCAAAGGCGCTCAACGCCCATTGTACGGTATTTTCATCCAGTTCTACCGAACTGATAATGCTGTTTGCCCAATCCTGCTGACGACAGGCGTGCAGTATTCTGTAGCTCAATGCCTGGATAGAGGCCTCCGGATTCCAGATGGTGCCTTCCAGAAAGCGCCAGTAATCGCCTTCTGCCGGTGCATCAATGGCAGCGAGGCAGGTATCGCATACAGCTACCTGGTTACGGATATCATCATCTTTTTTAGGGCTAACGGTATATTCCTGGGTGGCAGTATTGGTATTGCACAATTCGCAGGATCCCTGGCTACGTTCTTGAAGTGGTGTACTTATCGACATGATCTTACTTTTTACGCTATCGGAGATCGCAAATGTACAGGAGAAATATGGATTATATGGCCAAAAACAGGCAACTTTGCCAATTCAAAAATATTAGCCATGCATAAAAAGATCATTCAAACCGATGAAGCGCCTGCTCCTATCGGCCCTTACAGCCAGGCCGTTGCAATAGGCAATCTGCTCTATGTATCCGGTCAGGTAGCCATCAACCCTGCTACCAATCAGATAGAAGCCACTAACGCTGCCGAAGAGGCGAAGCAGGTGATGCAAAACCTGCAGGCCGTGCTAACAGCGGCAGGCTATTCATTCAGCGACGTTGTAAAAACAACAATCTTCCTGTCCGACATGTCTCTGTTTGCTACCGTAAATGAAGTGTATGGCACCTATTTTACCGGCGATTACCCTGCCCGCGAAACCGTAGCAGTGAAGGGGCTTCCGAAAGATGTAAACGTAGAAATAAGCCTGGTGGCGGCAAAGTAAAGTGCACACCAATAAGTTTTTCCACACTATTGTTTTACAAAAGCGTGTGTGGATATCCTGTTGCCCAGTTTGTCTCGTATCGATATACGGTATACAGCAGGTTGCAAATCATCCAGGCGGAGCAATAGTTCTGAATGTACTGCCTTCACCATACGCAATACATCGCCTCTGTTGCTGTACAAAATAATATCGCAGCCCGGCTGAAGTCCTGTTACCGTTATGCTGTGCGACGCCGGGTTGGGAAACAGGGATATTTGCTGTTTGCGATCCGTCCCTACAACAGCTACACTGCTGTAGGCGTGCCTGCCGTCCAAATCAATCTGTTTAAGGCGATAAAAGTTTTTTCCGGGCTGCGGTTGCAACACTACATAACGGTAGTGCATTTCCCGGGAACCCGCGCCTTTACCGGATTGAGCAGGCACCCATGCAGCGGCACTCCATTGTATGCCGTCGTTGCTATGCTGAACTTCGAAGCCTGTATTGTTCCATTCCGATATGGTAGACCACTGCAGCAGAACCGAATTACCCGTTTTTTGTGCTGTAAATGCGCCCATTTTCACCGGCAGGGCATACATGTATGCAATATGATAATCCTCCACCTCGCCGTTGATTACATGCACCTCACCGTTCTGCGCTTTTTGAAAAACAGTAGGTTCCGACGTTACAATTACTCTCACTGCTCCACTGGTGGCTCCAGCGCTGGCGGCAGAAGGATGGATGGCAAACGGGTGCTGGTAGGTGGTACCATTGCCATGTTGACCACTTCCTGTGATAAACACGTCATCGTCGTCTGTGAAACTGCCATTGCCATTGATATCGAACCAAATGCCATAATACACCGGAACGGAGGACTGGTTGCCATTCACCAACACATCGAAACGAAGCTGGTTGTCTGCGGGGGCTATCAGAAAAGGAGCCCCTGCTGTACCGTTACCAGATACCGGGTTGGCAGCACGCAACGTTAAGCCTCCGTTTCGGTTCAAATTATCATCACAGGGTATATTCGGATAGTCATTATTGTCGCCCAGCCACACACGCGGTACGGTTAAATCAGTAGCCTCCATACGCGCTGATGCATCCGGCCAGGCAGCCAGGCTGCCATAATCGCGCGGTTCAACTGCCAGGGTAATATAGCTGCTTGATTTAAAAATAATGCCTCTGTGCTCGGGCGAGTTTCCTTCTCCCTCTCCTCTAAACGCCGTGTACCGCCAGGTATAGGTCTGACTCAACTGCATCTGTATTTCTGGAGTAAAGGAGGTACTGGCAGTTCCTCCCATCGTTTCACGCTGTATCAGGGGTTTGGCTAAATAAGCACTGTGCACACGGGATCCGCCAAAATTGCCCGCGCCCCGTGAATGTACAACAAGTTCATTGGATTCTACGTACACCCCTTCAGGTAAAGCAGGCGAACCGACAGCTAAAGTAAAATCACCAAGAGGCTCAATGATATCATTTCGTAGAAATTCCGTCAATGCTCTGTCTACCAGCACATAAGAGGCCCCTCCGGACAATGCAGGATTAGTAATGTAAGAATTGGGTTTTGGGGGGACGTTGGCCGGAGGCAAATTATAAAATATGCTGCCGGTCGCTGCTTGTGAAGCATTCATCCCTAACAACAAATCTCCGGATGTGTGCAGCGTGTCGAGCCATCGGTTGTCCACACCGTTACGGTTGTTTAAATCGCTGTAGGAGACAGGCACTCTCAACGTATTACCTACACCTGGTATAGAAGATCCCGATTCGAGATCATACACCAGATCAAATGTTCCACCATTCACCGCAATGGCATTTTGTGCTTTGGTTTTATTGATATTCAAACGATAAGTGGCCGTAGCACAAGTAGCACCTGCAATCAGTTGCGACGATAACGTAAGAGTATTATTGTGCGCAGCCGCATCTGTGTTGGGTGGAGAAACCGTTGCGGTTGAAGTGAACTGTATTACACCAGTGGCGTTTGCCGCGGTGCCGACGACGGTGAATACTGCAACACTTCCATATGGAAGACTGGGAATCAGCAACCCCGAAGACTGCAATGCAGACACATTCATGGTGGCAGGGCAGGATGCTGTACCACCGTTTCCGTCTCCCGCTGCACAGGTAACGCTGGAAATGGTGAAATTGCTGATCGGGGGCACAACTATTATCACGTCAGAAGCTGTATTGGGTGCTCTGTTAGTAACGTACACGGTATAAGTAGCTGTTGTACCCGTAGTTATCGATGAAGGGCCTGAGATGTTAACCTGTACATCCACAGCTTGCGCCGTCAATAGTGTTGCAATGTGGAGCAGCATCACAAAAAGGGTTGTTTTCTTCGGTAGCATAGAGCGATATTATGTATTGAATCTTCTTACGACTGTCTATCAGCATTTTACATCTTCTCTGAGAAACAACACCTATCTGCATCGTCGTTTGACGGATATCGTAACTAATCCAATCCAGAAGCTGTTAAAACGATATTAAAACAAATGTTAGTATGTAGACACCCGAATTTGAACGGCAGTTTACGCCCCCTCATCGAAAGTCGGGAAAATGATCGCATTTGACCCGTGCCCCAAGAGATGGCTGCCATTATATATTTGCAGCCTGATCAATGGCGTAACTATGGCTCTGAGGAGCATATCACCAAGCACTAACCGGCGGAAGAATTGCCTTTGGAAGAACCGGCAACATTCGGAGGTGTCGGGGCGAATGACTACCCCGGACACCAGGTTTTATCTACTGCTGTAGCGAAAGCCTATCCCCGGAATACGGGAGGAAGGACGCCTCAGCTATATTGCCTGGCGCCAAAAAGAAGGCTGCCTATACGCACCATATTGCTCCCTTCTTCTATGGCAATTCTGTAATCGCTGCTCATGCCCATAGAAAGCACGGAAAAATCATACGGCTTGCGATACTGATCGTAGAGCCTTTTTAGCGAACCAAACTCAGCGGCGATACGGCGCTGATCGTCTGTAAAACTAGCCATCCCCATCAGCCCTTTTACAGCAACGTTTTTCAATGCAGAGGATTGACGCAGCCCCTCTTCCAGCTCCGTTTCATCAAATCCGAACTTGGAGGTCTCCATCGCAATATGCACCTGCAATAACACGGAAATAACACGCTCGCATTTAGCCGCTTCCTTATCGATCTCTTTCAGTAATTTCAGACTGTCTACACCATGGATCAGGTACACAAACGGCGCTATGTACTTCACTTTATTGCGCTGCAGGTGACCAATAAAATGCCAGCGGACATCTGCCGGTAGCACCGGCTGTTTTTCTGTGAGTTCCTGTACGTAATTTTCTCCAAAATCGCGCTGACCATATTCGTACAAACGAAGGATATCTTCCACCGGCTTGGTTTTAGATACGGCTATAAGCGAAGCATCTTTCTGTTTCAGCTCTTCTGCCAACTGATCATACTTTATTTTATCTAGCACCATAATCTATACAGCTATTTTTGACCATTGTATGTTTGTAATATATTTTTCCAGCAACCAGCAAACGATGAGTATAACGGGGAGCAGGGCATACAACCAACCGGGGTTTTGTAATACCAGCCCATGCAGCAACACCATTACCCCCACAACCGCCATCTGGAGCAAGGTGAGTATAAACCTTCCGGCCTGCTGCCTGTTGTTGGGCTGCCGGGAAAACGGGAGGTACTGCCTGCCTATACAACCCAATATCAGGTAACACATATAATCGTTGGCAAGGCCGAATACAAAGTCGTCTACGATAGACGGTCCCCAGATATGAAAGCAAATAGCAAACATCAGCAGGTAGACGGGAAAAAAGTACTTTACAAACAAGCCCAGCCAGGAACCGAGTATAAGTTGTCCCGGTTTTTGCATCGGCGCGCTGTGGTATACCCAGGAGGCATTAAAATGCTCACTGAATGAAACAAACAGCAGACCGTTCGCTACTGTAAACACCGGCAGATAGATGAACCAGAGAAATTTGCTGGTATCGGCGAGCCCCTCCCAGGTAGTAGCCATATCGGTTCCGCCGTTGAACACGAAAATGAACACAAAAACAAATATGTAAGCAAGAGAAGGATAGAAATGCAGTTTGAACGATTTATCCCTTCCGGTAATGATCCAGGTATTTTCGAAACCGGCCCGGGTAAGGGGCTGCCTGGTGAAGAGCAACGATATGCGCTTTGCCCATGTTGTGGGTACCTTCTGACCCTGCTGCGCATCTGCTGCACCCAAAACAGCCATTCTGCGGGTAAAGCCAGGCGCCAGGTAACGGAAAATATATCCATACAGCAGCAGCGGCATGCCGGCTGCCAGCAGTATCATGCACAGGTGCAGTACCGTAAGCGTTCGCAATTGTACTGCCTCAAGCGTATAGGCCATCCATACAGGGGGCAATAAAAAAGAATACCAGCGCAGTTCAACTGCCGATACAACATCAACATCCAGTAACCGGAACAGTACCTGGTAACCAATCGCAAAAAAAACAGTAATAACAATCTGAAACCACGTGATGATATCTTTTACTTTTTTTTCAGAACTGAACCGCAACACCAGCAAGTAAAAACAATAAGTAAAGAACACTGCAAAAATCACCGACAGCAGCACGGTCAATACAGCTACCAATGCCACCATTATACCAAACTTTACCCCCACCATCACCAGGGGAATAGCAGCCATGGCTGCAGCAAACATCAGCAGGTATACTAAAATATGCACCTGCCTCGCCATAAAAAGCGTTTTGCCGTCTACCGGCTTCGGAAGAATGATCTGATTATCTGCGGTATCAAGCACCACACCGGAGAAATCGGTGATGAGCACCATCGACATCATAAAGATGATATAACCATGCAGCAACATCATCACAAACAGAAAAGGCAGATCGGCATAGATGGTCACGGCCACTATCAGACTGATAAGCACATGCAGCAACAACACCGTATGTAAGTGACCGCTGTGCGCCGACTGTGCGTTTGTCCGCCAGTTGAGGTATACCCGGCGCTTGTCCATCAGCAGCTTGGTTTCCACGATGGTGTACAACTGCGAAAGATTGATGCCCTGCTTTACAAAAGCAAAATCGAACAGATGTACCAGCTTCAACAACCATTTTTCCATATCCTGCTCAGCTTTTCAATACTTCAATAAAAGCGCCGGCGGTGGTCTGGTGTTGCCCGTCGTCGCCGGTGAGCGATGTAAAAATAGTCTCCAGCGAGCCTTTATCGGCATCAGACTTCAAAGACTCAAACGTACCATCTGCTATGATGGCTCCTTTATTAATAATAATGATCCGATCACTGATTTTTTCCACCACATCCATTAAATGCGATGAATAAAACAGGGTTTTACCCGCCGTTTTCAATTTTGCCAGTATCTCCTTCACCAGAATAACAGCACTGGCATCCAGTCCGCTGAGCGGTTCATCAAGAAAAATAATTTCGGGATTGTGCATCAGTCCGGAAATCAGCAGCACTTTCTGCCGCATGCCTTTGCTGAAACTGTTCATGCGTGTATCGGACTTATCTGCCAGCTCGAACAGTCGCAGCATTTCCCAACACCTTTTCTTAATGGTATCTTCTTCCATACCATAGAGCCTGCCCGTAAATAAAAGATATTCCAGCGGCGTAAGCACTTCGTACAGTGCTGCATTTTCGGGAATATAGCCTATGCGTTTTTTAATCTCCATCGGATCTTTGCGTACATCCATGCCCAGTACACTGGCATTTCCTTCAAACTCCGATATGATACCCGCCAGTATCTTGATAGTTGTACTTTTGCCGGCGCCGTTGGGCCCTATATATCCTATAATCTGGGGTTCGTTGATGGTGATATTGATACCGTTGAGCACCTCATTTCCTCCATAGTCTTTTGTAAGGTTTTCTACCTGCAGAATGTTCATATAATAGGAATACTGGCTGAATAAATGATACAACGGTATCTTCCTGCAAGATAAGCGGTAATTTGTGAACAGTCAATAATTCCGGCGGCTTTCGTAGCTTACTGGAGTATGGATCTGCCGATCACGATCCGTTGCACTTCACTGGTACCTTCGTAAATCTGTGTAATCTTCGCATCCCGCATCAAACGCTCCACATGGTATTCTTTTACGTAGCCATACCCGCCGTGTATCTGCACGGCTTCGGTGGTGGCCCACATGGCCGTTTCAGAAGCATACACTTTAGCCATTGAGCTGCTGAGTGTATAATCACGACCCATATCTTTATCCCATGCGGCCCGAAGGCAGAGAAGCCGGGCTGCTTCTATTCTAGTGGCCATATCGGCCAGTTTGAACTGTATTGCCTGGTGTTGCGCTATTTCTTTCCCGAATGCTTTTCGCTCTTTTGCGTAAGCCAGCGCCAGTTCATAGGCGCCGGAGGCTATGCCCAGTGCCTGAGCGGCAATACCGATTCTGCCGCCCGCAAGGGTTTTCATAGCAAAACTGAACCCGAAACCATCCTCTCCAATACGGTTTTCCTTGGGCACTACCACGTCCTGAAACATGATGCTGTGGGTATCGCTGCCGCGTATCCCCATCTTGTTTTCTTTCGGCCCCACGGTAACGCCTTTGGTATTTTTTTCTACTATAAAAGCGTTGATGCCTTTGCTGCCTTTCTCTATATCTGTTTGTGCCATCACCAGGTATACGCTTGCACTGCTGCCGTTGGTGATCCAGTTTTTGGTGCCGTTCAGCAGGTAGTGATCGCCTTTATCTTCGGCTATGGTACGCTGTGAGGTAGCGTCGCTGCCGGCCTCCGGTTCACTGAGCAAAAAAGCGCCCGTATACAGACTACCTTCCTTTTTGCCCTGTGCCAGCGGTGTGAGGTATTGTTTCTTCTGCGCCTCACTGCTGTACTTTTCGAGCCCCCAGCATACGAGGCTGTTGTTTACACTCATGCACACACTCACACTGGCATCTATTTTACTGATTTCCTCCATGGCCAATACATAACTCACCGTATCCAGTCCGCTGCCCCCGTATTCCGGTGCCGTCATCATACCCAAAAAGCCCAGATCGGCCAGAGCGGCCACCTGCTCTGCAGGAAATTGCTGGCGTTCGTCTCTTTCTATTACACCTTGCAAACAAACGTTACGCGCAAAGTCACGCGCGGCCTGCCGTATCATCTGCTGCTCTTCAGATAGCTCAAATTGCATGCTTAGCTGTTTTTACTAACAAATATAAATGAATTCAACTAACGATCGTTAATATGCTATTATTCTTCCATGCGTCACAATTAATAGAAGGACGCATCGTACTATATTGGTTTTACATTCGTTAGAAATACAACACCTATCACGATCCGGCATGAAATACAGGCTTTTCCATCGTATACTAACAGGCCTCAGAGCAATATCGGTGCTCCTGGTAATACCGGCATGGGCCGTTACCAGCCGGCCGGAAATGTATGTAATGCCTGTTCTCCCGGTGGCAGATACCCTGATCAACAACGCTACGGATACCACCGACAGTACGTACCTGCGCCATCTGACAACGATTCGGACGGCACCACCGCATCACAATATCTACCTGATAGATATTTCCAACTCCATGAAAGAAGAAAGCCGGCTCGACAGCCTGAAGACAGGACTACACTACCTCATACACCTGCAGCGGGAAGAAGATCGCCTGTCGGTGATCACTTTCAACGATTCCGCCAAAGTGATACTCCGGTATGAGCCGTGTACGAACAGGGAGAGGATAACAGCAAGTATAGACACACTCATCACCAAAGGAGGCACCAATGTGCAGGATGCACTGCTGGACGCTTATAAGATCGTAGACAGCACGCGACAGCACTATCACGGAAATACCAAACTGGTGCTGGTAACAGATGGCATGTTCGACCTGAATAAAAAAATACGTAGAAAAATAGAAGCCTATGATAGGGCCGGGGTGCCATTGAGCATTATACTGATGGGCAGCCTGCACGATGTGGAAACCATCGAATTCCTGGAAAAGATCTGCGAAAAGGGAAATGGCCGGTTTTACTATATGCGCAAACACAATTTGTATGAAGTACTGGTAACCGAAGCCAGCAACTGATGCCAGACGGCATGCTGTCGGGCAGTAGCAGCTCAGATCAATTTAATCTTTAGTTTTGCGGATGCCTCAACAAAAGGTTTGCATAGTAATCGTGGGCCCCACCGCATCGGGCAAAACAAGTTTGTCGCTGCAACTGGCAGCGCATTTCGGTACGGAAATCATTTCCGCCGATTCCAGGCAATGCTACCGGGAGCTTAACATCGGCGTAGCAAAACCTTCCACAGCCGAACTCAACCGCGTACAACACCATTTCATCAACAGTCATTCCATACAGCAGGAAGTAAATGCCGGGCTATTCGAAACCTATGCCCTGGAAGCAGCCGCACAGATTTTCGCTAAGCACAACGTAGCCATTGTTGTGGGTGGCACCGGCCTCTATGTGAAAGCCTTCTGCAGGGGCATAGACCCCATGCCTGCGATTGATGAAGATATACGCTTGCGCATACGCAAACAGTACGAAGACTACGGGATGGACTGGCTGCAGCAAATGGTACAGCAGCATGATCCGCTGTATTATGACCAAGGGGAAATACATAACCCCCAACGCATGCTGCGCGCACTGGAAATAAAACTTTCCTCCGGGCAATCCATCCGCTCGTTGCAGGCAGCCACCACTCCACCACGCCCCTTCCGTATATTGCAGATAGGTACACAGCTTAGCCGCGAACAGGTGTACGACCGGATCAATACCCGCGTTGGGCATATGTTGGATATCGGGCTGCTCGATGAGGTGAAGACGCTGAGGCCATACCGGCAGCTCAATGCACTGCAGACCGTGGGTTACACTGAACTGTTTACGCATCTCGACGGCCATTGCACGCTGCAACAGGCTGTAGAGGAAATCAGGAAAAACACGAGGCGGTACGCCAAACGGCAACTCACCTGGTTTCACCGGGATGAAACCATTCACTGGCATCACCCGGAAGATATAAAAGGCATAATTGAGTATATTGACAACAATAAACCGGAAAATATCCGTTAATACAATCTCTACCCATTACTTAACCAACCACAATCGAATCCGGAATGGCAGATGTGATACAGGAAATCAGCAGTTTTTTTGAAGCATGGTCGAATGGCCCCCAGGCCGATATCGTTACGCTTCGGCAGGCAGGCAGCAACCGGCAGTACTTCCGGGCAAAAACACCTGATGGCTCGTATATCCTTACCTACAACCCGGGTAATATCACGGAAAACAATGCCTTCATAGCATTCGCACGCCATTTTTATAAAAAACAGCTACACGTTCCCGATATACTGCATGTAGACGACCGGAATACCATGTACCTGCAAACCGATTTTGGCGATGTATCTCTTTTTGATATCATTAAGCAGGAGGGGTATTCCGAAAGAGGTAAGCAACTGTACAAAAAAGCGTTCGACCAGTTAGCCCTGCTACAGGTAAAAGGCGGCGAAGGACTGGATTATAATTATTGCATAGCTACCAAATCGTTCGATAAGCAGGCTATCTATTCGGATCTGCTGTATTTTCTGTACTATTTCATCCGGGCGCTGGATCTCCCCTACGATAAAAACCTGCTGCTGAACGATTTTGAACTGTTGAGCAGCTACCTGATGCAGGAAGAAGCACGGTATTTTATGCACCGCGATTGCCAGAGCCGCAACGTAATGGTGAAGGATGAGGAAGTGTATTTCATAGACTTTCAGGGAGGAATGCAGGGCGCATTGCAATACGATGTGGCATCCATGCTGTGGCAGGCACGTGCAGCACTGCCACACGACTGGAAAGAAGAACTGTCTTATTACTACTTTGATGCCGTAAACCGGTTACTGGATCAACGGCTGGTGAGGAAAGACTTTATGGACAGCTACGATGGTTTTGTACTGATCCGTATGCTCCAGACGCTCGGCGCCTACGGGTTCAGGGGACTGTTTGAACGGAAGCCACATTTCATTGCCAGTATACCGTATGCGCTGAAACAATTGCGCTGGTTTCTGGAAAATAAAAAAATACCCATCCGGCTGCCTGAACTGCAAAAGGCGCTCTGGCAAATCGTAGACGACAACATCATTAACCGGTACGAAACGGTAAAAGCCGCGGCAGACACCCCCCTGATCGTATACGTAAACAGTTTTTCGTACCGGAAAGGTATACCTGAAGATAAGAGCGGCAACGGCGGTGGCTTTGTGTTCGACTGCCGGGGTATTCTAAATCCAGGCCGCATAGAAGAATATAAAAAACTAACGGGCAGAGACAAATCCGTGCAGGAATACCTGCTGCACAATACCGAAATGCCCGGTTTTTTGCAACATATTCAAAGCATTGTAGACATTACCGTAACCGACTACATCAAGCGGGGCTTTGAAAGCCTCTCCATCAATTTTGGTTGTACAGGAGGCCAGCACAGAAGTGTATTTGCAGCCGACAGCATCGCACGCCATCTCACAGAAAAATTTGGTGTGAACGTGGTACTGCATCACACAGAGCAGGAGGCAAAAAACTGGATAAACGGTTGAGGGAATGCCTTACCATACCTTATAGGTTTTAAAAACCTATAAGGTATGGTAAGTAAGAATTATTCAGTTTAACTGCGGATCGATCGGGAAATTGGTCATCATGGAATACTCCCCGCCCATTAAGCCGAGTGCATCTTTCCAGATATTGCCCGGCGTGGCGTGAAAAACGATCCGGCTCTTTGCAGGAGTGGTAATCCAGCTTTTGCTGTTCAGCTCTTCATCGAGTTGACTTGTTCCCCAGCCGGAATAACCCAGAAAAAACCGTATCCCCGTCGCATTGAGTTCGCCGCGCTTCAGGTATTCTTTTACCAACTCAAAATCCCCTCCCCAATACACATTATCCGCCACCTTTATACTACCCGGGATTTTATCGGGATAGTTGTGCAGAAAATGTAGCGTGTCTGCCTGAACAGGCCCCCCGATAAACACTGGTATATCGGTTGCTTCCAGTTCGGAGATCAACGATCCCAGGTTCAGCTCAAACTTTCTGTTCAGCAGCAGTCCAAAACTGCCCTCATTGTTGTGCTCACAGAGCAACACTACGCTGCGCATAAAATTGGGATCCTTTAAAAAGGGCTCCGCTATCAATAAAGTTCCGGATGATATTGTACCCATGGTTCTAAGATAAAGTAGAAATTCCTGATGCACAATATAATGATCTGTGAATTTTGTATAATTGCCGTGTAAACCCTTGCCGGCAAATAATCTGATTAAAACTTCGTTAAATGCCCGCCGCAGTAAGGGTAGGATCGTTCATATACAATTAATTTTACAGGCGGATGAAGAAAATCTACTTACTCATTGTTTTGCTCATATCCATGTCGCTGGTAGGTATTATCATAATGCAGGTATCAGCCATCCGCAACGCATTGAAACTTAAGAACGAAGAATTAGAGCAATACATCCAGATGGCTGTGGCGGAAGTGGGTATGGAGATCGCACGCTCCAAGGAATCCGTTTCCGTATTCGGATCACCCAAACTATTGCCAAGTCTGCCCTCCGACCAGTTGTTTTTAAGCCTCAGAAGCACCGTGGCACAACGGTATACCCCTTCCCAGATTTACGACCGGCTTAAAAAAGCATTTCACAAATACGGGTTTAAAAACAAAGCGTTTGAATTCGCCGTCATTAACCGGTACCAGGGCAATAATATAGAAATGCAAACGCTCAATTTCAGTAAGCTGATGGCGGATACCACCCGCAACAAAGCTTTTTTCTTTCCTTTGTCGCAACCCGGCGGGTCTATCACCGGCGGGTTTGAAGCAGAAGAAGAGCTGTGGGTGATTGTACCGAACGTACGATCCATACTGCTGCCTTCACTGGGCTGGATGATAGGTGGTTCTATGCTTTTTACCATGGTGATATGTACGGCTTTTTTCGTGACCGTACGCACCATGCTGATGCAAAAAAAGCTGAGTGAGATCAAAAGTGATTTCATCAACAATATGACCCACGAATTCAAAACGCCCCTGGCCACCATATCGCTGGCAGTAGATGCTTTAAACAACGAAAAGGTACTGGGCAGCCAGGAGAAAATGCAGTATTTCCGGGGTATTATCAAAGACGAGAACAAACGGATGAACAAGCAGGTGGAAACCATTTTGCAGGCTGCGTTGCTGGATAAAGAAGAAATACAATTGAACATGCAGCCAATCAAAGTAAACGAAGTGATCAGCCACGTGGTAGAAAACTTCAGGCTGCAACTCGAAGCCAAAAACGGCACCATACAACTTTCGCTCAACGCGTCCAAAGACCTTATCAAAGCAGACGAAGTACACTTTACCAATCTGATCAGCAACCTCATAGACAACGCAGTAAAGTATTCGAAAGACGACGGGCTCCATATCAACCTCACCACCCAGAACGCCGGAAACAGCATTCGCATAAAACTGGAAGACAACGGCATCGGCATGTCTAAAGAAACCCTCGGCAGGGTTTTTGAAAAGTTTTACCGGGCCCATACCGGCAATATTCACAATGTAAAGGGCTTCGGCCTGGGACTCAGCTACGTAAAAGCGATGGTAGAAGCACAGAAAGGAAAAATAAAAGCAGACAGTACACTCGGAAAGGGCTCTACTTTTACGCTGGAGTTTCCTCTACTGCGCAAACAGCAGGCACCCGTCTCCGTAACTTAGAAACCGGAACTCGTGTTGCAATGCATAATCATATATCGCACGCCAGTTATCCCCCACCAGTGCTGCTACCAGCAACAGCAGGGTTGATCCCGGCTGGTGAAAATTGGTAACCAGTCCCCTGGCTACTTTAAAAGCATATCCAGGCGCTATCAGTATCTGTGTTTGTGTATACAGCTTCTCCAGCCCCAGAGAGCGCATCCACTGCAGCAGCGCCCACAGCGCCTCGGCAGTGGTTACTTCAGGGAAAGAGTCATCGTATACTTCCCACTGGCACAGCGCCAGGCGCTCCGGAGGTATGTCTTTATCGCGGATCAGCTTAGCCCCCATCCAGTACAGGCTTTCCACGGTACGCAGGGTAGTAGTGCCCACGCAAATAAAATCTCCCGTATGGGCCAACATGGTTTCCAGCAGCTCCTCCGTCACTTCCATGTGCTCCGTGTGCATGGTATGTTCCTCCATAACAGACGCCTTCACAGGCTGAAACGTGCCAGCCCCCACATGCAGGGTTATAAAACCCGTTCGAAAGCCTTTAGCTGCCAACGACGCAAACACGGCCTCTGTAAAATGCAATCCGGCGGTAGGCGCTGCCACCGATCCCTCGTGTTTTGCGTACACTGTCTGGTATCTTTCTATATCTTCTGCGGCTGGTTTTCTTTTCAGGTAAGGCGGCAGCGGAATCATACCTGCCACCTGTATCACCTCGGCAAAACTGAAAGGAGCATCCCACTCGAACAGGATACGGAAATAGCTATCTCCTCTGCCAGCCACGGAGGCCTTCAGCACAAACCGGATGCCTTTGTATTCCAGCGGCTTTTCCAGTACCATTCCCTGCTTCCATTTGCCTGCGCCACCGACCAGGCAATTCCAGATCACCTGCTGCTGCCGGCTCATAGCCGTGGTAATATCCGGATAATCAGCGCCCGGCTCCAGACAAAACACTTCTATCTGCCCCCCCGTGGGCTTGGCAAACAACAGCCTGGCGGCCACCACCCGCGTATTGTTAAACAGCAACATCGCTCCTGCCGGCAAAGCATCAGCTATACCAGCATAGCGGTGTTCAGAGAAAGGAGCTCCCTGTTTGCATACCAGCAGCTTAGAACCATCGCGCTCAGGCAATGGAAACCGGGCTATCCGCTCTTCCGGTAAATCGTAGGTGTAATTTGCTATGGATATATTCCTTGGGTGCATATCTTATAAACAGCAGCAAAAATCAGACTTTCGGTACGAACAGGAAAATTATTTATGCCGCGTGCTCCGCACCATTATAGTATAACAAGTTGCATTACAAGTATTTTTCGGGGGCCGTTTCATTGTTTTTTAAAAAGCACGTAGGTTTGCGGAAGGTAATAGAACCAGCAATCCTGCAGGGAATCGGCTCCTTTACTCGTCAGATCGCACAGCAGCAGGGTTTTATCCGGCTATTCACAACAAAAACATAGTAGTATGAATGATAAATTAGTGGAAAGAATCAGGCAGGAACTGGAAGACATCCGGAAGAACGGACTATACAAGGAAGAGCGCATCATCACCAGTCCGCAGGGCGCCGATATTGAAGTTACATTGCCCGGCAGCAGCGGCCAACCAGTCATTAACTTCTGCGCCAACAACTACCTAGGTTTGTCTTCTCACCCCAGGGTAATAGAAGCCGCCAAAGAAGCCATCGATGACCGGGGATACGGACTGAGCAGCGTACGATTCATTTGTGGCACCCAGGATATACACAAAACGCTGGAACAAAAGATATCCGCTTTTCTGGGCACAGAAGACACCATATTGTATGCGGCGGCTTTCGATGCCAACGGGGGAGTGTTTGAACCCCTGTTCGACGACAAAGACGCCATCATTTCCGATGCACTGAACCATGCTTCTATTATAGACGGCGTGCGATTGTGCAAGGCACAGCGTTTCCGCTACGAGCACAACAATATGACAGATCTGGAAAACAAACTGAAAGACGCCCGGTCGGCCCGCAGCCGCATCATCGTTACCGACGGATCGTTCAGTATGGACGGCACCATTGCACAACTGGACAAGATCTGTGAGCTGGCCGACCGCTATGATGCGGCCGTGATGATAGACGAATGTCATTCCAGCGGATTTATCGGCAAAACGGGACGCGGCACCCATGAGTACCGCGGCGTTATGGGAAAGATCGATATCATTACCGGCACCCTCGGCAAAGCCCTGGGCGGCGCATCCGGCGGATTTACCAGCGGGAGAAAAGAAGTGATAGAAATGTTGCGGCAACGCTCCCGGCCTTACCTGTTTTCCAACACGGTAGCGCCCAGCATCGTAGGGGCTTCCATCGCCGTACTGGATATGCTCAGCGAAACCACCGCCCTGCGGGACAAACTGGAATGGAATACCCGCTATTTTCGTGATCGCATGACGGAAAAAGGCTTCGATATAAAGCCCGGCGACCACCCCATCGTACCCATCATGCTGTACGATGCCGTACTCGCCCAGCAAATGGCGGCCAGGCTGCTGGAAGAAGGCATATACGTGATCGGCTTCTTCTTTCCGGTAGTACCCAAAGGCCAGGCGCGCATTCGCGTGCAGCTCAGCGCCGCCCACGAACAACACCACCTCGACAAAGCCATTGCTGCTTTCGAAAAAGTGGGCACCGAACTGGGGGTATTGCAGAATAATTAACACATTTCGAACACCTGAGACCAATCATCAACCCATGAAGCAATATTGTTTATACATACTCGCAGTTGTTGCCTTTTTCTTTCAGTCATGCGGAGATAATATCAAAGAAGCCGCCGATCTGAAGCCGTTTTTTGACCAACACAATACCGAGGGATCCTTTGCCCTGTACGACAACGGTAGGGGCGAAATCAAAGTGCACAACCTGAAAAGAGATACCACCCGCATGAGCCCGGCCTCGACTTTTAAAATCGTAACAGCGCTGGTAGCCCTCGAAACCGGAGCCGTACTCAACGACAGTACCGTCATTCCCTGGGATGGCGTAACGCGAGAGATAGATGCATGGAACAAAGACCTCTCCCTTGCTGAAGCATTCAAAGTTTCTGCCGTTCCCTACTTTCAGGAACTCGCCCGACGCATCGGCAAAGATACCCTGCAGCAATGGCTGGATACCCTCCATTACGGCAATGCCACCATCGGTGATCGCGTAGATACTTTCTGGCTCGATCAAAGCCTCAAAATATCTCCGGATGAACAACTGGGACTGGTTAAACACCTGTATTTCGACAAACTGCCCTTCACCAAGGGCGCGCAGCATACCGTTCGCCGACTGATGCTGCAGGAAGAAAACAGCAATTACTCGCTGAGCTATAAAACCGGATGGTCGCGCCACGAAAACAATCACTACACCGGCTGGGTTGTGGGATGGATTGAAGAAAACCGGCATCCCTATTTCTTTGTGCTGAACCTGGAAACAGCGGCCAATGACCCCGAAGTGCGGATCCGGATTTTGAAAGAAATTTTAGAGCACCTGGGCTTTTTCAGGGGTAAAATGTAACAGGAAACGGCATATTCTGCCACAACAGCACAATAAACCATACCAGCGCTGCATTGTAAATAACCATCATGTTCAGATTCCAACATACAGAATACCTGCTCCTGCTGTTGCTGATACCAGTGATGCTGATGCTATTGCTGATGCTGCGCCGGTGGAAAAATAAAACCGCGGCCAAAATAGGCGATCCGCGGCTGGTGAATGCACTTACCGCCAGCTATGCGCCTAAAAAAAGACAATTGAAAACGGGCATCACCCTCCTTGCCTTTGCTGTACTCGTGCTCGCGGCTGCCAATCCGCAGTCTGCCACCGAGGTGGAAAACATCAACCGGAAAGGAGTGGATGTTATGATCGCCCTGGATGTGAGCCGGAGCATGCTCTCTGACGATATAAAGCCGAGCCGCCTCGACCGCTCCAGGCAACTGCTGAACAAACTGCTCGACCGCCTCTCCGGCGACCGGGTAGGTCTGGTGGTATTCGCCGGAAGAGCTTATATGCAAACACCCCTCACCTCCGACTATGCCGCCACCAAACTATACATCGGCAATGCAGGCCCTCACTCCGTGCAGGTACAGGGCACTGTTATATCCGACGCCCTGGTGTTGAGCAACAGCGGACTGAACAGCAGAGAAAAAAAATACAAAACCATCCTGCTGATCACGGATGGAGAAGACCATGATGCAAACGCTCTGCCCACCGCCCGTAAGCTGGCGGAAAACGGGGTAGTGATCCATACCATAGGAGTGGGCACCCCTTCGGGCAGCACCATTGCCAACAGCGCCTCCGGCGACAGCAAGCGAGACTTACAGGGCAATGTGATTATCTCCAGACTCAACGAGAAAAGCCTGATGGAGATAGCCGCAGCCGCTAACGGCATCTACCAGCCGCTGCAGGATGTGGAATCTGTTGCAGACCGGCTTGTAGAACAACTGGGCAGCATGGAACAAAAAAACATACGCGATTACAGCAGCATGCATTTCAGAAGCTTTTTCCAGTGGTTCCTGGTGCTGGCACTGACGGCGCTGATCGCTGAATTATTCATTTCGGAACGAAAAAAAATACAACCGGCATGAGGGCAATCGGGATACTTGCAGGGATGCTTTGCACCTTTTACCTGCAGGCACAGACGGAAAACAAACTGATCGCCGAAGGCAACGCTGCCTATAAACTACAGCAATACAGCAAGGCAGCCGCCGCCTACCGGCAGGCATTACAGGAAAACCCCGGCAACACCACGGCCATTTTCAACCTGGGCAATGCCCTGTATAAAAGCAAACAGTACGACGAAGCCATCAAAACCTTCGAAGACCTGCAGGAAAAAACCGATGACAAAACCCTGCAATCGCAGGCCCTCTACAACAAAGGCGTCATACTCACTCATCAGAAAAAATTACAGGAAAGCATCGATGCCTATAAACAGGTATTGCGGATGAACCCGGCCGATACCCTGGGAAGGGAAAACCTGCAGCGGGCGCTGAACGAAAAGCAACAGCAAGACCAACAACAGCAGCAACAACAGGAGCAGCAAAACAACCGAAACAGCCAGCCACCACCCAAAAACAAACTCAACCAACAACAGGTGGAACAGTTGCTGAAGGCCCTGGAAGACCAGGAGAAAAAGCTACAGGAAAAGGTGAGCCGAAAACCCCAGCCATCCGGGCAACCGGAAAAAGACTGGTAAAAGAAGCCGGCATACGCCGGGGGCTTTGTTGCGCCAGGGATACTTACCAGATACCCCCGGCGCGACGAAATGGCTCCACGGGTTCCTGAGATCCCTCACTACTTTCGGGATGACGTTCATTTCTTTGATGTATCGTCACCTCGATCCGCCGCAGGCGGGAGAGGTCTCACCAAGGATAGAAACAACTGGTGCAGAACACAGAACGTTGCCATTGAAGAATACAAAAGCGAAACGGTGCTTTCTGCGCCAAGGCTCCCCTAACGGGAGACCCCGGCGCGACGAGGGGACGTATTTTGTGCTGATAAACACAAACGGAGTGATCATCAACAAAAAAGTGATCAGAGCTAAGTAGTATGAGTTATACCCGCCGCCGCGGAGTGTCGCGCCGGGGTCTTCGCAGTGCGGATAAGAAGCGTTGCGCGAGACTCCGGCGCAACGAGGGGACTCCACGGGTTCCTGAGATCCCTCACTACGTTCGGGATGACGCTTACTTCTTTGATGTGTCGTCACCTCGATCCGCCGCAGGCGGGAGAGGTCTCACCAAGGATAGAAACAACTGGTGCAGAACACAGAACGTTGCCATTGAAGAATACAAAAGCGAAACGGTGCTTTCTGCGCCAAGGCTCCCCTACCGGGAGCCCCACCAGCCTTCGGGTACGTATTTTGTGCTGATAAACACAAACGGGGTGATCATCAATAAAAAAGTGATCAGAACTAAGTAGTACGAGTTATACCCGCCGCCGCGGAGTGTCGCGCCGGGGCCTTCGCAGTGCGGATAAGAAGGGTTGCGCGAGACCCCGGCGCAACGAAGTGATTCCACGGGTTCATGAGATCCCTCACTGCGTTCGGGATGACGTTTACTTCTTTGGTGTGTCGTCACCTCGATCCGCCGCAGGCGGGAGAGGTCTCACCAAGGGTGGAAGAAACTGTTGGTCCGCCGCAATGATAGCCCGGAGTAGGGCCGGGTGAAATTATGCTCAACCGTTGAAGAATACAAAAGCGAAACGGTGCTTTTTGCGCTAGGGTCCCCTACCGGGAGCCCCAGGCACCACCAATGCTCTGTGTTAATATTCAAATTTCATAACGCCCCACTTATTTGCCGAAACCTTCAGCGATAGCTGCGCTATTGATGACACGGGGCTTCCTTCTACCATTTTCGGCTTCCATACCGGACCTTCTTTTAAGCTCTTTACAATCAGATTGGTAAGGTAGGGAATATCGTTGTCAGTGGCAGCGAAGTCTTTTAAACTGCCCGTTTCATCCACGGTAAACCGAATACTTATCGTACCCTGTGCACGGTGAATAGAGTCTTTATAATGCTCATCGGCATTTATCGCGAGCGTCAGGTAATTGGCCCGTTCCCGCTCACCGCCAGGGAAGGAAGCGTTGGTCGTATCCCGGGGCATACTAACACCAGATGGAGAAATAAAAGAGTGATTCTCTTCGGCCTTTGCCGCGAAAGCAACAGTCAGAAAAACTGCCAGTAGCAAAGGCAACAGTAGGTTGGCAAATGGAGATCGTTGTTTTTGTGGATGGTTTATCATGATACATCTTTTTAAAAATGGTGCCAAAAATAGCTAACTATATGAGTATAGCCGATCCTAATATACACAAAATAGCGGTCAGTCGCAATTGGGCAAATGTAAAATTTTTGTAATAACCATTCAGCAGCATGCTGGCAATGAGATGGCTCCCTCCCGGCAGCCAAAAAAATCCGGTACCGGTGATTAGGAAAAAGTAAAAAAAAGGAAGCGTCGATTGAGATAAATACTACGCGCGATATTGCCATAATCTTTCCTTAGTCTGCCCGTCCAAGCCAGGTAAAGCAAGGCAATTTCACAGCCGATTTTACGTACGACGAAAGGAGCAACCGCGTTAAACAGGTGTTTAAGACCTCCGGCAACATTACCTGGACGCGCTATTATTTCAACGGAGGACAGTATGAAAAAACAATACAGGGCAGCACCACCAGATCCCTATTTTACCTGGATGGCGACCCCTATACGGCTACCGTGGCCCGGGAAAACAAGAACGGAACGGGGAAGTTGTTTTATATCAACCGCGATCATTTGGGCAGCATTACACATATTACCGTTACCTCCAAAGCGCTGCAGGCAGAATACAGCTATGATGCCTGGGGGCGCATGCGCAATCCCGCAGACTGGAACGTATTCGCCTTCGGCGCAGACCCTACCCTCCTGCTCAACCGCGGCTATACCGGGCACGAGCATTTAAGAGAGGTTGGGCTTATCAATATGAACGCCAGGCTTTACGACAGGCTGCTCGCAAGAATGCTAAGTCCGGATAATTATGTGCAGGCTCCGAAAATCCCATGAACTTTAACAGGTATACATATGCCATGAATAATCCGTTGAGGTATAATGACCCGAGCGGAGATATTATTTTGGAATTCCTGGTCGGCTTTGTTGATGGCTTCTTTAGCAGTGGCAGGAATCGTTGGCAAAATGCATGGAACGGGGGTAGCGCAAAGGTTCATAATACGGGACTATTGTTACAAGGCTTAGTTGAAGGAAATATTGGGCAGATAGCAAGTCGTTTCTTGAAAGAACCTTTTCAAACAGGGATCGGATTTGGGTTTGCCTGGGGTGCCAATTTGTTAAAGAGAGATGTGACAGTAGAGCATTTTGATGGAGCAACTTCGGTTAGTAGTCCAAACTTTAGAACCATAGGAGTTTCTTTGGGGTCCTACATTACAGGAAGAGATGTAGCAGTTTGGGGTAATCAAGGTGATCTAAATCCAACTTTTATGCACGAATACGGACACTATTTGCAAAGTCAAAGAAGTGGACCTTTATATTTATTTAAGTATGGACTACCAAGTTCACAAACCGGAAGAGGAGCACCTTTCGGACAACCAATGCCGGCAGGAACGTTTTATACAGGTGACCATGATGATTTTTGGGTGGAAATGGATGCTAATAATAGGGCATTCGAACATTTCAGAGAAAGGCACGGAATAACCATTTGGGATGTTGGAAACTTTCCCATTGGAGATACACGTAATGTCAGATGGTGGGAGCCCTTCGCATTCATGATGGATCCAGTCTCAATATTTCGATACAACAGACCACAAAATCCTAATGAACCTTGGTTAGAATTTGTTTTAGGACTATTTAGATAATTGGGGGAAATTGAGCATATTCTTAAAATATTGATCTTGAACATGATAAAATATAAATTCAAGCAAATGAAATTAACGGCAAATACTTTAGTCATGCTAATTACTATTGCTTTCTTACTTTCTTCATGTAAGTCATGGAATAAAGTTGATCCCAGAGAGCTGTGGCTGCAAAATATGAGTATTCAAAATGTCGTTTTTTACAGGTCTCTGGTTTATGATTCTACTTATATTGATTTAGAGAGTAGGGAAAATCGATTCGAGTTACGTGGACTGGATGCTGGACAACGTTTTGATTATTTTTCTCGTATAAGGTGGGAGAAAGTTTTAGAAAAATATACTAAACAAGAGTTCATTGTATTTGTTCTTAACAGAGATTCAGTAAGAAAACATGCAGGTATTGAACCTCCGTTTCCACAAAATCGTGATGAAATACTAAAGACCTGGATATTAAATATGGATTCATTGGAGAAGTATTCATGGGTACTTACCTTTCCGTAGAAACAATTGCGCAACTATAAAGTATTAATATGATAAAAAAGACTATTTTTTGCTGTATAGTTCTTTTAATTGGATTGTCTTCCTTCTCCCAAAAATTCATGCACGGAGCTGGTACAGGTGTTTTCATAAATTTCGGTACAGGCATCAACAAGAGCATGCCTACAATACTAACCTATTCCCCAAGGATCAATATGGTGGGCAGGGAAAACTTTTCGGTGTCAGCGGGACTGCCTTTTAGTCTTGGCTTTAGCTCAGATTACAATTTGAACAGCCAGAACGGTGTAACAGATGTTTCCAGCTCAACTACATTCATTTTAAATGTTCCGGCAATGTTCAATATTAATCTGGGCGCTGGCGCCAGTAAGTCGTCTACTAAAAGAACCGGCCTTTTTGCCGGCGCGGGTTTCGCTTACCAGTACGGATCTTATGCGTCAAAGTTTTTCAATAACACCACGAATGAATACGAGAAATTCAACTCGGATGCCTGGGGACCTGCGGCCAATATCGGGATGCGCTTTGCCGTGGGAAAGAAACAAAAGAATATTGAAGGCAGAGTTTCTTATATGGGTTCTGTTATTGAACATAAAATATCTGCCGTGGGTATAGCGGCGCTGTTTAATTTTTAACCAAAAAAATTATCTATCATGATCAAATATCTTTTAACCATAGTAATTGCGCTTTTAAGCCTCTCTTCATTTTCTCAGGAGATTCCTGTAGGCAGTTGTGGGCTGCTACTGACCTATGACGCCGCAGGCAACCGTATCAAGAGGGAATACTACTGTAACAATGGTAGCAGCCGTATTGCGCCACAGGAACTGGCGAAGGAAATTGAAGCAGCGGCCACCGGCTTTGAGGAGGTAGAGGCGTTATATCCCAATCCTACCACCGGAAGGTTTTTCACAACCTTCAGCAAGCCCATAGACCAGTCCGTTATACAAATCCTGGATGTAAACGGCAAGCTCATTCAGCAGGTAAAAGGCAGTGGTAATAGATTGGAGTTTGATTTATCCCACCAGCCTTCGGGGACGTATTTTGTGCTGATAAACACGAACGGAGTGATCATCAACAAAAAAGTGATCAGAACTAAGTAGTACGAGTTATACCCACCGCGAGGAAGTGTCGCGCCGGGGTCTTCGCAGTGTGGATAAGAAGGGTTGCGCGAGACCCCGGCGCAGCGAAATTCCACGGGTTCCTGAGATCCCTCACTGCGTTCGGGATGACGTTTACTTCTTTGGTGTGTCGTCACCTCGAGCCGCCGCAGGCGGGAGAGGTCTCACCAAGAGTGGAAATAACTGGTGCAGAACACAGAACGTTGCCATTGAAAAATACCAATAGCCAAAACGGTGATTTCTGCGCCAGGGTCCCCTACCGGGAGACCCCAGCGCGACGAAAAGCTTTTTAACAAATGGCTATTTTGCAGGTAGTATTTTTAACGGAATATTGAATTTATTCTTTTGGTAAAAAACAAGGAAAAGCGCAGTAATTGTTTTTTCATAAAGCTCTATGATATGAAGTTGTTTAAAATCATCTTTTTTGCGTTGTTAATACACTTCCTTATGTCCTCAAATAACTGCAAAAAGGGAGGGCATGGCGATAATAGATTGACCATTGTGAATAATTCAAATGCGAGTATTTTTACTTTGCTTCAATACAATTATCCAGATACTTCAATTAATGATGAATCCTGGAGTTACTTGGCATATAATTATCTAGTAGTTGAATCGCAGAAGACAGAAAAACTTTGGAATAGCATCAAATGGGATAAGGTAATTCAAAATAAAAACGAGCATAATATGCTAACGGTTTTTATTTTGGATAATGAGATTGTAAATAACACTCCCTGGGCTGAAATTCAATCCAACTACTTAATCCTACAACGATATGAGCTGACAATAGAACAGTTAGATGACATGGGATGGAGAGTTACTTATCCATAGTTTAATAAAATGTGGGTTGGTTTGATTCATCCTCGAATTAAATAGATTTTAATATGCATATCAGTCTTGTATACTTTAAATTGTCTGATCATTTAATCACTAAAGTTTTATTATGAAAAATATCCGCTCCAAATTATACGACATAATAGAAGGTAATTATTAAAAAACGACCAGACAATGAGCCAGTACAATAGAATATTTCTGACTTTCTTATTAATAATTAGTTTTTGTTACTGCGAACGAATAGACAAGTCTGATCCCAGAAAGCTTACATTCATAAACAATACGGATCGAAATGTGATTTTTTATTACTCCCTGGTCCGGGATTCAATAGCTATTGACTTAGTTAGCTTAGGTAATAGGGAGGATTTTAAATCCGTAAATAGTAATGAGAGTCGAGGCTATTCATTATTTGGGTCAAATTGGGAGCATTTCTTTGGAAGTTTTCATAATGAAACGACAATAATGTTTGTGCTTGACTTAGACTCTGTCACAATGCACGCTGGTTCGACAATCCCCTATCCCACCTCTGGGGATGAGATTTTAAAAAGGCAACTGATAAATATTGATACTTTAATAAATAATAATTGGACTTTAACTTATCCATAAACTATAAGTCTATGTTTAAAAGAATATTAACCCCTATACTATTGTTTTTTTCTCTACAAGTCTTTTCTCAGGAAATCCCTGTAGGCAGTTGCGGACTATTGCTCACCTATGACGCTGCAGGCAACCGTATCAAAAGAGAATATTATTGTAACAATGGCAGCAGTCGTATGGCGCAGCAGGAATTGGCGAAGGAAATTGAAGCAGCGGCCGCCGGCTTTGAGGAGGTGGAGGCGTTATATCCCAATCCTACAACCGGAAGGTTTTTCATAACCTTCAGCAAGCCTATAGACCAGTCCGTTATACAAATCCTGGATGTAAACGGCAAGCTTATTCAGCAGGTAAAAGGCAGTGGTAATAGATTGGAGTTTGATTTATCCCACCAGCCTTCGGGGACGTATTTTGTGCTGATAAACACAAACGGAGTGATCATCAATAAAAAAGTGATCAGAACTAAGTAATACGAGTTATACCCACCGCGGCGGAGTGTCGAGCCGGGGTCTTCGCAGTGCGGATAAGAAGCGTTGCGCGAGACCCCGGCGCAACGAAATGATTCCACGGGTTCCTCAGATCCCTCACTGCGTTCGGGATGACGTTTACTTCTTTGAGGTGTCGTCACCACGAGCCGCCGCAGGCGGAAGAGGTCTCACCAAGGGTAGAAGTAACTGTTGGTCCGCCGCAATCATAGCCCGGAGCAGGGCCGGGTGAAATACCGTCAACCGTTGAAGACGATGCTTTCTGCGCCAGGGTCCCCTATCGGGAGACCCCGGCGCAACGAAGTGATTCCACGGGTTCCTGAGATCCCTCACTGCGTTCGGGATGACGCTTACTTCTTTGATGTGTCGTCACCTCGAGCCGCCTCCCCGGTGTATCATCGCCCGCTCAGTTGCACATAACTGGCCAGTTCGTGGCGAAGGTCTTTTTCCTGCAGCAGTTGCTCCAGCGTAATATGCATCCGGTACCGCCAGTAGTACCGAGGCATGGCCGGCACATTGATCCTTTCTTCACCAGGCATTTGCCGGCGAAGTTTTCCGTCAATGCCCATCACATCCTGCCACTGAATGATGCACCACATCGCCGGGGCATACAAGTGTTGTATCAGTATAGCTTTGTTGACCCAGGGCTCGCAGAAGTAAGGAGCAAGACCCGGATGCTGCAACTGGTGGTTGAAAAAACGTTGTGTCATTTCGCGGTTTTCCTCCCACCAGCCGCGCAGGGTGCTCATATCGTGTGTGCCGGGCGTAACAACCGACAGATAGGGCGCCAGCGCCGGATGAAAAAAATCCCATCCTGCCTGCTTGGGCATCCTTTGCACTTCCAGGCTGAGTATGCCCAGCCGGTGCATCACTTCCGGCACGCAGGCCGGCACCATTCCCAGGTCTTCCCCGCAGATCAGCATATCGGTGCTGGCCTTCAAAGCCCCCAATATTTCCGCAGCCTGCGCCGCCCACATCGCATCCTGCCGTCTGAAAAAATAATCGTGGTACAACTGCCGCAATGCATATTGTGTATGTCCGTCGAGGTGACGGAAACTGCTGGTAGCTTCCATACCAATCCTGAAATGAAAATCCTGTCCGCCGGCACCCTCTTCAAATACCAGCACATTACTTACCAGGTGGAACAGGGCCTGCTCTAACTGCTGGTTTTCTTCAGAAACCGGCAAGCCGGCAAAATGATCCCGTATTTGTCGCTGGGTAGCAAAAGCGGGTTTCAGTTCCCAGCGGCCGTCCTCCTTTTTTTGCAGAAAAGGATGCAACAGTGGGGCGCCTTCACCCAAGATTTCCTCCAGCACCGGGTCGGTTATCCAGGGGCTGCAAAAGCGGTCGTATTCAAAGCTGATGCCCTTCTGCGCAAACTCGTTGATGTGTACCGGGATGGCCGGTACAAATCTTCCCATACTGCCATCCACCTGGTCGGCGGGAATGCTCCATATCCGGAAAAAGCCCAGCAGGTGGTCGAGTCGGAACAGGTCGAAATAATGCGACATCTGCGTAAAGCGTTTGCGCCACCAGTCAAATCCCGTCGCCCGCATCTGCTGCCAGTTATAAGTGGGGAAGCCCCAGTTTTGCCCGTGGGCGGCAAACGCATCGGGAGGCGCCCCGGCCTGCCGGTCGGTATGAAACAGTTCAGGATGCATCCATACATCGCAACTGTTTCGGCTCACGCCGATAGCGATATCTCCTTTTACCACTATGCCTTTTTGACGGGCATAGGCCACGGCTGACTTCAATTGAAGGTGCAGGTGGTATTGTACAAACAAATGCAACCGGGCTTCTTCACCACGCCGGTTGCGGGCGTATACCAGTTTCTGCACGGCTTTTTCATCGTAGGTACGGTGCTGTTGCCAGGTGCTGAAATCGGCAGTGGCATGGCTGTTTCGCAAACTGCAAAATGCCGCATACGGAATCAGCCAGTCTGCATGTTCCGCCACAAACTGTTTGAAACCTTCGCTGGCAAAAACACGGGTACGCTGCGCTGTATAGAGTTGCCGGATTATTTTCCATTTGTATGCCAGCACCGCTTCGTAATCCACCTCCGCCAGTGCGTTCAGTTGCTTTCTTTTTCGCTCCATTGCCCTGAGTAGCGGGGCATCCTGTTCTCCTGCCACGGCATCCAGGTGTAAGTAAACCGGGTGCAGGGCAAAAGCCGATACCGCATTGTAAGGGTACGAATCCATCCAGACGCCGGTATCGGTGGTATCATTCACCGGCAGCAATTGTATCAGCTTCAGTCCCACGGAATGCGCCCAGTCTGCCAGGAGCCGGATATCGGCAAACTCTCCGATGCCCATGCTTTTACGGCTGCGAAGGCTGAATACCGGTATGGCTACACCGGCGCCCCGCCAACGATCCGGCAAACGGATAAAGCCATCGTGCAGTATACTCATCGATTTTCTGCTGCCGGTGCCTGGCAGCAACCGGTTGCTGCCATCTTCATAGCGCAGCAGTTCCCTGGTTTTGGCGTCGAATATGGCGTATTTATATGCCACCGGAAAACCTGCCCCGGAAAGGTTCAGCTTTACCGTCCACCACATACCTTCCCGGCGCATCCTGCAGGGTGTACGGGGGTTCCATTCACCGGTTGCGGCATCGCTTCCCAGCAATCCCAGCACTTCGTTCTTTTTCAGCAGGGGCGCTTTCACTTTGAACACATGTGTGCCCCCCCGGTACGATAGCGGCTTTCCACCGGCAGGCGGCATGGGCAGCAGTACTTTCTGAAAAGGTGCTGTGTACCACGCATTTTCCGGAGCGCCCTCAAAATTCCAGGTATCGGTTACAGATATTTCGCCGGCTGCTATTTTATCCAGTTCGATGCATTTGCCATCGCATCCTTCGCTTTGGATCGTTCCATCTGTATCTTTCAACAGGTAGTGATAGCGAACCGTGCCGTGCAGATACTCCTCTTTTTCCAGGCTATAGGTCCAGAAAGTCTCATCCAGGTACTCCATTTCCAAGGTTTGCTCCGCCGTCTCACCCGAGGGCAGGGAGAAACGAACGTTCAGGTACAGGGCTTGTCCGTATCGGGTGGAGAAGCGGACATAGAAATGAATTTTTTTCATATACATACAAAGTACTGATGATCACTGCATAGCCTGCCGATACCCCAGGTGGGTAGCTGTAGCTAAATTTGTCTCATAATAGGAAAAAACAGGCAATCCTCCTATATTTGCAGCTAAAATCTAAGGGATGGATTCTACTAAGTCACGTTTAATGAACTGGGTTTTATTTTTCGCCTCAGTAGCGGCGTTTTTCCTGCTGTATTTTTCGGATGGCGGCGCCAATTATATCACCGTAACCCTCCCGTTTGTCTGCTATTTTTTCGCAAAGGCAATGGACATCATCTAATTGCTTCTGTCAATGGATGTCCGTTCATTTTACAGCGATCAGGTCAACCTGTACACGGGTGAGCTGAATGCCTGTAAAAAACGCATGACTTTTTTTTCTGTTTACCGGCTGGTATGTTTTCTTGTCTTTGCATTTTCGATGTATCATCTGGTTATCCGGTACAGTACGGCCTGGCTGATACTGAGCCTGTTGCTGGCGGGTGCATTTATACTGTTGGTAAGGGTGGCTCTTCGCCTGAACGACAGGAAAGCATTGCTGGAAAAGCTGTTGTTTATCAACCAGAATGAGCTGGCGGTTTTAAACGGGCAGCCCAATGGCATGGACGATGGTACAGCGTTTATCCATACATCAGATTACGCAGGCGATCTGGATATTTTCGGACTAAACTCCCTGTACCATCAGCTCAACCGCTGCACTACGGGGCATGGCAGGGAACGGCTGGCGCAGTTGCTCAGTACCCCCATTACCGATACCGATCGTATCAGGCAACGCCAGCAGGCTATCGGTGTTTTTGCGGAGCATACAGCTACCCGACAGTTGATCATGGCGCAGGGGCTGCTGCACAAAGAAGAAGACGGTACGCTGCATAGCATTTTTGAATGGCTGAAGTCTGGTCAACACCTGCATCGCAACAAATGGCTGCAGGTGATGCGCTGGCTGGTGCCTGCCTATACCATACCAGCCCTCCTGTATTACCTGGCCACCGATCATGTTTCGTGGCTGCTGGTGGGTGTGGGTGCCGGATGGCTGGTGACGGCCTTCCATTCTCGCTACATACTCCGTCAACACCAGTTGATTGGTAAAAAGCAATCTGTGCTCAACCAGTATGCAGGCGTACTGCGCACGTTTTCCACCATACCGGCAGGCGATGCCGTTTTGCTGCAGCAACTGCAACGGACAGCCGGTAATGCACATACAGCTATTAACCAACTATCGAAACTCAGCAGCGCTTTCGATCAGCGGCTGAACCTGCTGGTGAACCTGATCATCAACAGCCTGTTTTTGTACGATATTCATTGCATCGTGCGGCTGGATGCCTGGAAGGAACAATATAAAAACGATTTCAACGACTGGCTGCTGGCCGTAGGTGATATAGAAAGCCTGAATGCCCAGGCCACGCTCCGTTTCAACCACCCGGCATTTTGTTTTCCCGAGCCCGTTCAGCATCCGCAGCCGTATGTGGAAGCCCGGCCGATGGCGCACCCGTTAATTGCGGCTGACCAACGTGTAGCGAATGATTTCGAGGCAGGCAAAACAGACAAAATGCTGCTGGTAACCGGCTCTAATATGTCGGGTAAAACCACCTTCCTGCGCACCCTCGGGGTAAACCTGATCCTGGCGCAATCCGGCTCGCCTGTATGCGCCGATTCGTTTGTCTTTACTCCTATGGAAATCTATACCTCGATCCGCGTAAGCGACTCCCTGCAGGAACACACTTCATACTTCATGGCAGAGTTGAAACGCCTGCAGCAGATCATTCTCCGTTTGCAAAACGGAAAGCCTGCGCTGGTATTGATCGACGAAATATTGAGGGGCACCAATTCGGAAGATAAAACGCACGGCTCGGAAGCGTTCATCCGGCAACTGATTCAGTACAACTGCATCACCTTATTTGCTACGCACGACCTCATGCTCTCGGCGCTGGAGCAACACTACCCCGGTGTGATCGGCAACTACTGCTTTGAAAGCACCATACAGGACGACCATCTTTATTTTGACTATACCTTGCAGCGGGGGGTGGCCAAAAACAAAAACGCCTCCTTTCTGATGAAGCAAATGGGCATCATAGAAACAAAGAGTTAACAGTGCTTTTATTCCATTCAATTGCTACCAACATCATGGGATTTTACCCTTAATAAGATGGTTATTTGCACACCCTCAATTGCGTCAGACAAGGGAGGGAAATGCCTATCGTGCGCCCCTGACCTGCATATCGAGGGTGAACACAGACTCGGTAGCGGTGATAAACAGGGTGTTCCGCTTTTTACCACCGAAAGTAACATTGCCTACCCAGCGAGCCGGTACAGGTATGTGTGCAATACGCACCCCTGCACTATTGAATACCGTCACGCCTTTGCCGGTAAGGTATAGGTTACCCTGCTCATCGAGTGTAATGCCATCTGAACCCATTTCCGTCACCAACTTTCGCTGCGTAAGGCTGCCATTTTCGTCTATAGTAAACCGGTAGGTCTTATTATCGCCGATATCGGCCACATACAGAAACCTGCCATCAGGCGTGCCGATGATGCCGTTCGGTTTTTTCACCGCGTCGGTGGCCACTACGGGAGCATCTGCCCCCTTAGGCAGGTAATACACTTTATCGCCTTCTATTTCCCTTTCTTTTCTGCTCCAGTACGGACGTGCGTAAAACGGATCGGTAAAGTATATACCACCGGCAGCGTCCATCCACAGGTCGTTGGGGCCGTTGTGTCGCCTGCCCGGAACGCCTTTCAGCAATACTGTAACCTTCTTACCCGGCGTAATCTCCCATAATTCGTTGTTTTCGTCGGCACAGGCCACTATATTCCCTTTTTTGTTGATATACAATCCGTTGGAACGCCCCGCCTCCTCCATGAACAACGACAGGTTACCTTTAACATCATATTTCCAGATGGTATTGTTGGGCTGATCGGTAAAATAAACATTGCCCTTTTTATCAGCCGCCGGGCCCTCCGTAAAAGAAAACTGGTTGCTGATTTCCCTGAGTTCCACCCCGGGTGTCACCAGCCCCAGCGAATCGAATATTTGTTCCTGCGATTGCAGCGAACCAGCCAACAGGCAGACGAACGATATCAGTACAAACTTCTTCATATTGCGTGCGCCGGCCAGGTTTTGAACTGCCGGTGTCACTAATATAGCAATTAACCGGCGAAGTTAACAACAGTCTTACTGTACAAAACCATTCGCGCTATCCAGCCGCCAGTTGTTGTCAAAAAAGCCGGCTGCCTCTATAGCATTGCTTCCTTCTCTCAGCATCGCCAGTCGAAAAATCATAAAGTCGGGGAAACCGCTTCCACCCGCGAAATACTGGTTGGCGTTGGCAGCACGCATCCCTTTGATGCCGGTACCGGTAACCACAGCCACCGAGGCCACAGTTGAATGCTTCAGGGGCCAAACGTAGTAAGCCGCCAGGTCGTCTCCCTCCCAGGTGTTGTCTCCGGCCACCACACGGTTGCGATGCACCTGTATGGGCGACTCTTGCAGCAACATATGCCAGGCGGCATTGGTAGTGGCATTGCCATAAAGAACAACGCCCCTCCCCTCAAATTTTCCGGCGGCATATTGCTTATCCGGAATAACATCTACCGCACCGTTCCCGCGATAATACCAGCTCTCCGCATCAAAACGTGCTTTATTGAAAGCCCATTCATTTTCCGCTTTGTTACCGGTTGTGCCATACACAAACACCATCCTGTGATTAAAAGCTTCTTTCAGTGTTCCATAGCGATGGGGGCCTTTCTGATCCGGACCAGGTAACGGAATGATACGCCATTGACCATGTTGCCTGCCGAGGCAAACACTGTCTGCAGCGCCGGTTACAATATGCGAAAGTCCGGCATTACCATCCAGTCGTATGCTAACGGAGCTTCCTGTTCCGAAAGCACCGACAGCCAGTGTAAGCGTTTCCACATTTTCTGTAGTGCCACTGATACTTTTATCGTGCAGATCTCTGTGCAGTTGTATACGGCTGAACGTCAGCGGACGCTGTTGCTGATGTATTGTGGCCCACCGAAACGAGGCCGATATGCCGGGACTGGAGGTTTTAAAATCGATACGGTTAACCGCACTGTCGGGCAGGCGGGTATGCGACCTGAAAAAGCTGAACAGCGGATCCCAGTCTACACTGATATCACCAAACCAATGACTGCCGCCAGGGTATTCTTTATAGGCATAGTCGGGATGAAATTCCGCCAGCACTTTCCGCATCTGCCGGGCATAGTTCACCGATACTACCCGGTCTGAATCTCCATGAAAAATGTAAACGCCCAACGGCTGGTAATTCGTCGCCAGCCGCACTACATCACTTTGGTTACCCGCCTGTAACAATACCTGTTCTGCTTTTGAAGCCGTATTGTCCGGAATTTTTCCATCGTGAGAGCCATATTCTTTAAGGGTCGGATACCCGGCACAGGGGGCAATCGCAGCCCATTTATCGGGGTAGGTAGCCCCCACGAACCAGGTGCCATGCCCTCCCATGGAATGTCCGGTAAGGTATATTTTCAACGGATCGGGCCTAAACCGCTGCTGCCCGATGTTCAGCACTTCCAGCGCATCCAGCCGGCCCCAGTCTTCCCAGTTAAACCCCCGAGGCCGCCGGTTCGTAGCCGTTATAAGGGTACCCCAGTCTTTTGGTTTATACGCCCTGGCCTGCCCGATAGCTTCCACGCCGGCACCATGTACAGAAAGGAATAGGGCACTGTTGGCTGTGGGCTTTCCGGATTGCGGCGTAACCCCATAATACTGAAGGCTGCCATCAATATGACTGATAAATGTGTTGCTGTAAGACCCTCCGGCAGCCACGGCTTCCAGAGCCAGCGTGGCATTATCTATGGTTCTGCCACCCTGCGCCAGGCTAAGTGCAAGGTGGTGCTTTCCCTCGCCGGTAACATCAGCAGCATTAAAGCTAAACGGAATTTTTCGACTGCTCATTGCCGGTATCACCGGCACCTCCGACGCAACTTCTGCACCACTTACCACTGCTTTTAATTGCAGTCCGGACAGCGGTTTATCGGTACGGTTCAATATTACAACGGCGCCCTGCTTCGAAGTATTATCTTCATCCAGCGTCAGCACCGGCAAGGTGGGATCTTCGGTGAGCAGCGCAACGGGTTTTGTATTGAAGAGCAGACTTGCAGATGTAGCAAAGCCGGAGCGGATATAAAATTCATTCAGTCCTTTTTTCAGTGTAACGGGTATATACAACCAGCCCAGCGAATATTGATCGCCGGCATGAATCTCGCCGTTTACATATACAGCAGAACTCCCTGTTGTGCGCAGCAAAGCCTTGACTGCCTTAGGGGCTGTATAACTAACGTACAGGTAGCTACTGTTGGAAAACATACTCCTCTGCTGCCCAGCTCCTGCCGGACGCGGCAGCCGGAAGCGGTGCAGACTGTCTGCCGCTACCGATGCCCACTGTATCACTCCGCCGTCAATACCGGTTCCCAGCGCTGCGCCATCTGCCGGTTGTTGCAGACTGCCGGTATAGAGTTGGTATGCCAGCAGGTCGGTGTACAAGGCCTCCCGACCATAGCGGTGGATACCGTTAGCCATCAGTCCGTTCCTGAAATATACCGTATCCTGTGCAAAGGATGATAAAAACAACCAGGTGATTACTAAGCTCAGGAGTATATTCTTCATATAACAAATGTACTGAATAGAGAGCGGTTATCCGTGTAATGTAACGCGCCGTTTTGACGCTTTACATCCGGTCGCCCCGGCAAAAAATCACTGATGCGAATACTCGCCGTGTACCGGGCAATACCGATTATTGCAAACGGTTCAAATCAATGAAGGACGCCAGACCGCTCCGGGCCGGATGGCGTATCTTTACAGAAAATATCAGGAATAAAGCTAGCCGCTGGTTAACAGTCCGCTTACGCCAAAAACCGGCGATTGCTTACCTTTGACAGAATTTTAAGGACATGCAGCAATCAACCATCAAAATAGACGTAAGCAGGGACCCCCAGAAAATGATCAGCGCCATACATTGGAATGCCACCGACAGCACGGCGGATGCTAACCAGGCGGCAAAAGCCATGATCCTCTCCTTCTGGGACGGTCAGGAAAAATCTGCCATGCGCATAGACCTGTGGACCAAAGACATGATGATAGACGAAATGGGCGATTTTTTCTACCAAACCATGATGGTAATGGCCGACACCTACGGACGCGCCACCCAGCAAAAAGAACTGGCCGAAGAGCTCAAGAAATTTGCGCTTGATTTTTATAAAAAGTCAAGAGCACTGCTGGAAAAACAACCATAAACGCTAAAACCTAAACATACAAGTATATGGCATTGGAACAAACCATCAATGATGCAATAAAAACAGCCATGCTGGCGAAAGATCAGGTAAAACTGAGAGGATTGAGGGCCATCAAAGCCGCTGTAATACTGGCTAAAACTTCGGAAGGTGCCGGTGGGGAATTAAAGGAGGAAGACGAAATAAAGCTGCTGCAAAAACTGGTAAAGTCACGCAAAGACTCGCTGGAAATTTACCAGAAACAAAACCGGGAAGACCTGGCGCAAAAAGAGCAGGAGGAAATTGCTGTTATAGAAAGCTATTTACCCCAGCAACTGGGAGAGGCGGAACTAAAGGAGATCATCGCCGGCATCATCCGCGACACCGGAGCTACAGCTGCTGCCGATATCGGAAAAGTAATGGCTGCCGCCACCAAACAACTGGCGGGACGAGCCGATGGCAAAACCATCAGCGCGGTAGCCAAATCGCTGCTGCAATAACGCTCCTGTTGTACTTCACTGTTGTAACAAACAAATCTGAGTATATGTACAGACTTCTTTTTTTGCTGGCGCTTTCCATATCACTGGCAGCCTGCGAGGGCGAGCAGGTAAGGGGAAGCGGTAACATCATCACAGAAACACGCGATGTAGGTACCTTCAACGCAGTACAACTGTCCGGCTCCATGAATGTATACCTCTCCCAGTCTGATCGCCATACCGTGGAGATTGAGGGAGACGACAATATACTGGAGCTGCTGGAAACCTACGTGGAAAACAACAAACTCCGTATCAAGTACAAAGATCATTTTGCGGTAAGAACCAGCGGCAATATCACCGTGCGGGTGGGATTGCCCGAGCTGAGAGAGGCTGCAATTACAGGATCGGGCGATATAAAAGGAGAACATCTTTTTCGCTCGGACGAAAAAATAAAATTACAGATTACCGGATCCGGCGATATTGAACTGGAACTGGATGCGCCTGAAGTAAGAGCAGGCGTAACGGGGTCTGGTGATATCAGGCTAAGTGGCAGCACCCGCGATGTGGAGTTAAGCACCACCGGTAGCGGCACCATACAAGCGACTGATCTGAAAGCCGAAAATGCTGTAGCCCGCACCTCCGGCAGCGGAAGCATCAGCCTGTATGCCAGCAGAAAACTGGATGCAGACATCACCGGTAGCGGCAATATTTCTTATAAAGGTGGCGGGGCGGTGAACTCCAAGGTAAGTGGAAGCGGTTCTGTAAAATCTATAGAATAAATCTGCTCTTTCAGTGGCCGGTGCAACAAAACTTCACCACTACACCACATTCCGGTAAAACCTGAAAGTTATAATGCCAATAGTCCTGATCAACGTTATAGATCAGGACTATTGATATGCTACAAGCCCCGGACTGGTTAACGGAGGCCCATCGCAAGCTCTACGGCCCGAAGATTGGTCAGATCCAGGTTACGGTGCAACGCCAGTCTTACAGCATCTATTAAAATAACTTTAGCAGTAACCCGAACGCCTGGCGGATTAATCGTACCACCATCAATATCACTCAGATCCAGCACCACATATCCATTATTGTGAATAACACCAAATGCAATGCCGTCGAACACCTGAGGGAGTGCTTCAAAATAATTTTCTCCTTCAAATTGAATAAAAACCAGCACCGCACCATCCTGGTAGATCACATTATCCAGTTCCGGCACCTCCAGTTCTGCAGAGTAGGTTTTACCACCATTTTCAGTAAACCAGTCTCCCGGCTGGATGGTATACACGGCTGAGTACGCCTGATCTACCCGCTGTTCAACCTGCTGTATCACTTCTTTTCTGCAAGAGGAGGCTAGCAGTAATACCAATACCCCCAAAAAGTATATCCTTTTCATAACTGTATTTTTTATTGAACGAAATTGTTAGCACAATGTTACACTCTATAGACATATAAAGCATTTCGTCGTTTAATATCTAACATAAAATTATGCAGCCTGCTACGGAGCGCCTCTTTCATTACTATGCACTAATTCTGCATTGTTCGGGTATTAAAGCCGGCATTGTATCTCATATGTTTTATCATGACCAGCTTTACAACAACACACAGCCGTCGTTCCTTTCTGAAAACCTCTGGCTGGGGAACCGCCGCCCTTCTGGCACCTGAGTTTCCTTTTGCCTCCGCATTTGCCCCCAACAGGAAACTGAGGATAGGTATTGTGGGAGGAAGATTCGGCGCCGGTTTTTATTTTAACGAACACCCCAACTGTATCGTTGAAGCGGTAAGCGATCTCAGGATAGATAGAAGAAACCACCTGATGGCAACCTATCACTGCAGCAAGAGCTACCCCTCACTGCATGAATTGCTGAAAGATAAAAAAGTGGAAGCGGTTTTCCTCGCTACCCCGGCGCCCGACCATGCCAGGCATACCATTGAATGCCTGAAGGCAGGAAAGCATGTACTCTGTGCCGTGCCCGCCGCCATAACCCTGGAAGAATGCTATGCATTGAAAAAAGCAGTGGAAGAAAGCGGCCTGAAGTATATGATGGCAGAAACCAGTACCTACCGGCAGGGGGCCATCAGTGCCCGGCAATTGTACCGGGAAGGCAGGTTCGGAAATATTTTCAGCGCAGCAGCCGAATACAATCACCCCGGACTCGAAGCGTATTTTTTTGAGGACGGAAAATTCACCTGGCGACACGGGTTTCCCCCAATGCTCTATCCTACACACTGCACGGCGTTTCTGATATCGGTAACAGGTGCGAGGCTTACCCATGTCACCGCCTGTGGATGGGGAGACGATAGTAAATGGCTAAAAGGCAACCCCTACAATAATCCTTTCTGGAATGAAACCGCATTTTTCCAAACCAATCAACAGATTCCCTTCAGGGTGGAAGTAAACTGGAAAGGTGCGCTGGCGGAAGCAGAAAGAGCGGAATGGAGAGGCGATAAAATGAGTTTCTTCTACCCTGATGGAAGGAGCAGACAGTTTACCATCATACGCACAGAAGAAACACAGGGCAGGGATGATGCTGGTTTTATACACACGAAAAACGTAGTGGAAACATACGAAGTGCCGAAATGGTGGCAAACCGATCTGTTGCCTGAATCCATGCGTCATGACAGCGGACATGAGGGGTCGCATACTTTTATAGCCCACGAGTTCATCAGCGCTGTTTTAGAAGACCGCGATCCGTTTATCAACATATATGAATCGCTGGCTTATACCGTACCGGGAATTGTAGCGCATCAATCGGCCCTCAATAATGGCGAATACCTTGCAATTCCTGATTTTGACAAATAAGTATTGTTTACGGTATAGCCTTGAAACAGGGATATCGGTTTCAGGTAGTCATTCCTGTTATGATGCAAACAAAAATACAGTTTGGCCTATTATAAAAGCTAGTGATTAACGGATGTATCTGCGTCCATATCCGGCCGTCTCTCCGCGGTACGCCTGAGTGCCATGTCGTAGCGCCAGTCTTCTATCTTTTTAAGATCGCCGCTCAACAATACCTCCGGCACCTTCCACCCCCTGAAATCAGCCGGCCGGGTATATACCGGAGGCGCCAGTAAATTGTCCTGGAACGAATCGAACAACGCCGAAGTTTCGTCGTTCAACACACCGGGCAGTAACCTTCCTATCGCATCTACCAGTACTGCCGCCGGCAATTCACCACCGCTCAGCACATAATCGCCGATGGATATTTCACGGGTTACATAATGCTCCCTTACCCGCTCGTCTATACCCTTATAGTGACCGCATATCAACAGCAGTCTGTTTTTCAGAGAAAGCTGATTGGCTGTTTTTTGATTAAATTTTTCGCCATCCGGAGTCAGGTAGATGATCTCGTCGAAAGCCTGTTGGGCAGAAAGAGATTCTATGGCTTTTACAAGCGGTTCACACATCATCACCATACCTGCACCACCGCCATACTGATAATCGTCAACCTGACCATAGGCATTCACTGCCCATTGGCGCAAGGGATGTACATCTACCTGCAATAAGCCCTTGTCTTTCGCCCGCTTCATAATGGAATGCGAAAGTGGACTTTCCAGCAATTCAGGCAATACACTGATGATATCTATATGCATACCGCAAATATAGCTTTAAAAGCCACAGAGGTGGATAACGATCAGGGTATAAGACAAGGAGGCGCTTTGTTTCAGCGATATTACCACAACGAAGGCGGATACACGCCTTTTTCCACCAGCGAACGGATTTCTTTTTCCACCTGGGGCGCGTCTTCTTTGTACGTCACCCCAAACCAGGCAGCATCAGTAGGTATTACTTTCAATACATTATCCGGTTGCGTAATAAAATGTGCAGCAACATCTACCACAAATATTTCCGCTTTGGGCTGGTGCAGGTTCTTTTCCAGGAATGCATCGAATAACTCTTTGCAGATGGAAAACACATAGGGCGAAAAGCACCAGAAATTCATAGACACTTTTGAATCGGAAGGTACTTCTACTTTTTGATCGCCGTCTTCATATACAATCCTGCTTCCTTCCCTGTATATTTTTGTGCGCTCCGCTATGGCAACCAGATTGCCGGCATCATCTGCCTTACAAACGCCCCGGCTTACGGACCCGTTGTCTGACAGCGTGTTCACCAGGTTATAGCCGATGAGCCCGAAAGTATGATCGTTGGCTTCGTTTACCAGAAAGCGATAAGCTTTTTCAAAAGCATCTCTTCCGTAAAAATCGTCTGCATTGATTACAATGAACGGATCCTGCACCGCAGTCGAAGCACATAAAATAGCATGCGCCGTTCCCCAGGGCTTCACCCGATCCTCTGGTATGGTATGCCCCTCCACGAATGAATGAAGGTCCTGAAACACATAATCCACTTCTACCCTGCCTTTGAGCTTGGGTTCAAAAATGGCCTTAAAATCGTCTGCAAATTCCTTCCGTATAATGAAAACCACTTTTTTAAATCCAGACTGAATGGCATCGTATATGGAATAATCCATGATCGTTTCGCCGGAGGGTCCAAAACTCTGTACTTGTTTCAAACTACCATACCGCGAAGCCATGCCGGCCGCCATAATGACTAATGTAGGGGTCATTCGTATATCATTTATTGTTATTAAAGGTTGAATGCAGCGCCGTTCGACAATACGCTTACCTCCTTCACAATGTAAACTATTGTGCGGAGAGTTGTACAACGGCGGCTCATTCGTATTTCATTTATTGTTTAAATCGTCGCCCCGCACCTCCAGGTTATAGCCTTCCGCAGAGACTATTCATTCCTCATAGAACAAGTTACTTATAAGAACCGTAACATAGGCTGTTCAATGACTATTCCGCATTCGGGCAGCCAGCGCAAAAGTAAACGAAATATATATAACTTCTTATGCTTCATCTTTCATTTTGATCTTTGGCAATAAAGGAGAATACAGGCGATGTTATTATATAATGAACAGACATGCTTATTTTTGGAGAAAGATTTTTATTTTATTAAAACAATCAGATGTTACGACTTGATAACAAAACAGCCATCATAACAGGTGGTGGCAGCGGAATAGGAAAAGCGCTCTCCAGTCTTTTCGCGCGTCAGGGCGCCTATACACATATACTCGACATGGATGAAGCAGGAGCTTCTCAAACAGCAGAAGAAATCAGCTCTCAGGGCTACCACGGACTGTTTCATAAATGCAATGTAGCCAGCCAACAGGAAGTACGGGCAGTTGTGGAAACGATTGCAGCCCGGCACAAACACATTGATATCCTGGTCAACAACGCAGGCATCGCCCACATAGGCCGGGCACACGACACCAACGAAGATGATTTTGACAGAATTGTATCCGTCAACATCAAAGGCGTATACAACTGCCTTCACGAAGTGATACCGGTGATGAATGAAAAGGGAGGAGTCATTCTCAACATGGCATCCATTGCTTCCCTGGTAGGTATACCTGATCGTTTTGTGTATTCAGCCAGCAAGGGAGCCGTCAACGCCATGACATTGTCTGTAGCCAAAGATTATCTCGATAGAAATATCCGGTGCAACTGTATTTCACCGGCCAGGGTACATACCCCTTTTGTAGACGGCTATATCAGGAATAACTACCCCGGAAAAGAAGCTGAAATGTTTGAAAAACTTTCCAAAACCCAGCCGATCGGCAGAATGGCCACCCCCGAAGAAATCGCCTTCCTGGCGCTGTACCTCTGCTCTGAGGAGGCTTCTTTCATCACAGGATGCGATTATACCATTGATGGCGGTTTTGTAAAACTCAATAACTAAACCTGATAGAACGTAACAGCAATAACGTCATCAGGCTTTCGTTACCACATCATAACTAATGCATATCATGTGAAATACTTTGTTACAGCAATATCGTTGCTTTTACTGGCTACATCTTGTGCTAAACAAACAGATGCCCCTGCAGAACCGAAACTGATTTTTCGTTTCCTATTCGACTCTATGCAGGTACGGCTTAACAGCCAGGGACAGGCAGCCCCTGTACCTGAAAACCACCCTGCACAATCGCCGGCTGTACAAAGTATGAGCACACATTATATAGAGTTGTTGCCAGACGCTCAAACGCTACCAGGCAGGGGAACCGTGTTGTATACAGGTGCAGAAACAAATGCAGGCGGCGATACGGCTATAGATATTACCCAGGCTGTTGTTGCCGGCAATAACGAGGTGTTTTATGCCATTCCCCTGAAAGACATCAGTCCCGGAACCTATGAACACCTCCGGTTATCCATTGCTTACCAACTCTTCACCGTACAACATACTATCGACACCACCATCAACGATTCTACCCGCTTTCAGGGCAACTTTCGGGGAAGATTAGCCGCCTTCACGGGCTATAATCAGTATATTACTACCTATGCCGTTGCCAATGAATTTATAACGGTAAATGCTAACCGATTGCAGGGATACTGGATGCTTGAATCCGCTATCAGTAACGATACCTATCAGGAAACCGTGAACTTTTCCGGTCAATCACCTAACGGACGCACCACTGTTGTAAATCCGTTGTACAACACATCCCCACTCCCGACAGGCAGTGATGTGATCACCGCCGCTTTTACACCTGGCAAACTAACGATCACGGGTAACGAAGATAAAAACATCATGGTGATAGTAAGTCTGTCTACCAATAAGAGCTTTGAATGGGAAGACCAGGTTCCTGACGGAAAATGGGATCCCCGGAAAGAGCCGGTGCTGGACATGGGATTGCGCGGTATGATTCCATCGATCAGGGAATGAGAGACATACGCCTGGCAAGCATTATCCGCCATTAACCGCCAATAAGCATACTGTACATCTGCTAATATATGTGGCCCCTCGTTTTGCGGCATCTCCTTCTGACAACAACGATACCATCCTGCACAGTGCTGCACTTCATTAATAATTAATTGATGCTTTTGCCTTTTTGTTTAGTGTAAATGGGATATATTTAACCCCTATAATAACCGTATATCAATAAACGCTTCTATATGATCAATCGCGACTGCATCCGTAAGACAACCGGCAAATTATATCTGCTTGTGTCCGGCATTTTTTTCATCACGGGAGCCTGCGCCCAAAGTAAATCGCAGATCAAATTTAAAAAACACATCCTTTCCAACGAATATGTATCAGAAGGCGTTGCTGTAGGAGACGTAAACAAAGATGGGAAGCTGGACGTAATGGCCGGAACCTATTGGTGGGAAGCGCCCAACTGGACCAAACATGAAATTTTACCGGGAGAACAATACTCAATCCGAACATACGGCAACTCATTTTTAAACTTCGCCATGGATGTGAATCAGGATGGATGGATAGATTATATACGGGTTGGCTTTCCAGGGAAAGCTACACATTGGTACGAAAACCCCAAAAACAAAGGAGGGCACTGGAAAGAACATGTAATCTATCCGTCAGTAGGTAACGAATCTCCCCTGATGGTAGATATCGACGGCGATGGCAGGCTCGACCTGCTATGCAACGACCCCACCGCAAAAAAAATGGTATGGGTAAAAAGTCCGGTTAAAAAAGGAGATACAGAATGGACACCTTACATCATCAGCAACGATAGTCTGCAAAGCACGCACATGTATACGCACGGACTGGGATTTGGTGATATAAATGGCGATGGCAGAAAAGACGTGGTAGTACGGGAAGGATGGTGGGAAGCGCCTGCGGACAGAACCCAGCCGGACTGGACTTTCCATAAGGCCGACCTCGGATCAGAAGCTGCCCAGATGTATGTCATGGATCTGGATGGAGACGGCGACAGCGATGTAATCAGCTCCTCCGCACACAATTACGGTATATGGTGGCACGAACAGGTAAAAAATGGCAATAACATCAGCTGGAAGAAGCACGAGATTTTTATGGACTTTTCACAAAGCCATAGCCTGGCGATGGCAGACATGAACAGAGATGGCAAACCAGACCTTATAACCGGCAAACGGTTCTATGCGCACAACGGCGGCACCGATCCCGGCGAAGAAGATCCGGCTGTATTGTACTGGTTTGAATACAAACCGGGCAAAACACCAAAGTGGGTACCGCATCTTATAGACGACAACTCCGGCTCCGGACTCAATCTGGTAGTGCAGGATATGAATAAAGATAAACGCCCGGATATCATCATCGGCAACAAAAAAGGCGTATTCGTATTTGAACAAATCAAATAGTTTTTGCTACCCAATACATTATTACCTTAACACATAAAAAATATCAGGATGAATTTCGGCATCAACACTTTTCTTTTTGTATCGCCATTTACCAGCGAAAGCGTGTCTTTATTCCCTAAATTCAAAGAATGGGGCTTCGATTCCGTAGAGATCGCATTAGAGGACCCCTCCCATATAGACGCCGCCTTGGTAAAAAAAGCACTGGATGAGAACGGACTCAAATGTTGTTCCATTTGTCCGGCTATGGGGCCCGACCGTGATCTGCGTGGCGATGCCCAGCAACAACAAAATTCCATCAACTACATCAAAGGAATACTCGACACAATGGTAGTACTGGATTGCCCGGTACTCGTCGGACCCTTATATTCTTCTGTAGGAAGAGCAGAGAGGGTAGAAAAAGAGGAATACAAAAAACAATGGGCGCAGGTGGTGAAACACCTCGGAGACCTTTCTGTTTATGCAGCGTCACTGAACAAAATCCTCGCCATAGAACCATTGAACAGATACGAGACTGATTTTATCAATACCGCCGATCAGGCCCTGCAAATGGTGAACGATGTAAACCATCCCAATCTGCTGATACACCTGGATTCCTATCACATGAACATAGAAGAGAAGGACTCTGCCAAAGCAATTCTGAGAACCGGCAACAAACTGGGGCATTTCCATGCATGCGGCTGCGACAGAGGCACCCCCGGCAACGACCATATCAACTGGAAGGATATCACCGCCGCGCTGAAAGAAATAAACTACGACGGCAATGTGGTAATAGAGTCTTTCCTCACTGAGGTGGAAGTAATTGCCAAAGCAGCTTCTATCTGGCGCGATTTTGAACCTTCGCAGGAAGATATTGCCATCAAAGGCGTTAAGTTTCTGAAATCCATACTCTGATAGCAAGATGGAAAATATCGACAACCTCATTTTCGACCTGGGCGGCGTTATCCTCACGCTGGACATGCCCGAGACAGCAAAGCAACTGTCTGCATATGGCATCACCGAATACAATAACCTGTTCAGGAACGGGAATGTTTCGGCCTTCTTTGAGGAGTACGAAGTAGGACGTATCAGCGATGCTGCCTTTTTGGAAGCGCTGAAAAGCATGACCACTCAATCTGTTTCGGATTCCCAGCTAATAGCAGCCTGGAATGCAATGCTGGGGATATTTCCGCCGGAACGGATAGCGCTGCTGTCTGAACTGAAAAAAAAGTATCGCCTGTTTTTATTCAGCAACACGAATGCACTGCATGTTGCGGCTTTCAAAAAAAAATACCAGGAGACCTATAATGGTCAATTTGATGAGTTGTTCGAGAAAGCGTATTATTCCAATGAACTGGGGATGCGAAAACCCAACGTAGCCTCATTTCAGCACATCATCAAAGAGCAGGATCTGGACGCTTCCAAAACCGCTTTTCTTGACGACTCGCTACCCAATGTGGAGGCGGCGGAAGCAGCAGGGCTAAGAGGGATACACATCAAACCGGGTACGACAATATTGGATGTACCATTTTAACCATAGCACCGCAGCGTTTGTTGCGGTGCATTCATTTTCTTTCCATCGTAAACAGGTACTACTGTATTTTCACCCATTTAAAAAACACCATTCGTCATCACCTATTGCCAATTAGAAGACATTATTTCTTTCCAAATAATCTATCTTCCTGTACACCATACAACAGGGCAAACAACAAAAGGTGCATATATCCTTCCGCACTATAACACTCCTTCCTGAAGCCGTAAAACACCTTTACGCCTCCTAAACGCATTGCCATCATTTTGCGTGAGAACCAAATTTTCGCCTGAGAGAGAGAAACGGTCGTTCCACGAAATGATAGGACAAGGCCGAAAGGGCAAAACTAAGCACAATCACTAAAAGGTACCAGGTAAGATTCCGCTCCGGAAAGTAGGTAGCAACCAATTTAAAAGACACCCAGTGAAACAGATAGAGGGAGTAACTGAGTTTACCGATGTACAATATCACGGGATTCGTAAATATACGCATCGACCAATGCCTTGCTTTCACATACAACAAGGCGGGCACAGTGAGGCAAAGCAACCCTCCGGCGAGGCTGTATTTAACGATAATCTGATACCAGGCAGCATCAAACTTTTGCACCGACAACAAAACCACAGCTGCCACTGCCGGAACGGGCCAAAAACGCAACACGCGCATATACCATTTTGCTGCCAGCGTGTGTGGGTAAGCATAAATCAGCAGCGCGGCAAAACAGCCGTATAAGATAGAATCAGCCCGGGCATGCGTAGTGTAATAGGTTTCCCTGATAGTGAAGGCCAGATCTGTACTGCGCAGCCCCATTACGGTACGTATCAAAAAGAATACTACCAGCGAGACCCCGAGATAATACAGGAAATTATTACTGCCAGGTCTGTACCACAATAGAAAAACCACCGGAAAGATAAGGTAGAAATGCTCTTCCACGGAAAGAGACCACAATATGTAAGCGGTCAGCGGATAGTTGTCTGGAATTACCGGTGGCGCGTAAACGATGTAATAGTTGGTGAAATAAAAGAGACCTGCTACTATATCCATTATTACCAGTTGATACTGTGCTATCCAGATAACCAGCAATGTGATGATAAGGTAAAAAATTAAAGCAGGGTATAGACGGAAAAAACGCCGCAGGTAAAAATCCTTCAGCCGGATAGTATGCGTGGACTGGTATTCAGCAATCAGCAATTTTGTAATCAAAAAACCACTGACGAAAAAAAACAGGGTTACGCCAAATTGCGCCAGGTAGAGAAAATCTTCGCGGTTAAGATGACCAATAATCACCAGTAAAATAGCATACCCCCTGAAGCCGTCGAGAAAGGGAATATATTTTTGATTCGACCCCATAGCTGTTATTTCGTCCGGAACGAATAGCCGGATGCTGTTTGCGGACAACTTTTTATAAATGAAGGTTCAGATTAAACATCTGTTAATGAAGATAAAGATATCAGGAAAACCGAACTAAAAAAGCTCCTTTCTCCTGATATATGCTATAAGATTATTTCATCAACTTTATTACGGATGATTCACCATCAGTAGTACTCAGTACCTGCAGATAATATGCGCCCGGATGTAGCGCACTTCCATTTATGTTCATCTTGTGGCGGGTACGACCGGCCGGTACGTTATCCAGGGTTTGCACAGCAACCACTTTACCGTTTCCGTCCCGCAGCAGGATAGCCAACCTTTCCTTACGCACCTTCAGATGCATATCTACGGTAATATCATTCACGAATGGTGTGGGATAAGCACCTATATGAATCTGCGACTCTCTGTTTACTTCGGCAGGCGTCGCCTGTACGGCTTCTTCATCACTCACAATATCTCTTCCTGAACTACCCAACGAACCGTCAGGCGTATCAGGGAGTGCCTGAATAGATAAACCGTTGAGGTAGCCTTTGGAGCCTGGCGTGGAGGTAAGAATCATTATTTCCACACTGCCGGCAGCATCCGGTTTGGCATTGATCTGAACCGTTCTGCTGGTGTTATTTCTCCAGTCGAGGAATACCGTTTCATTACCAATAACATAGTTAACGTATTTGCCGTTGGCATCCTTACTGCCACTGAAGAATACAAAATTATACCGCATATTCTGGCTAAGTCCTGTCACTTTCAGCCGAACCACCTCTGTGTACTGGATATAATAGAACGAGCGCATTACATTGTCGGGTACCACACCAGAGTTGTCGCCGGTAGAAGTACCATTGAAGTCATCGTATCCATTAAAGTTTTGCAGCACACTCATGTTCACACCTGTGCGCTTATAATCAGCATTGATCATATTGGGCAGCACGAACCCTTCTGTCAGCAACTCGTTGGTGTTGTTCCATGCACCTGCTGCCATCGAACCCGGCGAACCATCGTTGAAATTGATGTGAATGGCATAATAAATAGTAGCAGCGCTGATATATGATGAGTAATCAGAAGTTGTTCCGTTTCGAACAGATCGCATCTTATAGTAGTACACCGTAGCAGGTGTAAGCCCATTATCGGTATACGACTTACTCGACCCGGGCAGATCAGCTACCTTTACATATCCGGTTGAAGGAGAGGCAGACCTCCATAACTCCAGTGTTGTGCCTGCAGCGGTTTCGTTTATATCCCATGCCAGCTCCAGAGAAGTTTTCTCGTTTTTGTTCACTCGCAGGTCAGACGGTGGCGTCAAGGCTTCACTATGTGCTTCTATTACCATAGCGCCGAGGTATATATCTCCGCTACCGGATAATTTACTTATGGCCACTGTAATCTGGTTGTTCACCGGCGTTAAGCCTGAAAGCCTTGCTATCTTGTCATAATTAACAGCCACATCAAGGGTATCCTTCACATTACCGGATGCAAACACCTGCCGCGGTGCATTTTGAGCCGGAGCACTACTATAAAATACCAGATTATACTTTTTACCGTTCTGAAGTCCCGACACAGTCAAAGTGCTGGTTGCAGCATTGCTCTTGAAACCGGTAGTGATAACAGCATCGGGGTAAGCACCGCCATTATTACCAGAAGAGAATGTTTCGCTATGCGACGACATTACTTCATTGATTCGTACAGCATAGGTAGTCACGGCATTTGTCTCGTCTTTCAGGTTATTGAGTGTGGCACCGGCAGCTACCGTAGTCCCGGCATTAAAATTATTCCAGGGCAATTCTGCCGCATTTCCGGCAGGATTGAAGTTCACGAAGGCAGAGGTGAACAGGCGATCAATTATATTAATATTGAAAGTTTTGACAGATGAAGCTCCGTAGCTGTCTGTTGCAGTTACGGTAATGCCTTCATAAAGCCCAAGCTCCTGCGAAGGTGTAAGTGTAATGACACCGTGCCCATCACCGTTATCTTTAAAGCTTGCAAACGAGGGAAGCCCTGTTACCGTCAGCGAGATCGTCTCCATCGGATCGTCCACAGCTTTTACGGGGATGGTTTTAGGTTCGCCTGTTTTGATATATACGTCCTGGAGGTTGTCTATTCTTGGTGCTTTATTGGGTACATCCATCCATACTATCTTAGAGTTGGTAACACCGTACTCATTCCGCACACGCACTACATAGTAATAAGTTTTATTGGAAAGAGTAGTTACGTCGTCAAAACGATCCAGTTTATTATTGTCCATTCCGGGGTTCAACAGAACGAATGGTCCCGAGAGCCTCACACCACGATACACCTCATACTTGTCTGCGTTATAGGCAATATGCATCCAGTTGAGTTTAACTGTATCATTTTCCAGGCGCACAGACAGGTCAACCGGGCGGGCAGGCGCAGATGAGTCGTCGTAAATTTCTTCCACTACCATGGCTGTCAGATAAGCTCTGGTTGCATTATTATCGTCAGCGCGGCCCACATTTAGCGTAAGTTTACCATCTGCGGGTATACGCACGCCTGTAATACTCACTGTTTGGCTGGCATTTTTTGCTGCATCCAGCGAAACGCTTTCACCATTAATCGTATACTTTGCAGAATAAACACGGTCGTTGTTGTTGTAACTTCCCAGAAAAGTGAAATTGTATTTTTTTCCGGCACTCAATCCTGATATTTCGATATTTCTGGAGCCATCTACCCAATAATGCGAACGCAATACATTGTCTGGATATATGCCGGTATTATTACCGGTATTCACGCCATCGTTTCCGGTGCCAAAACCTGTGCTCAGCAACTTCAGACTTACCGTGGTAGTTTCGCCATTTTCATCCTTTAGCGATTCAAATGTGGTGTTTGCCGGTAGCGTAGCGGTATTGGTATTGTTCCATTTCGCAGACGGACCTGCTACAGTACCGTCGCTAAAGTTAATAAATACTCTTCGGCCGGGTATATCGCCCTCATTCACAACAATGGACAACGTATCGATAGTACGTCCCTGTCGGGTATCCCTAACAGTTACTATCATTTTATAGGTACCGGCCTGCTTATACCTTGGAGCCAATATGATTTTCACCTCATTGTTATCTATCTCCGTAGTAACGAAAGCGGGCATTTGAGCAAAAGTCCAACTCAACGTTTCTCCATCTTCATCTGAAGCTTTGATCACTAACTCTCTCGTCTCCCATTCTATCATTTGCACGTCGGAAAAACCAGTGATCACCGGCGGATTATTATCGTTCACGGTGAGGTTAAACAATGCTACAGTAGTATCGCCTTGCGGATTCACCGCCTTCACGACAATATTATTGTATACACCTTGTTGAGACGACCCGGGATTGTTGAAGGTAATAACACCCTTATTGTTTCCGCTGCTGTTAAAGCTACCGAACGCCGGCAGGTTTTCAACAATCAGTTCTATCAGATCAGGCGCACCGTTGGAAGCGCCGACGGGTACCTGCAGCACAGAGCCGAATTTCATAAACTGGTTCTCTATCACATCGATAACCGCAAGCAGTCCCTTTGTGGTGGCGCTGACCTCATTGCTGAATGTAGATTCGCCGCCCGGTCCTATCGCTTTTATTTTGTAGAAAAACAAGGTGTTCGAAAACAGTTCCGCATCGTTAAAGCTGGTCGCATTACCGGGAAGCTCGGCATAAGGGAAGTAATCCGTGTTATTTTTATAAGAACGGAAAACCTGAATCTTATCCACGGAAGCGCCCGGTGCAGTAGTCCACCTCAGTTTGATGGACGAAGAAGTCTGATCATACGCTTCCAAACCAGCCGGCGCCGCAGGGGGCGCAGGTGCCACAGGTGTAGTAACGCTCACCGGTTCTTCGCCTAGTACGCTAAAGGGGATAATCTGCTTATCAATACCCGCCCCATCAGGGCCTTTATAGCTTACAATCAGCACGTCATCACCGGTAGCTTTGAAATACCTGAGATGAATGGGGTAGGTACCTGCCGCAAAATGCTTAGATGCAGACACTTCCCCTGTACCATCGTGTAATCCGTCGTGGTTTACGACCATGTCAGCAGTAGCTTCTCCGCCTATATACAAACGGGATCCGTCGCTGCTGGAAATATAGAAAGTGTAATTACCTGTTACGGGCAATGTTATGACGCCCGAATATTTAAGAGCAAAATAGTTGCTCCTTTCCTGCATGCCCAGTGAAAAATTATTGATCCTGCCTGTTTTAACCGGTATCATCGTATTGAAATCGGGCAACTGAGTCGTAATGCCGGTTTCATAGTAGGTATAGTCTACTCCTCTTCCCAATTTATCAAAAGGCGACTCGCCATGCTGATTGATGGCCCTTACTTTATAATAGTATTTAGTAGCACCCTTTACCGTAGTGTCGATATAAGAAGTGGCGTTGGACGGCAACACCGCTATAGTATGGAAACTGATGCCATTATCAGACCGAAACACTTCAAAAGCATTTTCGTTGCTGCTGTTGTCGTTCCAGCGCAGTTGCACTTTGTTGTAGAGCACGGGCGACTCAATCCTTAGGTTATCCGGCTTCTCCGGCACGCTGCCTCCGCTACCCGGAGTACCTGCAAAGGCGCTATTGGGTATGGGCACAAACCCACCGCCTTGCGGCGTAGACCAGTATACCGACATCGTTTGTGCGCCACTCAGTTGAAAATAAGTAATAGTGATAGGATACACCCCCGCTTCCAGGTATATGGTTCCGGTTTTGGAGGTAGTGGTATGCACGCCGTCATTATCAACCAATGCCGTCGCATTTACGTTGTAGGAGGTTCCGATGTACAATTTGCTTCCCTCATCGGAACGAGTTTGGAAGGAGTAATTGCCCGACTGAGGAATCGTGATCTCCCCTTCCCACATATACGCGTAATTTGTTTCCTGGGTACGGTTATCAATACTCACATTTGGCGTTAAACCTATCGCCTGTGGTTCCATTTGATTGAAATCCGGAAGATGTGTTATATCCCCCGCGTGCGTATAAAATTTATATATCAGTCCCTGTGAAATGGTCTGAGCAGATACCTGATTACTGAATGAAGATTCATTGCCCGACAAATCTTTTGCCTTCACAGAAATTGTATAAAACTGCTTCGGATTAAGATTGTGAACAGTGAAGCTTGTCTGATCTGTAAAGTAGGATTTTACTCCATTTACATATACATCATAGCCCATTACGCCTACATCATCTGTAGCGGCCGTCCAACTAACGGAAACAGAGGACTGGGTAGTACCGTTTACCGTAAGATTTGCCGGCGAAGAAGGAGGGTTGTTGTCCTTGTCTGTGACCGACGAAACCTCTCTGGAAAGGGGAGCCGCAGCCGTATTATTCACTGCCCTCACCACGAAATAATACTTTTCTCCGGGTGTCAGTCCATCCTGCTGGTACGACGTTTCCTGTGTGATGCCCGACAACTTATAGGGTCCTCCGGGGCGACTGGATACGTATATCTCAAATTCAGTAGCAGGGTTTGCTGCTGCAGGGTTGCTTAGCCAATCCAGGCGTAGTGAAGATTGAGATACCTTGTTTACGATTAAATTTACTACAGAATCGGGTTTGTTAGGACCGTTAGCATCTATTATTGTAAAGGGTGCAGACAGGGGCGTTTCGCAGGTTTCGGATATTTTAATACGGGCACGATAGGTGCCGGGCTTAGCTGCATAGTTATAGTCCGTGCCAACCTGTGCGCCGGAAGTATTTACCCAGCTATACCCCGCGAAACCCTGTGGAACTTCCAGTTCGACGGAAGTTTTTCCATCGGGAGAAGGCAATACTTTACTTGCAAATTCTTTCATTTGTATAGCAGGCACTTCACCATCGCCCTGATAAGTTATTTTAACTGGTATGGGAGACCATGGCGACCATTGGTCTTTATACCTGATCCTGCACTCGTAGGTGCCGATGGAGGTTACGCCTATCGTATTAGAAGTAGCACCCGATATCACTACCCCGTCTTTTCTCCACTGATACTCATCGTGACCAGCCGTTACTCCTATCGTGACATTAATATTTTCCCCGGGGCAAAAAGTGGTTCGCCGATGCAATACCCAGGGATTCGCTTTGTGCGCCTGAGAGATGAAAGGAAAATAATTGGGCTCCTTCCAGGCGTAGGACCAGGTATCGTGCGCACGATTGGGATATTCTGTATAGGTAAAGTTACCACCATTACTGGCAGATCTCCTGGCCAATGCACGAGCTGCACCGGGAGCAGGCGACAAATCCAATGCCCCCTGAAACAGCCATATAGGAAGAAAGAGATGAGTATTCACATCGGAAGCAACTACACTTGACATCGGCACGATCGCCGCAGTTAGGAGCGGATACTCTCTCATAAAATACCACGAAGTGCCACCTCCTCCTGATAATCCACTTACTGTTACCCTAAAAGGATCAACCTGTGCTTCGGGAACCAGAAAACGTTCGATAAGCTCTGCAATTTTTGTGCGATGAGTTCTCGTAAAAGGTCCCTCCGTATTCTGCGGATACAACAAAAAACCATCGTACTTTTCCGAATTTACCGCGTCGCGATGCAATCCCGCACCGTGATACAACTGATATTCATTATCATAAATCGGCCCCGGCTCACCCATACCATGAAAGAAAATAAAAAGGGGGTACTTCTTACCGTCTCCAGGTGTATAATTCTTGGGATACTTAAGCCGGAAAGCCATCCCTTTATAGATGTAGGACTTGAACTGGGAAGTATTCCAGCTAACACGATTTGTCTTTACCCATTTTCCTACTTGTCCCCACGTTGGCTCCAAAGGCGGATTGGCGGGATTGTACACAACAATCGGATCATTGGCGTCGAATACAGACTGCCCCTGAGCCTCACGGTTTGCCCCTACGAACAAGGCCACAAATAGTACACCAACAACAAGACGGATTGCGAAATTCTTCATATACATTACGTTCAATTTGTATAGAATTCTTCAAAGGAATGATATTGAATAACAGGTTCCGAAATAAAAATTTATACAATACGAATATTGGATACCAGTGTAAACGGACGTTGGGATTTAAAAGGGAAAATGAACCGATGATTTATCTGTGCAAGGTAAAAAACATTTTCTGATTCAACAATTAACATACTTCAAATTCTAATCACTTATGTAACCTGTTAGCAATTAATCAAATGAATTCACCATGCCTCTTTTTTCGAAAATTTAAACAAAAAACGGATTGATTTTTGAATGCAACGGATACTTCGATAATTCAGTCATCATACATCATCATCAATCGGAACAGGGATAAAAATGCATCGTACCTTTTTCATCACACTATTACTGTTTTTTACCAATGATATATACGCACAAACCTGTTCAAGGTTGGGTCAAACACCTTCAACCGCCTTTCCTGTTTGCGGCATCTCAACCTTTTCTCAAACCACAGTACCTGCCTGCGGCGGTAGAAGCATTCCCGTTCCCGGATGCAACGACGGGGCTGCATACGGTGATTTGAACCCGTATTGGTATAAATTCACCTGCTTTTCTTCAGGTACGCTCGGATTTGCCATCACCCCTATCACCTCCAGCGACGACTACGACTGGCAGCTGTTTGACATAACAGACCGAAACCCAGAGGACGTATACACCGACCCCTCCCTGTACGTAACCAGCAACTGGTCTGCACGGCCGGGAACCACGGGCACGGCCGAAAATGCCAGCGCCGTTACGAACTGTGCCGGCTACGACTACCCCAATATGAGCCGCATGCCTTACCTGATAGAAGGACGACAGTACCTGTTGCTGGTGAGCCATTTTACAGATACTCATCAGAGCGGCTATACCCTTCGGTTCGGTGGCGGAACTGCCAGTATTACAGATCCCAGAGAGCCACATACCGAAAGAGCCAGGGCATTTTGCGATGGTACTACCATACTGCTGAAGCTCAACAAAAAAATGCGGTGTAATACCTTGGCGGCCGATGGGTCTGATTTCGTACTGTCTTCAAACCTCGCTTCTGTTACCGGAGCTGCGGCCCCCTCCTGCAATACGGGATTTGATATGGACTCCATTGCCATCACACTCGACCGCCCACTGCCTCCCGGCAGCTATACTATCTTGGTCAAAACAGGCACAGACGGTAATACGCTTATGGACTATTGTGACCGGGAGGTACCGGATGGCGAGCGTGTTGACTTTACGACAGAACCGATTCGGCCTACCCATATGGACAGCATAACGCCTGTTGGTTGTGCGCCGGATCTTCTGCAACTGGTGTTCAATAAGCCCATTCAATGCCAGTCGATCAGTGCAGATGGCTCCGACTTTGTCATCACAGGCCCCACACCTGTTACGATTACCGAAGCCTACGCTATTTGCGATGACGCTCAAGCCAGCGAGCGAATTTTTATACGACTCGCACAAGCTATCACCTCGAAGGGCAGTTACACCATATCTCTCAAAACCGGAAACGATGGCAACACCCTGCTGGATGAATGCGGACAACAAACACCTGCTGGCGAAAGTATTGGTTTTCAAACCGCGCATATCGTAGATGCCGCTTTCTCCGCAGATGTATTATACGGGTGCATCAGAGACACCATCGTTTACCGACACCCCGGCGGAAACGACATCACACACTGGCGCTGGCTATTTGAAGATGGTTCAGAACATACACAACCAAATACAGAAAAGATATATACAGCATTTGGTGAGAAAAATGCGCTGCTGGTTGTTTCCAATGGTGTTTGCTCCGACACGGCTCAACAGACCATTGTACTCGACAATGAACTGATTGCCCAATTTGATGCAGCAGATTATATTTGTCCGGAAGATTCTGTGCTGTACAACGATCAAAGCAAAGGGCGCATCGTATCGTGGAACTGGAGTTTCGGAAATGGCACGACCAGTAATTTTCAACTGCATGAGAAGGTAAAATATGCCCCCCCATTCACCAATGAGTCGTACAACGTACAGTTGATCATAACGGATGATATAGGCTGCCGGGATACCACCAGCAAACAAGTTACAGTAGTAACGAGCTGCTATATAGCTGTACCGAACGCGTTTACCCCCAACGGCGACGGCCTCAACGACTTTCTGTACCCCATCAATGCCTATAAGGCGGAGCATATGGTATTCCGTGTATACAATGTATTCGGACAAAAACTTTTTGAAACCCGCGACAAAAATACCCGGTGGGACGGCTCCGTTAACGGAGTACAGCAAGCCAGCGGCACTTATGTATGGACGCTCGAATACACCCATGCGGACATGCACAGAAATTTTCAGCTAAAGGGCACTACCCTACTGATACGATAGGATGCAGGAAGGTTATTTTCTGCGGCGGCTTACCCTGGTTTGAAATCCACACACTCCAAGGCAAAAAACGGCACAATCAATAAGCTGCTTTTATCATACGCTCGCGGAATAACCGCTATTTTTGGGTTATGAAATTATACGGTCTGATAGGATACCCGCTGGGACATTCTTTTTCAAAGAAATACTTTACAGATAAGTTCCAAAAGGAACAATTGGACGGAAAGTTTGAAAACTTTTCCATTGAACACATCAGCCTACTCCCAGAAGTGCTTAAAAATCATCCCGAACTGGAAGGGCTCTGCGTTACCATTCCCTATAAGCAACAGGTTATTGCATACCTTGATGCACTCTCAGACGAAGTTGCACACATTCAGGCCTGCAACTCCATTCATATACAAAATGGCAAACTAACCGGTTACAACACCGATACAGTAGGTTTTGAAAAATCACTGCTAACCCGCCTGAAAGATCATCATACCAGCGCCCTGATACTCGGCACCGGCGGTGCCTCTAAAGCAGTGGCCTACGTGCTGGATAAGCAAAAGATTTCCTATAGAAAAGTAAGTCGTTCAGGTGTAAACGGAGCGCTGCGCTACGGGAGCCTTACCGCAGCAGATATTGCCAGCCATACCCTGATCGTGAATGCTTCGCCAGCTGGCACCTACCCTTCCGATGAAACGTTTCCGGACATACCCTACGAAGCCATCACATCCAGGCACCTGCTATTCGACCTGGTTTACAATCCACCCAAAACCATTTTTCTGAAAAAAGGAGAAGAAAAAGGCGCCGATATCCTTAATGGGTACGATATGCTGGTAGAGCAGGCAGAAGCCAGTTGGAGGATATGGAACGGTTTGCAATAATAAAAAACTGCCGGTAGTGCATACCAAAGGCATCTACTACCGGCAGTTTGAATTTTGAAAAAAATATCAGAAATTAAGCTTGCTGCTTGGCATCTTTTTCATTCATGCCTTCTTCGATTTCTTTCTTCACATTGCTTTTAGCATCGTTGAACTCACGAATTCCCTTACCTATACCACGCATAAACTCAGGAATCTTTCTTCCCCCGAAAAGGATCAAAACAGCAAGAATGATCAACACCCATTCGGTCCCTCCCGGCATTGATATCAATAAGGAATTGTAATTTGAAAACATCGCTATAAAAATTTTGTTAGGTAAACAAAGTTACGTTTTTAATTGTTTTCTCCACCAACTAAAAAGCGCTTGAAGTTACTTAACCTTCCGTTAACAACAAGCGGAAATCTGTTCAGATTTCCGCTTGCGTTATAATATTGTATTTCAACTTTTTACTAAATGCTTACCCTCTTTTCCTTGATCCTGGCGCTCTTACCGCTGCGCTCACGCAGAAAATATAACTTTGCACGACGCACTTTTCCCACTTTATGCAAAATCACTGAATCAATGTTGGGCGAGAAAACCGGAAATGTTCTTTCAACACCTATCCCGTCGGATATTTTCCGAACAGTAAATGTGGCAGTAGCCCCTGTTCCCTGGCGTTTAATCACATCTCCTTTAAAACCCTGAATACGGGTCTTATTTCCTTCTACAACCTTGTAGTTAACAGTCACATTATCACCCGCTTTAAAATTGGGAAGCGTTTTACCCGCATTGGTAGCTAACTGCTCATGAATATATTGAACCGCTGTGCTCATAATTATTAAATTAAGGGTCGCAAAGGTAGCAATTGTAAGTTTTAAATCAAAATTTAGTTTAACAATATTGCCTTGCGCGGCTTAACGCGCTAAATTGACTGCTCTTTTTTCTCTTATCACGGTCACTTTTATCTGGCCGGGATAGGTCATTTCCGTTTGTATTTTCTGGGCAATTTCGAAGCTGAGTTTTTCGCTGTCAGCATCGCTCATTTTATCTGCTTCCGCTATTACCCTCAGCTCTCTGCCCGCTTGTATAGCATATGCTTTTTCAACACCATTGTACCCCAGAGCCAGGTTCTCAAGGTCTTTGATGCGCTGCAGATATTGCTGCATAATTTCTCTCCTGGCGCCGGGTCTTGCCCCGCTGATCGCATCGCAGGCCTGCACAATAGGCGAGATCACATACAGCATCTCCATCTCATCGTGGTGAGCGCCGATGGCATTCACTACGGCGGGGTTTTCTCCATACTTCTCCGCCAGTTTGGCACCGAGCAATGCATGGCTCAGCTCGCTTTCTTCATCAGGCACCTTACCTATATCGTGCAACAATCCTGCGCGCTTTGCAAGTTTAGGGTTAAGCCCCAGCTCCGCTGCCATGGTTGCGCAAAGATTGGCTGTTTCCCGGCTGTGCATCAGCAGGTTCTGCCCGTAAGAAGAACGGAAACGCATGCGTCCCACCATTCTTACCAGTTCTTTATGCAGACCGTGTATGCCCAACTCTATAACGGTTCTTTCTCCGATATCCAACACCTGTTCTTCGAGCTGTTTACGGGTTTTTTCCACCACTTCCTCTATACGTGCAGGGTGAATACGTCCATCTGTTACCAGGCGCTGCAACGAAAGCCTGGCTATTTCCCTGCGAAGCGGGTCAAACGACGACAATACGATAGCCTCGGGCGTATCATCTACAATAAGATCTACCCCGGTAGCTGCTTCTATGGCCCGTATATTGCGGCCTTCGCGCCCGATGATCTGGCCTTTAATTTCGTCTGTTTCCAAATTAAAAACCGTAACGGTATTCTCAATGGTTTGCTCCGCTGCAGTACGCTGAACCGTCTGTATGATTAGTTTACGCGCTTCTTTATTGGCTTTCAGTTTCGCTTCTTCAATAATTTCCTGCTGCATGCTCAATGCCTGCGACTGCGCTTCCTGCTTCAGACTTTCCACTAATTGGGCTTTCGCTTCCTCGGCGGAGAGGGCGGCTATCTTTTCCAGACGCCTGATATGCTCTTCCTGGTGCTTCTCCAATTCTGTGCGCTTCTGGTTTACTACCTCTATCTGGCGATTAAGGTTTTCTTTGATTGCCTCATTTTCCTTGGCCTGCTTATCGAGGTTCTCTATTTTTTGGTTAAGGCCTTGTTCCTTCTGTCGTGCACGGCTTTCTGAGTCATTGATTTTTTTGTTTTTTTCCAAAACCAATTTGTCATGCTCAGAGCGAAGGCGAACAATCTCTTCTTTGGCTTCCAGCAGCTTCTCTTTTTTCAGGGTTTCTGCGGTTATTTGCGCATCGGCAATGGCCTTTTTTGCCAGTAAATCGGCTTCTTCTAACTGTTTTTTTGTATTAGCAGCAAAAATAACTTTGCCGAGAATAATTCCTACAATGATGCCCGCCACTGCGAACACTATAGACAATAGACTGATTTCCATTAAGTTTTAATTTAAACTAATCTTTTATTTTTTCCATCCCATGTGCCACGGTAACCATAGCGAGAGGTAATAGGCGAAGATAGAAAGAAAAAATGGTAAAATGGTAAAACCGTAAGATGGTTGGGGGGGTACCTTTTTACTGCCTTACGCATATTACCATTTTGCGGTCTTGCATGTTTTGCCATTTTACCGTCTTGCATATCTTACCATTTTGCTTCCTCCAGGCTTCTCGCTACAATCCCCACCGCTTCATCCACCTGCGCTGCAGTGATCGTAAGTGGCGGTGCCAGGCGTATTTTATCTCCATGTGTTGGTTTGGCCAGCAATCCGTTGTTTTTCATTTTAACACATACATCCCAGGCGGTATTTTCATGCTGCTGATTGACCACAATGGCATTCAGCAACCCTTTTCCACGAATATCTTTTATAAGGGGCGACCCTATAGCAGCCAGCCTGTCGCGTAGCAACTGCCCCATAGCTTCAGCATTTTCAGCCAGCTTTTCGTCCCGCAGTATCTTCAGCGCTTCCGTAGCGACGCTGCAAGCCAGCGGGTTGCCACCATAGGTAGAGCCGTGCTCACCGGGGCGGATCGTCAGCATTATAGCATCATCTGCCAGCACTGCGCTTACTGGCAAAATTCCGCCACTCAGCGCTTTGCCCAGTATTAATATATCCGGTCGCACGGACTCGTGATCTACGCACAGCATCTTGCCGGTTCTACACAAACCGGTTTGAATTTCATCGGCTATAAACAATACATTTTGTTGCTCACAAAGTCTTTTGGCAATGGACAGATAGCCTTCGTGGGGTACTTCCACTCCTGCTTCCCCTTGTATGGGCTCTACAAGAAACCCCGCCACCGCCGGATCTTCAACAGACCGGGCCAGCGCATCCACATCATTAAATGGTATTACTTCAAAGCCGGGTGTAAACGGACCAAACCCACCTGTGGCGGTTGTATCTGTACTGAACGACACTACGGAGATGGTTCTTCCGTGGAAGTTATTGGCACAGACAATTATTTTAGCCTTATTTTCCGGTATACCCTTAACGGCATATCCCCATCTGCGACACAGCTTTAAGGCAGATTCTACGGCTTCCACTCCCGTATTCACAGGCAAAACCTTGTCGTAGCCGAAATAATTGGCAATAAATTGCTCGTACTCCCCGAGCCTGTCGTTATAAAATGCACGGGATGTAAGCGTAAGTTGCCGCGCCTGTGTCATAAGCGCCTCCAACAACCGGGGATGGCAATGGCCTTGATTGACGGCTGAATAACCGCTCAAAAAATCATAATAGCGTTTTCCCTCTACATCCCACACGAACACCCCCTTTCCACTTTTCAGCACTACCGGGAGGGGGTGATAATTGTGAGCACCGTATTTTTCTTCAAGTGATAAATAATAAGCAGTTGTACCAGATACCGTATGCATAACTGTTCAGATAATAGCGTTATGCCCGTTCTAAGACGAACAGGCCATCCTGTGAAAAATAGCAGATCAATGATTGTAATCTACCTGTACCATTTTGACATTCTCTTAAAGAAGGTGGTTGTGATCGAGAAAATCCAGGTTTAAGTCCAGAAATGACAGTATATGCGGTTTTATTAAAATAGCAAAATAATTTGATTAAAGATATGGATATTTTTTTGTTACGATAATTTTTCCTGAAGCGCTTTTTAAGTTAAAGTCTTCTTTTTACCTTCGCCCCTCATCCACCCAACATTATGCAGCCCAAGGCAAAATTATTTTCAGGCACCGGTTCCCGCTACCTGGCGGAAAAAATAGCGAATCAGTTTGGAGAGCCTTTAGGCAAAGTGAGTATTCAGCGGTTTAGCGACGGAGAAATACAACCCACTTTCCTGGAAAGTATCCGGGGAGACTATGTTTTTCTGATACAAAGTACTTTTTCGCCGGCCGACAATATCATGGAACTCTTGCTGATGATAGACGCAGCCCGCCGGGCGTCTGCAGATAAAATCATAGCAGTGCTGCCCTATTACGGATATGCCCGGCAAGACAGAAAAGACAAGCCCAGGGTGGCTATAGGTAGTAAGCTGCTGGCCAACCTGTTGACCGCAGCGGGAGCTAACCGAATCATAACCATGGACTTACATGCGCCCCAGATACAGGGCTATTTTGATATACCGGTAGACCACCTGGATAGCTCCGCAATTTTCATTCCCTATATAGAACAGCTTAAACTGGAAAACCTTACCTTTGCCGCCCCTGACGTGGGAAGTGCTAACAGAATCCGGGAGATAGCCAGCTTTTTCAATGCAGAAATGGTGATTTGCGACAAGCACCGGAAGCGTGCGAACGAGATAGCAAGCATGGTGGTAATCGGTGACGTAACTGACAGAAATATCATCCTCATAGATGATATATGCGATACGGGCGGCACGCTGGCAAAAGCAGCCGGACTGTTGAAGGAAAAAGGAGCCAGAAGCGTAAGGGCACTGTGTACGCATCCGGTATTGAGCGGTAATGCATACGTAAACATAGACAACAGTGTTTTGGAAGAGATGGTAGTGTGCGATACCCTGCCGCTGAAAAACAACTCTTCCAAAATAAAGGTGCTCAGCGTTGCGGAGCTGTTTGCCATAGCCATCAGAAATGCCTATGAAAATCAAAGCATCACGAGCCTGTTTATTCACAGTCAGTTAAGAAACAAGTAAATTATAAACAATCATACAATGAGAACAATTACAATCGAAGGACAACCGAGGACCGGAACCGGGAAAAAAGCCGCCCGCCAACTCCGCTCTCAGGGACTGGTGCCTGGTGTAATTTATGGCGGCAGCAGCGAGATCAGCTTTCAGGCTCCTGCGCAGGCTTTTAAATCACTGGTGTACACCCCTGCTTTTCAGTTAGCCGCTATCAAAGTAGGCGCCGACACCTATACCTGCATTTTAAAAGATCTGCAATTTGACAAAGTGACTGATGCACTGATACATGTAGACTTTATGGAACTGGTGGAAGGCAAAAAAGTAATAGCCGATATTCCGCTGAAGTTCACCGGAACGGCAGCAGGCGTAAAAGCCGGCGGAAGGCTGGTGACCAAAATCAAGACGCTTAAGGTGAAAGCACTCCCGAACGACCTGACGGAAAATATTGAGGTAGACCTCACTGAACTGGAATTAAATGAAAACCTGCGGGTGGAGGATGTAAAAGCAGAGAAGTTTGAGATACTGAACTCTCCGCGTATTCCAATAGCTACTGTAGTGATGACACGGCAGTTAAAACAGGAAGAGCAGGCCGCCGCTGCAGCAGCCAAATCGCCCAAGAAATAATAAAGTAATAAACCCAGACACCCAACCCTCAGCGGTTGGGTTTTTTATTTATGTCGTCCAAACACCTGATTGTAGGGCTGGGCAACCCCGGCAGAGAATATGAACATACCCGTCATAACATCGGTTTTGACGTAGCAGATGCCTTTGTTAGTAAACATGGCGGGGCTTTCCAAACAGACCGCCTGGCAGAAGTGGCGGAAATTCGGTGGAAAGGCAGAATATTCATATGCATCAAACCTACTACGTATATGAACCTGAGTGGGAAATCTTTTAAATACTGGATGACCAAAGAAAAAATACCGCTCGAAAACACGCTCACCATTGTAGACGAACTGGCATTGCCGCTCAGCAAAATGCGGCTAAGAGGCAGCGGTAGCCATGCCGGACATAATGGCCTACTGGACATTCAGTCGGTATTGGGTACGGAAAAATATCCGAGACTTCGCTTCGGCATAGGAAACCACTTTCCCAAAGGCATGCAGGTGGATTTCGTACTCGGCAGGTGGTTCCCTGAAGAAATAAACATAGTACGATCGAAAATAGAAAAATCCTGCGAAGTCATTGAAAACATATCGGTTATGGGACTGGAAAAAACCATGAGCTGGATCAATGGAATGGATTTTTTGTAAAAATCTATGATATTCGGTAAATTATTTTTCTAACTATTTTAGATTCAGTTTGTTTACAGTAAATTAGCATCTTACTTAGGTATACATCCATCTTCCTATTGACAGCCCTCTACTGAAATGTATTAAACACACCAGACTTTACCTGTTCAATCAGACCTGTGAAAACTCGAACTAATAAAATACTATGAAGATATTTTGTATCGGCCGTAACTATGTGGACCATGCCATAGAATTGGGAAATGAAATACCAGACGAACCTGTTATTTTCATGAAACCTAAAAGTGCCATGTTGCAGTCGCACACCCCTTTTTATTACCCTGAGTTTACCAACGAATTGCATGCCGAAGCAGAACTGGTACTCAGGATCAGTAAAAATGGAAAATACATACAGGAAAAACATGCCGGGAAGTATTATAACGGCATAAGCATAGGGCTGGATTTTACAGCCCGGGATATTCAGAATGAGCTGAAAGCAAAAGGACTTCCCTGGGAAAAAGCCAAGGCCTGGGACAATTCGGCTGTCATTGGCAAATGGTTAGATATAGGACCCGATTTTAAAAAGCAGGATATCAACTTCCGCTTACATAAGAATAAAGAACTGGTACAGGAAGGCAATTCGGCTGATATGATCTTCAGCTTCGATTACCTGATATCGTATATTTCGAACTATTTTTCACTCAATATCGGGGACGTGATATTTACCGGAACGCCCGCTGGTGTAGGCGAATGCGTGGTTGGAGACGAACTGGAGGGATTCATAGAAAACGAAACGCTTTTTCAGTTCTCCATCAAATAAAACGGCGCACCTCTCCTCTGGCATACCGCGTGCCGATCTTCCAGGAAGGAAGTGCCGGTGTTCCTGTTTATATTTTTTCCGGCGTTTTGAGTGCATTTTTGGCGATTGCCTCGGCCATTACTTTGCCGATATCAGCAGGACTGTCCACCACACTGATACCGCACTCCCGCATGATCTTCATCTTAGCAGCAGCCGTATCGTCTGCACCGCCTACGATAGCACCGGCATGCCCCATTCGGCGTCCGGGAGGAGCTGTTTGGCCAGCGATAAAACCCACCACCGGCTTGGTGCCGTTTTCTTTCACCCAGCGTGCCGCTTCGGCTTCCATTCCGCCGCCGATTTCGCCTATCATAACGATGCCATCTGTCTCCTCATCGTTCATAAACAATTCTACCGCCTCACGGGTGGTGGTTCCGATAATAGGGTCGCCACCAATGCCAATGGCTGTAGAGATGCCTAAACCCGCTTTGGCTACCTGGTCGGCAGCCTCGTATGTAAGTGTTCCCGATTTGGAAACGATACCTATTTTTCCTTTCTTAAAGATGAAGCCGGGCATAATGCCCACTTTACATTCGTCTGCTGTAATCACCCCCGGGCAGTTCGGTCCGATCAACCGGGAATTGGTGCCGGAAATATAGTGCTTCACTTTTATCATATCCTGCACCGGAATGCCTTCGGTAATACAAATAATCAGGGCTATACCTGCTTCTGCTGCTTCTATAATAGCATCCGCCGCAAAAGCGGGAGGAACAAATATAATACTCACGTCGGCACCGGTTTGCTGCACCGCGTCTGCTACGGTATTGAAAACAGGACGCTCCAGATGTGCCTGCCCCCCCTTACCGGGTGTAACGCCTCCTACCACTTTGGTACCGTATTCGATCATTTGCGTAGCATGAAAAGTACCTTCCGAACCTGTAAATCCCTGAACAATTATTTTCGAATCCTTATTTACTAAAACCGACATAAGTTATAAGTATTACTATTTTAATGAGGCGGTACAAAAATATGAAAAATACATGCTTTTTCCGTTAATTAATTACGACAGCCCTTCCACAAATAAGAAAGGTAAGGATTTGTTCATTCACCGACACCCCTTCATACACGCTCACCTCTTGCCATCTTACCATCTTACGGTCTTACCCCTTTACACTCTTACCACTTTACCATCTCACTCCTCTCACCATCTTACAAATATTTACTACCTTCCCAACTTACAAAACACATCGTCATGAGAACATTTTTTTTGCGTACCATTACAGGTTTTGTTTATACTGCGTGCTTCACCCTCATGATGTTTTCGAAGGAAGCAGGCGCGCAGCACCCCGATTCACTCTTAATCCAAAGAATAGTAACCGAAGCCAATAGTAACTCGCAGCTTGAGCCGCTGGCCCATGAACTGCTGGATGTAATAGGCCCCCGCCTCGTGGGTACACCACAAATGAAAACGGCTGCCGACTGGGCCATCAACAAGTTCAATACCTGGGGCATACCCGCCCGCATCGAAAACTGGGGCACCTGGCGCGGATGGGAAAGAGGTATCACCCATGTAGACCTCGTACACCCGCGGGTACGCACACTCGAAGCTACCCAACTGGCCTGGAGCGGCAATACAGGCGGCAAAACCATCACAGCAGAAACCATTATACTGGCAGACCTGCCCGATGCGACCGCTTTCGCCAAATGGCTGCCTTCTGTAAAAGGAAAAGTCGTACTGGTATCTGCCCTGCAGCCTACCGGCAGACCCGATGACAACTGGAACGAGTTCGGCACCAAAGAGTCCATCGAAAAAATCAGGGCCGAACAGGCAAAAGCAACAGAAGAATGGGCCAGCCGTCTGAAAAAAATCGGCGTCACCCCCCGCACACTGGCCGAAGCATTGGAAAAAGCCGGCGCGGCCGGGATATTCAGCTCTTACTGGTCCAAAGCCTTCGGATCAAACAAAATATTTGGCGCCCATGTAAAAAAGATCCCCACGGTCGACCTCTCGCTGGAAGATTACGGATTATTGTACCGCCTCACCGCTTCGGGACAAAAGCCCAAAGTAAATGTAAAAGTCGATTCCAAAGAATTGGGTGTAGTACCCAGTTTTAATGTAATGGCTGAAATAAAGGGAACGGAAAAGCCGGAAGAATACATCATCCTTTCCGCGCATTTCGACTCCTGGGATGGCGGCAGCGGCGCTACCGATAATGGCACGGGCACCCTGGTGATGATGGAGGCCGCCAGACTATTGAAAAAGTTTTACCCCAACCCCAAAAGAACCATCCTGGTTGGACTATGGGGAAGTGAAGAGCAGGGTCTGAACGGCTCCCGTGCCTTTGTGGAAGACCACCCGGAAATCGTAAACGGGTTACAGGCCATGTTCAACCAGGACAACGGCACGGGCCGGGTAGTGAATATACAGGGACAGGGCTTTGTACATGCGTACGAATACATTACCCGCTGGCTGAGCGCCGTTCCGGAAGATATCCGCAGACATATAGAAACCAGCTTCCCCGGGTTTCCGGGCAGCGGCGGCTCCGACTTTGCCTCTTTTGTGACGGCAGGGGCGCCGGCGTTTTCCCTCAGCTCACTAAGCTGGGCCTATGGCACCGTTACCTGGCATACCAACAAAGACACGTATGACAAAGTAGTATTTGACGATGTGCGGAACAACGCCATCCTCACGGCTATACTGGCCTATATGGCCAGCGAAGATCCGGTAAAAACATCCAGGGAAAAAAGAGTGATGCCCCCGGGGCCCGACGGACAACCCGGCGTGTGGCCCGCCCAACGCAAAGCGAACCGGAAAGGTGGGCAGGATTAAGGATACAATAAACTACAGCCCTCTCAGGTTTCGGGAACCTGTGAGGGCTGTATGCGTCACGCGATGGCTGCGTCGCCAACACGCGAAGAAACTTCCTCCAGAGTACCGTTGATACAACTGTTCGCAAAATCAAACGAACAAACACCGGGATATCAGCGCCCGCTCAGTTCATCATATTCCGGCGGACTTTGTCCAATATCCTGAAATAACGTTTTTCGTTGAGATGCCGGGCTACGAATGCAATGCCGGTACCGGTCGCCAGTCCGGCTGCTACGATCGCAACAATCTTGTAGTTATCCTGTGCAATGGGGATGATGCTGATGCCGCCCAGAAACATGATGATAAAAAAACTAAACAGGGTTACCATCAATCCCCAACTGACACTGTACAGCAGGTAATATTTTATCAATGGCCCCTGCCGCTGCTCCTTCCAGTAATCTACAAACCTGATTTCTTCTTTTGACACCAACTGCTTTTTCACATGTCTGGCATCGGCGATGCTATCCTGAGGCTTCGATTCTTCGGTCATACAGCGTTGTTATTCTTTCATCATTTCAGATACCACTCTAATAAAGTCTTCTGCGTTGGGCTTGCAGAAATAATCTCCATCCGAACCATATGCCGGGCGGTTGGCTTCGGCTGTAATGGTGCGCGGGGCCACATCCAGCCAGCGGTATCCGTTTTGTTCTTCCATCACTTTGTTGAACATATAAGCCGCTGCGCCGCCGGGTACATCTTCATCAGCAAAAATAATACGGTTGGTTTTCTTCAGCGACTCCACTATACTGTGATGGGTATCAAAAGGCAGCAGGGTCTGTACGTCTATCACCTCGCATTGGATGTTTAGCTGGCTCAGTATCTCTGCGGCCTCCAGCGCCACGCGCAGGGTGGCTCCGTAGGATACAATAGTTACATCTTCTCCTGCGCGTACAATTTCAGGTATGCCCAGCGGCACTTTAAAAGTAGCCAGATTATTAGGCAGTTTTTCCTTGAGTCTGTAGGCATTCAGGCATTCTATCATAATGGCCGGGTCGTTCACTTCCATTAAAGTGTTGTACATACCCGCGGCCTGTACCATGTTGCGCGGCACGCATACGTGAAAGCCACGCAGCGCGTTAACAATCAGCCCCATCGGAGAACCGCTGTGCCAGATACCCTCCAACCGGTGCCCCCGGGTTCGTACGATTAGTGGACAGCTCTGCTTTCCTCCGGTTCTGTAATGCATAGAAGCCACATCGTCGCTCAATGGCTCCAGTCCGTACAGCACGTAATCTACATACTGTATTTCAGCAATAGGGCGCAGCCCCCGCATAGCGAGTCCTATCCCCTGCCCCATGATCGTCAGCTCACGAATGCCGGTATCAAAAATCCGCTGAGCGCCATGCTTTTGCTGCAGCCCTGCAAATCCCTGGTTCACATCTCCTATCAGCCCCAGGTCTTCCCCGAAAGCAAACACTTTAGGGTTGTGGCTGAACAGTGCATCGAAGTATTTATTCAGCACCTGATAGCCATTCAGCAAAGGCGCGTTTTCGTCGTAGGCAGCGGGTTCGGGTTGCACACGCTGCAAGCTTTTTACTCCCTCGTTGTACAGGTGTGAGGTATAACCGGCTTTGAGTTCCGTACGCAGCCGGGTATACAAAGCCTCTATCTCCGTACTGTTGCCGAAATAAACACCGGCAGACAATGCCTTTAACACATCCTTACGGGTGGGTTCCCGGTTGGATTGCAGGGTGCGTATGGCTTCTCCTATGCGCCCCGATTGGTCCGGCAGGGATTGCAGCAGGGCTGTGCTTTGTGCCACCAGTTCGTTTACCGGCTCAATATACTGGTTCCAGGCACGGTTTCGGCTTTCCCGTACAAACTGTTTTGCCTTCGCCTCTATAACATTCAACTCTTCTTCATCTGCCAGCGCATTGGCAATGATCCATTCCTTCATTTTCCGGTTGCAGTCCCATTCTCTCTCCCATTCGAGGCGTTCGGGCGATTTATAACGCTCATGGCTGCCCGAAGTAGAATGCCCCTGGGGCTGGGTAGCCTCCTGCACATGAAACAGTGCGGGAATATGTGTATCTCTTATTTTCTGGATGGCCGGTTCCAGCAACTCACACATGCCTGCATAATCCCAACACTTCACTTTATATATATCAATTCCGTTGGTTCCTTCCTGCTTTTGAAACCCTTTCAGTGCGCGGGATACCGATCCTTTCGCCACTTGTTCTTCAGATGATACGGATATTCCGTAGCCGTCGTCCCACACAAATATAGCCAGCGGTATCTGTAGCACCGACGCTGCATTTACCGCTTCCCAGAAATGGCCTTCGGCTATGGAGGCATCGCCAATAGTGCAGAAGCAGACTTCATTACCATTGTTAGACATATCGGTGATTTGCTTTGCCTGCTCTACTTCCCGAAATACCTTCGAGGCGAAAGCCAACCCTACTGCCCTCGGCATTTGTGCGGCCGTAGGCGCTATACCGCTGGTGATATTTTTATAATTCACCTGATCCAGGAAATCGCCATCGGGCCCCACCAAAGGTGATGCAAAATGCGCATTCATCTGTCTGCCAGCACTATGCGGCTCCAGTTCCCTGTCGGGATTAGCGTACAACTGCGAGAAGAACTCCTCGATGGTAGCGGTTTCCGTAGCAAATGCAATAGTCTGATCGCGGTAATACCCTGCATAAAAATCTCCGGGACGGAAAAATTTAGACAAAGCCACCTGCGGCACTTCCTTTCCATCGCCAAATATTCCAAACTTGGCTTTTCCGGTCAGCACCTCCTTCCTTCCCAACAGGCTGGCTTCCCGGCTTTCACAAACAAGACGGTAATCGTTCAACACTTCCTCCCGAAAACGATCGAATGAAAGCTTTTCTTCTGATAGGCTATCGTAGGACATGTTTTGCTCCATCAGGCAAAAATACCCGAAAAATTTTTAAATGATAGTTTCTGGTTTCAGATGGGAAAATAGCAGATTCGCCGCAAAAATTTTATATTTGCGCTACTAATTTATTCTTTTAAAGATTCAAATGGCAAATACATCAGATATCAGTCGTGGTATGATTCTCAAACTGGATGGCGCTCTGTACAGCATAGTGGAGTTCGGGGAGAATAAAACCGCAAGGGCAGCCGCCAAAGTGTGGGCTAAATTAAAAGGGGTAGATAACAACCGCAGTATCGAAAAAACCTGGAACTCAGGCGATACCATTTACCCGGTGAGAGTGGAAAAACGAAGCTACCAGTTTTTGTACAAGGACGATACCGGTTACAATTTCATGGACAATGAAACCTTTGAGCAGATTGCGCTGCAGGAACAGTTGATCGATGCGCCGCAGTTTCTTAAAGAAGGGCAGGAAGTAGGCGTACTGATCAATACAGAAACCGATCAGGCTATGTCTGTAGAATTGCCCGACAAAATTGTGGTTACCATCACGTACAGCGAGCCCGGCATTAAAGGTGATACCGCTACCCGCACCCTAAAAGCCGCTACCGTTGAAACCGGTGCTACCGTAATGGTGCCCCTGTTTGTGGATGCCGGCGAACAGATCCGCATTAATACAAAAACCGGTGAGTACGTAGAAAGGGTGAAGGGATAATTTATTCCCCCGGCCCGCTACACCCCGGGCAGGCAAAAACCCATCCCTGCGTGGTTAACTGTAAAAGAACCCTGCAGGTAATATGTATTTTTAAATGCGCGGCCGAAGGCGCCGATAGTGGAGCATCCACAACTATAGTACGTAAGTTCCATTATGGCATATTCAGATACTCCAATAAGCTTTTCGGTAGCCGGAAGGCGTTTGTCCCGATATTCTGGAAAAAATGCGGTTGAAGTAAGAAATATTGGTGAAGCCTACCATGCCGGCTATTTCTTTCAATGAATAGCTGGTAGTAGTCAATAAAAGCTGGGCTCTTTCTATCCGCCTGAGTTGTATATAATCCAGCGGGCGCATTTTGATCTCCTCTTTGAACATTCTCGAAAAATAATCGGCGTTAAGGTGACACCAGGCAGCGAGTTGTTGCACGGTAAGATTATGCTCCAGGTGCTCACTGATATAATGTAATACATCCGCAATTCTTTTCGATGGCACAGATCGGTTACGAAACACTGTAGCATCTTGTATAAACCCGCTGAGCAGTATCTGTAAGATACCCTGGGTTTCCAACAATACTTTAGCCGGAGTAGTTTGATTCAGCGTCAGTAACTTTTGAGTAAAAGCCCGGTTGTCGTAAGTTTTTGGATCGCTGCGCTCAATCCCCCTGCGCGGGTTGATCTCCAGCAACCGTTGAAACAGTTGCTTATCAAGTTCAGTAGCGTTTCTTTCATATACAAACGATTGTGTATTGTACACGGAGAGTCCGTTACCGGCTTCCTCCAGAAAGTGGATATACGTTTGCTGCATATAGTCATCACAACGGTAATGGCTGTAGCTAAAAGACGGAACCAGGTATAGGTTGCCGGCTTTCAGATCGAACTGTTGCTGATGGTGGTATACTCTTCCGCCGCCTTTTTCAACAAAATACATCCTGGAAAACGGGCTGATAACATTGTCGAAATTCCATTGATCATCCAGTTGCACCCGGGCAAGATTCAGCAGGCTGAGGTTAATATCCTGTACGGATTTGTTCATAATACATAGTTTATTGGCTTCTTTACACAAAGGGTAAATTATGAAAAAAGTCGGTAATGTACAAGAAACTGTCATATTTATGTAACCCGTCTTTTGGTAAATATATTTAACTTGTCACCTGATTTGAATATATCATGAGATATACCATTGTAGCCATATTGACGACAGTTTTACTATATGCCTGTTCTCCCTCCCTCCCGGAGGATGTGGAGGCAGCTTATGCCGCGCTTCCTTCCAGAATAGACTTTAATGCAGACGTAAAACCGATCCTCTCCGACAAATGTTTTGCCTGTCACGGACCTGACAAGGGGAGTCTGAAAGCCGGCCTCCGGCTGGATGTGCCCGAAGCGGCCTATGCATTTATGCCGGAAACGCCGGGGAAAAGAGCCATTGTACCGGGCAATCTTGCCAAAAGCGAGGTTTTCCACCGCATCCTGTCCGACGATCCTTCCTATGTGATGCCGGAGCCCGAATCGCACCTTACCTTATCGGCCTACGAAAAAGCGGTACTGATCAAATGGATGAAAGAGGGGGCCGTTTATAAGCAACACTGGGCCTTTATCAAACCAGAAAAACCTGTAGTGCCGAAGGTGAACGGCCATGCTTCAGCCATCAATGCGATAGACAACTTTGTTTTGCAAAAGCTGGAGCAAAAAAAATGGAACCTGGCGCCCGAGGCCGACAAAGAAATATTACTGCGCCGGCTAAGCCTTGATCTTACCGGACTTCCACCTACCCCGGAAGAATTAGACGCTTTTCTGAACGACACCTCTCCGCAAGCATACGAAAAGCAGGTAGACCGGTTGATGGCTTCACCACACTATGGTGAAAAAATGGCGGTAGACTGGCTCGATGTAGCGCGGTATGCAGACTCTCACGGCTATACGGTAGATCGCATCAGGGATATGTCGCCCTGGCGCGACTGGGTGATCAAAGCATTTAATACCAACCTTCCATATAGCGATTTCGTTACCTGGCAACTCGCAGGCGACCTGTTGCCCAATCCTACCCGTGAACAACTGATTGCTACCGCTTTTAACCGCAATCACCAGCAAAACGGCGAAGGAGGGATTGTTGAAGAAGAATTTAAAGTAGAATACGTATCAGACCGGGCCAACACAACAGCAGAGGCCTTCATGGCTATGACGGCAAGCTGCGCCAAATGTCATGATCATAAATATGATCCTATTTCACAGAAAGATTATTTCCAGCTATACAGTTTTTTTAATAATGTAAAAGAAGCCGGACAGATATCCTGGGACGATGCCATGCCGGTGCCTACCCTGGTGCTGACCACTGCCGAACAGGATGCTGTAATTGCAGCCCTCACCGGAAAGGCGGCGGAAAAGGAAAAGGAACTTGCCGCCATCACCCGCTCGCCGGATGAAAATTTTGATCGTTGGCTACAGTCTGGTGCCTATAAGAAAATAGCATCCCGGCAATATCCGAAAGACCTGGCTGCGCATTACCCCTTAAAGGGAAATGTACGCAATACCATCACAGGAGCAGAAGCCACGCTCGCGCGCGAAAGCAACGGAGGTGAAAAGCCTGTATTTACCAAAACAGCGCGGGGCACTTCTTTACTGCTCGACGGTGATGTATGGCTCGATATGAAGAAAACAGGAATGTATAACCGAACGGATCCCTTTTCGATCGGTGTATGGGTTAATATTCCAGAGGAACTGACCAACGGGGTGATATTTCACCGGTGCAACTCCACCCTCCTGTACAACTACCGCGGGTTTTGCCTGAATGTAAAAGATGACAAGCTGGAGCTGAAAATGGCGCATACCGCTCCTTACAACGCCATCATTGAGTTTACCAAAGACGACGTTATCAAAGGAGAATGGATACAGCTTACCCTCACCTATGACGGATCCGGAAAAGCCAGCGGACTGAAAGTTTACATGAACGGGAAAGAGATGGAAACGGATATAGACCAGGACAATTTATACAAAGACATCATTCTCTGGGTGAACCCCCAAAGCCTGCAACTGGGCGCCTGGAGCCGCGGCAAAGGATTAACAGGGGCTACAGCAAACGATGTAGTAGTGTTCGACCGCGAACTGACGCCGCTGGAGATTATACAACTCTATCAACCCGCCGCCTTTAATGCATTAGCGGGAAAAGACCTTCAACAACTATCCACAGAGGAAAAAAGCCTGCTAAGAGAATTCTATTTTTCAAATATCGCCGCTGAAAGCCGGAAAGTAAGAGAAGAACTGAAACAGATACGCTCGTCTTTAAACGATACCACCGAAAAAATTCCGGAGTTGATGGTGATGCAGGAAACGCCTGAACCTATACCGGCCTATCTGCTGGACCGGGGCGACTACACCTCCCCGACTGAAAGAGTGTACCCGGATGTGCCGGCCAGCATTCTCCCCATGCCGGAAGACCTTCCCCGCAACCGCCTGGGACTGGCGCAATGGCTGCTACACCCCGACCATCCGCTGACAGCAAGGGTAGCAGTGAATCGTTACTGGCAGTTATTCTTTGGGAAAGGATTGGTGCGAACGGCAGAAGACTTCGGCAACCAGGGCGAAATGCCTTCTCACCCCGAACTGCTGGACTGGCTGTCTGTAACATTCCGCGAAAACAACTGGGATGTAAAAGCCCTTGTAAAAATGATGGTGATGAGCGCTACCTACCGGCAGACGTCCATAGCCGACCCTGCCATTGCAGAAGCCGATCCTGAAAATATATTGCTCTCACGCGCCACGGCCTCCAGGCTAACCGCTGAAATGATACGCGACAACGCACTGTTTGCCAGCGGCCTGCTCAATAGCACTATCGGTGGTAAGAGCGCCTATCCCTATCAGCCCGAAGACCTTTGGCGGATGAACGGCTCGAAATACAGGCAGGATACCGGATCGCTGGTGTACAGAAGAGGTATGTACACCGTTTGGCGACGTTCCATCCCCAACCCTACACAGGCTACATTCGATGTAGGTATACGAACGAGTTGTATTGTACGCCGGCAAAAAACAAATACACCGCTACAAGCGCTGATCACGCTCAACGATCCCACCTACGTGGAAGCGGCCAAAGTATTGGGCGAAGCCATGGCCCGGATGAAGCATACGGAAAAAGCCATCACCCACACCTTCAGAAAGCTGACAGGGCGTATGCCGGGCAAAGAGGAACTGCATCTGCTAACCGAACTATACCAAAAAGAAGTAAAAAAATTCGAGGCACATCCGGAAAAAACCAAAGGATGGTTGGGTACGGGGCAATATATTGTAAGCGAAGCCCTGCCACGACATGAAGTAGCCGCCTATTCCGTTGTAGCCAGTACCATCATTAATACCGATGCCTGCATCACAAAACGATAACAGTATGAGCCATCATCACCATACGCCCTTTGACCCTAAAAACGCCGATCTGGCCAGCGTAAAAAAACTGCTGGATCGCCGTACCTTTCTCACCAAAACCAGCATGGGCATAGGCGCAGTTGCGCTCGGCACCTTGCTGGGCAAATCGCTTTTCGGTAAGGGGAATATCGCCGCGCCGGTAGAAGAGGGTGTTAGTTCCACCGTTTTCCCGAATTACCTGCCCAAGGCAAAGCGGATTGTGTACCTGTTTCAAAGCGGTGGCCCCTCTCAGCTAGACCTGTTTGACTATAAACCTGAACTCGTAAATTACCAGGCGCAGGATCTGCCGGAATCTATCCGGCAGGGACAGCGTCTGACAGGAATGAGTGCTGAGCAATCAACATTTCCGGTAGCCTCATCGATATTCAAATTTGATCAATATGGCGAAGCACGGGCCTGGGTAAGCGAACTGATGCCCCACACAGCAGAAGTGGTAGACGATCTCTGCTTTATCAAATCAATGCAAACAGATGCCATTAACCACGACCCCGCCATTACTTTTTTACAAAGCGGCAATCAGATAGCCGGACGCCCGTCTATTGGAGCCTGGCTAAGCTATGGGCTGGGGTCTGACAATGACAACCTGCCCACGTTCATTGTGCTGATCAGCAAAAACGGTGTGGGACAACCACTGATGGCACGCCTCTGGAGCAACGGCTTTTTACCCAGTAAACACCAGGGCGTTGAATTCCGTTCCGGAAAAGATCCCGTACTATTCCTGGGCAATCCCGAGGGCTATGACGGTAAAGACCGCGGGGAAATGCTGGAATACCTTAAAAAGCTGAACCAGCTTCAACACGACACATACGGAGATCCCGAAATAAACACACGGATAGCCCAGTACGAGATGGCTTACCGCATGCAAACGTCTGTACCTGAAGTTACCGATATGAGCGATGAGCCGGACTGGGTATACGATATGTACGGAGAAGAAAGTCGCGACCCCGGCACCTTCGCAGCCAACTGCCTGCTGGCAAGAAGACTGTTGGAAAAAGATGTGAAGTTTGTACAACTCTACCACCAGGATTGGGATCACCACGGAAACCTTCCCGGCGGACTGAGAGCGCAGTGCAAACAAACAGACAGGGCCAGTGCCGCTTTAATCAAAGACCTGAAACAAAGAGGGCTACTTGAAGATACCCTGGTAGTGTGGGGAGGAGAATTTGGCAGAACAGTATACTCACAGGGCAAACTATCCGCAGACAACTACGGAAGAGACCATCACCCTCGCTGCTTTACCATGTGGATGGCAGGCGCCGGGGTTAAGCCGGGGTTTACCTACGGCGAAACGGATGACTTTGGATACAATGTGGTAAAAGACCCCGTGCACGTGCATGATTTTCACGCCACCCTGCTCCACCTGTTCGGCATCAACCATGAACAACTGACCTATAAATACCAGGGGCGGAGATTCCGGCTGACCGATGTGCACGGACATATTGTAAACGATATACTCACCTGAACAAACAACACTTTACAACCCAACAGACCAACTGCCGACAGAGCAGTTATATAACAGCGATTATTATGCGAAAAAGAACATTCCTGAAATCAACAGCGTTGCTGGCGGCGGCCTCCATCGTACAACCTTCATCCGTATTCAGCATCTCGAAAAACAGGCAACCCGAAAATACACTGATAGGGCACGGCAACTTTACCTATAAGGTGCATAAAAACTGGGCCAAATTGAGTGTAACCCATACCCCTTTGTTAAACTGCCACGAAATGGTGATGGACAGTAAGGGGCGGCTGATCATGCTGGGCGATCATACACAGAATAATATACTGGTATTTGATAAAAGCGGTAAGTTGCTGGACGCCTGGGGCACGCAGTATCCCGGCGGACATGGACTGACTTTATCGAAAGAAGGAGAAGAAGATTTCCTGCTGATCACCGACTGTGGTTATTTCATGGACAAACAAGGGCAGTGGAAAAGCCAGGCTGGCCAGGTATTTAAAACCACCATCGACGGGCGCCTGCTGTTCAATCTCGGCGACCCGCATGCCATTGGTATTTACCGCGACGATGAAAAATTCATGCCTACGGAAACAGCTGTAGCGCCCAATGGCGATATATACGTTGCAGACGGGTACGGGTCTGATTATATTATTCAATACGACCGGAAAGGAAAATACATCCGCCACTGGGGCGGCCACAACAATGCCAACCCGGCACACAACCTGCAAAACGCACATGGTATCGCAATAGATACCCGAAACAAGAACAAACCCGTGCTTATCTGCACCTCACGCAATGAGCAATGTTTCAAATTCTTTACGCTCGACGGTCAATACATCAAAACAGTGGAGCTTCCCGGATTATTCGTATGCCGTGCCGTGATCAACGACAGGAATATTTATGCAGGCGTTTGCTGGTCGACCACAAAGGAAGGGGAAAAATGGAAAAAAGATACCGGCTTCGTAACGATACTCGACGAACAAAACAAAGTTGTTTCCAACCCTGGCGGCACCGAGCCACTGTATACGAATGGTGAACTGCAACCCATGTTTCAGTCACCAGACAAAATATTCAACCACGGCCATGACGTATGCGTAGATGAAGACAAAAACCTGTACGTATGCCAGTGGAATGCGAATCATACTGCACCTGTAAAGCTTGAACGCGTTTAGATGACACTACTGAATATTGCCTCCTTTGCCGGAAAGTTCCACCCACTGCTGGTACACTTGCCGATCGGTTTCCTGCTGCTGGCTGCATTGTTACAATGGGTTGGCCGGCTGCCAGCTTACCAAAAAATACGTGTAGCCGTGCCCATTACACTTTTGGCTGGAACGATCGCGGCATTATTCTCCTGCGTTTCCGGTTATTTGCTTTCGATGGATGGCGGATACAACGACATCACCCTCGACCTGCACATGTGGATGGGCATTGCCACAACAATAATTGCCTTCTTAGCCTGGCTGATCAGCATTGGGAAAATACCTGTACCCTTTTTTCAATCACCAAGGGCGCTGAATTTATTCCTGATGCTGATGTTGGCGGGGATCAGCCTTGCAGGGCATTGGGGAGGCACATTAACTCACGGTGAAGGATACCTGAGTTTAAGCGGCACCCAAGGTAGCGAAGCGGCGCGTCCAGCCATCACCAACCTGAATGAGGCGCTGGTGTTCCGGGATATTGTACAGCCGATCCTGCAACACAAATGTGCAGACTGCCACAACAGCAATAAGATGAAAGGAGAACTGTCGCTGCAAAATCTGGCACAGATCATGAAAGGAGGCAAGCATGGTGCAGTAGTAGTGAGCGGTAACCCCGGAGAAAGTGAGCTGATTAGACGAGTATTGCTGGATCCCTCCGACAAAAAATTCATGCCTACCGATGGCAAACCACCGCTTACTGCAGATGAAACCACCCTTATTTCCTGGTGGATAGAGCAGGCAGCATTACAGGAAGAACAGAAAGTGGCGGAGGCGGCTCCGCCGGAAAATATCATGCAGATCATCCGGGATTATTTTGGCGGTGGCTTGCCAACAACAGCCGGACGCTCAACGAAAACCCAACCGAATACAACGCCCGAACTATCAGCACCTGCCCTGCAGGCGGATGCTTTACAACAGTTAACCAATGCAGGGTTTGCGGTGAAACAGATCCATTACAATCCCGACCTGTTGGACGTGAGTTTGCCTGCGGGCTCCGGCGACATGCAACATAAACTGGCACTTTTGTCACCGCTGAAAGACAATATTGTCTGGCTGAATATATCTGCAAACGGAGTCTCTGATCAGGATTTGGCCGCGATCGGCAGTTATACCAATCTTCAACGCCTGCGGCTGGAAAACAACCCGGTCACCAACACAGGCTTACAACATCTTGCCACGCTGGGCCACCTGGAAAGCATAAACCTCTGTTTTACCAACATTGATTCATCCGCGCTGGCCATATTGGAAGCAATTCCTTCTCTTAAAACCGCCTACATATGGGGAACATCGCTGCCACAATATCATAGCTATCTACGCCCCGATTCCACATTGAAAATTGTGGCAGGGGAGCGTGTTACAGGGAGATAGATGATTATCACAGCAAACGCTATTCGTAGTTTTCCAACATCGTAAACGCAGGCGATTATCTGCCCGCGCAAAGCCCCTTGTCACCAGGATATACACTTACGTTATAAACGGGAAGAAAATACTATGCAAAATCACAGACCCGGAGGCATAGATGCTATTCAGACAACCCAAACAAAAAGCCGGCTCCATTATTGAGCCGGCTCCAATGCATTCGTTTACCTCGTTACCCTAAGGTTGCCACCATAGTTTATGCCCCTTAGTATCCCCTCCCATGGCAGCCGCTGCCGCCTGATAATTGATAGCGTTGTTGGATTTTTCCGCTATTGGATAGGTAATTCTGAATGGAACAAAGTCTACGTTTTCATCCAGTATAGTGGTAGGTGCAATAAAAAATTCATCTCCATTCAGCTTTTTAAAATCGAGCCGGTTTCTCTCAAACCATCCCTGCAATCCCTGATTATACAGTGCCACCCATTTTTGCGTTCCTATTATATTTTTCCAGTTAGCCTGATCGTAAGGATTGTTGGCTAAGAAAGTATTGGCATCGCCCTCACTAACACCCCAGAATTCCATACTGGCCTTCACACCGTTGTTATAAAAGGTCTCTGCATCTCCGCCCACACTGAATCCTCTCGCTGCCGCCTCGGCAAGGGCAAACTGCACCTCCGCGTAACTAATAATATAACCCGGAAAGGTTGTACTATACACCTTTGCGCTGCCTCTTGAATATTCATTGATGTTGGTGAAACTACCCAACCCATAGGGCTTCCCTACAATAGTACCGGTTGAGGGTGCCTCACGAGCGTACATGGGCAGCCTTGGATCACCTCCGTCTTTCATAAAATCTACCAATGTAGACGATACAAAATATGCGTTGGGAATATTTCTGCCGTCGTCATCGTTGTATGGAAAACGGTCCGGCGCTTGCGGCAGGTATGAGAATTTTGCTTCGTCTGCTATACTGGTGAAGGTATTGGCGCTTGCTGCTTCAATTACCTGTTTTGCTTTCGCAGGATCGCTGTTGACCATTCGCAACCCAATACGGATTTTTAAAGCATTAGCCAGCTTTTGCCACTTGGCAATATCGCCATTATAAATTAACTCACCGCTGCTAAAAGAACTGAACGTTGGATTCAGCGCTGCGATCTGCTCATCCAGTGAAATGATCAGGGCATCGTAAACAGATCTGGAATCATCATAAGGGGAAGTAAGTATCAACTCATCACCTCTCAGAGCCTGGCTATAAGGAACATCTCCATAAGTATCAGTGAGTACATGATATATCCAGGCTTCCAGAATTTTTGCGATGGCATTTTGGTTTCCGGAAGCCGGTTCCGGACGAAGTGTATTTATACGCAGCAACTCCTGTATATTAGACAGCGGTACACTATACGATGTCCACAACAGGTTGTTAGCTGCTTCGTCCAGTTGATATTGGCTCTGCGTTTCGGTTTGCGTCTGAGAGAAATACTGTGCGTACAACATTCCTATATTGTAATTAACTCCTCCGCTGTACAAAATATCCGACGCTGTTCTTTCTATCCCGGTAATCAATTGAGCCGGCGTAACATTTGTTGGCTTTGTAGGATCCTGATTTATTTTGTCAAACCCTTTGGTACAGGAAAATAAACCCAGCCCGAAAACTAAAGCGAGACAAAATAATTTTATTTTATGTAAGGTTTTCATTTTTACCCATTTTTTAGTTTAGAAACTAATGTTCAAATTAATACCTAATGACCTTACTGAAGGCAAAGCACCTCCCTCGAGTCCGATGATATTAGAATCTGAATTAATTATATTAGAAGGATCCACATGCGGTGCATTGGAACTTATCAACCAAAGATTCCTGCCATACAAAGATAAGCTTGCTCCGGTAGCACGCAATGCCTGCGCCAATTTGCCTGGCAGTGCATATCCAAGCTTCACCTCTCTGAGATAAATATAGCTGGCATCATATAAGTTAGCCGTACTAATACGTATTCCATAGTTATTCTTAAAATGGAACGGCGCATTTACATGCACAGTTGTTTTTGTTCCATCCTGTAATACACCTGAAACATCTACGCCTGTCTCCCTCACATTACCTTCCACTGTTTCAGCTAGTGTGCCTGAATACAACCCATACATATTTGTATAGGAGAAAAACTTTCCTCCTTTTTGAAAGTCAATCAACCCGCTCAATGTAAAGCCCTTATAGGTTAAGCTGTTTGTAATGCCTCCAACAAAATCAGGCTGTGTATTACCTATTATTTGCCCGGCCGGACTTGCTACATAAAAGCCTGCATCCGTAATTACTTTCTCTCCGTTTAAATAAGTATAATCAGTACCGGTAAGAACAAACAACGGCTGCCCCACTACTGCAGCGGTGGCCACTGTATTCCTTCTACGTTCTGTACCTAATATATACCGGTCAATCGTAGGGTTGTTGGGTATATCCAGCGCCAACAATTTACTCCTGTTGGCTGCATAATTGACTACGATATTCCAGGTAAAATTTTCATTCCTTATTGGAGACCCGCTCACCTGAAGCTCCACTCCCTTGTTCCTGGATTTACCAACATTGGTATAGAAGTTACTATACCCTGAGGTTTGAGAAATAGAAAGAGGGATGATCAGGTCTTTAGTCGTTCTGTTATAGTAAGTGAAATCAAATCCAAGCCGGTTGTCGAAGAATTTCAATTCTATACCCGCTTCTATTTCATTACTTATTTCCGGACGTAAAGCACTGTTTCCCAATGCAGGGTTCCGGAGAATATAAGAATTACCTGAGGATCCGAAAATTACAGGCGCATTATATGTAACATAGGTACGATAAGGGTCCGTATCATTTCCTATCTGTGCTGCACTGGCGCGCACTTTACCAAAACTCAGCCAGTCGGCCGACGATAGCCATTGAGAGAATATAACAGACAATGAGGTAGCAGGATAAAAATAAGAGTTGTTTCCCTTAGGCAATGTGGATGACCAATCATTTCTGGCAGATACATCCAGAAACACTACATCATTATATCCCAATGTAACGTTTCCAAACAGAGAGTTAATCTGTTTCTGCAATATATTTTCAGTCATGTTCACTCTTCCTATATTATTGGTAAGCGTGTACAGGTCAGGAACGATCAACCCTGCGAAATTTCCATTATTAATTCCATAACGCTGTTGCATAATATTACCGCCTGCGGAGGCATCTATATGGAATTTCGTACCAATATCTTTATTGACTGAAGCGATCAGTTGATAATTCAGCTCTCTGTGATTCAGTGTTGTACGGGAATACGAACCGGTAGTATAATCCCTGGCAACCCTTTCTTCCTGCAATGTTGTGTACTGATCTAAAAATGCCTTTGCGGAGATATTAATCCAGTCAACGGGTTTGAAATCAAACCCGGCTAATCCATAAAGCCGCTGGCGCTTATCCGTAGTATAATTTCTGTATTGATGCCAGTAAGGTGTAGTAGCGAACAGCGGAGTTGGATTTGTGGGTGAGTTTCTATTCCAGCTTACCTGCGAACCATCGGGAAACTGGTAGTAAGCCAGCTTATCCATCTCCAACTGGCGTTGCCCGTACATGGTGAACAACTGAGTTGGATTATATCCTGAGAACCCTGTACCCGGCCTGGCCCTGGCATAATTTTCGGAGTAGTTTACACTGGCAACTACATTAAACTTATCGCCCAGCCGGTGATTACCATTAAAACCGATATTGTTTCTTTTCAACAGAGAATTCGGCAGTATAAAGTTTTGATTAAGGTTGCTATACGACAAACGGAAAGCTCCTTTATCACTACTGCCACCAACGCTGATACTGTTAGTAAGCGTTGTACCCGTTTCATAAAAATCTCTGATATTATTCGGCTGCGGTGCCCACGGTGTGGTCACACCAAAATAAGGGTTTCCTTTGTTCTCGTCAAACGAGTAATAAGGTCTAACCAATAAGCCAGTAAGCTCCGGCCCCCAGGATTCGTCTACACCATATGCAGGCAATAAATCATAACCGCCTTTTACAGGGTCACTATAGGTAGGTGCATTTTTGAACAATGTTGGATGAGCACTTTGCCATAAAGTATCGAATCCGCTGGCAACAAAATTTACATCATTGGTATTGGCACCGCCGCCGCCATACCGGTTCTGATATTTGGGAAGATAATATACGTCGTCCGTCTGTACATTCAGGTTGTAGGTAATGCCCAGCCCGTTCCTCTTATTCGAACCCTTTTTGGTGGTAATCAGCACCACTCCATTTGATCCCCTGCTTCCATACAATGCCGTGGCGGCCGCTCCCTTCAACACACTTATCTGCTCTATATCATCGGGGTTGATATCCTGTATCGGACTTCCATAGTCAAAGCCTCCACCGCCGATTTGTTGATTATAGCTGGGATTCATGGTATTACCCATGAAAACACCATCCACAACGAACAGCGCATTGTTGCTTCCTGTGATAGATTTATTTCCCCGTATTACTACTTTTGTTGCACCTCCCATAGATCCGGTGTTGGTGTTAATCTGAACACCAGCCAGCTTTCCCTGAAGCGCATTGACGAAGTTGGGTTCCTTGGCAGTTTGTACCGCATCACCTTTTACTTCCTGAATAGAATAGCCTACTGCATTTGTTTTCTTGGAAATACCCAATGCTACTACGGTTACCTCCTCTAAATCCTGTGAATTACTCTCTAATACCACACTAATATCAGACTGGTTACCGATAACCACTTCCCTGTTGGCAAACCCTACATAACTGAACACCAATACCGACTTTTCAGACACGGTAATCTGGAAAATTCCGCTCTGATCAGTAACGGCACTTACATCAGCATTTTTGACTGTTATCGTTACACCCGGCAGCGGATCACCTGCCGAATTTGTAACCCTACCAGAGATCTGTTTCTGAGCGATTGCAGTAAGGCAAACACCCAGGCAAAATGACAGCATTAAAAGCAGTCTTCTTTTCATTTTGGTTGAAGTTTTAATTGATAAATAGGAAAACAATAGGACTAAAAAGGTACTGGACGAATCATATGTGCTTTAACGCGATTGTATTACGGAGAATAAACTACCATCCAGATAAAGCACTTTTCTGGTTGGAGTCTGGCACCATAGATATATGATATTTTGCACATTATTAGAATTTTAGCGAGTTGCAACCTCCATTAACCGGCACCTGCTTATGGTGCTTTTCTCCTGGACAGTAATAGCGCAGGCATTGATGATTAAATTGATTAAAGCAAATCGTTCTAAAGTAAACACTTATGGATAATATTTGTGAATTTATAGTTAATACCGTGACTAAACGCATGTTTTGATAGCTAAAAAATATGGTTTTATAACATTAGAAGAATTTGCTGTGTACAAAAAAAGGAGGCAAATGAGCTGCCTCCTTTTTACAATAAATATTAAACACACTAGTCGTTTTGCTGCGCAAGCGGATTATACAACATTTCGTTTTCCGGAATTTTCAATGTCATACTCGACACGGGATAAGTGGTTTTGGTAACATGGTTGGCAGAATTGGTTCTGTCTACCGGTATGTTCCAACGTTTATTATTGTAAAATTCACGACCACCCTCTCCCCATAATTCTATACGGGTTTGCAATTGCACCATTTCCAGTGCGCTCAGCCCGGCCATTGCGGGATAGGTGTCGCAGGTCAAAGGCGTTTCGCCACTACGGGTGCGAATAGCCAGCAACTCATCAAGGGTTGTCTTCGCAGCAGCCTCACTCACACCCTCTGCTTCTGCCTCTGCTTTCATCAACAGCACCTCTGAAGCGCGCATATAAAATGCAGTAGAAGCTCCCACTTGTTTTTTATCTGTACCGCCTAAAGGGTGGGTTGCTGCGAATTTTACATTCGTATAACTAGGAATAAATGCAACTACACCATCTGCCGGATAAACATAGTCTCCGATAGCATCTTCCATAAATCCGTCTTTGCGATAGTCATCGTCAGCTATTGCTTCAAACAAACGATTGTCAATTCTTTTATAAGCCCTACTTACTCCACCACTACCTTGTCCGAAACAGTTCATGTAGGTGGTGAAGTGTGTGTTTGCCTGTCCTAGCGGAAAACCTAATATCACTTCCGGGTTTTCGGCATTGTTCAAAAAACCGTTTGTTTCAGGCAAATATTCAGGAGCGGCTGCTGTACCGGTATTTTTACCACCATACTGCGCCTGATTCATAAAAGTAGGGTAGTTATCAAGAATAGCATTGCAAGCTGTAATAGCTGTAGGCCAGTCGCCTGTCCAAATCGACACCCTTGCTAACAAAAAATTAGCAACCCCCAAATCTATATCTGTAGTACTGCTTGTATAACCCGTTCCTGCTTCTGTTAGCAATCTAACCGCATCGTTCAAATCCTTTTTGATAAAAGTGTAGGTGTCTGCAGATGAAGAACGTGCCTTTTGCGGCTGCAAAGGATCAAAGATTTCATATAACGGAACACCTAATTTACTGCTCCCACCTAACAGAAAAGCATCCTGATAATTTTCCATCAAGCTGTTGTACCCCCATGCTCTGGCTACCAGTCCTCTGGCTTTAAAGTCTTTAAGAAGCGGATCCGCCGCTAATAATTCATCTGTAAAATACACCAACATTTTGTTGGCTTCTGTAATACAATGCCAGGCATAGTTCCAGTAATTCACGTTTTTTCCAGATGCTGCAGAAACAAAATCGCCCAACTGGTACTCAACAGACCCCCAAAGCACATTCAACCCTTCTACATCTCCGAGGATCATGTCATTGCCTTCGAGACTACGACTAACATCTAAGCCCTGGTTGGTATAATACATATCGGCAACGCCTGTACGTGTACCACCAGCGTTATTAAACAAAAGCGGCATATTATTAGCCATCCCTCTGAATACCAATCTGATTTTTGAAGTGTCACCCGATGCCAAGATATCAGCAATTTGCTGATCGTATATATTGTTTTGTGGGGGTACATCCAATTTTTTCGAACATGCCGCAAAACACAACACGATCAAAATGGAAAACCCCATAACATTCTTTTTCATATTTTTCATCTTTAATCTTGATTAGAAGTTTACATTAATACCAACAGACATAGTACTCATTGGTAAATACACCGCAGCACCTACTTCCATACCACCTACTAAGGACATACGGGGATCTATTCCAGAGTGACTGGTAAACATAGCAACATTATCCGCAGAAGCATACACTCTGATATTCTTCGCTTTTATTTTTTCAACGATGAGATTACTGAAGTTATAGCCTAAAGTAAGGTTTTTAACATTCAAATAAGATGCATTGAATAGTGCCATATCTGTATACTGCCAACCTCCGATAGTTGATCCACCCGTATAAGTTTGGTCGTTTCCAAAAAATGTCATCGGAAATTTAGCCCCGGTATTTTCTGGAGTCCAGGTATTGCCAATCAATTCAGCAGACAATCCATTTCCAATATAACCCGACCTATATAGGTGATTAGCATACTCCACGCTCAAAAACTTGCCACCTAGCTGGTAAGCCAGAATAGCCATAAAGTCGAAGCCTTTATATTGTAGGGTAGTTGTAAAGCCGCCAATCCATTTTGGTATGGCACTTCCCATCTCATAACGAGTTGCCTTTCTCCAATCATTTGTACTTACAATAGAACCAATTTGATGCTCTCTGAACACTGCATCATCATGATCCTCCTGTGTTACCGTATGATGGAATAAAGGTAAGCCTGTTTTCTGTTCTACCCCTGCATATTTATACAAATACAGATTGTAGAAATCCTTCCCTTCTCCACGCAGATACATAATTTGTCCGCTACTGGTAGCACCACCAGTCGCAATACCCCAGCCATCTATATCTCCGGTGAAATTACCGCCCAATGCAGGCGATTTCACGTTTTCAGGTACTTCCATCAGAATGGTTCTGTAATGTGTTCCATTCAACCCTATATTCCAGCGCAGATTCTTATTTCGAATCACATCTATATTTACCTCAACCTCGATACCACGATTTTTAACCGTAGCACTATTTAGTTGCAATGAAGGCTGCCCCAAAGAAATAGCTATTGGCTGGGCAAAAACAGAGTTGCCGGTCGTTTTATCATAGAAATCGATAGAACCGTTAATCCTCCTGTTCCAGATAGAGAAATCTACGCCCGCATCAAATACATTTGTATTCTCCCAAGTGAGTGCCCTGTTTACCCAATTGCCTTGAGATATTGTATAGCTGGCTGGCACACCACTGCCATTATTGGTCATTGTGTACACAGCTCCATAGTTCCACAATTGATAACCAGCATAGTTCGCTATACCACTTTGATTTCCAATAATACCATAACTGGCTCTCAACTTAAGATCATCCAACCAACTGGAAGTGCCCTGCATGAAGCTTTCCTCGCTAAGACGCCATCCAGCACCAACAGACCAAAATGTACCCCAACGGTTAGCATTGTCTCTAAATTTGGAAGAGCCATCTCTTCTGGCAGACCCTTCCAGAAAATATTTATCGTCATAGTTATAACTGATACGTCCAAAATAACTCTCCATAGCTATTTTGTCCATGCTTCCACCAGGAGCTGAAAAAGGTGCACCTGAAGAATTATAACGGGCTACAAAATTGGCGTAGCCAAGGAAATCATCTACCAACAAGTTGGCAGAATTATAATTCAACAAGTCACTATTCCACTGGTAATATTCATGACCTAACAATGCTGTGATGGAATGCGCGCCGAAGCTTTTGTTCCAGTTTAATAATTGCTGGGTATTAAATACGCCAGTATTCGTATAAGTTCTCCCTAAAGCGCCTATATCATTAACTACGCCTGTTTGAGAAGTACCGTACCGCAAACGATTTTCAGAAAACCGATCGTAAGACATATTGGCAGTAAAACTCAATTCTTTCAAAAAGTTGATGGTTGCATATCCCTTCAAGTTCAGGTCGTGCGATTCTCTTCTGTCAATATCATTATCCAACAACTTGATCAGGTTAGTTGTGTACAATGGAGCGCCAGTAGGCCCTAATGGAGAATAGGTGATGTTTACATTGTCGTGCACCCTGTCCGTACCATCCGCATTTTTCATAATATTCCCTTGCTGATCTCTTGCAAAAAGTGGAATCAACTGATTTTGCCCGGTGGCCCAACGGAAAGCATTTTGCTGCACAGTGCCCGGGTTGCGTCCAAAACGGGTAGCCGGAGATTGGGTATTACGGAAAGTGTACCCCATATTAGCGCCTATTTTCAGCCAATCGGTCAATTGAGCATTCACATTACTTCTTACATTATAACGCTTAAACCTAGAGCCTCTGATATAAGATGGGTCTTCCAGCATACCCAATGAAGCAAAATAATCAACTTTTTCTGACCCGCCGCTGGCTGTTAAAGTATGCTCCTGACGAAACATTCTTTCGAAGAAATAATCTTGATACGATCCAGCATCATACAATAATTTAGCATTAGGATTCAGTTTACCGTCTGGATTAACCAGGAAAGCTCCAGACATGGTAGAACTTGCATTGGCACCACTTCCGGTTGGCGTATAGATAGCTCCAGGCACTTCGTATAACATAAAGTTACCAAGAGTATTTCTTGCAAAGCCCCCCGTGGTAGAACCATTGTAATCAAACAAATGTGCACTCGCAAAATTAGCCGCATCCTCATGCGACATATTGGGGTTTTGCACGTTGGTATTAAACTTATTGTTTGTAGACGAATGATTCTCAAAACCGTAGCGTGCAGAATTATAAATCGCCAGCCAGGCATGTTCATAAATATCCTTAGGATTATTCATCAGGTCGAAACGAAGGTTGCCCAGGTAGTTATATCCCATACGGGTATCCAACGAAATATTGGTACTTCCTTTTGAACCTTTTTTTGTGGTAACCAACAGTACACCATTGGCACCACGAGAGCCATATACCGCAGTAGAAGCAGCATCTTTCAAAACACTGATACTGGCAATATCTTTTGGGTTAATAGAAGCTAACGCATTGGGATACTCTGTAGGCACCCCATCTATCACAATCAACGCATTAGAGCTATTCTGGCTGGCCGACCCAGCACCCCGCAAACGGATACCCATATCTAAACCAGGCTGACCATCAATAGAGGATACCTGTATACCTGGAACTACACCTTCCAATGCTCTGGTGACAGTGGAGTTGGCCTGTGTAGACAGTATTTTAGAACTTACCGTACTAACAGCGCCCGTATAATCTTTTTTTCGAGCGGTGCCATACCCTATCACTACCAAAGTATCCATGGCAGATTCTGCCTCGGCCAACCTTACCATAATGTTGGTTTGGTTGCCTACCGTTACTTCCTGTGTAGCAAATCCCACAAAACTAAATACCAGAACAGCCCTGTCTGGTGTAGTAATCTGAAAAATGCCATCATCAGCGGTAGTAGTGCTGGTAGAGGTTCCTTTAACGACTACGGTTACACCTGGTAGCGGATCTCCGCTACCGTCCGTAACCCTTCCGGAAACCTGTTTCTGAGCGGTTGCACTCAGGCAAACAGCCAGGCAAAATGATAGCATAAAAAGCAGCTTTCTTTTCATTTTGGTTGAAGTTTAATTATTAAATTGGTAAATGATCGCTCGTTTGGTATACAATCCAGGGCTTTACAATTAAAGCATTGTATTGCATGTGGCAACGGCCCATAAGTTCCGCGTACGGAGGCCCAAGTGATTCAGGATTGATATTGAAGAAACATTATGCCACGGGGATAAAAATGGCGCTTGGGTAACTCTGTAGACTGGCATTCAGCAATAAATTATTTCGTTAGTACGGCGATTGGCCGGATAATTAATCTCCTAGTGAAATTAAATTGATTCTTGTATAAAAACACGTGCTTTGATAGCCAAAAAATATGCTTTTATAACACATATTATTCTTTTCGTTCTCCAATCCGCTTTCCAGGCGTCCCAATACGGCTATCGGATATGCTCTTTTATCAGATTTTTTATGCTATCTACAGGTATACGTTCCTGTTGCATGGTATCGCGATAGCGTATGGTTACGGTATTGTCTTCTTTGGTTTGATGATCTACGGTCACACAAAACGGCGTTCCGATGGCATCCATTCTCCGGTATCGTTTTCCGATAGCATCCTTTTCTTCGTAGAAGCAGTAAAAATCTTCCCTGCAAGTTTCCATGATTCCGCGGGCTATCTCAGGCAATCCGTCTTTTTTGGTAAGCGGTAGCACGGCCAGCTTAACGGGCGCTATTTTTGGCGGAATGCGTAGTACCGTTCTACTGTCTGTACTGCCATCTTCTTTGGGAATCACTTCTTCGTCATAGGCATTCGACATCACCAGCAAAAACATCCTGTCCAGCCCTATCGATGTTTCAATTACATACGGCACGTAGTTGCCATATGGTTTTCCGGTGGCAGGGTCTGTGTCATTATCGTAGTACTGCAATTTTTTCCTGCTGTAGAGCTGGTGCTGGCTGAGGTCGAAATCGCCGCGGCTGTGTATGCCTTCCACCTCCTTGAACCCTATCGGAAATTCAAACTCTATATCACAGGCCTCCTTGGCATAGTGCGCCAGCTTTACATGATCGTGGTAACGAAATTTATCGCTGGGTACCCCCAAAGACAAATGCCAGTTGAGCCGGTTTTCCTTCCAGTATTTGTACCATTCGCCTTCTGTACCCGGACGCACAAAAAACTGCATTTCCATCTGCTCAAACTCCCGCATGCGGAAAATAAACTGACGGGCTACAATTTCATTGCGAAAAGCCTTACCTGTTTGTGCAATACCAAAAGGTATTTTCATCCTGGCGGTTTTCTGTACGTTCAGGAAGTTCACAAAAATACCCTGCGCCGTTTCCGGACGGAGGTACACAATATTATCTTCCGCCGCATCTGAGGCCACAGCACCAAATTCGGTTTTAAACATCAGGTTGAACTGACGAATCTCCGTCCAGTTGGCTGTACCGCTGACAGTGCATTTTATGGCATGGTCGTCGATCAGTTTTTTCAGACCTGCGAAATCTCCTGCTGCTTCAAGGCGCGTCATCGTATCTGTCAGCGCAGCGCCCTGGTCTTCCGGAAGGGTATCTGCATATGCCTCTATAAGATGATCAACACGGTAGCGTTTCTTGCTGTCCTTATTGTCGATCATCGGATCGCTGAAGTTATCTACATGCCCGGAAGCTTTCCAGGTGGTGGGATGCATAAAGATGGCAGCATCCACTCCCACAATATTCTCATGCAGTTGGGTCATGCTTTTCCACCAGTAGTCGCGGATATTTTTCTTCAACTCACTCCCCCAGGGACCATAGTCGTATACAGCGCTGAGACCGTCGTATATTTCACTGCTTTGAAATACAAAACCGTATTCCTTGGCGTGGGCTATAATTGCCTGAAATTTGTTGTCGTTTGTGGCCATAGGGGCGCAAAGATAGTGATAAAAGCCTCATCAACAGCAACCGGCCGGGGCTGGAAATTTACCTTCTGTAAATAAGCCAGTGCCGCCATTTTCCGGCCCTGTCAGTGCAGTTCGGGCGTTTTTGCCATGTCGTTTTTTCACCGTAGCCACAAGAGTGACTAGGCGCTTTGCACGCTTTCCATCATCCGGCGGGTGATCTCTCCGGCTGAATAGGGGAAACGGATACTAACGGGATTCGCCGCCTGATACCACTGCTCAAATATTTCGGGAAACCTGTCCGGCAGCTCGGGCAGGGTGGCCACCCCCAGTTTCTCCAGTGCAGCCGCATTGCATTGCTGCTCATACTGCCCTTTAATGGGCATTACCATCATTTTCTTTCCCAAATGCAACGCCTCAGCCGGGGTTTCGAAACCAGCTCCGCAAATAATAGCGGAACAATGGATCAGGCTTTTGTTAAACGCCGTCTTTGATACGGGAATAAATGTAAAATTTCTTTCCGCTACCACCCTGGTTACTTCTTTGGAGAATACCTGAAACCGATAGGCATCCAGACCGGCAAAATATTTTTTTATCTCGCAGTCGCAATAGGAGGGCAGGTACACGGTAACATAGTCTGCCATGGTAGGCCGGGCATTCCAAATGTCTGATTTAATGACAGGGGGCATAATAAAATCATCGTATTGCTCAAAATGCAAACCGATATATCGACTGGCCCTCGCATAATTCTTTAAAATCCACTCTCCTACCCTGCTGGTTTTAGCGGGACGTGGCGTATGCTCAGACATAAAACTTGCCTGGTGACCAAAGTTTACAGAGGGCACTTTCTTTTTTTTACAGGCGATACTGGTGATGCACTCGAAGTCGTTCATCACCAGATCGTATTTTTCTACAGGCAACTCATTTACTTCCTTTCTCAATTGCAAAAGCGACAGTTTTTTAACCATAGCCAGATAGTCCAAACTCCCCTTGCAAGTGTAAAACAGGCTCAGCCCACCGCTCCTGTACTTCACCGGAGCATCCAGTTCCAGTGTGCTGTTGGCGCCGCTCAAAAACAGGTCTACGGTACCGTACGACTCCAGGTAAGGCAGTAGTTCCATCGCTCTGCTGATATGCCCGTTGCCGGTAGCCTGTATGGCATATAATATTTTCATGTTCGTTGTATTTGGATTATGCTTGCGTCATACCCCGGATCATCAAGTACTCGTAATGCGCTAAGCCGTCATCGAGTTGATGTAAAAATCTATCTCATCCGAGATAACATTCGGCTCCGGTTTTTTCTTTTCTACTTTTGTTTCCGGAAAAGCCGCTTCGTCGAATTCAAAAATTTTCCATTCCTTTTTATAGTATTCCAGCGCAGTACAATGCTCCACCCAGTCGCCGCTATTAAGGTAGGTCACCGAACCATGTTCGTTGGTCACTTCTCTTTTCTGCGGCTTGTGCACATGCCCGCAAATCACATAGTCATACTTTTTTTCGATGGCAAGTTCCGCCGCAATCGCTTCAAAATCGTTTACTCTCGCCACCGCTTTATTTACACCTTCCATCACCCGCTTGGAAAGCGATACCCGTTCCCGACCTATCAGCTTCATAGCAGCGTTTATCAGGCGGTTGGTCAATATCAGCAACCCATACCCGCTGCTACCCAGTTTTGCCCAGAACCTCGCCGCCCCGCGGGTAGTATTATCGAACACATCTCCATGAAAAATCCAGGTCATTTTATGATCAATTTCCAGCACCAGTTTATCTGTAAGCATGAAATTGCCCAGTCGCAGATCTGCATAGCGGCGGAGGGCTTCATCGTGGTTGCCGGTAATGTAAAACACACGCGTGCCCGAGGAAATGCAGTTGATGATTTCGCGGATAACATTCATATGCGAATCCGGAAAATAGCTTTTGCTAAACTGCCAGCCATCGATGATGTCTCCGTTCAGAATAAGGATGGAAGGGGTGATGCTCCTGAGGTAGGCGGTGAGTTTTTTTGCCTGACACCCGTAAGTGCCAAGATGAGCATCAGAAATAACCGCTACATCAACGGGTCTTTTTTCCATTGCGGATGAGTTTACCAAAACTATCCATTACACATTACCTGCATATTAAGGTGGCGTTAAGAAAACATGAAGAAAGGAGGTTTACTATTTGTAAACTATATGCTTTAAAATTCTTAGAAAGGCAGTATCATATTATAAAGTAAATCTCTGAATTCAATTTACCAAATAGATGATTTTCAACAAAAGCGAAAATAGATGAATAATATATTATATATCACATTTAATTGTACAAAATATTAATTTAGCATTAATATACTTTCATTTAATATTTCATTCACATTGCTGCCACATTTTTGTAAAAGTCATACTGTTATTTAACATTTAAACTAAACAAGCTTATGAGCAAAAAATCATGGTTCCAACGAATCCGGATTATTATTGTCGCTTTATGTTGCCTTCCTTTTTGGGGCATAGGACAACAACAATCCATTACCGGACTTGTAATTTCAGCTTCCGACGGAAGTCCGCTTGAAAGTGTTTCTGTTTTGGTCAAAGGTACCAACCGGGGAACCTTCACAACAGCGGAAGGACGCTTTTCTATTAATGCCAACCAGGGCGAGGTGCTGGTATTCAGTGGAGTGGGATACAAAAATGCTGAAGTGACGATCAGCGGCAATAATCTAAACGTTACACTGGAAGATGCTACGCAGGACCTAAGCGAAGTAGTAGTAACAGCTTTAGGTGTAAAAAGAGAATCCAAAAGACTTGGGTACGCAGTGCAGGAAGTAAAAGGCTCGGATATGGACAAAGCCCGCGAGACCAACTTTGTCAGCGGATTGGCTGGTAAAGTAGCTGGTGTACAGGTAATGAGTAGTCCCAGCGGTGTTGGAGGATCAGCTCGGGTTACTATCCGCGGAGATAAATCGCTCAACATAAATAAGAATCAGCCCCTTTTTGTAATCGACGGGGTGCCTATTACCAATGAACTGACCGGCTCTTCTGGCAGCAGCTATCAGGAATTAGATTATGGCAATGGTGCCTCCATGGTAAACCCTGATGATATTGAAACCATGACAGTACTAAAAGGAGCCAACGCTTCTGCATTATACGGTTCCAGAGCAGCCAACGGCGTTATTGTAATCACCACCAAATCCGGGAAGGGTAGCAAAGGCGTTGGAGTTACTGTAAATACCGGTGCAACGTTTGAGTCACCTTTGGTACTACCGAAGTTTCAGCGCGTATACGGACAAGGTAACAATGGCGCGTTCAGGTTTCAGGATGGCAAGGCCGGTGGAGATAATGACGGGGTTGATGAAAGCTGGGGACCCAGAATGGATGGTCAGTTGATTGCCCAGCACAACTCTCCCACTTCTAATGGTTTCAGGGGAGGAGATATTAACCTGGTGGACGATGGCATACTGGGCTCAGCCGCCGACATGGCCGCAAGGGGCACTATTACTCCCACGCCCTTCGTACCAGGCATGGATCTGAGAGGTTTTTATGAAACCGGGCTAACACATAACACCAATGTTTCTCTTACAGGTGCCAATGATAAAGGAGACTTCCGGCTTTCCTACACCCTGCTTGATCAAAAAGGTATTATTCCCAATACTGATATTAAGAGAAACACCTTTTCGTTTAACGGAGGATACAACTTTACTCCCAAACTCTCGGCGCGTATTACCGCCAACTATGTTAATACTCTTAGCGACAACCGCCCCAACCTCTCCTATGGTACGGAAAGCATCATTTACCTGCTGCACTGCTGGATGGGGCAGCACGTAGACCTCAACAGCCTCAAAGACTATTGGATTCCCGGCATGGAACATGTGCAGCAGTTCAACTACAATTACAACTACCATGATAACCCGTATTTCAACCTGTATGCCAATACCAACGGTCAGAATGCAGGCAGACTGTTTGGAAACATATCTTTGAAATATGACATCACAGATTGGCTGAATGTACAATTAAGGGGCGGTACAGACTTCAATAGTGAACTGCGTAAAAGACAGCGTGCATTCAGCACACAGCGTTTTAGATTTGGCAGCTATCGCGAAGAAAGAGTGCGCAACAGCGAAACCAATTTCGATTTCCTGATCAGCGCCAATAAAGATCTGTCTGACAAATTCAGCCTCGGAGTAAACGCCGGTGGCAACCGCCAGATCAGCAAGATGAACAACCATGGCATTATGGCTCCTCAATTGCTGATACCGGGCATTTATAGTCTGGACAACTCCAGAGTAGCCCTGATAAACAACGTTTACGACGGACAAAAAGTAATCAACAGCTTGTACGGTGCTGTTCAGATGGGATACAACAACTACTTGTTTTTGGATGTCACAGCGCGGAATGATTGGTCCAGTTCCCTTACTTTACCAGCAACCGTGGAAGCACTGGGTATAACAGACAACTCCTATTTTTATTCGTCCGCATCACTGAGCGCCGTTATCAGCGACATGGTACAGCTTCCGGAATGGGTAAACTTTGCAAAAGTAAGAACCAGTCTGGCACAGGTAGGCAACGATACTGACCCTTATGCATTCTCTCTTTCATACGGGAGAAACGACCCATGGGGAGATTATCCTATTTATTCTTCTCCTTCAGGAATGCTCAACTACAACATCAAACCAGAAATCAGTACCTCCTGGGAAGCCGGACTTGATTGGCGCTTTTTCAACAACCGACTGGGAGTAGATTTCAGCTATTATGATATGACTACCCGCAATCAGATACTCCCCTCTGTTCCAAGCTCTATTTCTTCAGGATATAATACGCGTGTAGTAAATGCCGGGCGAATCCGCAACTATGGATATGAGCTTATGCTCACCGGCACTCCTGTATCAGGCAAAGATTTCAAATGGGATGTTGTTGTAAACTGGTCGCTTAACAGAAGCAAGGTGATCGAGTTTGACGGGGAACAGCAGTCATACCTGATGGCAGACAGACACGGCGTGCAGATCAGAGCCAATGTAGGACAGAGAATGGGGGATATGTACTCCATCGGTTTTCTCCGGGTTGACGACCCCCAAAGCCCATACTACGGACAGAAAATCGTAAACTCAGAAGGTGGTTACCGCGGCACCAGCGACATCGTAAAAGTAGGGAATTACAACCCCGATTGGATGGCCGGTATACGCAATACATTCACATATAAAAATGTCAACTTAAGCTTTTTGCTGGATGCACGTGTAGGCGGACAGATATTTTCCGAAACCTGGGTAGTGGGCCTGGAAGCAGGTCAGTTGATAGAAACATTGGAAGGTCGTGCAGACGGCTACGATCTTAGTAAACCGGGTAACGGTGTGATCGCTCCGGGAGTGAAAGCCGATGTGAACGGCAACTGGGTGCCAAACGATATCAAAATTCCGGCCCGGGTATATCACCAAACCAGAACAGGCAACCGCGACATTGAAGAAGGCGCTATTTTTGATGCCGATTACATTAAGTTTCGCGAACTGAGATTAGGCTATTCTTTTTCAAACAGATTTTTATCAAGAATAAAAATGAAGGGACTGAATTTGTCGATCGTAGGTCGTAATCTGGCAGTCTGGACAAAAGTTCCGCATATTGATCCGGAAACCTCTTCGTTATCGGGCGGGACCATCATACCGGGTATTGAATCCGTAGGTATGCCTACCACCCGCAGCATAGGATTCAATCTGGGGATTAATTTCTAATCGGATAAAATTATAAATATGAACAAAGTATATAAAATCATAATGGCTGTTCTTATAACATCCATCATATTACCAGCCTGCACCAAGGAGTTCCGGGAAAAAAACGCCAATCCCAATGCCATTTCAGAAGTTACACCCAACCTGCTGTTGCCGGGTATTTTGAAAACGACCATCAACCACATGGTAGATCAAAGTTGGGGTATTGGCAACATCGTTATACAGCACACCGCTAAAATACAGTTTGTGTCGGAAGACCGGTATACCTGGGGCGACAGAAGCGGTTTGTGGAATACCATGTATAACAAAATGCGCGACGTTGAAATACTGGTAGACTTGGCGGAAGAAAAAGAATTACCGAATTATAAAGCGGTTGCACTTATCCTGAAATCATGGATGTACGCCCTGCTTACCGATGCTTACGGAGACGTTCCTTACACAGAAGCTATTAAAGGACTGGACGGCCTATTGACACCCAAATATGATAGCCAGGAAAGCATATTTGAGGGTATTCAGGCTGATCTCTCGACTGCGATAAGTAGCTTTGATGCTGCGGGAAACTCCATCGATGGTGACATACTTTTTAACGGTGATTTCGACAAATGGAAGAAACTCGCCTATGGACTCAAGCTCCGGTATTACCTCAGAATATCTGCAAAGAAAGATGTAAAGGCAGAGATGCAGGCTATCGTGAATAATCCGGCTAACTTGTTTGATAGCAATGAGGATAATGCCACACTTACCTATCTTACCATCTCTCCCAACCAGTTTCCGTTGCACACCACCCGTGCCGGTTCTTTTGATGAATTCAGGCTGAGTAAAACCCTTGGAGATAAGCTTATCCAATTAGACGATCCGAGGATCGAGGTTTTTGCCCAAAAAACAGATGCTACAGGCGCTTATGTTGGCGTGCCCAACGGGCTCAACGAAGTAGATGCGTTGGCGTATGCCGGCGGTCCCAACAATGTATCACGCGTTGGAAACTATTACTTTCTGGATGCTATTACCTCAAGAGGACTTGATATTGCCAAAGGCTACGTAATGGGATACCATGAACTGCAGTTTATACTGGCCGAAGCTGTGCAGAAAGGGCTGATAGCTACAGGCGAAACCGCACAATGGCACTACGAAGAAGGCATACGCTCATCATTCAGCTATTTTGACGTACCGATGCCTGCCAATTACCTGAGCAGAACCGGAGTGGCATTTTCTACAGCGGATGCTAATGAACTGATAGGTACACAAAAATGGATATCGTTGTTCTTCACAGGGCTCGAAGCCTGGTTTGACTGGAGAAGAACCAGGATTCCCAATATCCAACCCGGTGCAGCAAATGTGAACAACGACAGAATTCCCATCCGTTTTGCCTATCCGCGTCTGGAACAAACACTGAACGCTAACAGCCGGACACAGGCCATCAGCGCACAGGGCTGGAGCGAAGACACCTATAACGAAAAGGTATGGTCTATACAGTAAGATTGTGACGCATACCAATATCAAAAAAACCTCACAGATCAACTGTGAGGTTTTTTTGATAACACTATTCACCGGTTATATGAAAAGTTACCGGCTGCCGCCGGTACGATTTCACATGTTTACCGTTGTACACGGCTGGTATCCAACGGGGGGCCGTTCCGTATCGCCTGTACACATAATGCTGCCAGCCGGGTTCCCAGCATGGTCAAAGCCTCCGCATCGCTGATATCTCCTTCCCGGTCTACCATAAACTGGACGACACAGGTGCCCGTTTGCCCGTCCTCCTGCAACTCATTCATGTATCTGTTCATTTCCCTTGAAATATATTTTCGCCAGGCTTCGTTTCCACCGGGGTATTGTGCCTCAATGTGTACGTCTATCACCAGCGCATCTTCTGGATCGATTTTAGGGGTAGTCACCACGCCGGTATGCGTTTCCAATGGCGGCGCTACAACCCCATCGTATGGGTTGCCGTCAGCCCTGGCAGTACCGATGATTGCATCCTGCAATTCCCGGATATCGCTCATCGCATTGTCGTCATTTACCTGACTGTCCGGCACTACCCCGGGATCAACCAGCCGGTCCGTCTTAAGTCGGGGGCCGCTACTGAAGGCGGCGGTATTGGAGGTGGAGGCAAGATCGGCTGCTGCTTTTCCTTGTCAACCCAAACCGTGGTTGCAACAGGTGGAGAGGGTTGTTTTTGCCGGGTCTTTTCTGTATTTCCGCGCAAAGAGGCCAGCAGATACAGCAGCAGCAATACCAGAAAAGTGATCCCGATCGCCCTGAGCATTCTTGCGTTGTAACCGGCTCTTAGCTCATAAGCACCGTAGGATTTGTTTCGTCCCTCGAAAACGATGTCCAACAGGCCGGATGATGAAATTTGATTCGTTGCCATACGCCGCTTTTTCTAATGAGATAAAAAAATGGCACGAATCCACAAATGGTGTTTCTTCTGCGAAGCTAACAATCACTCATAGTATTGCTAAAATCCAGAAAATCAAACCAGTACACACATAAAAAACCCCGGCTGACTAAGCCGGGATGGATCAACAGATAAATTTTATAAAGTTTAAGCGCTTACTGCCTTGTTTACAAGTGCGGCTGCCTCGCTCAGGAGAATGGCAGATTGCACTTTCAATCCGCTCGCTTCAATCAGGTCTTTGGCTTCTTTCGCATTGGTACCCTGTAGCCGGACAATGATCGGCACTTTGATGTCTCCTATGGAATTGTAGGCATCTATAACGCCCTGGGCTACCCGATCGCAACGAACAATGCCACCAAAGATATTGATCAGAATGGCTTTTACCTTCGGATCTTTCAAAATGATTCTGAAGCCGGCTTCTACGGTCTGCGCATTGGCCGTACCTCCTACATCCAGGAAGTTGGCCGGTTCGCCCCCGCTTAATTTAATCATATCCATACTGGCCATGGCCAGCCCTGCACCATTTACCATACACCCCACGTCGCCGTCGAGTTTGATAAAGTTCAGGTTGTATTTATGTGCTTCTACTTCGGTCGGGTCTTCTTCCGTAACATCTCTCAGCGAGGCCAGATCGGGATGACGCAACAGCGCATTATCGTCGAGATTCATTTTACAATCTACAGCAATGATTTTTTCATCACTGGTTTTAAACAGTGGATTGATCTCCAACATGGCACAATCCAGTTCTACATAGGCCTTGTAAAGATTGGTCACAAATTTTACACAACTCTTGAAAGCTTCGCCACTCAACCCGAGGTTAAAAGCGATCTTCCTCGCCTGAAAGGGAAGCAATCCTCCCGCAGGGTGTACCCACTCTTTAAATATCTTCTCAGGCGTATCGTGCGCCACCTGCTCTATGTCCATCCCGCCTTCCGTACTGTACATAATAACGTTTTGCCCCTTGGTGCGATCCAGCAACACAGACAAATAAAACTCTTTTACTTCATTGGGACCCGGATAATACACGTCCTGTGCTACCAGTACTTTATTGACAACCTTACCCGCTTCGCCGGTCTGTACCGTTACCAGGGTACCACCTATGATATTTCCGGCAATGGTCTTAATTTCTTCCGAGCTCTTACCCACAGCAACTCCCCGCTGTTCTTTGCCTTTTATTTTGCCTTTTCCGCGTCCTCCGGCATGTATCTGCGCTTTCACCACCGCGAAATTATTGCCGTACTGTACTTTTAATTGCTTATACGCTTCTTCTGCCTTTTCTGCGGTATCCACCGGAATGCCATCCTGCACCGGTACGTTGAATCTCTTTAGCAGTTCCTTAGCCTGATATTCGTGAAGGTTCATGCAATAAATGTTTTCGCGAATGTAAACCAGAATGAGGGAATAGAAAAAAAATATGCAGCACCACAGAAGGTTGTAAGCACAATTAACAAGTCTGCAGCCTGCCTTTAAGAATTAGGCAATGTTTTTGTAATATTGCCAACTATAAACCAAATACACGTGTTATGAAAAAATTATCAATAAACATGTTTGCGGCACTGATGGCTGTAGTCATGCTGCTGACCGCCTGCAACAACGCTCCGGAAAATAAAGCAACCGACAGCGATGAGAAGGCTGCTGCACATGATCACGCACCTACTGCTGACGCAGCAGGTGTAAAGCAAGCCCAGGCTACGCTCACCAACACTTACCCGGATACTGCTTTCAGCGGCACAGCAAAGTTCACAGCCAATGACAACGGTAGCGTGAAACTGGAACTATCACTGACTGCACCTTCCCGCGCAGGTAAAAGCGTAGCAGTGCATCTTCATGAGCACGGCGATTGCGGCGATCATGGCAATGCATCGCACGGACACTGGAACCCTACCGGTAAACCACACGGTAAATGGGGCAGTGAAAACGGTTTTCACTCCGGCGATATCGGCAACGTAACCCTGGATGCCGAAGGCAATGGAACATTCTCCATGGAAACCGACCTCTGGACACTGGGCGGCAGCGACGATAAAAATATAATAGGAAGGGCGCTGATTGTGCATGGCGGACAGGACGATTACACTACGCAGCCTACCGGCAATGCAGGCAACAGAATAGGTTGCGGTGTTATACAGTAATGACTAAGCATACAAAGTATTTAAAAAGAGGATGCCAGCATGCATCCTCTTTTCGTTTAACCCCGCAGCTCATTTATTTACTTCACCATCAGATCCACAAATTCGTTGACCGGCATTTGCACCAGTTTGTCGTAATTCAGCGACGCCTCTCGTATATTCTGTTGCTGCCGGCTGGCAAATACACGTGCCAGATTGGTTTTGTACTTTTCAATCAGCACCGGTATACCTTCTTCCCTGCGTCTTCTATGCCCTATAGGATATTCCACCACTACCTCTTCCAGTACCGTACCATCGTTCAGGGTTATCGTAAGCGCATTGGCGATTGACCGCTTTTCCGGATCGTGGTAATCTTTTGTAAACTGAAGGTCTTCTTCTGTGAACATTTTATCGCGAAGGACATCTATTCTCGGATCGGCTGCAATAGCATCTTCGTAATCAGCAGCGGTCAATCGCCCGAAAAGCAACGGCACGGCTATCATATACTGGATACAATGGTCGCGGTCTGCCGGATTGTGCAGGGGACCTTTCTTATCAATGATGCGTATGGCAGCTTCGTGGGTCCTGATTTTTAATGATTGTATATCTTCAACTGTTTTACCCAGCTCATTCAATTGCTTATGCAGGTGCATAGCCGCTTCCACGGCTGTTTGTGAATGAAATTCTGCGGGGAATGATATTTTGAACAATACGTTTTCCATCACATAGGAGCCGTAATCGCGCTGGAAAGTGAAAGCATTTCCTTTGAATGACACATCGTAAAAACCCCAGTTTTTGGCGGTTAACACGGAAGGATACCCCATCTCACCTGTTTGGGCTATCAGCGCCAGCCGTACCGCCCGGGAAGTGGCATCACCGGCCGCCCAGGATTTTCTGCTGCCGGTATTCGGTGAATGGCGATAGGTGCGCAGCGACTGTCCGTCTACAAACACCAGCGAAATAGCGTTGATCAGTTCTTCCCGGTTCAGCCCGATCAGTTTACCCACCACAGCAGTCGAAGCAAGTTTTACCAGTACCACGTGATCCAGCCCCACCCTGTTAAAGGAGTTTTCCAGCGCCATAACACCTTGAATCTCGTGCGCCTTTATCATCGCCTCCAGCACCGATTGCATGGTGAGTGGCGCTTTGCCGTTGGCCACGGCCGTTCTGCTCAACCAATCTGCCGTAGCCAGTATACCGCCAAGATTATCTGAAGGATGCCCCCATTCGGCCGCCAGCCAGGTATCATTAAAGTCGAGCCAGCGAATGATGGCGCCGATATTAAAAGCTGCCTGCACCGGATCCAATTGGTACGACGTGCCAGGCACCCTGGCTCCATTGGGTACCACGGTACCCGGCACTACGGGGCCCAGCAACTTTGTACAGGCAGGATACGTAAGGGCTTCGAAGCCGCAGCCCAGCGTATCGAGCAGACAGTAATGCGCCGTACTCCAGGCCAGTTCACTTTGTACTTCGTAGTTCAATACATAGTCGGCAATATCACTTATTACCTTATCTACAGGAGGACGTTCATTGGAAATGTGCAACGACATAATCTATGATTTTTAATTGCTGATTTGAGATGTATACAATCCTGGCTGGGGTATCTGCTCTGGCGACACCTGCCATCCTCAAATGTACAACTTATGATTTGCCGGAAAAGTTCGGGAAACGATCCGGAGCCCTCAGTAACTTGCTACAGCCAGTGTGCGGCTTTGTTCTAAGCAAAATATTTGAGGATTACTCATCCGGTAACTTTCATATAATACAACATTCGCACTAAAAATTGAACAACATTGCTTAATTTTGCGTCGAAAATCCGCCAAAACAACGCATTCAAGAATATTAACAATACGAAACACATTGATTTTCAAAGAAAAATTTCCTTAGACGGTTCTTCAGACAGGTGAATAAATCATTAAATTGGAAGAAAACCGCCTGGCTCCCGCAATTTTGTGCTAGTTTTGCACCCCAAAATTCCCAACAACCCGTTATACATAAGGTTTCGGTTACGGCTGCTGCGCCATCATCAGAAGATAAAGTAAAAAAAATGCAAATTAGAAACATCGCTATCATTGCCCACGTTGACCATGGCAAGACTACATTGGTTGACAAAATCTTACATCAAACCAATGTTTTTCGCGCCAATCAGGAGAGCGGTGAACTGATAATGGACAACAACGACCTTGAAAGAGAACGGGGGATTACCATTTTCAGTAAGAATGCTTCGGTAGTTTACAAAGATGTAAAAATAAACGTAATCGACACTCCAGGTCACGCCGACTTCGGCGGTGAGGTAGAACGGGTACTCAAGATGGCAGACGGCGTCATACTACTGGTAGACGCATTCGAAGGCCCCATGCCGCAGACCCGCTTCGTATTGCAGAAAGCTTTACAACTCAACCTGAAACCCATAGTTGTGATCAATAAAGTGGATAAGCCCAATTGCCGTCCGGATGAAGTGCACGATGCTGTATTTGAATTGTTTTTCAACCTTGATGCAACAGAGGAACAACTCGACTTCCCCACTTACTATGGTTCGGGCAAGAATGGCTGGTTCAACGATTCACTAACGCCGAGCGAAGACATCACTCCGCTGCTCGACGGTATTCTTCAGCACGTTCCCGAGCCTAAAATAAGCGAAGGCCCCTTGCAGATGCAAATCACCTCACTGGATTATTCGTCGTTTCTGGGGCGGATTGCCGTAGGAAAAGTTACCCGTGGAAGTATCCGGGAAAACCAGCCTATTGCACTGGTGCAGGCAGGTGGATCCATCAAAAAATCGAGAGTAAAGGAGTTGTACGTATTTGAAACCCTGGGCAAAAAGAAAACGGCAGAAGTAAAGGCAGGCGATATCTGTGCGGTGGTAGGGCTGGAAGACTTCAATATCGGCGATACCATCGCTGATGCCGAAAACCCTGAAGCGTTACCGGTGATCAGTGTAGACGAGCCTACCATGAATATGCTGTTCAGCATCAACAACTCTCCGTTTTTCGGAAAAGACGGAAAATTTGTTACCAGCCGTCACCTGCGCGAGCGACTGATGAAAGAAACAGAAAAAAACCTGGCACTGCGTGTGCTGGATACCGATAACGGAGATAGCTTTCTCGTTTACGGAAGAGGTATTCTTCACCTTGGCGTACTGATTGAAACCATGCGCCGGGAAGGATATGAACTAACAGTGGGTCAACCGCAGGTAATCGTAAAAACAATCGACGGTAAAAAATGTGAACCCTACGAAACACTGGTAGTAGACGTTCCGGAAGAATTCGCCAGCAAGGTGATTGACCTGGTATCGCGCAGGAAAGGCGAAATGCTGGTGATGGAAACCAAAGGCACCATCCAGCACCTGGAATTTGATATTCCCTCACGCGGTCTGATAGGGCTGAGAACGCAAATGCTGACTGCAACCACGGGAGAAGCCGTGATGGCACACCGCTTCAGCGAATACAAACCATGGAAAGGCCCTATCCCCGGCAGAAACAACGGGGTATTGCTGGCTAAACAAAGCGGTACCACTACCGGTTACTCCATCGATAAACTGCAGGATCGTGGTACCTTCTTTATCGATCCGGGAGAGGAAGTGTACATGGGACAAATCATTGCAGAGCACATCAAACCCGGCGACCTGGTGGTAAACGCAATTGAAGGAAAAAAACTCACCAACATGCGGGCCAGCGGAAGCGATGCAGCTACCAATATAGCGCCCAAAACCCTCATGACGCTCGAAGAATGCATGGAATACATTCAGCACGATGAGTGCATTGAGGTAACGCCCAACCATATCCGTATGCGGAAAGTGATGTTAGATGAAGAAGAGCGGAAAAAGCACTCTAAAAAGCTCAGTGCCCAGGAGGCATAAGCTAAGCATAATTTGAAATTACAAGAGGCTGGTGTTGCACCGGCCTCTTGTTTTGTATTTTTTTCACCTACCGTGGCATCATTACATAATATTTATATCTTTGTTCCAAAGTCAGACGGCGTCTGACTTTTTAAATTTGATTCATAAATGTCGAGGTTGTCCGAAATTGATAAAAGCCGTTTACCGGAGCATATTGCTATTATAATGGATGGCAATGGCAGATGGGCAAAGGAAAAGGGCGAAAACCGGCTTTTCGGGCACTACAACGGGGTAGAAAGCGTGCGGAATGTGGTAGAAGGATGCGCCGAACTCGGCGTTGGGTACCTTACCCTGTATGCTTTCAGTACCGAAAACTGGAGTCGCCCGGAAGATGAAGTCAACGGACTGATGGCCTTAATGGTGGAAACCATCCGCAAGGAAGTGCCTACACTCAACAAAAACAATATTAAACTCACCACCATTGGAGATACCGGTCAGTTGCCGGCATTTGCCTACACCGAGTTGCAGGAAGCGATTTCCCTTACCAGCCGTAACACCGGGCTCACCCTTATCGTAGCGTTGAGCTATAGCTCCCGGTGGGAAATTCTCCATGCCGTACAACAACTATGCAAGGATGTGAAAAACAATCTGTTGCAGCCCGAAGACCTTGATGAAACCCGATTTGAAAAGTACCTGGCTACGCATAGCTTTCCCGATCCCGCACTGATGATCAGAACAAGCGGTGAACAACGTATCAGCAATTTTTTATTATACCAGTTGGCTTATGCAGAACTCTATTTTACTGAAACCAGATGGCCCGATTTCCGCAAAGAACATCTTTATGAAGCAATATTAAATTACCAGCAACGTGAAAGAAGATTCGGCAAAACCAGCGAACAAATTCACCAGAAAACCGCTTCTGATGCCCGATAGCGCACTTGCAGCACCATTTGTTTTAACAAACCATTTCAATTAATCCCGTTAAATTGCCGGGCGAAACTTAAAAAAGGATGCATAGAATTTGCACGTTAGTGACCTTAATAGTCGGACTAAGTTTTTTCTCAACCAAAACAATTGCACAGGAAACGGATACCATCCCGACCACTTCAGTTGACCCCGCCCTACTGGAACTTTACAATCAAACATTCCCACGCAAATACACTATAGCAGACATAAAAGTTACCGGCACCCAGTATTTTGATCCCAATCTGGTAACCTCTATTTCAGGTCTCAATGTTGGTGATGAAGTAAGAATACCGGGAGGCGACAATTTTTCTAAGGCCATCGAAAAACTATGGGGACAAAACCTGTTTGCAGACATTGAAGTATACATTACCAAGGTGGAGGGAGACAGGATATGGGTGGAGATAGCCGCCGTGGAGCGGCCCAGGATGTCGAAACTGATATTCAGAGGTATTAAAAAAACCGAATCAACCGAACTGAAAGATAAGGTAGGTATAGGCGTAAGCCAGGTGGTGACCGATGCCCGCAAGCAAAACGCAATGGAAGCCATCCAGAAGTATTATATAGATAAAGGCTTCCAGGGCGCCAAAGTAACCATCCAGGAAAGGCCGGACACCTCCTACACCAACGGAGTAGACCTGATCATAACTGTGGCCAAGGGAAACAAGGTACGGATCAATAATATCATGGTGTATGGCAACGACGAGGTGAGCGAACTGAAGATCAAACGGAAAATGAAGGGAACCAAAGAAAAAATGCGCATCTCTCTCTTCGCCGCCGATGATACCAGCCCCTACGGCACACAGGATAAAACCTCTTTCAAGGAATACCTCAACACCTTTTCCTTTCTTTCGCCAACGAAAACACTGGACTACCTCGACCCCTACCTCCGTCTGCGCTTCAGCTCCGCCAAGTTTAATGAAAAGAAATTCGTAGAAGACAAGGAAAAAATACTGGAGTACTACAATTCACAAGGCTTGCGCGATGCGGTAATTGAAAAAGATACCGTTTTTTTTAACGAAAAAGGCGATCTTAATATAGCCATCAAGGTAAATGAGGGGAGAAAATATTATTTCGGTGACATTACCTGGAGAGGTAATACAAAATACTCCGATTCATTGCTGAGCGTTATACTGGGTATTGAAAAGGGCGATGTGTACAACCTCGAAACCCTGAATAAAAAGCTAGGTAAACAGATGACTGCTGACGGTGGTGCCGACATCAGCAGCCTGTACTCCGATAACGGATACCTGTTTTTCAACGTAAACCCCATCGAAACAGCAGTATATAACGATACTATCGACCACGAGATCAGGATCACGGAAGGGCCCCAGGCTACCATCAAAAGAGTAACCATTGCCGGAAACGACAAAACCAAAGAGCACGTGGTGCGCAGGGAGCTGAGAACCCTTCCCGGCGAAAAATTCAGCCGCGAACTGCTGATCCGCTCTAACAGGGAGATAGCCAACCTTGGTTACTTCAATCAGGAAAAAATAGGGATAGCGCCCGTGCCCAATCCGGACGACGGTACGGTGGACATCAACTATACCGTGGAAGAAAAATCGTCCGACCAGTTGGAGTTGAGCGCAGGATATGGAGGAGGTATAGGACTAACAGGTACGGTTGGGGTAGTATTCAACAACTTCTCCCTGAAAAACATTTTCAACAAATCGTCGTGGCGCCCGCTGCCTTCAGGCGACGGACAAAAGCTCAGCCTCCGCTTCCAGTCTAACGGACGGTTCTTCCGCTCCACAAACTTTTCTTTTACGGAGCCATGGCTGGGCGGTAAAAAAAGAAATTCATTTACGCTGAGCCTGTACAGTTCCAAATATGCCAATGCCGGGTTTATGAACCCCTATACCGGTCGTTACGACAGGGCCAGGGCAGATACATCTTACCTGCGTGCCATGGGTGCAACGATATCGCTCGGCAAACAATTGAAATGGCCCGACGACTATTTCACACTGATTTATGCACTGAACTTCACGCAGTACAAGCTAAGGAACTACCCTGGTTTTTTTGCCAATCTGTCTAACGCCAACGCCAATATCATCAACCTGAAGCTTACGCTGGCCCGCTCTTCGGTCAACCAGCCGATATTCCCCTCCGGTGGTTCTTCCTTTATGGTTAGCGGCGCCTTTACACCTCCTTATTCTCTTTTCAGGAATACCGATAACATCAAGGAAGAAGATAAGTACAGGCTGGTGGAATACCACAAATGGAGGGTTAATGCCGAGTGGTATGTGCCATTGGGCCGACCAACAGGTGAAGACAAAAACCGCCAGTTTGTGCTGAAATTCGCAGCCAAATACGGCTTCATAGGTCGCTACAACAAAAACCTGGAAATATCGCCATTTGAGCGGTTTCAGGTGGGCGACGCAGGTCTGACGAATAACTTTGGTATTCTAGGGTATGATATCATTGCGCACAGAGGCTACCCGGTGTACGACAACCCCGATCCCACGATCAATCCAGACCAGCAGCGGGCTGCCAATTTCTTTACCATATTCAATAAATATACCATGGAGCTGCGCTACCCCTTTACCACCAATCCCAGTAGTACCATCTACGGATTGGCGTTTTTTGAGGCAGCCAACGGCTGGTACGATTTCAAGGACTATAACCCGTTCAGGCTTCGCCGCGCCGTGGGGCTCGGTGCACGGTTCTTCCTGCCCATGTTTGGGTTACTGGGCTTCGACTACGGTGTAGGGCTCGACCGGCTGGCGGTACCGGGGGCTACCTTTAAAGATGCCGCCCGATTTACATTTATGTTAGGTTTTGAACCCGAATAGAAACGTATTTTAAACCTTCCGGCATAAATCTTATTTTTAACGGCCGGAAGCGGTTCTCCAACCATTAAAAACATTAAAGCATATAGGGATGAAAAGAATATTAATGATAGCAATTTGTGTGTGCGTAACCGCAATGTCTGCCCATGCACAACGATATGCAGTACTGGATACGAAGTTTATTTTAGACAAGTTGCCCGAATACAAGGAAGCACAGAAAAAGCTGGATCAGTTCAGCGAAAACTGGCAAAAAGAGCTGGATGCCCTGCAAAACGATCTGAATAAAATGTACCGCGACTTTGACGCCGAGCAGGTGATGCTGAGTGATGAATTGAAGAAAAAAAGAGAGATGGAATTGTTTAACAAAGAAAAAGAACTCCGGGATCTCCAGCGCCAACGTTTTGGTTTTGAGGGCGATCTGTTCAAAAAAAGAGAGGAGCTGATCAAGCCGGTGCAAGACAAAGTGTACAATGCCATACAGAAGCTGGCAGTGGAAAAAGGCTATGATTTTATTTTGGATAAAAGTGAGGGAATTACCGTTATATTTGCCGACCCAAAACTGGATCGCAGTGAAGACGTGCTGAAAATCCTGGGGGCTAATTAAATGTTAAACCGATACCCGGCTTAAAACCAAATTGTTTTTATTTTCATCTATAAACCAAAATACACTGAAACAATCAAGAATATGAAAAGAGTATTCCCCTTAGTTACGCTCGTGGTAGTTCTTGCCATGGCAACAACATCCGTAAAAGCCCAGAAATACGCGCATGCGAACATAGAAGACGTTATGTTTATTCTGCCTGATGTGAAGAAGGCAGATTCATTGCTTCAGAAGTTTGTAAAGGATTCGCTCGAAAACCAGTTGCCTTACTATATCAGTGAATACCAGCGTAAAGACTCTATTGCGAAAGCGCCAAACACACCGGCTGCCATCAAACAAACTGTTGAACAGGAAGCTGCCAGCTACCTGCAGATCATACAGAACTGGGAGCAGTATTCTCAGTCCATATACGGAAGAAAACAACAGGAAATCTATGGTCCGTATGTAAACCGTGCCTACGAGTTAATCAACACAGTGGCCAAAGAAAACGGATATACATGGGTATTCAAACAGGATGCGCTGCTGGTAGCCCCGGAAACAGACGACCTGCTGCCCCTGGTTGCTAAAAAACTGGGCGTAACGTTGCCTAAAGCTCCGGCAACGCCTCCGGCGGGTGGAGCGAACCGTTAAGCTTTATCACAAATGAATGATAACAAAAGAAAGCCGTCTCGCAAAAGACGGCTTTTTTTATATCTCTTCGGAGAAAGGCTGGTTCCTTTTCCTTATTATCTGTTCTTATAGTAGCTAAATTGTTAAAGGGTAAACGACACCGGCTGGAGCCTGTATGCTTTTACCTTTTTGCCGTTTTGTTGTGCGGGTTCCCATTTCGGTCCGTTTTTTATAGCATCTGCTGCTACCACAGCCAGCCGGGTATTCTGCATCGTCTTAACTTCAATTTCTGACAGACTGCCATCTCTATCCACAATAAACTGTACAACGCAGGTGCCGGTCTTACCGTCTTTCAGAAGCGGCTCCTTGTTTTTTTCAATTTGCTTTTTAATATATGCCTGCCAGGCTTTTTGTCCACCGGGGAATGCTGCCTCCATTTCCACTTTAACAAAAACCTTATCTTCTTGCTCAATAACCAGGCTGTGAGTGGTAATTTCAACCACGCCGTTTTTGCCATTTTCACCGGTTTCTTTTACGATGCTCATGGTTTTAATGTCCTTATCGGCTATTTTACAAAACGCATCAAAAGAACTTTCCTTTCCATTAATGATATACGATGCTTGCTTTGGATCTACTCCTTTGGCCTGAAACGGATCTACCGGAGGCAAAACTGCCTGTTTTGCAGGAGTGGTGTCACTGATGCTGTTTTTTACCAGCGCATACCGCTCAATAGCCTTCAGGATATTCCGGGCGATCTTTTCCTGGTTAGCATCGTTGCTGATAAAAGCAAGATCTTCTTTATTGGTGATATAACCGCTTTCAATGAGGATTGCCGGATAGTTGATGTCAGGGGCATCCAATACCCAGATACCGCCTTCCGAACGCTGCTTCAGTTCGGGAAATACGGTATAGCTGTTGCTGATCTCCTCCGACATCAGGCTGGCCAGTACTTTCACCTCTGCTTGTTTGATCCCCGGGCTCTTGCTGATATAGATCTCAAAACCAGATTTGGGCTGTTCCTTAGGAGGAGCGGCGTTTACATGAAGGGATATATACGCATCCGGTTGTTGTTCTACGGTCCAGGACACTTTCTCCCTTACGGTTTGAAATATATCCGTTTCCCTGGTCAGCAGGATGTTGATATTCGGATTGTTATTAAGCGCTTTTACTTTTTTTGCCAATGCCAGCGTAATATCTTTTTCATATATCTTGCCCGACCGTGCACCGGGCTCCCTGCCCCCATGCCCGGCATCGATGACAACTGTGATCGGCTGATCTACTTGTATCGCAACAGGCTTGTTTTGCATCTTTAACGTAAATGCGATAAAAACAAAGGCAAGCAACGGCAAAGCCAGTACGCGGCCAAGATAACTTGTACCGGGTTTATTTAATTTAGTCAGCATAAGTAATCGTCTTTTTATGGATGAAGAAAAAAAGTTGCTGGTCATATCAAAACTGTGTTGCGGATAAGCTGTCCGGATGATCATAGCGGCAAACGAAGCCGTATCATGATCTTCCACCGCTTTACTGTCGGCAATGAATTCATGTATCATATTCATCTCTCTGCGGATCAGCCAGAAAAAAGGATTGCTCCAGAAGAAGACCAGCGCCATATTCATGAACAGGCGGTCGGCGCTGTGCTTCTCCTGCACATGTACCATTTCGTGTTTGAAAATTTTTTGCCCCGCATCCGTTGTGATATCTATTTTGTTATTCCAGAAAATATAACGAAAGAAAGAAAAAGGCGTTCCCTTGGTATCTGAGCTTACCACGTATATGCCATCCAGGCGATCTACAGGGTATTGCCTGATCAGCCGATGCACTTTCAGCAAGGCATTTATAAGCAATAGCAGCAGCAGCAAACTGACAATAAAGTAAGCAGCTCCTGCCGCCTGTTCACCGGTAATAAGCGGAGACCGGTGGCTGCTCTCAGCAATCATTGCTTCTCCTGTATGGATCACCTGTAGCATACGTACAACCTGGCTTGTTTCAGCAATGGCGGTACCAGGTTCGATGTTAATCCTCACCAAAGGAAAGCTAAAACTGATCAACACCGCGCTCAGCAGGTAAAACCGGTTCCAGCGATGAAATATTTTATTGTGTAGCAACAGCCGATAGTATCCGTACAGAATACCCGAGCAAACTATCACTTTTAGAAGGTATAATATAATAGCGGGCATATGATCCGGTTTGGCGGTGGTTATTTTTGTTTCTTTTTAAACTCTTTCAATAACAGCTCCAGCTCTTCTATACTCAGGTTTTTTTCCTTAACCATAAAGGAAACTACATTACTGAAAGAACCTTCGAAATAGCTTTTCACTATGTTTTTCATAGTAGATTTTGAATACGCGTCTTTACTGACCAATGGGTGATACTGATGCATTCGACCGAAAGTGTTGATACCTACAAAACCTTTTTCCACCAGGATTTTCAGCAAAGTGGCAATGGTGTTCTGGTGTGGTTTTGGTTCTGGTTGTGCTTCTACTATTTCCCGCAGAAAAGCTTTTTCCAGTCTCCATACTGTTTGCATAACCTGTTCTTCAGCCTTGGTCAAACGCTTCATAATACTTCTTTTTATAAATAAATACCGGTATAAAGATAAACTAAGAATTTAGTTTTTAAAACTAAATTCTTAGTTATTTTAAAAAAATAAAATACATCGTTGATTATCAAGCGCAATCCAGCGTATATAGCAGAGGGAATGAGTACACTGTCGGAAGCTGGTATAATGGAAGGACTACCTCTTTAAAAAACAAACCTGGCTTTTAAAAATGTTGGTGGCCGTCAGACGCCCTTCCGAACTTGCTGAGTGGATATGAAATTGACGGGGCGCATATAGACCGGCTATGTGCAGCTACACAACCAACCGAACTGCTACCTACTGCACGAGGGTGGAGGAGCACCCGTTCTTTCGCAGCGCTCCTTCCTTTTACTAACGGTAGCTCACATCCATCAGTCCCGTGCAGTCTACCGTTCTCCGTTCATGATGGCTTTGGATAGCCAACTCAATAATGCGAATGGTATTATACCCATGTTCGGGCTTTTCGGCCAGAGGAGCGCCGTTCATAATCGTTTGATACAGGTCGTGGTAATAATCCGCGTAACTACCCGTATGAGAGGGATATTTTTCTTTAATCATTTCTCCGTTGATTGCTGTATGCAGCAAGCCCCATGTGGCTTCCTTTTCTTTTCCCCAATCTTCTCCATGGGGTGCTTCGCCTGCTCTCAATCTGGCCTCCTGCGGGTCTTCGCCGTATTTAATAAAAGATCCTTTTGTACCCTGTATCATATACCGGGGGCCGGGTTCCCGTACCAGCATACCGGCATGAAGTATTACCTTGTTGAAACCATAGTCGAGCCAGATATTGAAGTAATCGTCCACGCGCGCGTGGGGTCGCTGCTGCCTTATGTCTGCTGTTATGCGCAGGGGCATGCCAAAAAAATACAACGCCTGGTCTATAATGTGCGCGCCAAGATCGTATAAAATGCCGCTGCCGGGCAAGGGTGCTTCCCGCCAGGCACCGGGGCGTTCCTCCGCCCGGTACCGATCGTAGTGTGCTTCAAACTCGTGCACTTCGCCCAGTAGCTGTTTGTCCAGTATCTCCCTCATGGTGCGAAAATCGCTTACATAACGCCGGTTTTGATACACACTCAGGTTTTTGCCGGATTTAGCTGCTATATCTACCAGTTGTCTGGCTTCTGCTGTAGTATTGGTAAACGGCTTCTCCAGTACCACATGTTTACCTGCTTCCAGCGCCATTTTCGCATAGGGGAAATGCGTATCGTTCGGTGTGGTGATGACGATCAGGTCCAACTGCGGATCCGCTACCAGTTCTTCGATGGTACGAACCAGTTGCACAAAAGGATATTTTTCCTTCGCCTCCTCTCCCCTTCTTTGTAATATGCTTACCAGTTCGTATTCGTCTGTTTGCGAAGCGATAAAGGGCAGGTGAAATACTTTCGCTGAAATACCATATCCCACAACGCCTGTTTTAATGGTTGGTTTTGCCATCATCTGTTTTTGCGGCCAAGTTAGCGCAGTTTTCAGGAACCATAAAAAATTCCGGATTGTATAAACGGTTTTTTCACCCGGGGGTGGAGCTTTAGCGGTTTAGGACTTAGTTTTACAGCGAAGATATTATGAGTATGACACAAGTTTTTTTACGGCTGCTGACGGTGCTTTCACTTCCAGCCCTTGGTTTTGCGCAGGTGCAGGAGATCGACTACAAAATATACGATACCCGCCTGCAAAAAGAAGTAAGCATCAGCGATATCACGAGCAGTCTGCCCGCTAAAACCATTGTGTTGTTTGGCGAAGAACACAACGACTCCATAGGGCACCTGCTCGAATGGCAGTTATTCGAAACCCTCCGGCAACAACATGGCAATAAACTGGTACTGTCTATGGAAATGTTTGAATCCGACGTGCAACCCATATTGAATGAATACCTACAGGGCATTATCAGTGAAAAGAATTTCAGAAAAGAAGCCAGAAGCTGGAACAATTACGATGATTACCGGCCGCTGGTAGAATCTGCCAAACAAAACGGCATTGCAGTAATAGCAGCGAATGCACCTGCCCGTTATGTAAATCTGGTAACCCGCAAAGGGCTGCCCGCTTTGGCCCACATCAGCAAACAGGCGAAAAAATTCATCGCGCCTGTGCCCGTAGATACCCTCACCGGCACATACCTCTATCGCTTCAACGAAATCATGGGAGGGCATTCTATGCCGGGTATGCACCTGTATCATTCTCAGAATTTCTGGGATGCGACCATGGCTCATTTTATACGTAAAGCGAGAAAAAAGCACAAAGCAACCGTGGTACTGCACCTGAACGGGCGCTTTCACAGCGACTACAGATCAGGACTGGCAGAACGGTTGATCCGAAAGGGGGAGCGTGTAACCACCATTAGTTGTTTTTCCGTACATACGCTCAACAACCCGGAATGGGCCCGGTATAGTACCCTGGCAGACTTTGTAATCATTACACGCCAGTGATCATTGCGGCTGAGCAAAATACATCTCCAGGTGTTTCGGCCAGCAAGTCAACCACACGCAGATCAAAATGCTGCCTGCATCAATACCATAAAATTGTTACCTTTCGTGTATTATTCCTCATGTTAAAAAATAGCTGCTGATGAGCGTGAAAAGAATTATCGGTGCAGTGCTTACCTGTCTCGCAACAGGGGTTTTATACGCCCAGACCACTTTTCCTGTAAATGGCGTGGCGGACGAACGAAACACCCTGTACGCATTTACCAATGCAACCATTTATCAGGATGCGGCAACTGTGCTGCAAAATGCTACCCTGGTGATACGAAAAGACAGGATCGTAAATGTAGGCACCCATATCAGCATTCCATCCGGAGCAGTAGTGATAGATTGCAAAGGCAAAACCATTACCCCCTCTTTTATAGACATATACAGCCACTACGGCATACCGCTGCCCCAGCGTACCGCCGGCGGTTTTAATTACAGCGCGCCCACGCAGTTCCAATCCGGCACTAAAGGGGCTGTAGGATGGAACCAGGCCATCAAGGCCGAGGTCAATGGCGTAGAATTGTTTACCACCGATGAACAGCAGGCCAAAACATTTCGCAACATCGGCTTCGGTACTGTACTCACGCATCAGAAAGACGGGATCGTGAGGGGCACAGGGGCTGTGGTTACACTGGCAAACCAGAAAGAAAACCTATCCATACTCAAAGAAAAAGCAGCAACACATTTCTCTTTCAGCAAGGGAACTTCTACGCAAAGCTATCCCGGGAGCCTCATGGGAGCGATTGCTTTGCTGCGTCAAACCTACCTGGATGCAGCCTGGTATCAATCGAATCCGGCGGCGGAAGAAGGTGTAAACCTGAGCCTGCGTGCCTTCAACCAACACGCGGCGCTTCCGCAGATCTTTGAAGCGAACGATAAATGGGGCAATCTTCGGGCAGACAAAATAGGCGATGAGTTCGGAATACAGTATATCATTAAAGGAGGCGGCAACGAATACCAGCGCATCAAGGAAATGGCAGCTACGAAAGCCAGTTTCATTTTACCGCTGAACTTCCCGGAGGCCATGGATGTGGAAGACCCCGACCATGCCGCCCAGGTATCGCTCAACGACCTGAAACATTGGGAACTGGCCGCAGGCAACCCTGCTGCTTTTGAAAAAGCAGGTATCAATTTCAGTCTCACCCCCGCCGACCTGAAAGACCCTCAACAGTTCCTGCCCAATCTTCGTAAAGCCATTAAGGCAGGGCTTAGTACGCAGCGGGCGCTATACGCCCTGACACGCACCCCTGCCGAACTGCTCGGCATATACCATACCGTGGGGTCGTTAGAGAAAGGAAAACTGGCCAACTTCCTGATCAGTTCCTCCGCTGTTTTCGACGAGAAAAACACCATTTTAGAGAACTGGGTACAGGGCCAGCGATATGAAGTGAAAAGAGACGACGAATCTGTCAAAGGCAGCTATCAGCTTACGGTACAATCCGATACAGGCAAGCAAACCTATACCCTGGAAGTGAAAGGAGCCGCATCGGCTTCTGTGATCACTGGTGATACAATGACGGCAAAGTTCAGCTATAACAACCAGTTGGTAACCCTCAGCTTTGCTCCTTCCAGACAAAATAACAACAACATCCGCCTCAGCGGCATGGCATCCGGCCATACCTGGACCGGAACCGGAGCCGATACAGCTGGCAACCAGGTACTCTGGACCGCCCGCCTTCTCTCCCCCATACCGGCCACAGTAAAGAGTACACCCGAACAGGCTGCTCTTGTACCACAGGCCACCATCACCTACCCTTTCGGCGCTTACGGACTTGAAGCGTTACCCCGGCAGGAAAACATTCTGTTCAGGAATGCGACCGTTTGGACCAGCGATACCGACGGCGTTTTGGAAAACACAGACGTGCTGGTGGAAAACGGCAAGATTTCCGGCATAGGTAAAAACCTTCCGTCCACCGGCGCCAGGGTGATAGACGCTGCCGGCAAACACCTGACCCCCGGCATCATCGACGAACATTCCCATATTGCAGTAGCCTCCATCAACGAGGGAGCGCAATCCGTTACTTCCGAAGTACGCATTGCCGACAACCTCAACCCCGACGATATCAATATCTATCGCCAGTTGAGCGGCGGCGTTACTACTTCGCATATCCTGCATGGTTCTGCAAACACCATCGGTGGGCAAACCCAACTCATCAAGCTTCGCTGGGGTGCAGATGCCGAAGGTCTTAAGTTCAGCAATTGGGATCCCTTCATAAAATTCGCCCTCGGAGAAAATGTGAAAAGAACCACCGCTTCCGCCAATAATCGGTTTCCCGACACCCGCATGGGCGTGGAGCAGGTACTCACCGATGCGTTCCAGCGGGCGGTAGATTACAGGGATGCCAGCAAAAATACACCGGGCTCTACCACTACTGCACGCGGCAGAAAAGCGGCCAGCGCACAATCCAAAGCCAGCGTGCGGCGCGACCTGGAACTGGATGCACTCGTGGAGATACTCGAAGGAAAACGATTCATAACTTGCCACTCTTATGTACAAAGCGAAATAACCTATATGTTGCGCGTAGCCGAAAAATTTGGCTTCAAAGTCAACACACTCACGCATATACTGGAAGGTTACAAAGTGGCAGATAAAATAAAAACACACGGCGCCCACGTATCGACATTCTCCGACTGGTTTGGTTATAAAATGGAGGTACTTGATGCCATCGCCCATAATGCAGGCATCATGCAGAAGGCCGGTTTGAATGTTTGCATCAATTCAGACGATGCAGAAATGGCCCGCAGACTCAACCAGGAAGCCGCTAAAATTGTCAAATACAGTGGTGTTACCGAAGAACAGGCCTTAAATATGGTAACGATTAACCCTGCTAAGGCCCTGCACATTGATGATCGTACCGGAAGTATCAGGGTGGGCAAAGACGCTGATCTGGTACTCTGGAGCCACCATCCGCTGAGCATATATGCTGTAGCAGAAAAAACACTCGTAGACGGCATCGTGTATTTCGACAGGGAACGCGACCTGCAACTGCGTAAATCCATCGCAGACGAACGCAACCGGTTGATCCAGCAAATGGTCGGCGAAAAAAAGGCAGGGCGCAACGTGGTGCCTTTTGCCCCCAGCCAACAGATACTGCTAGGCTGTGGCGAGCACGATGACGACGGCTCTTTTCACGCACACAACGATGAAAACGATCGCCATATCGTAAACACACAATAACCACCAACACCTGTTGACTCAAATTTTTGAAACATGAAATTTTGCTCCATCATACTACTGCTCGCGCTATTCACTGTACGTGGAATGACCCAGGATAATATATATCCTGCTGAAGCGTACAAAGGATTGCTTTTTCTCACCAATGGCACCGTGCATACAGGCAACGGACAGGTTCTGGAAAAAGCAACCATAGAAATAAACAACGGAAAAATTGCAAGAGTTGGCACTAACATTCCCATACCGCAAGACGACGTAAAGGTGTTTGATGTACAGGGAAAACACGTATACCCCGGGCTGATACTCTCACAGTCGGATCTCGGGCTGAAAGAAATAGCTTCGGGCGTAAGAGGCAGCAACGATTACCGCGAACTGGGAGAGCTGAATCCCAATATACGGTCTGTTGTGGCCTATAATGCGGCTTCCATGATGATCAACGTGCTACGGGCCAATGGCATATTACTGGCCAATGTGGTACCACAGGGCGGCAGTATCAGCGGTTCTTCCAGTGTGGTTCAGCTAGATGCCTGGAACTACGAAGATGCCATCTACCATGCTGACGGCGCGATGCACATTCACATCCCTGCCTTCGGTGGCGGTCCCCGCGCCCGCTTTTCTACACCTGCAGGCGCTCAGACCGACTACGCAAAACAAGCGTTGGAAAAAACGGAACTGATCAAAGACTTCTTCCGGCAGGGCAAAGCATATCTGCAACAAAAAGAACGCACACCCGTAAACCTGAAATTTGAGGCTTTAAAAAATTTATTCGACAACAGCCAGTCACTGTTTGTACACGCCAATGAGGTGAAGCAAATGCTGGCAGCTATTGATCTGGCCAGGGAGTTTGGCTTTAAAACAGTTATAGTAGGCGGCTCCGAAAGCTGGAAAATAGCGCCACTGCTCAAAGAAAACAACATCGGTGTGATTCTGAAAGCACAGCACAGCCTGCCTGCTTCGGAAGATGAAGACATTGATCAGCCGTTCAAAACACCAGCAATATTGCAACAGGCCGGGGTACTATTCGCGCTGAATGACGACGCAACCAATACCCGCTACCGGAATCTCGCATTCAATGCAGGAACAGCAGCAGCCTATGGACTTACCAAAGAACAGGCTTTGAGCGCCATTACCCTGAACGCTGCCCGGCTATTGGGAATAGCAGACAGAACAGGCTCACTGGAAGCGGGTAAGGATGCCAACATGGTAGTAAGCGAAGGAGATATACTGGATATGCGCTCCAGCGTGATTACACATGCCTTTATTCAAGGCAGGCATATACCGCTCGAAAACAAGCAAACGCAGTTGAATGAACGGTACCTTAAAAAATACGGTCTCAAGTAGTTTTTTTGATACACGATGATCCGGGAAGTACTGCGCCGGGGCATCGTTCAACCGACAACCAATATGGATGAAAAAGCATTAAGAGAGCTGGCTGCACAGTTGCGGCAGCCTGAAGGTGAAAAGGGGATTCAGGTGGGCAGGCAAATGGAGCAGACCAATGCATTTATGATATCGGCCACCATCCATGCACTGGCCCTACAGCCCGATGAGCAGGTGCTGGAAATCGGATTCGGAAACGGTAGTCATGTGCATGCATTGTTACAGGCAACCGAAAGTGTGGTTTATACCGGCATAGACATATCCGCACAGATGCTGCAAGAAGCCCAATCCGGTAATGAACAATGGATAAATACCGGCCGTGCTGTTTTTCGATTAACCGACGGAAAGCAAATCCCCTTCACCAAAGCCGCTTTCGATGCGGTTTTCACAGTCAACACCCTCTATTTTTGGGAAGATGCCACCGCATATATAGCAGAGATACTTCGGGTGCTGCGAACAGGCGGTCGGGCATGCATTACGTATGCACTGGAAAGTTTTATGCAGCAATTACCCTTTACAGATTACGGTTTTACACTCTATAGTAATGAAAAAGTTGAGCAGCTTTTACAGCAGGCCGGTGCGGTAAATATCAGCAGTGCTTTGCATACAGAACATGTGCAGGGAAATGCCGGCCAAACGGTGGAAAGAACCTTTGCTGTTACTTCATTCCTGCATCCTTGATCAGCGCTGCACACGCAGCATACGGTTTTTCCCCTGCATATCCTTTTTCAAGCTGATATCTGAAAATCCAAGCTCCGCATACAATGCGCAGGTGGCATCGGCAAGCGCCTCATGTATTTCCAGGTACATACTGCCCCCCGGGTTTAGATTACGGGAGGCCAAACCACCGATGGCCTCATAATAACGCAACGGATGATCATCCGGTACAAACAGCGCCAGGTGCGGCTCAAATGCCGTTACATTCTTACACATACCCGCCTGCTCCCCTGCGGGTATATAGGGGGGATTGCTTACCAAAATATCAACCATGGGCAACCGAAGATAACTGGCCTCGTCCAGCATGTTTGCCTGTACAAATGCAATCGATGCGTGATGTACTGCAGCATTTCGCCGGGCTACTGACAAGGCCTCAGGACTGATATCCGCAGCATACACCGTAGCCCCGGGGATCGCTTGCTTCAATGCAATTGCTATACAACCGCTGCCTGTACCCATATCCAGCAAAACAGGAGCCTGCCGGTCGCGGCAGTCAGCAACAACCCATTCTACCAGTTCTTCGGTTTCCGGACGCGGAATCAACACATTTTTATCAACGTACAATGGCATGCCGGCAAACCATGCTTCCTCCAGTACATACTGTACCGGCATATGCAATTGAAGCTGCGCTACAGCCACTTTGATTTTCGCTTCCTGCTCACCACTCATTGCCTGGCCGGCGTACATGATCCTGTCTACTCTTTTCCAGCCCGTCAGCCGCTCGGCTACCAGCTCGGCGATGTTGGCAGATTCTCTGGCTTCGTAAATGCCTTCCAGTGCGTTCGTAATGTATGGTATGGCCTGACCGAATGTCATTTTTACAATTTGTGCAATAAAAAAAGTCCATTACAAAGCAATGGACTTTTTCAATATGTTCGAAAACTATTATTCTACAGTCAGTTCTCCTTTCATGAATCCTACATGACCAGGGAAGCTGCAGAGGAAAGGATAGATACCCGGCTCCAGTGTAAATTCGATGGTATCCTGCTCTCCGCCTCCGATCAATTTGGTATGGGCCACAACCTGTGCATTTTCAGACTCGGGAATATACTCATTGTCTTTTGCACTCACAGCTTTCGCCGCATATGCAGCCACATCAGATCCTGGTTTCAGTATCACCACATTATGCCCCATTGCTTCTTTGGCCAACTTGCCTGAGTGAATGAGTGTAAGTTTGATTTTACCGGCTTTTGCTTTCAATGCTGTTTTATCAAATTGCATGATATCATTACCGGTAATTTCAAGTGCTGTTTCGGCACCTGCAGTAGCTGAAGCAGCCGGCTGGGTAGATTCGGTAGTAGTTTCTTCGCCTGCTTTTTTCTCTTCGCCGCCACCACATGCAACAAGTCCTGCTACGCTGGCAATCAATAAATACTTAACAACTTTCATGGTTTGTTTTTTTATGTAATAAAAGAAATATCAGTTTGGCCTCACGGCATCTCTAAAATTGCCGCAAAGGTACATCGCAACCGCCAATTGTAGATAAAATAATCTGTTATAGAATGTCATCTTTTTGTCACACACCTGCTGTATTTTCAGGAAAAAACATTCATTTCATGTTCAAAGGACATCGGAGATCTACAGGCCCCGGCAAATGCTCTCTCCCCGGGGCATCCAGCCACAACCCTTTACAGGGTTTTTAGAACAGCCTGCGAATATTTCTTTAAGTTTGAATGCATAACGTTGTATAAACCCCGCCTCATGCACATCAATTTCAGAAATTTTCTACGCGAAAAGATTGGAACCACAGATGAACAGTACGCCCTGCTGGAACCCTGGATCGCTTTTAAAAAAGTGAATAAGAACACCATTCTTTTGCAACAGGACAATGTATGCAGCGAAGTATATTTTGTACAGGAGGGCCTGCTACGGGCTTATACGATAGATGAGCAAGACCGGGTACATGTGATACAGTTTGCGCCGGAAGAATCGTGGATTGCCGACCGAAACAGTTTCTATTTCGGAGAGCCGGCGCTGTTTATGATCGATGCCTACGAAGATGCTGAAGTAGCAGTGCTTGACCGGGAATTCTTTACGTATATCAATAAAATGCCTGATTTCTTTGCATTTCAAACCCGCCTTCTCCATAACTATATACGGCAGTTGCAAATCCGGGTTAATATGCTGCTCTCGGCTTCTGCAGAAGCGCGTTACCTGGATTTTATAGAACGTTATCCCAACCTGATGTTACGGGTGCCGCAGTGGATGATTGCCTCCTACCTCGGCATCACCCCCGAATCGTTAAGCAGGGTGCGAAAAACACTGGCCGCAAAAAATTTCAAAAATTCGTAGGCATTTCCGTTAGTGGATGCTGGTGGTATCACAATACAAACATTTATTTGTATTAATGGCTTAACTTTAGCCCCCTTACATAAAATCTGAACCAAATTTTGCATTTTAAAACAAATCAACGATGAGCATTGTAGCAGGCAGCCGTGAGTACTTTCCCGGTATAGGCAAAATTCCTTTTGAAGGTCCGCAGTCGGACAATCCCCTTGCTTTTAAATGGTATGATGAAAACAAGATTGTAGCGGGCAAAACAATGAAAGAACATTTCAGGTTTGCCGTAGCCTACTGGCATACATTCTGCGGTACAGGCGGCGACCCCTTCGGCCCCGGTACGAAACTATTTCCCTGGGACGAAAATGCTGATGCCGTTCAACGTGCAAAGGACAAAGCAGACGCTGCGTTTGAATTCATCACCAAACTGGGCGTTCCCTACTATTGTTTTCACGACGTAGACGTGGTAGACGAAGGCAGTTCTCTGGCAGAATACGAAACCCGCATGCAGACGCTGACCGAATACCTTAAGGAAAAGCAAAAGGCCAGCGGTGTTAAATTACTTTGGGGCACAGCTAATGTATTCTCCAACCCCCGCTATATGAACGGAGCTTCTACCAACCCCGACTTTAATACCGTTGCCTGGGCAGGCGCACAGGTAAAAAACGCCATTGATGCCACCATTGCGCTGGGCGGCGAAAACTACGTATTCTGGGGAGGACGTGAAGGATATATGACCCTGCTGAATACCGACATGAAGCGGGAGTTGGATCACCTGGCACAATTCCTGACCGTAGCCCGGGATTATGCCCGCAAAAACGGCTTTAAAGGCACCTTTTTCATCGAACCAAAACCATGCGAGCCTACCAAACACCAGTACGATTACGACAGTGCAACCGTAATAGGCTTCCTCCGCCACTATGGCCTTGATAAAGACTTCAAACTGAACCTGGAAGTAAACCATGCCACACTGGCCGGACATACTTTCCAGCACGAATTACAGGTGGCAGCAGACAATGGTATGCTCGGTAGTATAGATGCCAACAGAGGCGATTATCAAAACGGTTGGGATACCGATCAGTTTCCGGTAAACCTGAACGAGCTGGCGGAATCAATGCTCATTATACTGGAAGCGGGCGGATTTGCCGGAGGCGGCGTTAATTTCGACGCAAAAGCCCGTCGCAACTCTACCGATCTGGAGGATATATTCTATGCGCACATCGGCGGTATGGACGCTTTTGCACGTGCCCTCGTTATTGCAGACAATATACTGCAGAAATCTGGTTACAAGAAATTCCGCAAGGAACGCTATGCCTCTTTCGACAGCGGTAAAGGAAAGGAGTTTGAAGAAGGAAACCTGACCCTGGAAGACCTGCGCAACCATGCGGCTGCAACCGGCGAACCAAAGCTCATCAGCGGAAGGCAGGAATGGCTGGAAAACATCATCAACCAGTACATTTAGTATAAAAACTCGTTTTGAAATCATCTTTTTGGTGTAGGTTTGTTCGCTTTTTGAGCAACATAAACATCAGAAAGATGATTTTTTGTTAAGTGGTCTGATCGTATAAAAAACACTGGAGATTCGCTCTGTTTACTGATAAAACCAACACGCCTTAGCAGGCAAAAAACATTCAAGCATGAAACTTTCTTCAAGACTACAAAAGTTCAACGAACCGGAAACATTAAAAATGGCTAAACTGGGCAGAGAACTCAGGGGCAAAGGCATTGATGTGATAGACCTCAGTCTGGGCGAACCGGATTTCGATACACCAGACCATGTGAAAGTGGCCGGAAAAAAAGCGATTGACGAAAACTACAGCCACTATACACCCGTTGCCGGCTATGCAGACCTCCGCGAAGCGGTTTGCACCAAGCTGAAACGCGATAACAATCTGGATTATAAGCCAGAAAACATTATTACTTCAACGGGAGCCAAACAAAGTCTGGCCAATGTAATTCTAGCAGTGGTGGATGTAGACGACGAGGTTATCATCCCTACCCCTTATTGGGTAACTTACTCAGAACTGGTACGCCTGGCAGACGGCAAACCGGTATTTGTACAGTCTGGCATTGAAAATAAATACAAGATCACAGCACAGCAACTGGAGCAGGCCATTACTCCCAAAACAAAGCTGTTTATGTTTTCATCGCCCTGCAACCCTTCCGGTGCCGTATATTCAAAAGAAGAACTGGAAGCGCTTGCGAACGTATTTCGCCAGCATCCAGATATCCTGATTATTGCAGATGAAATATATGAGTACATCAATTACGGTGGAAAACACGAAAGCATTGCGCAGTTTGAAGACATCAAAGACAGGGTAATACTCGTAAACGGTCTGAGTAAGGGATTTGCCATGACAGGCTGGAGGCTGGGTTACATCGCTGCCCATCCCGATATCGTAAAAGGATGCGAAAAACTACAGGGGCAGATTACCAGCGCCACCTGCTCTATTACCCAGCGGGCAGCCATTGAAGCGCTGACCGGCGATCTGACAGCTTCTCAGGAAATGTTGAAAGCATTCACCGAACGTAAAGCCCGCATACTTGCATTGCTAGGCGAAATACCGGGTGTACAATGCGCAGAACCAGACGGAGCATTCTATGTATTTCCCAAAGTAGATGCATTCTTCGGCAAAAAAGATGCAGACGGTAATGCCATTAACAATGCAGATGACCTGTGTATGTATCTGTTGAACACTGCACATGTGTCTACAGTTACAGGTACTGCTTTCGGCGAGCCTACCTGTATCAGGCTGTCGTTTGCCACCAGCCTGGACAAAATTGAAAAAGCAGCAGCGCGTATTAAAAAAGCATTGACCGACTTGAAATAAAAAACCGGCTCAACTGAAACGGATGCATCAAAGCCCCGGAGATTTTTCGGGGCTTTGTTATTGCCTGTGAACATGAGTGATACTGATTTTCATAGCTGCATCTACATGCTGCTTCTTCATGATATACCTCCCTCAACTCACGGGGTTGTTAGACTGAAGGATACAATGTTGAATGAATTTTCACCCAATTCCCCGAAGCAGTGATTTGTTGGGTAGCATAAAAAAAGAGAGTACAGTGTGTACTCTCCAAGTTTAAAAACCTAACCGCTGCCTGAAGCGCCGGCAGCCTATTTTTCGATGATCACTTCCGTACCAATAGGAAGCATCTCGTAGAGCTCATCCATATCTGAGTAGCGAACCGAAATGCAGCCGCTCGTCCAGTTAATGAATTTATCTATCACCCACTCCTCATTCGGCCGCGTACCGTGAATTCCTATACCACCGCCTATTGTGGCTTTTCCCGGAATCTCACCTTTGGCCTTTCTTTCATGAAAACGTTCATAACTTTCTTCCGTTGGATAATCCAGCAGCAGGAACTTTCCCCACTTGCTATGCATTTTTTTTCCAACGATTTTAAAGCGCCCTTCCGGTGTTAAACGGTCGCCTTCCATTCTTTTGTCATCCTGTTTCTTACTACCGAAAACCACCGGATACGTGCCATACCATCCCTCTGCATCATACAATTTCATTTCATAAGCGCTTTTTTTTATCACGAGCTTATAATAAGCTTTTTTCTTTTCCGCAGTATCCGTACCCGTTACTATAACAGGCTTGTTTGTTCCGAAACTCTGAAACAAAAAGCAAACCAGGATGATACCAAATAAAACCAGTAACCGGGTTGGATTCAACATAAGGACTTTACTAAAATCGAACTACTCAAAAACGGGGGTAAAAACCAAATATTTTCCCCATCCGTTTTCTTTACCTTTTGTTACTGCACAAAAGCGAAGCCCGTTATTGTTAATGAAACCCTATATCCCGTTGGTTATAAGCCGGCTTTCAGCTCCAGCAGGAACTGTTTGAACTTCTCCAGTTTTTGAATTATCTCAAAATTTTCCGAAGCCTTATTCTTATTTTTTTTGAGGTAGGCTTTCGCTCCTTCTATTGTATATTTCCTGGCGCGAAGGAGGTGGTGAATAAGGTAGAGGTTCTTAATATCTTCCGGTCGGAAATGACGATCGCCTTTTCTATTCTTGCGCGGTTTGATGATATCAAATTCAGACTCCCAGTAACGCAGCAGTGAGCTGTTCAATTTGAACATACGCGACACCTCTCCTATGCTGTAGTATTGTTTTTTAAAAAGTATTGCATCCTCCGGAATATCAATGGCCGCAGCTTCCGCCTCCATTTCTTTTTGTGACTTCCGGCCCCGTTTACCTTTTTTAGCTACTGCGTTGCTCACCGGTAACGCAGTAGCAGCTTCCTTATAGGCAGGGGCAGAAGAGCCGGGCTCCTGGTCTTTATCTACAAAGGTAACCGTAGCAGCAGGGCGAATAGCACGAGCGGACTCTTCCGGATAATTTTCTACCGGTTCTGCCGCTAAGTATTTCGAGGTCTGTGCTGTTGTAACCGCTGTCGGTAATAACGATACGCTATTGGCAGACGGGGGCGGAGACACATGCAGCTTTACCTCCGATACCGAACCATCTTCATCCACAACTCCTGCCGGCAACGACTCAACTTTCGCTGAAACGCCGGGCGCAGCGGCAACCGGTTTTTCCTCCGGCAACTCACCGAATAAGTCCAACTGCCTGTACATACTGCTAAGGTAATATTTGCAAAAGGATGAGCATTAGATACTTATCAACAATTTAGTCAAAGCTTTGGTTGCCGGAAGCGGCGATCTGGAGAATCCGGTCGAATTGCTCCGGTGTAAGATCGTTGTAGAAAAAGTAAACGGGATCCATTTTACGCCCATTTTTGTGTACCTCGTAATGGAGATGCGGCCCGGTAGACTTACCCGTGCTGCCCACCCAGCCAATCTGTTCGCCCCTTTTTACCCGCTGCCCCGTTTTTACTTTGATGCGATACTGGTGCGCATACAGGGTTTCGTAACCGTACCCATGATTGATTACCACGTAATTACCATATCCGTTGCCACGATTACCGGCAAGCTTTACCACCCCGTCGGCCGTGGCGTATATAGGCGTTCCCTGGGGTGCTGCAAAATCCAGCCCTGAATGCATTTTAACCGTTTTATAAACCGGATCAATCCTATACCCGAAGCCGGAGGCCAACCGGTTAAGATCTTTATTGCTAATGGGTTGGATGGCCGGAGTGGCTGCCAGTAGCTTTTCCTTACCCTTAATCATTTTCTCTATCTCCCCGTAGGAACGAAGCTGTGTATTGATTCTGGCAGACAAATTATCCAATACCGATGCGATGGAAAAAGCCAATTCGTTATCTTCCATACTTTCCACTAACCGCTGTTCCTGCTCTTTTTCCATCCGCTTGGCACGGGCGCTGTCGGGAATGGGATTGGCCTCAAAAATCTCACGGTATACCTGATTATCCCTTTTTTCCAGTTCAGTCATTTGCAACTGTAATGAACGCACCTTATTGTTGAGCAACACATAATCATTCTTAATACGCTGGTTTTCCTGTCGCATCAACATTTCTTTCGGAGAATCGAGGATGTTAAAAGCAAGGGCTACTATACCCAGCGCAGTTACAAGTGCAGCCGCCAGGAAGCCCAGAATACGCAACAGTTTTACCCGCAGTGGTACTACCAGTTTTTCGTATCGGAGTGTATTGGTATTGTAATAGTATTTAATTTTTTTCATAAACCCACCCTTCCTGTCTGTTTGACCGCGCAGAATGCAGCCATAATTTATTTACCTTCGCAACCGCTGCAACCATTCGGGCAAATATAAAGTTTAAAGCCCATTTGCTATATAAATATAAACGAAGCAATTATGACTTCAGTACAGATCAGGCAGGCTTTTCTTGATTTTTTTCAATCAAAAGGTCACCAGGTTGTTCCCTCCGCCCCCATTGTGGTCAAAAACGATCCTACCCTGCTGTTTACCAACGCTGGGATGAACCAGTTCAAGGATTATTTTCTTGGCAATAGTGTTCCCCGCTATAACAGGGTGGCCGATACCCAAAAATGCCTGCGCGTTAGTGGCAAACACAACGATCTCGAAGAAGTAGGTGTAGACACCTACCACCATACCATGTTTGAAATGCTGGGCAACTGGAGCTTCGGGGATCCGGCGCATCCCGAAAAAGGATATTTCAAAGCAGAAGCCATTGCCTGGAGCTGGGAACTCCTCACCGAAGTATACAAAATAGATAAAGACCGGCTATACGTAACCATTTTTGAAGGAGATGAGAAAGAAGGACTTGCACGAGATACGGCCGCCTATGACGAGTGGAAAAAATGGATAGCCGAAGAACGGATACTACCGGGCAATAAAAAAGATAATTTCTGGGAAATGGGCGACACCGGTCCCTGTGGTCCGTGTTCGGAAATTCATGTAGACTGCCGTTCAGATGAAGAAAGAAAACAAACACCCGGCAGCGACCTGGTGAATGCCGACCATCCGCAGGTGATTGAGATTTGGAACAATGTATTTATACAGTTCAACCGGTCCAGAAATGGCTTACTCGAACCACTGCCCGCCAGACATGTGGATACAGGTATGGGATTTGAAAGGCTGGTACGTGTATTACAGGGAAAAAGCTCCAATTACGATACCGATATCTTTGCCGGCACCATTACTTCGGTGCAAAACATCACTGGCAAGCAATACGATCCCAACCTAACACCGGAGCACGCCGGCTGGAAAGAAGCCGTGGCCTTCCGGGTTATTGCAGATCATATCCGCGCTATCAGTTTTACTATAGCCGACGGGCAACTACCTTCCAATACAGGGGCCGGTTACGTGATCCGGAGAATACTGAGACGGGCAGTACGGTACTATTATTCCAGCCTGCACTATAAGCAACCACTCCTGCACCAACTGGTACCATTACTGGCGCAGCAATTCCGGCATGTATTTCCCGAATTGCAACAGCAGGTAGATTTTGTGGCCAGGGTAATCAGGGAAGAGGAGGAAGCCTTTTTGAGAACGCTGGAGAAAGGCTTGAAAAGGATGGACGATATCATATCGCACCTGTCCGGCACCGTTATACCAGGAAAAGAAGCTTTTGAGTTGTATGATACGTACGGGTTCCCGATAGACCTTACCAGGCTGATAGCCTCTGAAAACAATCTCACCGTGAACGAACAGGAGTTTGAGGACGAGATGCAACAACAAAAAAACCGGAGCCGGGCGGCTACTGCCATTGATACGGAAGACTGGACGGATGTGCACTCCGTAGACGCTACTTCGTTTGTTGGATACAAAGACCTGCTGGTGGAAACACGGGTGGTAAAATACCGGAAAGCCAAAACAAAAGGTAAGGAGCAGTACCAGCTGGTATTGGAAACTACACCATTTTACGCTGAAAGCGGCGGTCAGGTTGGAGATCGCGGCGAATTAACCTTCGGAGAAGAGCGCATTCCCGTGACCGATACCAAAAAAGAAAACGACCTCATCATTCATTTTGTAGACCGGCTGCCCACAGATATGGCAATGCCGGTAACTGCTTCTGTCAACTGGGAACGCAGGCTCAGCACCATGTACAACCATACAGCTACCCACCTGCTGCATGCTGCATTGAGAGAGGTACTGGGCGCCCATGTAGCACAGAAAGGATCGCTGGTATCGCCCCAGGAACTGCGATTCGATTTCTCTCATTTCTCTAAAGTTAGCGACGAAGAACTACGCAGCATCGAATTACTGGTGAACGAAAAAATACGCGCCAATATCCCCGTGGTTATTAAGGAAATGCCTAAGGACGAAGCCCTGCAATTAGGCGCCATGGCACTATTTGGAGAAAAATACGGCGATATCGTGCGTGTAGTGATCATAGACCCGGACTATTCAGTGGAACTATGCGGTGGTACGCATGTAGCACATACGGGTATGATCGGCATGATGACGATACTCGCGGAATCCGCCGTGGCAGCGGGCGTACGCAGAATTGAAGCCCTGACAGGACACGCGGCCATCCAGTATTCATTCGACAGGATCAGTCAGTACAAACACATCGGCGAATTGCTGAAGGCCAAAGACCCCATGAAAGCGCTGGAAAAACTGATCGAAGAGCGTAATACATTGCAGAAAAAGGTAGAGGCCCTGGAAGCACGTCAACTCGTGCAGGTACGCAACGAACTCCTTCAAAAGGATCAGATCGTAGGTGGTGTAACGTTTATCGGCGAAATAGTGCAGGTACCCAATGCCGATGGTTTAAAGAAAATATGCATCGATGTAAAAAACAACCTGCGCGATTACCTGATGGTCCTGTGTGCCAATATCAACGGCAAACCCTTTGTGGCCATTGGTATGTCGGAAGTAGTGGCAGCGGCTAAAAACCTGGATGCCGGTAAGCTCATCAAGGAGCAGGTGGCACCGCTGATTAAAGGTGGCGGCGGCGGTCAGAAAACGCTGGCTACGGCCGGTGGGCAGGATGCTTCACGCCTGCAGGATGTAATTGAAAAAGTGAAGGAACTTTTGGGAGACTAGGCGGTACTGCCTGTACTATTCCTTTTCAGCAGATACAACTACTCTGTTTGTTGAAAAATTATAAAACAGCACCATAGCAGGCTAAATGCTGTAATTCTTTCCGGCAGTTAGCCTGCTGCACGAAGGCTATGACTGATCAATAATAGGAAGCGTCCAGATGAGCGTTGGCCTTTTCATTTTTCTCAATGTCTGCAAAAGAAGATAATATATCCGCCTGGCCGCGTTGTACACAAATGGTATGTTCATAATGCGCAGAGGGTTTACCATCGCGGGTTCTAACCGTCCACCCGTCGTCGTCGTAAAACACCTCTTTTTTGCCCTGATTGATCATGGGTTCTATGGCTATTACCAAACCCTCCTGTAATTTGGTAAGCGTACCACGCTTGCCGAAATTAGGCACCTGAGGCTCTTCATGCAACTGTCTGCCCAGGCCATGCCCTACCAGTTCTCTTACCACACCGTAGCCATGCCTGCGTTCTGTATGTTCCTGAATGGCATAGGCAATATCGCCAATCCGGTTGCCTGCAATAGCCTTTTCTATGCCCTTGTACAGTGATTCTTTGGTAATGCGCAGCAATTGTTTCGTGTCCGGGTTTATTTCACCAATCGCAAAAGTATAGGCGCTGTCTCCATGAAACCCGTTCATAAACACCCCCACATCTACAGAAACCACATCGCCATCTTTAAGTAAGTTGTTGTTGGGGAAACCATGCACCACGGCATCGTTCACAGAAATACAACAGGTAAAAGGAAACCCTTTATAATTTTTAAACGAAGGAATGCCGCCATTGTCGCGGATGAACTTTTCTGCAAAAACGTCCACCTGTAATGTAGTAAGACCCGGCTTTAAATAAGTTGCCACCTCAGCTAAGGTGGCACTTACGAGTAAACTACTTTTTCTTATGAGCGCTATCTCTTCTCTGGTTTTATAGAAAATCATTTTTTATTTAAATAGAAACAGGTGATGAGGTTTGTCTTCCCTGTATACGGCCGCTCTTCATTAACCCGTCGTACTGCCGCATCAGCAAATGTGTTTCTATCTGCTGAAGGGTATCCAGTATTACCCCTACCATAATCAGCAGAGAAGTTCCTCCAAAGAAAGTAGAAAACTGCCCTGTTACGCCGGCGCGCATGGCAAGCCCCGGAAGAATACCTGCAATAGCCAGGAAAATAGCCCCCGGAAGGGTAATTCTGTCCATGATCTGTCCAATATAGTCCGTAGTTTCCTGCCCGGGCTTCACACCGGGAATAAAACCATTGCTTTGCTTCAGGTTGTCAGAAATCTGTTTGGGGTTAAATATCAACGCCGTGTACAGGAAGGTGAAAGCCACAACCATCACACCATAAATCACCATATACCATACATTGCTATGGTCGGCAAATATTCTGGCAATACCCTGCCCTGATTCGAAATTGGTAAACGAAAACAACGTAGGCAGGAACATGATAGCCTGGGCGAAAATGATGGGCATTACACCGGAAGCGTTTACTTTTAAAGGTAAAAACTGCCTTGCACCGGTGAACTGCCGATTGCCTACAATTTGTTTGGCATAGTTGATCGGAATTTTTCTAACCCCCTGCACCAATACAATCAGTCCGAGGATAATAGCAATCAGAATAGCTATTTCTGCAACGAAAATAAATAAGCCGCCGCCTCCGCCCACGTTCTTCGCGCGGAATTCCTGCAACAACGACTCGGGAAGACGAGCCAATATACCCACCATTATAATGATGGAAGTACCATTGCCCAACCCCTTGTCCTGTATTTTCTCTCCCAGCCACATTACAAACAAAGTACCGGCAGTAAGCAGCAGTACCGTAGAAATCCAGAAATAAGGCTGATATGAAACGATCAGCGCGTCTCTGTTCTGATTGGTGAGATACGCAACATAGGTACCCGCCTGCAGCAGCGTTACGATGGCCGTCAGGTAACGGGTCCACTGGTTGATTTTTTTCCTTCCGCTATCACCTTCTTTCTGTATCTTCTGCATTTTAGGCACCAGTATGGTTACCAGTTGCATGAAAATAGAAGCAGAAATATAGGGCATAATACCCAATGCGAGGATAGAAGCATTGGAAAAGGCGCCCCCTGCAAATGTATCAAACAAGCCGAGCAGCCCCTTTTGTGTTTTGGCAGAAAATTCCGTTAGTTTATTAGGATCTATACCGGGCAAAACTATGTGAGCGCCAAAACGGTAAACCAGTATCAGCATCAGTGTTACCAGTATTTTACCTCTTAGCTCTTCAATTGTCCAGATATTCTTCAGGGTCTGAATGAATTTCTTCACGAAAAGTTGTGTTTAATTGTGCCGCAAATAAAAAACAACGCTGGTGTAAGCGTTGTGCAAGGTAAGGAAATTACTTTACAATTTCCAGGGTGCCGCCGGCAGCTTCTATGGCTGTTTTTGCCTTTTCACTGGCTGCGTTCACCTTGAAGTTAAGTTTGGAACTCAGCGTACCATTGCCCAAAATTTTAACCAGGTCTGTTTTTTTGATCAGCGCATTTTTATACAACTCTTCCGCACTCACTTCGGCAAATCCATATTTTGCAGCGAGTTGTTCAATTTGCCCCAGATTAAAAACAACATATTCCACGCGGTGGGGGTTCTTGAACCCGCGTTTGGGTAAGCGGCGCTGAATCGGCATCTGACCGCCTTCGTGCCCCAGCTTACGCTGATAACCGGTTCTTGATTGCTGTCCTTTGTTACCTTTCGTAGAAGTACCACCGTGTCCGGAAGCTTCCCCACGGCCTAATCTTTTTTCTTTGTGTGTAGCGCCCTTTGCCGGACGTAATTGATGCAGTTTCATTCGTATAATTTTTTAATTGTTATTGAAGGGTCGAATGAAACTCCGCATATACTTTCCCTTTTGGGGAAGAAACTTTTAAGCTCTGTTTCATTGTTTATTTTTTTACTCAACGCCCCGCAGCAGCGAAGCTCGCTTGTCCTCTCCTGGCCTGTACCGAAGCATCACGACCTTATTTAACGGGAGAGGTTTATAAACTTTAAATTATTTCAATCCAGCGGCCGCCAGCGAATAACCGCTCTAAATTATTTTGCGTCCTCCACTTTTATCAGGTGGCTCACTTTGGTTACCATGCCCAATATCTGGGGGGTAGCTTCCACTTCCACAAAAGCGTTTATTTTTTTCAAACCAAGCGCCTCCATTGTTCTTTTCTGCCGCTCCGATCTGTCAATAACACTTTTAACCTGTGTGATCTTAATCTTTGCCATGTTTTCAAATTTGTAAACCCATTAACCGAACCGGTTGCCGGCTTTATTATCCGTTAAATACTTTTTTCAGCGAAATTTTCCTTGTTTTGGCAACGCTTACCGGCTCTCTAAGCTCAGACAATGCCTTCACAGTAGCTTTCACCACATTCTGGGGATTAGCCGAACCGAGCGACTTTGCGAGAACGTCTGTGATACCGGCGCTTTCCAGCACAGCACGCATACTGCCTCCGGATATTACACCCGTACCAGGTGCTGCAGGCTTGATCAATACTTTTGCGGCACCCTCTTTAGTCCACTGCTCATGAGGGATGGTTCCTTTCATAACCGGCACCTTTATGAGGTTCTTCTTCGCATCTTCAATGCCTTTGGTAATGGCTTCCTGCACCTCTTTGGCCTTTCCCAAACCGTGTCCAACCACCCCATTCTCGTTTCCTACCACCACGAGTGCAGAAAAGCTAAAAGCCCTTCCTCCTTTGGTTGTTTTTACAACACGGTTAATAGCTACTACCTTTTCTTTTAATTCAAGGTCGCCCGCTTTTACCTTATTTAAGTTAGATGTTGACATTATTGTTACTTATTATTATTGTAAAGATGTGATACCCAAAATCAGAATTGCAATCCGCCTTCGCGAGCACCGTCGGCCACTGCTTTTACTCTTCCATGATAAAGATAACCGCCTCTGTCGAACACCACTGATTTAATTCCCACAGCGGCAGCCTTTTCGGCTACTGCTTTGCCTACCAGATTGCTCAATTCAACCTTGGTGGCTTTTTGCGCTTTGATATCTTTATCTCTTGAAGAAGCAGACACCAGGGTCTTGCCGTCGTTATCGTCTATTAACTGAACATAAATATCTCTGTTGCTTCTGAAAACAGCCAGGCGGGGTCTCTCTGCAGTTCCGCGCACGGACTTGCGGATATTGTACCTGATCTTTTGTCTCCTGATAACTTTTGTATCCATTTTCTTTTATTTTAAGCCCGATACTGCCGGGCCATTTACTACTTATTATTTACCTGCTGTTTTTCCAGCTTTTCTGCGAAGTACCTCACCCTGGTATTTCACACCCTTACCTTTGTAAGGCTCCGGTTTACGGAGGCTACGCAGTTTAGCGGCTACCTGGCCCAGCAGTTGCTTGTCTATGCCCTCGAGTGATACAGTCGGGTTTTGCCCCTTTTCCTGAGCAGTAGCCACTTTCAATTCTTTGGGAATCTCAAATATAATATTATGAGAATAGCCCAGAGAAAGATCCAGTACATTGCCCTGGTTAGAAGCCTTAAAACCCACGCCCACCAGTTCGAGGTTTTTCTTGAATCCTTCTGTAACCCCTTTTACCAGGTTTGCAGCCAGCGCCCGGGACAAGCCGTGTAATGCGCGATGACGGATCTGGTCTGTAGGACGGGAGAATACCAACTCACCCTCTTTCACTTCCACAGTAATATCACGATCAATTTGTTGCTGCAGTTCTCCCTTCGGACCCTTTACAGTCAGCAAATTATCTTTACCCACGTTTACAGTTACCCCCTGAGGAATTGCGACCGGCGCCTTACCTATACGAGACATAATTTTTAATTTATAATTTTAATATATAAAAGATCAACCGTGTTCAGCTCCGTATAGAGAACTTAAATTATCAGTCGATCCATTGCGTTCTAGAAAATATAGCAAAGCACTTCTCCGCCAACATTTTGCAATTTGGCTTGCTTATCCGTCATTACACCTTTCGATGTGCTGACGATGGCAATACCCAGTCCGCTCATCACTCTTTTAAAATCAGCGGGCTTGGAGTACTGGCGCAAACCCGGGCGGCTTACTCTTTGCAACGACTGAATCGCAGGCTTTTTCGTTTGGGCATCGTACTTCAACGCAATTTTAATTACGCCCTGCTTATTATCATCTTCAAACTTGTACTTCAGGATATACCCCTGTTCGTACAGTATCTCAGTGATACGTTTTTTAAGATTTGAAGCAGGAATTTCCACAATACGATGACCTGCCATCTGAGCATTACGCACCCTTGTGAGATAATCTGCAATTGGATCTGTTACCATTTTTATGTATTAATCAGTTCAGAATTTTTTTGTCTGGAATACGAACCAGCCTTTGCTGGAGCTATACACCTCCGATCGAACTACCAGCTCGCTTTTCTTACACCGGGGATGACACCGTTCAGCGCCATATCGCGGAACGCGATCCTGGACAAACCGAAATATCTTATATATCCGCGGGGGCGCCCGGAAACCTGACAACGGTTTTTCAAACGCACTTTGGAGGAGTTCTTGGGCAACGCGTCAAGCGCCTGCCATTCGCCCGCTGCCTTCAGTGCTGCTCTTTTATCGGCGTATTGAGCAACCAACCGCTCTCTTTTCCTTTGCCTGGCTTTTACTGATTGTCTTGCCATGTTACTATAAATTCAGGTTTTTAATTCTTTTTAGCATTTTTGAACGGCATACCCAGTTCCCGCAGCAACTCGTATGCTTCCTCGTTTGTATGGGCAGATGTTACGAAAGTTATATCCAACCCTGTAATCTTATTGATTTTATCAATATCAATCTCCGGAAATATAATCTGTTCTGTTACACCCAGTGTGTAATTACCTCTGCCATCGAACGCCTTTTCATTTATTCCCTTAAAATCGCGCACACGCGGAAGGGATGAAGATATCAGACGATCCAGGAATTCGTACATTTTCACACCACGCAAGGTAACTTTGGCCCCGATGGGTACGCCCTTTCTCAATTTGAAGTTAGAGATATCCTTTTTTGAATTCGTGGCTATAGCTTTTTGTCCGGTGATGGAACCCAACTCCTCCACTGCTATATCAACCAGTTTTTTATCATTCACCGCACCGTTCACACCGCGGTTCAAACAAATTTTTTCTAAGCGGGGAACCTGCATTACGCTTTTGTATGCAAACCGCTTCTGTAAGGCCGGTACCACTTCCTTTTTATATTTGTCGGCCAACCTTGGAGTATATTTTGTAGTGCTCATGTTCTGATATTTATATCTTGATAGACTATCGGCAACGCATTATGCTCAGATGGCCGTTCCTGATTTTTTAGAAATTCTTACCAGCTTACCGTTTTCGCGGCTCCGTTTTACCTTTGTCGCTTCCCCTTTCTTCTCATCCCACAGTTTAACATTACTGATATGGACAGGCGCTTCTTTTTTAACAATACCACCTTTTGTGTTTTGTGCAGAAGGCTTGGTATGCTTTGTAATGATATTCACGCCTTCTACCAGCACGCGTGCATCTTCGGGAAATACTTCCAACACCCTGCGAGCCTTACTCAGGTCCTTATCGTCGCCGGATATTATTACCACCGAATCGCCTTTTTTAATATTAAACTTGGGTTTAAATCTTTTGCTCATTTTCGTATGCTTTGTCTCTGCTGAGAATTTATACTATATTATGGCTGAAGCTCAGCCGCTGTGTTATTATAATACCTCCGGCGCCAGTGATACAATTTTCATATATCCCTTATCACGCAACTCTCTCGCCACAGGGCCGAAAATACGGGTACCGCGGGGCTCGTCTGCCGCATTCAGCAATACCACGGCATTGTCATCAAACCGGATATACGAACCGTCTTTCCGACGCAGTTTATTTTTGGTGCGAACGATGACTGCCTTGGTAACAGTGCCTTTTTTTATACCGCCTGCAGGAATGGCTTCTTTCACGGTAACTACTATTTTATCTCCGATCTTGGCATAGTCCTGACCGCTGTTTCCCAATACTCTTATGCAAAGTACCTCTCTTGCGCCACTGTTATCCGCAACATTTAACCTGCTTTCTTGCTGAATCATCTTTTTAGTTATTTGAAATTTGAAGTCTGGGCTATCACCCCGGAAGCATATTACTCCAGGACAAACTGCCAGAAATAATTTATTTCGCTTTTTCTACTACTTCCACCAGGCGCCAACGCTTGGTTTTGCTCAGCGGGCGGGTTTCCATAATACGTACCAGGTCTCCGATGTTGCACTCCTTTTTTTCATCGTGCGCATGGAACTTGGTCGTTTTTTTCACAAACTTTCCGTAGATAGGGTGCTTCACCCTTGTTTCGATAGCAACGGTAATGGTTTTTTCCATTCTGTTACTGGTTACCACACCTATCCTAGATTTACGCAAATTTCTTTCAGCCATTTTATTGAGCGTTTTGCTTTTTCTTTAATTCAGTTTTTAACCGGGCAATATCCCTGCGCAGCAGTTTAATGCTCATCGGATTTTCCAGCGGGGATGTAGTGTGTGCGAACTTCAGCTTTTTCAAGCGCACTTCGTCATCCTTTATGCGGGCTGCCAGATCTGCTTCGTTCAGTCCATGCAGGCTATTTAAAAATTCAACTTTTTTAGACATTCTATTCGATTTGATAAGTAAACCCTATATGGTTGCCACCGGTTTATTCGGCATAATCGCGGCGAACTATAAACTTTGTTTTTACCGGTAATTTTGCTGCTGCCAACGCCATTGCGTCTTTAGCTACCTGCAGCGGAACACCATCTGCTTCAAACAGAATACGTCCCGGCTCCACTACTGCTGCCCAGTATTCGGGGTTACCTTTACCTTTACCCATCCTCACCTCAGCCGGCTTTTTGGTAACAGGTTTATCCGGGAAAACACGGATCCACACATTCCCTTCACGTTTCATGGCACGGGTCATCGCCTGACGGGCAGATTCTATCTGGCGGTTGTTCAACCATATAGGCTCCATTGCCTTCAGGGCAAAGGTTCCAAAGGATATGGTTGCACCACGCTTGGCGATCTCCCTTATACGTCCTTTCTGCGCTTTCCTGTGTTTCGTTCTCTTTGGCTGTAACATTATATTACAATTTGAATTTTTTTAAAACAATTACTTTAAGATTATCGCCTGTCGCCACCTCTTCTGTCACCGCCGCCTCTTCTATCGCCACCTCTTCTATCGCCGCCGCCATGTCTTCTGTGATCGCCGCCTGTCAATGGCCCCTGCTTTTCATCTATAATATTCGGGTTGAGGTCGCGCTTGCTCAACACTTCTCCTTTACATATCCAAACTTTTATACCGATCTTTCCGTAAACAGTCAGTGCGAATACATTGGCATAGTCTATATCCATGCGATAGGTATGCAAAGGCACTCTTCCTTGTTTAATCTCTTCAGTACGGGCTATTTCAGCACCACCCAAACGACCACTGATCTTTATTTTGATTCCTTCGGCTCCCATGCGCAGCGCTGTAGCAATGGCTGCTTTTATAGCGCGCTTGTAGTTGATACGTTTTTCAATCTGGCTGGCAATGGTATCACCTACGATGCGGGCATCGATTTCCGGATGACGTACCGGCAGTATATTGATCTGTACATCTTCTTTACCGGTAAGCTTTTTCAACTCTTCTTTCAGATGGTCAACCTCCACACCACCACGTCCGATCAGAATACCGGGTTTGGAAGTATGTACGGTAACAATCAGTTTATTCAAAGTGCGCTCTATCACAATTTTAGATGTGCCCCCGGTGTTGATCCGCGCATTCAGATAAGTCCTGATCTTGTTATCTTCTATCAGCTTGGTTGAGAAATCGCGCTTTCCACCATACCAGTTGCTTTCCCAACCGCGGATGATCCCTAACCTGTTACCAATCGGATTTGCTTTTTGACCCATGTTTATAATTTGAATATTTTCACTTTTATTTTTGGTCTACAATCACAGTTACATGATTACTGCGCTTACGAACCCTGTAAGCCCTGCCCTGCGGCGCCGGCAACATCCGCTTCAGCACCCTGCCGCCATCCACGAAGATGGTTTTTACCAATAATCCGCTGTCGGCAGCGCTTTGTCCTTCATTCTTCTGTTCCCAGTTGCTCACTGCACTTCTCAGCAACTTATAAAGCGGTGTGGAGGAGTGCTGGGGATGATGTTCCAATATTGCCAAAGCTTTTTCCACATCCATACCACGGATCACGTCTGCCAGCAAACGCATTTTGCGGGGGGATGTAGGATAATTTTTAAGTTTAGCTACTGCTTCCATTTTTTATGTTTTCTATGCCGCTAGCGGCTTAATAAATTATGCTATTTTTTTGCTTGAGTGACCTCTGAAATTCCGGGTAGGAGCAAATTCGCCCAACTTGTGGCCTACCATAAACTCCGTTACATACACAGGAATAAACTTATTACCGTTATGCACAGCAAACGTATTGCCTACAAAGTCTGGTGTAATAGTAGAGCGCCGGCTCCAGGTTTTGATCACACCTTTCTTTAATTTTCCTTCGTTCATCGCCAGCACTTTCTTTTCCAGATGAGCGGCTATATAAGGACCTTTTTTAATTGAACGAGCCATGTTTTGTTATTTCAGATTTCTGATTTAATAATTGCTGATTTCTCTCTTACCACTTACTACTTAGTTGCTCAGTTTTTTTCCGTTTTTACGCTGAATGATCAGTTTATCAGATCCTTTCTTCCGGCGGGTTTTCAGCCCTTTGGCGTATTTACCGGTTCTGGAGCGCGGGTGTCCTCCGGATGCTCTTCCTTCACCACCACCCATCGGGTGATCTACTGGGTTCATCGCTACACCACGGGTGCGTGGACGAACTCCTTTCCAACGATTTACCCCTGCTTTACCAGCTCTCTCCAGGCTGTGATCACTGTTGCTAACCACTCCAACTGTTGCATAACAATTGATCAATACTTTTCTCAGCTCACCACTCGGCATTTTCAATACACCGTATTTTTCTTCCTTATTGCTCAACTGGGCAGAAGTACCTGCGCTTCTTACCATCTTGCCGCCCTGACCGGGCTGTAATTCAATATTATGTACGTTGGTACCCAACGGCATATTTTTCAACTGCAATGCATTACCCACTTCCGGTGCCACAGCATCTCCGCTTTCTACGGTAGCGCCTACCTGTAATCCCTGGGGAGCAATGATGTATCGCTTTTCACCATCAGCATAATTCAGCAATGCGATGAAAGCAGAACGATTCGGATCGTATTCAATGGAAGCAACTTTTGCTTTGATTCCTTTCTTATCTCTTTTAAAATCAACAATACGATACCTCTTTTTGTGTCCTCCTCCGATATAACGCATTGAACGACGCCCCTGGAAATTGCGTCCGCCTGTACGTCCCTTCGATTCCAACAGCGACTTTTCAGGCGTATCGGTCGTAATTTCAGCAAATGAACTGCCAATTCTCCAACGCGTACCTGCTGTAACCGGTTTATATTTTTTAACTGCCATTTTTATCTGTTTTTAACGAACTTTTCAGCTTCGTCTGCTTTAGTGTATTATTTACTTATAATGATCCGTACAGATCGATATTCTCTCCTTCCGCCACGGTTACGTATGCCTTTTTGTAAGCCGGCTTACGTCCGGATATAACACCAGCTTTGGTAAACCTTGATTTACTTTTTGCGGGTACCACCACCGTATTCACATCTACCACACTTACGCCGTAAAATTCTTCCACCGCTTTTTTGATTTCAAGCTTATTGGCTTTACGACCTACACGAAAGGCATATGTGTTTCTTTTTTCCGAAAGGCGGTTGCTCTTTTCAGTAATGATCGGCTTAACTAGTATGTCTGCAAGTTTCATCTCGCTTAATTTGAAAATTTAATAATTGGTTCCGCCAAATAGGGGATAAAACCTTTACTTATGCTTCTGCCGCTACTTCTGCTTCTTCGTCTGAAAATATCTTAGCTGCATTTTCTGTCAACACCAGCACATCGCTGTTCACAATATCATAGGTGTTTACGTCTGCCAGTAATACGCCTAGAACGGAGGGAATATTACGAAGGCTCAGTTGCAGGTTTTCGTTGTAATCCGGCAACACAAACAAGGTTTTTTTATTGGCAATATTCAGGTTCTTCAGCACACCTGCCGCTTCTTTGGAAGCTGGCTTTTCAAATGACAAATCTTCCACTACCAGTATCGCATTTTCTTTTGCTTTGTATGAAAGCGCAGAAATCTTAGCCAGATCTTTCACTTTACGATTCAACTTGATATCGTATTTGTGGGGTTTGGGGCCGAAAATAGTACCACCACCTTTATACAAAGGGTTACGGATATTTCCTTTACGGGATCCTCCGGTACCTTTTTGACGGTGCAGTTTGCGGCTCGCGCCTTTCACCTCCGCACGTGTTTTTACTTTGTGCGTACCCTGCCGCTGCGCTGCCAGGAACTGTTTAACAGAAAGGTAAATCACGTGATCATTCGGCTCCACACCAAAAATATCCTCAGGCAATTCTATGGTACGTCCTGTTTTATTTCCTTCCCTATTTAAGATATCTACTTGCATTGTATAAAATATTTTGCCGGTACATCAGCAACTGAGTACCGGCAGTTAAATTATTTTTGAATTAATACAATTGAACCGTTATGACCAGGCACTGCACCGCTTACCAGTATATAGTTCTTTTCCGGAAACAGCTTCACAACCTCTAATCCTTTCACTTTTACCCTGTCTCCACCCATACGACCGGCCATGCGCATTCCTTTGAATACACGGGAAGCATCGGAAGAGTTACCGATAGAACCCGGCGCTCGCTGGCGGTCGTGTTGACCATGGGATTGTTCTCCCACACCGGCAAACCCGTGGCGTTTTACCACACCCTGGAAGCCTTTGCCTTTTGTGGTGCCCACCACTTCTACCTTGTCACCTTCTGAAAAGATGTCGAGTGTAATGGTTTCACCAATATTTTTTTCGATGGAAAAATCGCGGAATTCTTTTACAAATTTCTTAGCTGAAGTATTAGCTTTTGCGTAGTGCCCGGCTTCGGCCTGTGTAGTATGCTTTTCTGTTTTGTCTTCGAAGCCCAACTGTATGGCATTGTACCCGTCTGTCTCTTTCGTTTTCACCTGTGTAACCACACAAGGACCAGCTTCAATAATAGTAACGGCGGTTTGTCTGCCGTCGGCAGGATTGAAGACGCTGGTCATCCCGATTTTTTTACCAATAATACCTTTCATTTTTATGTATTTATACCCTGGTTGGTTAAAGAGACAGACCGGACCCTTTCGTCCGATACTTCAATCCCCGTTTGCCGCCGACCTTTTCCCGTATTTTCCACTTGTGAAAGAGGAAGTACCAGCGGTAAACTAACCTCGAAGGGCTAGTTCATATTTAATTCTCAAAAGCCGGTTGTTTTATCTTCCGGCATTCCAGCGCTGCTTTTTTTAACCGCCACCGGCGGAAAAATTGGCAGATGGAATATATATAAGAACTAATTTCTTTTTTCTGCCTTAAGGCATTTGCTTACGCTTTGATCTCAACCTCCACACCACTCGGCAGATCGAGCTTACTCAATGCATCCACCGTACGGGAGGATGAAGTATAAATATCCAGCAAACGCTTATGCGTAGACAACTGGAACTGCTCGCGGCTCTTTTTGTTTACATGCGGTGAACGCAGTACCGTAAAAATCTTTTTGTGTGTAGGCAAAGGAATAGGACCTGTAACTACCGCACCTGTACCACGTACAGTTTTTACGATCTTCTCAGCAGATTTATCTACCAGATTGTGATCGTAGCTCTGTAATTTAATTCTGATTCTTTGAGACATACCGTAAACTACCCATTTGATTTTGGGAGTGCAAAGGTAGGAGGTTATAAACTTGCTGCCAACTATTTAGAAATATTTTTTAAAAAAAATCGCCTCCGGCCGGTGTTGCCGATAAAACAGTACGAATATATTAAAAATAAACAACACATAATAATACTTACTTCCGTAGAACGCATCGTAAAGTGCGCTATTTCGTCTATGCCAATCGTCGTTAGGGGTTTGCTGCTTCGCGGGAAAAACTACAGATCATTATTTCACGCAAAGAACGCAGAGGCTTGAAAAGAGCGCGAAATACCTGTTTCGGGATAACCTATACAGGTTTCATCCATAAACTTGTTGAATTTCACAACTTTACATTACAATATACCTTTGCTACCTACGTTTACAGCTAATACGTAAAAATCCAGTTATGAAAAATCTTATTGTTATCCTGATAATGGCAGGCGCCTCTTCCTGCGTATCTACCAATAAGGTGCATATTTCCGTTTTGGAACCCTCTCCCGTACACCTGCCCGATTACGCAAAGAAAACGGCGATTATCAATCGAAGCGAAACCGATCCGCGGAACCGGGTATTCGATGTGGCAGACAAGGTATTTTCTCTGGAAAGTGCGGAACTGGATAAGGCGGGAGCTGCTGCCAGCATAGATGGTTTGCAGTTTACACTCCGGCAGAATGATCGGTTTACCGATGTGCTGCCCGTACAGGAAACCTTCTACCGACAGTCGGTATCGGGCGTTTTCCCTGCCCCACTCGGCTGGACCGATATTGACAACATAGCCCACCATAGCGGAGCAGAGCTCCTGTTTTCATTAGAGGTATTTGACACCGAGTCGAAAATAAACTATGCCACCGGCTCTAAAACCCTGAATACCCCTCTGGGGAAAGTACCCATGGTAGAACACATTGCCACTATGGTTACCCGTGTAAGAACCGGCTGGCGGATATACGCACCCAGGGAAAGACAACTACTGGACGAATACATTATGCACCACACCCTCAGTTTTGAAGGAAGGGGCATCAACCCGGCAGCGGCGCTGGCAGCTATGCTGGAACGAAAAGAAGCGGTGAAAAATACCGGTAACCGGGCTGGGGAGGCCTACGGACAACGAATTTCGCCCTATTACCGGCGTGTTTCGAGGGACTATTATGTGCGGGGGTCAGATGCGCTGAAAACCGCCAAACGAAGAGCGCAGGGCGGTAACTGGTCGGGCGCGGCCGATTTGTGGGAGCAGGAAACCGGCAGCACCAAAGCCAAAACGGCCGGGCGAGCCTGCTACAATATGGCTATTATCAACGAAATCAACGGAAACATTGACGCAGCCATCGGCTGGGCGCAAAAAGCATACGAAGATTACAATATCAGGCTGGCGCTACAGTATATCAAAATTCTGGAAAACAGAAAGATCAACAACAACATATTGGCCGACCAGGTGAAACGATAGCAATGTTCCCCGGCGTCGGGCATGCCAGCCTCCCGGGCAAAACGAGAAAGCGGGAATACTACCTGGCCGGCAATGATAATCGGGCGATGTGCTTAACAATACAATCACAGTAATGAACAGCATTTACTATAAGAGGCCAGCCTCCCGGCCTGCCCCTGCATGCCTGGTTCATTTTACATAGGTTATTAATATCAAAAACAGCTTTTACGGTAGTGAAAGCTACTATTTCCCCGCAGCATACACACTTTGCAGGTACTCGCGCAGCGAAGTAGGCTTTCTGCCCAACAGGATTTCCAGATCGCTTCCGGAAGCATCGAACTCGCCTGCCGCATGTGCCAGCGCAAAGGAAGAAAACATCCCTACATACGCCTCCGGAACTCCGGCTGCCTGTAGCGTAGTACTGTACTCCTCTGCAGCAGGAGAAACATATGCAATTTTTTTACCGGCTATATCGCTTAGTATTTCGGCTACATCCGTATACCCATAGGTTTCCGTATTCGAAAAATGATAGGTTTTGCCCGCATGCTCTCCCAACATCAGTAGTTTTGCTGCCGCTTCTGCCATCTCTGCCCTTAATACAAATCCGGCTTTTCCATCGCCAGCCGGCAGATAGATAGTGCCTGATTCCAATACCCTGTCTCCAATAAACGCGGGAACCAAATCCATATAAAGATTATTGCGCAGGATGGTATAGGCGATACCACTTTCCGCCAGCCAGTTTTCAGTGGCCAGGTGCGCTTCGGCCACCGCCGCTATAGGAGAACCGGATGTTTCATCTTTTCGTTCAAAACTGGTGTACACTACGTGTTTCACACCGGCGGCCCTGGCCGCTTTCACCACGCTTTCATGCTGCACCCGCCTGCTGCCTATATCGCTTGCCGACACGAATAGTAAGGTATTGATATCCTTAAATGCTGCTACCAACGATTCATAGCGATTATAATCGCCTTCTACTACTTTCACGCCTTTGGCAGCGATAGCGGCTGCTTTTTCGGCATTTCTGGCCAACGCAGTGATTCTGGTCGGCGATACGCCGTTTTTCAACAACGATTCAACTACAACACTTCCAAAATAGCCAGTGGCACCTGTAACTAAAATCATAGGGCTCTTGTTTTTATTTTATGATCAATTAGTTGTTCACGAATGCAAAATTATACACCTTTGCTATACATTAGTAACTACTATACTTTTGTATATCAGTATCTAAAAGTATAGCAAAACGAATCCCCGGTCATGACGCCCATTTCCCAACTGGAAGAAATCAAACTATGTTCTGCCCAATTTGTGTTGGCCATCAACGATACCATGAATGTGCTCCACGGAAAATGGAAGCTTCCTATCATCGGTTCGCTGCTCTATGGCAAAAAACGTTTTAAGGAATTGGAGCGGGAAATAGCAGGTATTACCCCCCGCATGCTTTCCAAGGAGCTGAAAGACCTGGAAGTAAACGGCATTGTTACACGCACGGTATACGATACCATTCCCGTAATGGTAGAGTATAAACTCACCAATGCGGGGGAATGTTTTAAGAAGGTATTGGATGTGATGGTGGAATGGGGTTTAGAGCATCGGAAAAAAATGATGGTTTAGGTGGAAGTGATCTATTGACTGCAGGATCAAAGCGCTTTCAACAGTTGTTTCCTCACTTCCCTGTATTTTTCTACCGATCGCTCGTAATGGGTGTAGCTTGTAAAAACTGAAGCTATAAGGGTTGCTGCTAAATCCGGATTTTTTCGCTTCAGTACCTGCAGGAGTTCGTAGTCTTCTATACCGATACGATGTGCTTCGAACCTGACAGACGACAAAGGCCCCTCCGTTCCTGGATATATAATATGGGTATCGCCAGCCGGTAATTTGTTTTCGGGTCCGGCACCCGGCGCCGGATGGCGGATAACGCTTTGTTGCCAGGGATCAGCGTAGTATTGGTTTAGTCCCCAGTGCAGAAAACCCATGGTATTATAGTGCGCCGCACCCCATCCGAAATATACCTGACGAAGTTTCTCCTGGTCGAGTAGCCTGTTGAGCCAGGCCCCGCCGGGTACCAGACAGGTATACACCAACACGCGTTCCCCTTCTTTCTCGCGCTCCCGGAAGAATTTTTCATTTTCCTGAAAATCGTTGATCAACGGGCACCAGTAATCTACCGCTCCAACCAAACTGTCGCGGTCGTTGGTAGCATCCATAACCTTTATTTCGGGATAAACCGATTTTACGCGGGCTACCACATCCCGGTAGCACCGGGCCTGGACTGCAGTGGGTTCATCCGAAATATGCTGCAGCCAGTTGTGCGTAAGCCGGTAACGTGTGGTGAAGTTTCTGATCAGCGTTACAATGGTATCTATATCCCGCTGCCCCTCGGGCGTATAGTACCTTTTCCCTGTCAGCACTGTCTTTAATTCGGGATCGTTCCAGTCATCGTTGCTGCCGCGGTACATCAGATGTGGCGATTCGAAAACCGTGAACCCGTACTTGCGGAAGGTTTCGATGAACTTATACATCTTCTCTACTTCCAATACTATCTTCCCCTCCTGCACTGCGATAAGTTCGCCGGGAATATTCACACTGTTTTGCCTGCCCTGGGCCATCAGCGCTGCATATTTTTCCAGCATAGCGTACCAGGCTGCACTCCACCGGGCAACCTGATGTTTCGCCTCCATCCGCGACAGGTTGAACCAATTGGTGTAAAAAAACTTGCTATCCTGCAGTAGTGGTAACTGCGCCGGGGATACGGCTGCGTTGAATATTCCATTTTGTTTCCAGGTGGCGCCCGTTGCTACGATGCTTATTTTCCACTGCCCCCGTTCCTTCATTTTCTCTGCGGGTATGGAAAGTCGTAATGCCGTATAGGAAGCATTGTCGGCCGTTACCTGCGGCGATGTGAGTGGCATAACGACCTCATATATTCTAAATGGTGCCCGCCTGATTACATAAGGATTCATATTCTTCTGATATGCTTCAGTGCGGCTGTCCAGTCCGGTATTTTCTTCCACAGGTACGTCTACCAGCTTGCTCCAGTATGCTACGGGCAAGGCTTCACTGTCCTGAAAAGCCGTGATGGTAAATGTTTCACCAGGAGGCACCTGGAGTAAAACATGTACGTCTCCCACAGTACCGGAAGGAAAATAAAGATCGTACTCGTTGCTGAACCGTTCGGTGGCATTACTATCTGGATATATTGGCTCCAGCGGATCTGTTATCCATAATTGCTGTGCCTGCGCTGTTGCCACAATCAAGCATACGGCTAACAGGCATACACTCTTCATTGCCAACCTTTTTTCTGTAATATAGTATCTGCATTTCTCCCATTTCATTGTATACTGTTTTTCTTAGTATCAATCCTATCCGCATCGTCTTCCACAACATTGAAATTAAATGCAGGACGGCTTGTCCCGCATTTAACTTCGCCGTTGTTTCATAGGTTAGCAGCGGCTGTAGCGTTAATCCCGGACTTACTCCCAACCCGGATTTTGTTTCAATTCGGGGTTCAATAATCGCTGGTCATCAGGCAACGGCGACAGATAGTCTCTGTCTGTTCGAAATTTATAGCCGCTGGCCATGGCCGGCACAGTTTTGAACAATGTAATGTAACCCTCGTCATCTACCGGGTAATTTCCAAGGTCACCATCGGGCACCACACCCTGCCATTGGGCCAATTTGGCGCCTTTAGGTTGCCATCCGGATATTTTTTCTCCCATCGCAGCCCAACGCATCAAATCATCGAGGCGATAGCCTTCGCAAGCCAACTCCACCCGGCGTTCACGTCTTACCTCATTGATAACAGCAGTAAGGTCGGGAAACTCCGCGTCAGGATCTGTCGCAACGGCGCCCACATTCATCACAGGCATGCCTACCCGTATACGGAGCAGATTGAGGGTTTTGTCTGCATCTGCCTGTGTAAAAGTTCCCAATTCTGCTTTCGCTTCTGCATGAATCAGCAAAGCTTCAGCAAACCTGAAGATGATAAGTCCGGTAGTTCCCTGATCCTGCTGCTGATTATAGTCGGGATTATGGCCTTTATATACCTGGTATCCGGTAGAAGGGCGGCCCTCTGCGGCTGTGGTGAAAGTAGGCACCTGAAAAACCAATGGGGGCAACCCTCCGGGCGCATTTTCCGTAATTATGTGTTCGTCGTCGTTTACATAGATCGTTTGTTTCAACCTCGGGTCACGATTTGTAACTACATCCAACAATGTGTTATCGCCCTGGTATAACGGACTTGTACCTATGGGCTGACCATCGGTGCACAGGTAAGCGTCGATCAGGTCTTTGGTGAGTCCTCTTCCGGCACCGCCGGTGGTATATCGATGCCAACGGTGCCCGCCATTCAGGTTGATATTGTATTCTCGCCACAGCATCACCTCCGGACTCGACGCGTAGGAGGTGCGATTAAAAAGTCCCCAATAGCCCTTCTCGTCCGGAAAGTCTTCCAGACCGTACCCATCGGGATTAGCTATAAGTGCACCCGATACCTCTGCTGCTTTTTGCAGAAATGATGTTCCGTCTGAACCTGCTACTCCGAACGGCGTACCGGCATGATACTTTTCCCAGGTTCCTTCATACAATGCTATGCGTGCCTGAAAAAGTTGAGCGATCTGTTTATTAACGCGTGAAGCCTCCGCCTGCGATTTAGAGGGCAGATACGCTACGGCTCTGTCCAGATCATTCATAATAGAATCCACCACTATGTTCCTTGACAACCTGATGCCATACAACTGCTCCGATCCGGGCTGCAGCGGCTGGTTCACCCATGGCAGGTCGCCGAAGCTTTTCAGCATGCCAAAGTAAAACCATGCTCGGAAAAACAGCGCTTCGCCTACATACCCCTGAATATTGCTCCATTGTTCGGTGCTTTTTTCGTAGTTAGCCAGAAAATAATTGACGTTTCTCAGGCTCCCCCAGTTCCAGCCGCCATCTGCTGCCGGTACAATACGCTCTCCATTCAGGAAAGTATTGTAATTCATGGCTATCATGTTATCACTGCCGTTGTCGGCATCCAGTCCGTAAATACCAATCGAACCCCAACCATTGTGATTGGGAAAAAAAGCGTACCAGTTGTTGGCATACAATTTAAGGTCGTTGGCCGTTTTCCAGAATTCGCCGTCGCTGATATTCGTTTCAGGGGTTCTATTTAAAAACTCCTTGCTGCAGCCGCTTGCCAATACAGCATAGATTCCTATTAAAAAAGCAAATATTTTATACATTATTTTCTGTTTTCTGTTTTACAACTTAAAAGCCGATGTTGATCCCTGCCGAATACACCCTTTGCAAAGGATAGATTTTAGCATCGCTAATAGACAATTCGGGATCCATGGTTTTTATAAGGTTGGTAAACGTTGCCAGGTTTTCTATACTTACGTATACCCTCGCACGGTTGAACCTGATTGTTTTCAGCATTGATGCAGGAACCGTATATCCAACCTGCAGGTTCTTGATACGCAAGTAAGAGGCGTCCTGAAGATAGCGGCTTTGGGTTTGTATATTTTTACCCATCTCGCTTGTCAGGTAATATTTAGGGAAATATCCGTTCGGCGTTTCTGGCGTCCACCGGTTAAGGTGTTCAGTAAAAACAGAACTTTGCCATTCATCTCCGTTTATACCCCAGAAATAGTTCGATCCTACCCATGCGTCTCGCTTGCCAATACCCTGCAGGAAGATGAGCATGTCGAAGTTTTTCCATTCCAGATTGCCGGTAAAGCTATACGCATACCGGGGTGTGCTATTTCCTATCACCGATCTGTCTCCCGGGTTATCCAATGTATTATTACCCCAGTCGATGATACCATCTCCATTGATATCTGCATATTGTACATCTCCGGGCGTCCATAAGGCTCCGTGTATTTTTGTCTGGGAAGGAGCCTTATCCACATCGTCTTCTGTCTGAAACAGTCCTACAGTGGTATATCCCCATATTTCCCCATGTCTCCGACCAACATAGAAAGTGCCGATTTGATTGTTGGGGTTATTGGAAAAAGCTGTCACTTTACCGCTGTAATCACTTAAGATGCCCTTTAATCCATATCGCAGTGCTCCGATCTGATCTCTCCAGCCAATCGACAATTCGAAGCCCCGCGTTTCTATACCGGCATTATTTTCCTGCGGTACACCTGTACCCAACACTGCGGGAAGGGCGGCTCCGGCATAAGCAAAATCATCTGCTTTCCGAATATACCAGTCAAACGAAGCACTCAGTCTGTTCTCAAGGAAGGCTACATCTGTACCTAAATTTAATTGGGTAGTGGTTACCCAGGTAAGTTGCGGATTTACAAGCCCCGGCGGTGTAACGGCAGCCTGTTGGGCACCATTGAACAGCCAGCCGGTACTTCCAGGACGGGTGGTGCCCAGGCTGGGATAAAACGGGTACCAGTTTGGTGAATTGGCATCCAAAAAAGCCTGGTCACCCAGTGATCCGTAGGATCCCCGCAGCTTAAATGCACTCACTGCATGGCTGATTCCTGTAAAAAAGTTCTCTTTATCTATGTTCCAGCCTGCAGAAACACCGGGATAAAATTTCCACCGCACACCCGGCAAAAACCTGGAAGTGGCATCGTAGCGCCCATTCAGTTCGAGCAGGTATTTCTCCTTGAAATTATAGTTGATTCGGCCAAAAAAACCTTCAGAAGCCAATTTCCTCACCACATCGGTCACACTGGGCGTGGTACCGAAACTTGTAGAGAGCGATGGTATATTATCGGCATATAACTGGTTATTGCCAGCTGTGAAATAGGTGTATTCGCGCAGGTCGGCCGTAAAGCCACCCAGCACGCTGAAGTTATGTTCGCCTGCACTGGCCTCGTATCTGGTAAACGCATTCACCACCTGGTACTGCGTTCTGTCGGTCAATCGCTGAAAACCGTTGGGGTTTCCGGTCATGATATACTGGGTGCCGCTGGGCCGGTAGGCATATACCGTTCTGGTATGAAAATCCTGGTTCCAGAATGTGCCGTTGAAAGTGTAGTTTACGGCTGCTGTCCATCCTTTCAGGAGTTTAAAATTGAATTCACCTGTTAAGATGGCATTGTCTGTAACCTGTTTGTTTCTTCCACCTTCCAAATGCAGCCGCACATCACTTTCATCTGAATACAGACCATCAGGGTTGTATAGCTGAACCGTGGGCCATTTGCGCCCCATCTGGTGCATATAGTTACCGCCCGTTTTGCCGGAATACGTATTAGGCGTGTTAAACAGCTCCCTGGCTACGGTAGACCTGAAACTGAAATTGAGCCATTTGCTGATATCGGTGCTGATATTGGCTCTGATATTAAACCTCTTATAACTGTCATCGCCATAGTTATACATTCCCTGGCGATCGTTGTATCCCAATCCGATATAATAAGATGAGCTTTCGCTTCCTCCAGAAACACCTATGTTGTGTTGCTGGCTGAAAGCTGCATCTTTAAAATAGATCCTGAACCAGTCGTTGTTAGCGTTGGAACCACTCCAGCTTGCCCAGTTATCGGTTAGATTATCCGGGTATCCACTTTGCACCGTCTCATCGGCAAATGTACCGGCCTGATAGTCTTTGATACGTTGTATTACATCGTCAGAAAACAAGGGGCTCCTTCCTCCGTTTACTGCGGCTTCGTTAAAAAGCCCGGCGAAGTCGATTGAATTGACCATTTTGGGCATATTGACCGGGGCAGCCCATTGGAGGTTATTATTGTAGGTAATGGCAGGTGCCCTCCCCTTTTTACCCTGTTTGGTAGTAATAAGTATCACACCATACGGAGCGCTGGATCCGTAGATGGCAGCAGACGCCGCATCTTTAATCACAGAAATGCTCTCAATATCATCCGGGTTCAGGTTGTTGAGGTTGCCCCCCTGGATACCATCTACAACAATCAGCGGACCACCCGTGTTATTATCTTCCAAACCGGTAAAGCCCCGAATGTTGATTCCCTGGGTTGCGTTGGGTGCGCCACCGGCGGTAGATGTGGTAATATTCAGGTTGCCCACCATTCCCTGTAGCGCCTGGCTAACTCTCGTGATGGGTCTGTTCTCAAGTTCTTTACCATTTATCTGTGCAACCGCACCGGTTGCGTTTACCTTCTTTTGTGTACCATAACCAACAATTACCACGTCCTGCATATCAGCCTCAGAAGGCTCCAGAACTATATTAATGATCCTGCGCCCCTTCACCGGTTCTTCCCTATCCTGAAACCCCACATACGAGATCAGTAAAACTGCATTATCATCAACCCCTTCAAGGGTATATTGCCCCTGCTCGTTTGTAAAAGAACCATTGTTCTGATCCTTCACCCGCACGCTCGCGCCAGCCAGCGGCTGATTGTCCAGTGTAGTCACCACGCCGGATATGTCTATTGCTGCACGGGTGGTATTCTTCGGTAAATCCCGAAGTCCAGCCGCTGTCTTTTCGGTGATCGCAATGGTTTTATTGATGATCTTGTAATCCAGCGGTAGTCCTTGCAACAATTGCGACATGGCTTCGTCCACCGATGCGTTGTGTAAACGTACGCTTACATTTCTGAATTTGGATGTCAGTGACGCCCGGTAAAAAAAATAAAATCCGGTTTGTTTTTCTATCGATTTAAAAGCTGATTTCAAAGGAATATCATCCGAAATCAGGGTAACATTCTGCGAATAAGTTCGGGCTGATACCTGTAAACAACCCGCCAGGATAAAAATGACTGACAATTTCATAAACAGTAGTAGTCGGGAGCAATTCTCCCGTTTAAAAATGGGGGAACTCTGAAGAACTCTAAATTTCATACATTTGGTTTTGGTTTGGTTAAACAATGTCGTTTCCGTACGCACTCTTGTGCATACAGGGCAGTTTTAGCAGACTGAACAGATGGAGTTTACCAGAACGATCGCCGGAGAGTGTTGCAACCACTTTCCGGTTTTTAATGGGTCTCCTTGATCGGGAATACCTATCCCACTTTTGTTTTATTTCACCGGCTTTATTTTTACTGTTTTATTTTCGATGGTATAACCCACATTATTCAGCGCCAGTACTTCCAGCAATTCCGACAGCCTGGTATCCATCGACATATTACCAATAAAAGTTTCGGAACGAAAGCTGCCTTCGTAAACAACCTCTATATCGTACCAGCGCGCCACCTTTTTCATAATGGTATAAATATCTGAATCATTGAAGCTGAAATAGCCGTTTTTCCAGGCCATCACGTCGTCAATACTCACCTCATTTTTTACATGCAACTCCTGGCGGATTCGTGCCTGCTGCCCAGGCTTCAGGGTTGAAGTTGCGCCCGGTATATCCACCTGCACCTTCCCTTCCAGCAACGTAATCTTCTGCTCTTCTTCGTCCGCATAAGCACTTACATTGAAATGTGTTCCCAGCACGATTATACTCGTAGTTCCATTACTTACAACAAACGGCTTTGCATGTTCGTGTGCTACCTCAAAATAAGCCTCGCCTTCCACCGACACCTTGCGCTCTGCTCCGGTAAATACCACCGGATACGTAATGGAAGAACCGGCATTCAGCCATACCCTGGAACCATCTGAGAGACGCATCTGGATAACCCGGCTACCCCTGGGATTCCACATTGTATTGTACACCTGCCGGCCGGCATTGTCAGACTGGAAGGGCCGATACACCACCTCTCCTTCAGGGGTTTTTATCAACTGAGCCTGGCCGTCGTCTGCCAGCGCTCCATCGCTTGCTTCATCCAGCGCTATTTTTTCTCCATCGGAAAGTGTGATGTAGGCACGGCTCAGCCCGGGTGGCTGAACATCTGCCATACTTTCCGGGGTATTGACCGTCAAAGGGGTCACATCTCTTTGCGAGATCAGCAGATAGTACAGGCCGCCGGCTGCCAGCAGCAATACAGCGGCAGCCGCCCTCCATCTGGCGGTTCGAAACAGACTTGCCCGACGCCGCTGCCGTTGTGGTTTTCCCCCATCCGCACCGCCGCGTACCTGTGATAATATTCGACCATACAAGCGTATACTATCCAGCCCTTCCGGCTCGGCAACCGCATTGGCTTTGTCCATAAACCGCAGATAGTCTTCTTCATCGAGTAAGCTTTCTGCTATGCCCGGATGCTCCTGCAGGTAATCAAAAAGTTCTTCTGCCTCTTCCCGGCTGATAGTGTTGTTACAATAACATGCCAAAAGTGTCCTGAAGTAATCCCGCCGATCGTTCATATAAATAGTTGAGATAACAGTCTATAGAGGTGCTATCATGTATAAGACTGATAAAATAAGGAAACGGGTAGTTGAAGCAGCAAAAAAAATTATCTCCAGAATATGGTGGCTACCACCACGATCTGGATTACCCGTGCAAAATAGCTTCGCAAAAAGCGCATAGATTCTACGATATGGTCCTTTACCGTGTTTCGGGAAATGCCCAATTCTAGCGCTGCTTCTTCATAACTCCAACCCTGTTCTTTACAAAGAAGAAAGACTTTTTTACGTTGTGGGCTAAGGGATGCTAGTGCATCGCGATACAATGCTTCAAAACGGGCAGACTTACGAAAATCCGGATCAGTACCCGCCACGAGCGGCGATAACGTTCTAAGTATTTCTTTTCGCAGTGCTTCATCAACCGATATCTTCTTCAGGGTATCGATTGCTTTATTACGCGAAATGCGGTACAAATAAGCCGAGAAAGAAACAGTGACTGCAATGCGTTCTCTTGCTTCCCACAACTTCATAAATACCTCATGAACAATATCTTCGGCCAGGTGGGGCTGTTTCACGAAACTGAGCAGGTATGCATATACACGCTTATGGTACCTTTCATACAGTTCTGTAAACGCGGCTTCATCGCCCGTTTTGAGGCGGTCGAGCAATTGAAAGTCCATAATATGTATGGAACGCTCTTCCAAATTAGTGTGTTAACTATGTATTATCATACCATGTATTTACACAATATGTAGATTAGCAAAACTTAACGGGATGCGTATTATTGCTGGTTGAATATACCGTATATATCGTACCCTGTTTGATGTAAATAGAAAAACACCAGACCTATTGCCAACAGCAGCAGTATAAATGCCCATATCAATTGCCTGCCGGATCGGCGTGTTTTTTCCCCCACATCCGGGGTGGTAGGAAAAAAGCTTTCACTTACTTCCGTGTCGCCCCGTAAAATGGTGTGGTTGGCATCCGTCCGTATGATACGCTCGGCGGGTAATGGATACATATACCGGTTGCGCACCGTTACCGCCTCCAACAGCAAGCCAGCTTCCGGATCATATTTTAAAGTGCCGATATCCTGCCACAACCACTCCCTGCCCTGCTTCAGATCGTTTTTCAGATCAAAACTGAAATCGTTTAATCGTTTTACCGCTTCCCATTCCTCAATCGCCAGCTTTTCTGCCAGGTATTGCAAAAGGCCTTTAGTGGGCGTATCGCGCGTTTCATCCAGCAGGGCTTTCAGCGATGGAGGTTCTATCAGGTGATCTGTGAAATTGATAATAGCGGGGATATGCTGCAACTGAATAGTACCCAGTCCCGGAAGGCTAACAGATTTATGTTGTATAAGATATCGGTGCAGCCATTGCAGCATATGCGTTTTTTTGCTAAGATACACAAGATATCAGGAACAGCATACAGTGATCTCAGCGTTCCCGGGGAGTTCGCAGCACTATCGGTTTCGTCCATGGCACCAAGAACGTTCACTTCTGAACGGAGCCTGCCTATGGCATTTCTGACACTTGCTACGTTTTTTTTGGTATGCGCTACTTTAACATATTCCTGTTACCGGTCTTTGGATGAATTCAAACACTACAGCAGCGTACCAAAAAAATGTTGTAATTTCATAATATCTTACAGGATTGGATAACCATGTGATGAAGGCTGACACCTATTAACCTGCAACACATATTTATGAAACCCGGAGGTAGCGTCATACACCGTTCTTTCGTAACAGGACTACTTCTGCTGTGCATCACCTTCTTACAATGCCGCAACAAATCTGCTGAAAGAGAACAAATACTCAATAAATATTTCAGTGAAAAAACAACTGATCTCTCCGGAGATTTCGATAAATATTATACCTATCGATATTACAACATAAAGCTGTCCCGCGATTTCATTGGTATGGATAGCCACTCAGTAATAATCGACAAAATGTCTTTTTTAAAGCACCTGTCTGGAGGTGATTTTATGCCGATGAAGATTGATACGATTCCTACTTACAAACTTTTCAGGCTCCCGGCAGAAACCCAATCTTCCATCAGGCAAGACATCAAACGCTTTGCAGAAAAAGCATTATTCCATGCCGGAATGGAAGGCAAACCTATGCCAGTGTTCAGTCTTACCGATATTGCGGGCAGGACCTATGACAATGCAGCGATTTCCGGAAATATAACGGTGATTAAATGTTGGTTTATCAGGTGTGTGGCTTGTGTAAAAGAATTTCCCGAACTAAATGAGCTTGTAAAGCAAAATAATGACAGGAACGATATTCAATTTATAAGTTTTGCCCTGGATTCGGGAAAAGACCTCAGCGCATTTCTGAAAAACCGGCAGTTTGATTATGTAACGCTTTCCAACGCAGGTTCATTTTTGCAGGATTCATTGCTGGTAGATACTTACCCTACGCACATCCTGCTGGACAAAAATGGCACTATTGTGAAATACTCCAACGAGTTTCAGGACTTGGTACCGGTACTGGAAAAACTAAAAGAAGCAGGTATATCCGAAAATTAACCACAATATATGCCTATAGCTACAATGTATGTTACTCATACACCCAAAAAGCTGAAAACCCATGCGAAAGATAATGTCCGGATATGATACCTCAGGATGTTGTATGCGGATAGGTGAACAAAGCAATTAAAGCCATTCTGTGTTATCACCCGCTCTCGCATCCAGCGTTCACTATGCATACATACCAGCTTACTTCCCGCACAGTAGTCTCACGGCAGATCATAGCTACGATTTGTCCATTCTTTCACCATACGTGCAACAAACACCAGGCAGCCGGGAAGATGACTGCCTCCCCCCTTTATCGGCTCAATAACCGCGGCTTATTTCGAAAAATTATACACTATCCCGCCCAGTATATTAAACCCGAATACATCGTATTGGTTCCAGCGTTGGTAACGGGAGTTGAATACATTATTGGCCTGTACCCATAGGTTGAATTGCCTGGTGATGCGAAACTCCAGTCCGGCGCTGAGATCGAAGGGGTTCTTGCCCTGGCCAACAGAGCCGTCTGTTCTGAGGTATTTAGCTCCTTCAAAAAAGAACAGATCGCTTTTCAGCCAAAGGTCTTTCAATACGCGCCAGCGTAAGGCAGTGCTCAGTTCGCGGGGGATAATGCCCCAGGGCTCCTGTTCGGTCTTTTGCCCGCTGAACAATAACCAGTCGAATTTGGCGGTTAAAGAAAACTCTTCTGCCTGTACAATCCCCACCTCGCCATGCGAACGAAATGCGGTGAGACGCTCTTCGTTGCGTATAACGAACTGCTTTCCATCGCCCGGATAATCGTTTACGAACAGGGGCATATTGTGAAACCGAACCAGTCCCACTTTTACATTATAAAAAAAGTGTTCCAAAAAAGTGCCTTTGATACCACCATAGGTTTCATTGATCCTGGTATTCAGCAAAAAAGCGGGCTGCCGCAGGTAAGGGTTGATGCCGGCAAACCGCTTGTAGGTGCCTTTTTCATAATTCATCAACCAGCCTGCCTGAAATATCATTCCGTCACCGCCCAGTTTGAAGTCTGCCATCAAATCGGGCAACAGTCTGAATTGCGCATTATCCCATGAAGGGATTACACCTCCGTGGATATTTACTTTTTCATTCTTAAAATCCAATGACAGCGGCACCTGAAACAGGCTGTTATTGATCGATTCCTGCCCGCGACGGGCGAACTGGTTATAATCGGCATTGAACGCAAGATTGATAGCGAATGCATCGCCGATGGACTTACTCAGCGGAAGGTTTCCGACAGCACGAAACTCCCGTCCATGGTCGTTGTCATTAAAAAACGAGAGCTTCACATCAGGATGGTATTTCAGCCCGAATTCGGTTTCCTCAGTATTGCGAAATCCCAGTCCGGCATCCATGCCCATGAACCGCTGTCTTACATCAGATTTGTTGTAGGTATACAGGTTATGATCGTATCCGTACAGGTTGTACTGATCGTTCTGGAACGATGCCTTACCGTATAATTCATGCTGATCGTTGATCAGTGTACTGCCATAGGCAGCCGCACGCATATTCATATACGACTGGTGTTGCAGCGATTTGTTCTTAGAAGTTATAAAGTCACCTACAACACTTAATGTAGATCGTGTATTATTGGTAAACGTCAGTCCTGCCTGGGCATAGGGTGTCTGATAATTTCCAAACCCCAGCTTTACGAAGTTACTGGCAGCCCAGTCTCCGCTGGTATCGGTATCCAGTGGCAGCGGATTAATGGTCAGTGGCTGGTAATTCCGCTCCAGGGAACTCACCGGTGTTTGGTAACTGAGCCTGGGTCGGCTGGAATCCGGCACCGGCGGTGTGGCATCAAAATTGATCTTTGCTGCCGCTTTTAGCGAAGGCTTGAAAGAGGAAGTAATATCGATGGTTTGTCTTTTTCCGGGTTCCTGCGCCAACAGGGTGCTGGCTGGAAACACCATTACTCCCAGTAACAAACATATTTGTGCGTAGTTCAGCCTGAACATCTTCATGGTTGTATTGCTTTATTATCCTCCAATTTTACTATCTGTTTTTTCCACTGCAATCACCTCCTGCAGTTTCGCCTGTGCTTCTTCTTTCAATTCGGTGATTTTACTGTTGTCTACCACACTTTGCAGGGTTGCCTTTGCATTGAAATAGTCTTTGTCTCTGAAATAGATTTCTCCCAGCAGTATATAAGCCCTGGTGATCCAATAATCGTACGATCCGGATTTGTTGATGGTTTCGAATGCTGCCTTATCTGCATTTTTCAGGTCATTCAGCAAAAAATAGCTGTATGCTATTTCATACCGTGCTTCGGCAGCAAACGAGGCTTTGTTGATAGATATTACGTTCCGGTAATCACGGATGGCTTCTGCGTATTCACCGGCAGTTTGTGCCGCCCGGGCGGTAACCATATAGGCCAGCACCTTATCATCTACACTGGTATTTTTCTCCTTGATCAGTTCCTGTGCATTCGGCACAGCATCGGCCCATTTTTTCTGCTGGTACTGGCTTCTAAGTAGTCCGCGCATGGCTTCGAGCCTGAAATCAGCGCCGGCTGACAATTCTTTCAGTGCCGCGAAATACAATTCAGCTTTCTCATAATCCTCCAATTGAAAGTAGTATATCTGCCCGGCCTGCGATGCTGCCCGTTCTGCATATTTGCTGGCACCTCTTTCCGCTACTTCTGCATAACCAGCCGCTGCATTTTTCCAGTCTTTGCGCATGTTGTATATCTCGCTCCGAAGAAAAAAAGCATCCAGTGCATACTGCCCGTCAGGGAATTTTTCGAGGTAGCTGCTGAATCCGGTTAATGCCGCGTTGTAATCTTTGTCGATATACTTGTTTTCCGCTGCGCGATAGGTAAGGTTATCTTCTTCGTTTACAGTTACCGACCGGCCAATACTCTTCATAAAATCGACGTATTCGCCGGTTTTTCCATCGGCTGTATAAATCGCTTTTACATTGTCGATGGCTTCGTTCGCTTCAGTAGAATTCGGATACTGGTTTACCAGTTTTTTGAACTGCATCAACGCCTCCTGGTTGTTGTCCAGGTTATAGTAGCTTAACCCGAGCTTGAGTTGCGCTTCCGGCTTGAGGTTGGTGGCGCCGGGCGCATCTATTACATTATTAAGGTAGGGAATGGCTTCGCGATAGCGTTCATCGGCCAGATAAGTTTTGGCAATCTCCAGATTGGCATCCCCTATCAGCGGCGAGTTGGGAAACTTCCTGTCGAAGCCCCTGAGTATGGTTATTTTTTCATTGCTGCTGTTGATCCCGCTGATCATGGCCGTTTGATAAGTGGCATAGTCTGATGCCGGCCAGGAATAGCTGCTGATGGTGCCGTACATCACTTTTGCTTTGGAAAAATCCCGCAGCATAAAGTAGCAGTCGGCAGCTCGTGCATAGGCATCCTGCTGTACCGGAGGGGCATTCAGTACCGGTGTTCTGGCTACTTGTTCAAAGAAAGGCAGCGATTGCTGGTAATTTTCTTTTCTAAAAAAACAGTATCCCAGGTTGTACCGGGCATTGGTAAGGTTCATTTCGCCGTTGGGTCCGGACTCGGTTTTGACGTATTCGTGGTAGAAGCGAATGGCATCATCCAGCCGATCCTGCCGGTAGGCAATTTCACCCAGCCAGAAATTGACAGCAGGGAGTACAGTGGCATTATAGGGATCTTTGAGCGCATTGTCCAACAGGGCCCGGGCGCCGTTCAGGTCCTGATCGTTGATCAGCTCCATGGCCCTTCCATACAACACTTTCGGATACAACCGCCTGGCAGCATCTGAAGAGGAGCGGATATTGTCGAGTATGCCGAGTGCTTCACGATAGTTATTGGTGTTGGCAAGCAGAGCGGCCGTAAGCTCAGAAGCTTCCCTGCGATATACGGAGCCCGGATATTCCTCCAGGAATCGCTGGAATTCGGTGAGTGCTATATCCATAAAGCCCAGTTCATACGATAGTTTCGCATAGTTAAACTTCGACACTTCGCGCTGGCTGGGGTTGGTATTGTTGGTAGCGCCAAAAGAAAACGCATTCCGGGCATTGGGTTTATCGCCCAGCTTCAGGTAGGCGTCTCCGAGAATGTACATGGCATGCATGCTCAGGGAGTCATCCCCCCCGCTGAGCTGTTTCAACCCTTCCACCGCCTCCTTCAATTTGTTTTCGTGGTAATAACTATAGCTCAGCTCATACAATGTTTCTCTGCTCACTTTGGGCGTTTTCTCCACGTACTCCTTCAGGTAGGGCAGTGCCTGTGCATATTCTCCTTTTTCAAAAAGGGAGTGTCCTACCAGTTCTTTCATGGGCACATCGTAGTGACGGCTTTCTGATTTGCTCAGCGCTTCCCGGGCGTAATCCAGTGATTTGTCTTTGTCGCCCTGTACATAATACAGGTTGGCTATATAGAAGGGCACCACCGACTTGTATTTGGGATTATTCTCTATTGCCTGAAAGGCGGTCTGGGCTTCTTTATGACTACCGCTTGCATATACGATCATGCCGTAATAATAATTGGCATCTGCGTAGTTGGGATCTCCCTGTTTCCGGGCAATGGTTTCGAGCAGGGGCCTGGCTTTATCGTATTGCTCCATTGTGAAATAGGCGTATCCCTGGTGAAACTTCATATCGGCTATCTGCCGGTTGCTGAGATTGGTAATGCTGGTTTTTTCGTAATAGGTCAGCGCGCTGCGCATATCATTCTGACGGAAATAATACTCCGCCAGGTGAAAACTCAGTTTTTCTCTTAAAGCCGGGTTGTAATTGAGCGCAATAAAGTTTTCGGCATCCTCTGCCGCAAACGCTTCGTTTTGCAACAATCCACAGGCGATGGTATAAAACTTTACATCGTCGTACTCCAGCGCAGCATTCGTTTTATCGGGCGATCGAAGCGATCTTTCCAGCTCCCGGAATAAAGGATAGGCAAGGCTGAACTGGTCTTTCTGAAAAAATTCCTTAGCCTGTTTATAGGCCGCCTGCGGATCGGTGAACACCCTCGTTTGCTGCGCACGGATCTGAAGGGTGAAAACGCAGATAAAAACCGCCACGATGAAAGCAATACTTTTTCGCATAGTAGTAATTCGGTAGTGGGTTTATTTCAACTGAAGTTGTTTGTAGCAACCTGCACGAAGGTCAACTCTGTTTTGTTACAAATTTCATAAAGTAAAACCGGTTGGCAAAGTTACTACTATCATTTTTGCAATAACCATTCCACATCTCTTGTGGATAAAAGGTTGGTATCTGCTATTTTTGCAGCCGAAAAGTTAAAAGGCAGACTCCTCCCATGAGGGCATGGCAATAAAAACAACTAATTTGATATACAAATGAAAAAACTACTCTCTACCCAATATTCCGCCTGGGCTTTCAATACCGCGATGTTCGTATTACGTGTTGCACTGGGGCTTATGATGATACCCCATGGCTACAGCAAACTGGTTCGCTTTGGCGACCTGCAGGCAAAGTTTACCAATTTTCTGGGGCTGGGCTCTACCTTGTCGCTGGGCCTGGTATTGTTTGCCGAACTGGTATGTTCTATTTTCATCATCATCGGCTTATTTACCAGGTTTTCCGTGATTCCGCTGATTGTAGTGATGTGCGTGGCCTTGTTCCAGTCGCACGGGGGTGAGCTATTCGGCGCGGGCGAAAAAGCTGGTTTGTTCCTCGCGGGTTTCATGGCCATTCTGCTGGTGGGTCCCGGGAAAGCCAGTGTAGACGGTATGATGGGGAAATAGACCGTTTTGCTCACTACTATCTGCAGACACTTTTTGCTCCTGCCCTATTCTCCAAAAAAATATGGCCCAGCCGGTTCATTTTAGCGTATCCAATACCCTGTACATTTTGTTCACCAGCGAGCGGGCGCTGCCATTGTAATTATTGACAACAAACGAAAAAACATAGGTTGTGCCCGTTGCGGAAGTATGGTATCCCGAAAAACCTTTTACACCAGTAATGGTTCCGCTCTTCATCTTCATACCGTTATATAATGGGAGAGAGGCTTCAAAAGAGGCAAACCAGGGCTGACTGCGTGCAAATTTTAATACGGCCACCTGTGCCTGCGTGGTAAGGCGGTTAAGCGGCGACAACCCCGATCCGTCGATCATATTCAGTTCCTGTGCATGGATACCGTACTGCTTCCAGAAATCACGGATCACCGATATACCGCTGTCGCTGGCAGCTATACCCTTTTTTTCCAGGGCCATGATCTTTAGCAGGGCTTCGCCATACAGGTTGATGCTGCGCCGGTTGAACCAGTAAATAATGGAATCCAGAGAAGGCGATCGTTCGGTATGAAAGATCACCGGTTCTCCGCCTCCTGGTATATCGGCCACAATCACATCCGACGCGTACAGCCGGGCAAGAGTATCGGCGATTTCCTGTGCCATTTGCTGCGCGGGCGCGGGCAACGCACCGGAGATTATAAACCGGCTTTCGCTTACGGGAATAGTACCCCTTACAATGGCAGCAGGCTCCCCAACCGGAAAATAAATATAGGCATTGTCTCCCGTTCCTTTAGCGGCGGCGGTGGCCACTGATCGAACCGGATAGCTGGCCGACAAATCCGGCATGGTTGCCACCACCGTCACGGGATCGCCGATGTTGCGCCCGGACTGCAATACCAGGTCGAACTTATTTTCGCGCCAGTTGAGCTTAGCCGCTGCTGCTCCATAGTAATTGGCCAGATCCTGCCATAGCCAGCCGCCGGGTATTCCTTCCATATTCCAGCCGCCAGGGTTTATACTGATGCTATGCACCACAGCACCTGCAGGCAGCTTCTTCACCACGCGTTCCATCACGGATGCCGCATTTGTACCTGCATAGCGGTCGCTTCCCAGGGTAGGGTCGCCGGAGCCTTCAATCTGAAGCGAACCGGTGCGCCGGTCGTATCCGAAAGCTGTTTTGAACCGGTATTCTTTTCCCAATAGCGCAAATGCCGTGGCACTGGTAATAATTTTTTGTGTGGAAGCGGGCGCCAGCCCTATGCGGCTGCTTTTCTCAAACACTGGTTTGCCGGTGGCAGCGTTTACTACATACAGTGAACTGATGGCAAACTGCAATTGCGGGTCTGCCTCAAAACGGGCATAGGCTGCGCTGAGCTTTTGTTCTACTGACTGGGCAGCCACGACACGTGAAAACAGCATCAGCAGTACGTATGTTAGGATTTTAGCGATATGCATATGTTCCGGTTTATATGTACACGGCGGCAACCGTATGTAAACCAATAATCATCAACAGCGCCAGCAACTTCATCAAACGCCTGATCACCTGAATTTACATAATTCTCTTTGAGCCACCGCCGCAAAAATAGAAATCATTTGTGACTACTGTTTTTAAACGCAGGTGGTTTTCACCGTCCGGCGTGAAAATCGGCAATCAGCCATCCTGATGCCCGTCCATGCACGTATACAAGAGCCAAATAGCCTATTTTAGCAATATGCTTCCATAAAACCAGCTTAACAGATGCGCATACAATCCAGGCTCAATTACTTTTTCATTTTGTTCAGATTGGCGCTGCTGACGTTTTTGACGCCGCTGGCATGCATGCTACTCTATATGCTGCTCAACCGCAGCCTGGGCGATGCCCCCCTGGGAATGAAGATTTTTTTGATAGCACTCACCACAGCAGGCGTATTGGGTGTTGCCGGAGAAATATTTACTTACCGGCATGTTTTTCCAACAATAATCATTACAGACCAGGGTATACAACAGCGAAATTTTTTAGGACTCGGATGCAAGCGATACTATCACTGGTCGCAACTCAGCGGTTACGATACCAGTCACATATCTATGAAGGGAGCATCTGCCGGTGTAGTGAAGGTATTTCGCAACAAACGCTGTGTTATTGAGTTGAACGCCGTAGTATATGCCAATTTCGATGAGCTCGCCGAGGCGGTATCCCGACACCTGAACAGGTATCCAGGCGGACCACGGGTTGAAGAAGAAAGGATATGATGTTACACCACAGTAACAATGCTGCTAATGCCACCCTCTTTTGAAGGATACATTGAAATTAACGGAATGATTCAATTCGTATAAGCTTCATCACCAGAAAAGCCGAAGCTGAGAAGCCCCGGCTGTATCAATAAGACATTTTGAATGATTATTTCAGGTGTTTCAGGTTCAACCCGTATAAAACCACAAACAGAATTCCGAAAAATGCAAATGCCGAGGAACTGAGGATCGAAAAAAGATTGCCTCCACCATATACGATAAAAGGTGCTACAATACCGATCAGTGTTCCGAGAACGTAGAGCCAGAAGCCTGTTTTAGACAACCGAAACATCAGCACAGCGCCCAGTAGCGTAAAAACGCAGCTTATAATAGAAAAAATAGCATTTTTACGAATGTTTTCCGGGTTCAGCAGATCGCTCATACCTGCAAATAGCTGATTAGCCATAGCTGTGCCTGCATTGGAAATTTCTTCATTTTCCAATTCACGCTGTGCATCCTCCATCGCAGTTTGCGTAATCCCTGCTGTTAAATTGGCCGAAGCGTAGCTGGTAAACCCGCTAACGATACCCCAACCACTACCGATAAATGTGAGTATGCACAACACGGTTAAAAAGGTCGGGCGGGCAGGTTTTACCGGTACATTTGTGAGCACGTCTTCCATATGATATTTTTTTTTGTTAATGCAATTCTAATAAAAGATTCTTACAATATCATCATTTTTCCCCGCTAATTAAAACATATTAATTTATGCAAAACAGATATCTTTCCGACTGAAACGGAGGTATGTCGCATGGCTTGCAATGCCCTGAGCAATTCGCCCACCCCGGAAGAGCAGGAAGGCAAACAGGCGGCTATCATACCCCTAAAACCGGCAATACTTTTGAAAACCGTTTATTTGGCAGTAATCAGCGACCTGGTGCATGATCAGCGAATGCAACGTATAGCGCATTCACTGTCGCAACATGGGTATCGGGTAGTACTGGTGGGTAAAAGGCTGCGTAGTTCAGCGCCCGTCGGCAGGGAATGCTATCACCAGCAAAGACTGTTTTGCTTTTTAGGCACTGGAAAGCTGTATTACCTCGAATTCAATATCAAACTCTTCTTTTTTCTGCTCTTTAAAAGAATGGACGCCATCTGTGCGGTTGATCTGGATACCATAGTACCGGTTTACATCCTATCAAAACTAAAAGGCCTGCCCCGCGTATATGATGCGCATGAGTTATTTACAGAAATGAAGGAAGTGATCAGCCGCCCCGGTATTCACCGTTTCTGGAAATGGATAGAACGAACAATGGTTCCGCGATTCTACCACGGCTATACCGTATCAACAAGTATAGCAAACGAACTGTCAACCCGGTATGGGGTGCAATACGCCGTGGTACGCAACTGTCCTTATCTTACACCTCAGCAGACGGCCAACAATTTTGAAAGCCGCGTAATATTATACCAGGGCGCCGTAAACGAGGGGCGGGGTCTGGAATGGCTGATTCCCGCTATGAACCATATAAACGGCGTACTGCATATCTATGGAAAGGGTAACTTCCTGGAGCAAACCCGGCAACTGGTGGCCCAACACGGTCTTGGCGACAAGGTCAGCATCTATCCTCCGGTGCTACCCTCCGTACTGCAAAACATCACCGCTGCCGCCTGCATAGGTATCAATCTCGTAGAAAACATAGGGCTCAACCAGTACTATTCTCTGGCCAACAAGTTTTTCGACTACATACAAAGTGGCGTTCCGCAGGTAACCATGCGGTTTCCGGAATACGAACAGATTAACCAGGAATTTGAGGTGGCAATACTGGTAGAAGAACTCACTGAAGATGCCGTTAGCGAAGCCATCAACCGGCTGCTGAACGACCGTAGTTTGTATCACAGACTCCAGCAAAACTGCCTGAAAGCCCGTGAACACTATCATTGGAACAACGAAGAAAAAAAATTGCTGTCTTTTTATCAAGCGCTTTTCGACTGAGTGGAACAACATGTACACATAGTATGCCTGCAGGTGCCTTACCCGCCCGATTACGGAGGTGTGATGGACCTGTTTTACAAGCTGGTATGGCTGAAACGAAGGGGGATATCTATACAACTCCATTGCTTTGATGACGGCCGGGGAGTACAACCGGTGCTTGAAAAATACTGTAGCCGCGTATTTTACTATAAAAGAAAAAAGGGACTGTTGTCTTTCTCCAGGTCGGTGCCCTATATGGTAAACTCACGCCGCAGCCGGCAACTGCAAGAAAACCTATCCAAAGACAATCATCCCATATTGCTGGAAGGCATCCACTGCAGCCTGCTGCTGCATGCAGCTCAACTGAAAAACAGACGAATCATTCTTCGGTTACACAACCACGAGAGCGCCTATTACCAGCAACTGGCCAGGAATGCGTATACCATTTTTCACCAATGGTATTACCAATGGGAAAGCCGGCTCCTGCATAGCTACGAGCCTTCCGTTATTAAAAAAGCAACCCTGGCGTTGTCCGTATCGGGTGAAGAAACCAAAAAATTCATCGGGAACGGCTTGCACCACGTGGAGTACCTGCCGGTATTCCTGCCATGGGATGGCGTAGAAGCATTGGAAGGAAAAGGCGGATACTGCCTGTATCAGGGTAACCTGTCTGTGGAAGAAAACGAGCGGGCGGCGGCCTGGCTGGCAGAGCAGGTGTTCGCAAACCTGGGGGTACCTTTTATTATCGCCGGCAAAAACCCCTCTGCAAGACTAAGGAAAATAATAACCCCTTACCCACATATACAGTTGGTAGAAAATCCGGCGGCGGAAAAGCTGGATGCTCTTATCCGCGATGCACATATACATGTATTACCTTCTTTTTCCGAGACCGGTATAAAATTCAAGCTGCTGCACGCCCTCTTCAAAGGCAGGTTCTGCATCGCCAATACCGCCATGGTCAGCGGCACAGGGCTGAACGGGGCATGCATCATTGCCGATAGCGCAGACGACATGATCAGGTGTATTCGCGAAACGCTGTCCCAACCCTTCACAGCTGCAGATATCGCAGCAAGAAAGGAAATACTGTCAGGGGCATATGACAATAAAAAGACAGCAGACAGGCTGATTGCTGCATTAGCAGGTCGTTCTCCTGCTGCCGAAACAGATCAGCACGGATCGTAGAAAACTACTGCCTTGAGAACCTGCACCCCTCCTGATTTGCTGGCTTCATTCAGAATACATCCTTCAACGCCCTCATGGCTGCATGATAACCACACATACCATGTACACCTCCACCGGGCGGGGTAGACGAAGAGCAGATATAGATACCCTTTGCTGATGTTCGGTAGGGAGAAAAACGCAGCGCTGGTCTGGTAAACAATTGCCCAATGTCTATGATACCTCCATTGATATCTCCGCCAATATAATTGGGGTTATATTCTTCCATCTGTTCTGCATTGAATGTATGACGGGCTAGTATCCTTTCCTTAAAGCCGGGCGCATAACGCTCTACCTGGTTCTCAATCGCCGCTGTCATGTCTTTCACCGATCCATTGGGCACATGGCAGTATGCCCAGGCCGTGTGCTTTCCTTCCGGCGCCCGTGTAGGGTCGAATACAGTTTGCTGGGCAAATAAGACGAAGGGCTTCTCAACATGATGCCCGCGGGCAGACTGCTGTTCGCTTACCGCTATTTCGCGGAAGGTACTTCCCAGATGAACCGTGCCGGCCTGCCTGCATTCATCAGATATAAAAGGCACTGGTGCATCGAGCGCCCAATCTACTTTGTATACACCCATACCATATCTGTACCTGCTTAGCTGCCACTTGTACAAAGCAGAAAAACGGTGCCCTGCAATCTGCAGCAACTGCCGCGGGGTTACATCGAACAACACTGCTTTTGCAGCGGGCAACTGCTGCAGCGAACTGATATAGGTGCCGGTTTCTATGGTGCCACCCAGTGAAGTGAAGTATGCAGCCAGCGCATCGGCAATACTTTGAGAACCTCCCACCGGTATGGGCCAATTGTACAAATGCCCCGTAGCCAGCAACACAAAACCAATGGCGGCTGAACTGATATTAGACAGTGGCTGAATAGAATGCGCCGCCATCCCTGCCCACAAACCTTTTGCCTTTTCTGTTTTGAATTTGCGGGATATGGCTGCTGCCGAACGCAGGGCCTGCAGACCAAACCTTGCCATCAACAGCGGATGGCCGGGTACTCCGAGCGGCCCCAATACGTCCTTGTTCATTTTAGGCCAGGCTGCCACAACCGGCTGTATAAGCGACCTATATATTTTGCCATCCTCTCCCAGCAGTTCAATGGTTTCTTCGAGCGACTGTTTCAGTACAGCAGCCGTACCATCATCAAATGGGTGCGCCGCTGCTACCGCAGGCTGCACAAAATTCAACCCGAACCGGCTCAGCGGTGTGGATGCGAAAAAGGGAGAACCTGCCGCCATAGGATGAATCGCCGAACAAACATCGTGTTTGAAACCGGGCAACGTTAATTCCCTGGTACGTAACCCTCCGCCTATTTGCTGCTTTCCCTCTATCAGCAATACAGACAATCCGCGTTGCTGTAAAGTGATGGCAGCCGCCAGCCCATTAGGGCCGGAGCCTACTACTATTGCATCGAAATCTGTTGTTGCCATGTGCCGGTCAATATATTATTATTATTTTCTTTACAGTCTTAGTCGCAAACCTATCTTCCTATATAATCACCTTATGCAAATTTTAACTTTTGCTGCATGTTTTACTCCCTCACGTTGGCTATAGCAGTTCCCTTATGTAAAACTAACCCTAATATGGACTGTACATGAAATTTCCTTTTTTCTCCTTCGGTGGATATGCACGATGCTTTTTCCGCAATACCACGTAAACGGGCTCGCTGTTTTCGTTGACTCCGCGCAATACACTGGCAGAATCAGTGAGTACCGCAGCATGAAGCTGCCATGTTCGAAATCCCACCTTTCCTGTCCTTCAGGGATCGTTTTTGCAGCACGGTATTCATAGCAGTACCGACACCATTGGCATGCACATCTGTTTTACGAGCGCTGTTGTTTACCGCCATCGGTATCAGCCGGTCATCCTTTATACTAATGGTATACCACCGTTCAAAATCACCTATCACCAATGAACGGTATCCGGCGAATAACACATTTTTGGATCGGCGGGCAGTTTACATGCAGCAATGAACTTACCGGATCTGCTTGTAGGTAGTGCGACAGCTTTTTGCCGGAATCCGGTTAGCGTGCTTCAGTCGCTGTATGGAGGGCACTCACCGTCCGTGAAACATTTTATGTATTCCTTCTCGAAAGCTCAACGGTTTATATCCCAGCTCCCGTTCTGCTTTGTCGATCACGAATCCGGTAATGAGCGGCCGGACGGCAGCTTGCGAAAATACCGATGCATCTACTTTCTCCATCAACGATGCATCCAGTTGAAAAAACGCCGCCACCTGGCAGGCCATTTCCCATGGCGTCAGCACTTCTTTGCCCGATATATGAAATATACCCGTGGCATTTTTCTCTACCACCAGTAAAATACCCCGTGAAAGATCTTCCACATACGTGGGTGTACGCACCTGATCGCTGACGACTTTTATGGGATTTCCTCTCTCGAGGTTGTCTTTGACCCAGGTAACGATATTGCTCCTGGTGCCGCTTAAAATGTTTCCATATACCAACACCGTTCTCACGATTGCCGGATTACCCAGCTGTTGTACAATATGTTCGGCATCGAGCTTTGATTGTCCGTAAAAGTTCACCGGATCTGTTTCATCCTCTTCTTTGTAAGGCCCTGCCTTTCCATTGAATACAAAATCCGTTGATACGTACACCATCTTCGCGCCGATGGCTCCGGCAGCTTCGCACAGGTATCGGGTGGCTTCCACGTTGGTGAGGCGGCAAGCTTCCTTATCCAGTTCACAGGCATCGGGCTGCGTCATGGCTGCTCCATGTAGTATCACATCGGGTTTTTCGCGCAGCAGCAATTGCTCCACCGCGGTGCTGTCTGTGATATCCAGTTCCGCATATATGCTGGCTCCCGGCTGATCCGGCGGCAGCCGGCATGCTCCTTTTCCGGTAGCCAGAACGGTATACCCTGCATCAAGACAATCTCTGGTAAGATACTGCCCCAGCAAACCATTGGCGCCTGTAATCAATACTTTCATCGTAAAGTTTAAGCCAACAATTTACAACCATGTTCCGGTAAAACAAAAGCAGGAAAGATATAGCGGAGAGGCTGGCAGTATCGAGCGATTTACCACCGCATCAAGCGCAGTATCCCTTAGCATACTACCAATAATAACCCATGCCTCCCAGCACTGAAAAATAGGTACTGGAAAAATTGAAAGTGGTATTGGGGGTTACAGCAACATACAGTCGCTTATAAAACAGGTAGCGCGCGGTCAGTTTCAGTTTTAAACCCACAGCAGTTGCTGAGCGCCAATCATCATTCGTGCCTATGCGTTTATTCGATTGCCGATAAAACCCCGAGCCTACATAGCCATCCAGTGCAAAAGCACTACCTGCCTTCATGAGGTGCCTTCCGTACAACAGGTTAATCTGGTCAACAGCATACTTGTCTGCCGCTATTCGCATATTAGTGGCCGTTTCATATTCCAAGCCCAACATATGCACACCCTTTTTGACCGCTGCATCCCAGGAAAAAACAAAACCAACTGCATCCGCTTTTTTGGCGATGCTGCTTCCGCCGAAATGCATGCCCAGGTTGTACAGGTTCCATGCATCCTGCGCCTGTATGCCAGACGTCATCACCACCAAAAACAAACAGTAATGTATCCTCCTTCTTAGCTTCATAATTTATTATATAGCGGGGGGTGCCGTTCAGCTATCCCAGACGAAACGTACACCTATACTATGCTAATTCCCAGGTAACGCTGCCATCTTTATTGTCTTTCAGCACAATGCCCTGCTGTTGTAATTCATTGCGTATTTTGTCGGAGGTGGCAAAATCTTTTCTGGCGCGGGCCTCTCTGCGGATCTGGATCAGCAATTGCAATACCCCTTCCAACAGGTCGCTGTTACCCTCTCTTACCCCTGTTAATCCAAATATATCTGTGAGGTATACTGCGAACTGTTTCTTCAGCAGCCGGAAAGTATCGTGGCGAATGGCGTTCACTGGAATCTGTTGCGCCTTGAATGAATTGATCACGGGCGCCAGTTCAAACATAGCAGCGAGTACTTTTGCCGTGTTGAAGTCGTCGTTCATGCTGTCATCAAACGCAGCAATCAGCTCATTGCATTTTTTGTCCAGCGCTTCGTCTGTTTCGCCCCCGGTTCCATACTCCAGCGCTTGCAATATCTCGTAGGCATCCCAAAGCCGTTTCAGTCCTTTTTCAGCCGCCTGCAGGGCTTCATTGCTGAAGTCGAGTGTACTGCGGTAATGCGTTTGCAGCATAAAGAACCTTACGGTCATGGGTGCATATGCTTTTTCCAGCAGGGCATGGTTGCCGGTGAACAACTGGTGCGGCAAAAATCCGTTGCCGGCGGATTTGCTCATACGGGCACCGTTAACCGTAAGCATATTGGTATGGAGCCAGTAGTTAGCGGGGTTTATATGAAAACACGCCTGCGACTGGGCTATTTCGTTGGTATGGTGTGTAGCGGCAAGGTCCATGCCGCCGCCGTGTATATCAAACTGTTTTCCCAGGTATTTCTCGCTCATGGCGGAGCATTCTATATGCCAGCCCGGAAACCCCATTCCCCAGGGCGAGGGCCATTGCATGAGGTGCTCCGGCTTCGCTTTTATCCAAAGGGCAAAATCCAGTCTGCCTCTTTTTTCATCCTGCCCTCCCAATTCACGGGTTCCTTCGAGCAGGTCTTCCAGTTTTCTGTTGGTGAGAATACCGTACGGTTTTTCCCGGTCGTATTTCTCCACATCAAAGTACACAGTGCCATTTACTTCATAAGCGTAGCCGTTTGCGATGATACGCTTTACCATTTCTATTTGCTCCAGGATATGCCCGGTAGCAGTAGGCTCGATATTAGGGGGCTCGTTATTGAACAGCTCCATCACTTTGTGAAAACCCAGCGTATATTTCTGTACGATTTCCATGGGTTCTACCTGTTCAAGCCTGGCTTTTTTGGAAAATTTATCATCGCCCTCATCCCGGTCGCCCTCCAGGTGCCCTGCATCGGTAATATTGCGCACGTAACGCACTTTATACCCCAGGTATTTGAGGTAACGATAGATGATATCGAATGAAATAAACGTCCGGCAATTGCCGAGGTGAACATCGCTGTACACGGTAGGACCGCAAACATACATACCCACATAGCCTGGCGTAACGGGGGTAAAGATTTCTTTTGTTCTGGACAGGGAATTATAGACTTTCAGCTCTGACATACCTTTGATCGCTAAGTTTTTGCAAATATATAGGTAATATCCCCCTTTGCCTGCGCAAAATTGGCCGTTTACCTGCTGAGCGATACATCTGCTACAAGCGGTATGTGATCAGAAAGCACTTCTTTAACGCGCTTCATCTGGTGAATGGTAAATTGAGGGTCTGTAAGGATATAGTCTATCCGCAGCGCCGGCAGCCGGTTCATAAAACCGGAATGAAAGCTGAAAAAAGTTTTTCCGAAGCCAGCCCCTTTTTCCACGAATGCATCTCTTTTATTACCCTTAATCGTAAAGTAGGTATACGAATTGGGCACATCGTTGAGGTCGGCGCAGAAAATCTCCGGATACCGGCTTCCTTCGGTTTCCTTCAGGATATGATCCGCCTGTTTTCCACGGATTTCAAATGCGGTGCGCATTTTACGCACCACGCTTTTAGAAGCATCCAGGCGAGCGTCCGGATCATTCCTGATCCTGTTCATATTTTCATAGTCTTTTCCCATGAAGCCAAAAGACTGGAGGTGGCCGGCAAACACGCGGATGGTATCGCTGCCCGTTGCAATATCAGCGTATATAACCGCTTCTGTAGTACCGCCCCCGTATGGCAAATCAATTGCCTTACTATCTATGATGGGATATTTTGAGAAAATGGCGATCCCCTTCTCCGGTCGTTTCCGGTCGGGGGCAGTGCGTCCGCCGAGCGACCAGAAAAAATGATGGGTAAACCCTAATTCATTCTCCATTGCTTTCAGGTTGGCGGCATGTTGTCGCCAGTCGCCGGTTACAAACTCCTGCATGGTAATAATGTCCGGATCGTAGGTTTCGATCAGGTCGAACATTTTTTGATGAGCAGCAGAAATTCCTGAGGTGGCTCTTTTTTCCAGGGGCCCCATGAAGTAGCGAATATTCCAGGTCATTACCCGAACCGTCCCTTCCTGCTTCTCCATTTTAAAATCTGACCAGAAATGTACGGCAAATGCAGCATGTATGCCTTTCCAGCCCAATGCCAGACAACCCAATACCAACAGCGACCATTTAGAGCGCTTAAACAACCAGTAGAGCAGGAAAAACAGCATTGACAGAAGCAGGTAGGGAAACAATAACCCCAGAAATGCAAAGTACCACCAATGAGCAGGGTTGAGAAAGGGCGACAGGCAGGCTGCAAGAAACGCCGTAGCTACCAGCAGAAATAACAACACCCACAATTTGCCTGCTATTCGCTTTATCATCGGTACATATTATAATTCTTCTTCACCAGCCCGGCGCAACAGATCTTTTTCTTCCTGCGACAGACTCTCCATCCCGCTGGTATTGATCTTGTCGAGTATCTCATCTACTTTTTGCTGACTGAGATTCGGCTTTTTTTTATAGGGCTTTTTGCCACCGGTGTCGTAAAACATATTCACTTTGTCTTTTTCCCTTCGGGCAGCAGCTATATCAGGATTAAACAAATTGAAAAACCAGTCATGCAGGCGGCCCATCCAGATACCAATATCCGTACCCCTGTTCAACAGGGTAATGTACACAAACCCCGCGGCTCCTCCGGCAAGCTGCGCAAAATATACAGCAGGATTGTAGGAGAGTCCCGCCAGGTTAATAATAGCATACAATAGCGTCAATACCCATAAGGGAATGCCGCCAGCCAGCATTGGAAATATCCTGTAACCCGGAGCTGCTACCGTTACCGCTACCGCTACCGCCATTATACAGGGCGCAGCACCCGCCAGGGAAGCTACAGAAGATGTAAAACTACCCGCCAACATAAAAAAAACAGCGCCGGCCAGCCCCCCGTAAATATACAATGGCGCCAGCCTGCCGCCCCCATACAAAGTTTGCATGATGGTTCCGAAGGCCCATAACCACAGCATGTTGGCAATCAGCGACCACACATCTATATGTACAAACATAAAGGTTGCCAGCGTCCACGGGCTGCGCAAAAATGCTAGCCAATCGGAGGGTACGAGGAAGTATTTCAGCACCTGACTCTGGTAAAAGCTGAGATCGATATGCGATAATTGATAAATGCCCCTTACCAGCAAAAGCATGGCGGCCACCAGCACATTAATCGCTACAATTTTTATCAGCGCGTCGTTTTCGGCTCCTAAAAAAACCTTTTTACCTCTTGCCTGTTCTAACACCCCCATAAAACGGATTTATTTTAACTGCGAATTAGCCCATAAAGTTACTAATAAAAACGCCTGCGCCGGGTCTTGTTCCAGTAGAATACCAGCAAAAACCCTATCAGGGCCCCACCCAGGTGCGCCCAATGTGCCACATTGTCGCCGGCTGAATTACGGATGCCCAGGTACAATTCCATAGCCCCGTATATTATAACGAACCACTTGGCCTTGATTGGTATAAAGAAGTATAAATAAATCAAACTGTTCGGGAACAGGTAGCCGAAAGCAGCCAGACAGCCAAATACAGAACCGGATGCCCCCAGAGTAGCGGTATTGATTTTAAATCTCGGATCGTATAACAGCCTGTCCTGCTCAGACAGTGGCAATTGTACAAACGCTTCGGCTACCGGAGCATTCTCGAAGTATAGTACGCCAAGATGCAATACGCCTGCCCCGATACCACAAAGCAAATAAAATATCAGGAACCGTTTAGGCCCCCAGTGATTCTCAAGCACACTGCCAAACATCCACAAGGCAAACATATTGAACAAAATATGCGTAAAATCGCCGTGCAGAAACATATACGATACCAACTGGTGGGGACGGAAATATACCGAACGGAGATCGTGCAGTGCAAACAGGTTCTCCATCGAAAAAGCATCGGATTCCTGAAATGTTACCTGGGCCAGAAAAACCAATCCATTTATAATCAGAAGGTTTTTAATAATTACCGGTAACACCTGGAAACCGCCGGGTCTGAATTCAGCCATTGATCCTTGAAATTATTTGATCTGCGAATTTAACCCTTGTACGGCAAAATAGACCGGTTGGCTGTCAAAATACTTGTTCTTAGAATTACCTTAACTTTAGCTGAACCACATTCTCTATATGATGGGTATGCGGAAACATGTCTACCGGCTGCACTTTTGTTACGGCATATTTCTCGTCGAGCCATTGCAGGTCGCGCGCCTGGGTAGCGCTGTTGCAGCTCACGTATACCACCAGCGGCGCCTCCATATCCAGTATTTTCCGCACCAGCTTTTCATGCATGCCTGCGCGCGGTGGGTCGGTAATAATTACATCGGGCGTACCATGCTGCCGGAAAAAAGCATCATCGCATATATCAATCACATCACCGGCAAAAAATGCCGCATGGTCTATATGATTTAGTGAAGCGTTTTCTTTCGCGTCTGCGATGGCTTCGGGCACCACTTCCACGCCAATGATCTTTTTGGCCAGCCTGCTTACAAATATGCCGATACTGCCCGTACCACAGTACAGATCGTACACGGTTTGCGTACCGTTCAGTTCAGCAAAATCCCTGGCAAAACGGTATAGCTTTTCCCCCTGGCGGCTGTTGGTCTGGAAAAATGATTTGGGACCGATCTTAAAAGTAAAATCTTCCAGGTTTTCTATAATATATCCCTTACCATGGTAAACCACCGGCTCCAGATCGTATATGGTATCGTTTTTTTTCGGATTGATGGTGTACAGCAGCGTGGTAATGGAAGGAGCCACCTGCAGCAAATGATCCAGCAACCGTTTTCTTTCTTCGGGATCGTCGTAACCAAAGCAGATGTTTACCATCACTTCACCGGTGGTGCATACCCTTATGATGAGCGTGCGCAACCAGCCGGTATGGTTTTTTATATCGTAAAAGGCATAGCCGTTTTCCTGTGCAAATTTCCGAATGGTGTTTTTGATGAGATTTGTGGGTTCTTCCATCAGATGACAAGTGTGGATGTCGATCACCTTATCGAACAACCTGGGTACATGAAAGCCCAGTGCGTTTTCCTGCTCACTCAGCAGAGCACCTTCGCTCAGCTCTTCACGTGTTTTGTAGCGTTTGTTGCTGAAGGTAAACTCCAGCTTGTTGCGATACCGGATATTGCTGTCACAGCCGGCAATAGCTTCAATATCAGGCAGAGAAATCCTCCCCAGCCGCCGCAGGTTTTGCGTTACCTCATTTTGCTTGTATTGCAACTGCTTTTCATACGGCAGCATCTGCCATTTGCAGCCGCCGCAGGTACCAAAATGACGGCAAAACGGATCGGTTCGATCTTCAGACAGTTTGTGAAACCTGGTCACGAACCCCTCTCCCCAGTCTTTTTTACTCTTTGTGAGCTGTACATCCACCATATCACCGGGTACCGCTCCCTCAACAAAAATCACCTTTCCGTCTACCCTGCTCAGGGAACGTCCTTCGGCTGCATAGTCCTGCACCAGCATCTCCCGCAACAGTGGGTGTTGTTTTCGCCTGCTCATAAGGGGCAAAAATAAGGGATTGTTGACTGCAGACCCTGGATTACAGATATGCTATCGCAGATTTTAGCAAACAGCAGGCAAAAATCCCCGGATTTCTTTCTAGCTTACACTAAAATTGAGCTGTATGTCATTCAAAGGAAAAACAGTATTCATTACCGGTGCCAGCCGGGGCATCGGGCGGGCCATTGCGCTGAAGCTGGCGGAGGAAGGAGCACAGATCGTCATTGCGGCCAAATCGGTAGAGGAAAATCCCAGGCTGGGCGGCACCATCTTTTCAGTAGCAAAAGAAGTAGCAGAAGCAGGCGGGAAGGCATTGCCCGTAGCCTGCGATATTCGCTTTGAAGACCAGATTGCACAGGCAGTGGCTAAAACCATTGAGATGTTCGGTGGCATAGATATACTGGTGAACAATGCATCGGCTATTTCCCTCACCAATATTGAAAGCACCGAGCCAAAGCGTTTCGACCTGATGTTCGACATCAACGTACGGGGCAGCTTCTTTGTAAGCAGGGCCTGCATTCCTCATCTCAGAAAAGGAAACAATCCGCATATCCTTCATCTTTCTCCCCCGGTGAATTTAGACCGGAAATGGTTTGGCGCCCATACCGCCTATACCCTCAGCAAATACAATATGAGCCTGATTGCCCTGGGCCTGGCCGAAGAACTCAAAAACCAAGGCATAGCCGCCAACGCCCTGTGGCCCCAAACCACTATTGCCACTGCCGCCGTGCAAAACCTGCTGGGCGGGGAGCAGTTGATGCAAATGAGCCGAACTCCGCAAATAGTGGCAGATGCAGCCTACTATATTCTGCAACGGCCCGCTGCCAGTTGCACCGGTAATTTTTTTATTGATGAACAGGTACTGGCCGAAGAAGGCATCACCGACCTCAGTAGATATAGTGTGGTACCCGGCGCCCAATTATATACCGATCTTTTTTTATAGTCATCTATCCGCTCCGGCGTAAGGGTGGCCGATGCTAACAGCCGCTTGTATTACTGTATTACAACATAATTTGACAGCCGGATCCTGATAATACTTCATTTTACAGCCTGCACCTTCCTACTTACCACCCAAAAAAATCCCGCTGCAGGAATACAGCGGGATTCTGTGTGAATATGTATTAAATCAGACAAAAAAATAATAAAGCTATTTACCCTTTCCGGCTTTTTTGGAAGCTTCATACTGTGTGAAAGCTTCTGCATTCAACACTTCGCCGGTTATTTTAATCTCTACCGGTATTTCAGCCCCTACCAGTTTCACGTATATTGATCTGTCGAATGTTCCGAGCGCAGCAGCATTGAACCCGGCCTTGATGGTGCCGGATTTCCCCTTCCCAATAGGCTGCTTGGGCCATTCGGGCGTGGTACAACCACAGGTAGCATTGGCATTCTCAACTACCACCGGCTTATCGCTGATATTCTCAAAAATAAAATCATACGTTACAGGTACGCCCTGTTTTATCTTACCAAAATTATGCGTTTTCGCTTTGAAAGCGATCAGGTCTTCTCCTTTGTTCTGAGCAACTGCCCAGGAAGTAACCGCGATAGCTGCCAGTGTAAAGAACAACTTTTTCATGTTTCGATATTTAATATTTAATGCTACATGAAATGCCTGAGGGGCTTTTCATATTTAATTTAACGGTTTGTACTTTTCAATAGCTGAATACTTGCATTGGCCGGTGCTATATCAGCCGGCGCCTGCCACACTTCTCCTTTAACGTAGAACTGCTTCGTTCTGCCGCCCGCATATACAATGGTAACCGGCTTCTCAAATTTACCGAATGCAGCCGCGTTATAGCCAACTTTAACGATTGTCGACCCTCCCGCCGGAATGGGCGCTTTAGACCACTCCGGGGTGGTGCATCCACAAGCTGCATGGATGTTTTCTATATGCAACGCTTCTTTACCGGTATTCACCATTTCGAAAGAATGCGACACCGGCTTTCCCTGGGGAATTTTCCCGAAATCATAAGACGCTTCCCTTAGCAACAGTACATCGTTCTTAACGCCCGCGTTTTGCTGTGCAAACGAAACAGTGGCCGCCATCACAAATAAAACTGTACAAAAGTATTTTCTCATTTCTTTCTTATACCGTTGGTAACGTATGTACAAATCTACATATTGTTGGAGTAAAAGTTAAAATACCTTTTGAAAACCAACTATTTTTAACAACTTCATGGGCTGTTAAGAGCAGGTTTGCTATTTTTAACAGAAAATGCTTCGGATGAAATGTTTGTCAAATTTGTTTTTTACTGCTACCCTGCTGGTTACAAGCATTGTTGGTTGGACACAAGCTGACCAGCCGCCATTATTCACCACGTATCCGCTTCCACAGTTTTCGCTGCTGCTTGCCGATAGTGCCACTGCCTATACCAAAGCGCACCTGCCAAAAGGAAAACAGGTATTGGTGATGTTGTTTAGCCCGGACTGTGATCATTGTAAAAAAGAAACGGCAACCATTAAAGCCAATATAAAGGATTTCAGGAACACGCATGTGCTCATGGTGACCTCGCAACCCATCCATAAAATGCGCGCCTTCTGCGACGAGTTCGGATTATCGGAATATAAAGGCATCACCGTAGGGCAGGATAGCCGCTTTTTCTTTCCTAATTATTACAAGATCCGCTTTTTCCCTTTCCTGGTATTCTACGATAAAAAAGACCGGTACCGAAAGCATTTCGAAGGATCTGTTCAATGGAACGACATGAAAGCACTGCTGTAGTTACGAACGTTCTACCTGTTATTAAAGTTTGCCGTTCGAACAATTACCATTATTTTTCCACTATTGTGCAGCGGAATCCTATACCGATACCGTGAGCTGATTGAATAGTGTGTGAAAGACAATATTTAAACATAAAAAGAATACACTGATGAAAGTAACTGTAATCGGCGCCGGGGCCGTAGGCGCCACCTGTGCAGACAACATTGCAAGGGCTTCCCTTTGCGAAGAACTGGTTTTGCTGGATATCAAGGAGGGACTGGCAGAAGGAAAAGCGATCGATATGATGCAAACGGCTGCTTTGCTGGGCTTTGAAACCAAGATAACAGGCACCACCGGCGACTATAGCAAAACTGCCAACAGCAGCGTGGTACTGATCACCTCCGGCATTCCCCGCAAACCCGGCATGACGCGGGAAGAACTGATCGGTATCAACGCCGGGATTGTTAAGGGTGTAACAGAAAACGTGCTGCAGCATTCGCCAGATGCCATCATCATCATCATCAGTAACCCCATGGATACCATGACCTACCTGGCGCTCACCGCGAGCGGACTTCCAAAGCACCGGGTTATTGGTATGGGAGGTATACTCGACAGTTCCCGCTTCCGGTATTACCTGAGCCAGGCCATACCCGCCTCGCCCAATGAATTGCAGGCTGTTGTTGTCGGAGGCCACGGCGATACCACCATGATACCCCTGACCCGGCTGGCAACCTACCAGGGCACCCCTGTAAGCAACTATGTTGACGCAGATGTACTGAAAAAAGTAGCAGCCGACACAATGGTAGGTGGTGCAACGCTGACCGGACTCCTGGGCACTTCTGCCTGGTATGCACCCGGCGCCTCCGGAACCGACCTCGTAAAAGCAATCGTACGGGACGAAAAAAGACTGTTGCCCTGCTGTGTATACCTGGATGGCGAATACGGGCAAAAAGATATATGCATGGGTGTACCCGTGATCGTAGGAAAAAACGGATGGGAAAAAATAGTAGACTATAACCTGAACGATGAAGAAAAAGCGCTGTTTGCCAAATCCGCTGATGCGGTTCGCAATATGAACAATGTGTTGAAAACCCTGTAGTTACTTTTTTGATAACAACAACCGGAAAGCCTTGCAGTATATTAGAAAAATGAACATTCTGATATACCGCAGGGCTTTTCTATCTTTTGGTAATTACGGGCTTCTTCGTATTTTTATTGGCTCAATATGATTATTCATCCTTAAACGAGAGAGCCTGACAGCTATGAAGCTACTTATACCCACACTTGTATCCGCTTTTATGACCATCTCCGCCTACGCACAGGTGCCACAACAACGAAACCCACTGATCAACGTGGTGTTATCGCCCCAGCTCAACGAACGGATCAGCCCCGTCACCAACCTGAAAATCAACCCCACTTTCAACTGGAACATCAATCCGTATTTCAACAAAGCTTTGAATCCGGAAACCAACGCCATGATCAACCCTAAAATAAATGCCAAAGTCAATCCCGGCATCAACGATATTATCAACCCCATGCGTACCCCGGCACTGAACCCCCTGATGGGTGGCGCCTGGACCGGCTACTATAAATTCGATAAAGAAGGAAACCATATCAGCTATTTCATATGGGCAGACCAGATGGTACTTGTAAACATAGACCTGAAAGGCAAATGGCTGGGCTACATGGTATCTATCGACAACAAGAACTTTCTCTACTATAACCTCGAAAACAACTGGACCGGCAGTTTTGCCTGCTCCGACTCCGACAGCGGCTTCAACTTCTTCGACAATACCGGGGAGTGGACGGGCGAGTATATGAAGTAAACCGTTATCATCATAACGTGTATCTATGATACCGGATTGGATATAACCTGTTCACTGAAAAAGAAAATAGCACCCTTGTGTTCGCCTGTTTTAACCATTCCTGATGGCGCGTGGTCTGCGCATCCCGATAAAGCTGTAAATGTTATAAATCAAACACCCAAATCTGTAACAATACAATCCTGTCTTTTGATGAATTTTGCCAGGTAACGTTAAATACCACATTATGACAGTCCATCAGCCAGACCAGTTCATGTATCTCCCCCTGGAAGGAGTTGACAGCGAACACTGTGCAAGCATCGTGGAGAAAGGTCTCGCGCAGGTAAGCGGCATCAATACCCACAGGGTAGAACTAAATAACCGGCGTGCAGCCATTACCGTTAGCAACAGCGATGCGGTATCCAATGCTATTAAAGCTATACAAGGGCTGGGCTATGGCGTTACTACGATAAAAAGCAGTTTTCCCGTATTGGGCATGAGTTGCGCGGCCTGCGCCGGCAGCGTTGAAGGCGCTGTGCAGCATCTGCCCGGGGTAATAGAAGCCTCGGTAAACTATGCTACCGGCAAGCTCACTGTAACATATCTTCCCAACATGATCCACAGCGCTGCGATTCAAAAGTCAGTGCAGGATACAGGCTACGACCTGCTGTTGGAAGAAAACACGCAGCAGGAAACACTAGAGGCTATTCACGAGAAACAGTTCCGGCGGTTACGCACAAAAACCATCTGGGCGATCATTCTGTCGCTTCCGGTAGTAGTGATTGGCATGTTCTTTATGGATATGCCTTATGCCAACCCCATTATGTGGGCCTTCTCCACACCAGTAGTATGGTGGCTGGGCAGCAGCTTTTTCATCAACGCCTTGAAACAGGCAAAACACCGCTCGGCCAATATGGATACGCTGGTAGCACTCAGCACCGGCATCGCCTACCTGTTCAGTGTTTTCAACATGCTGTTTCCTGATTTCTGGCACCAGCGGGGATTACATGCACACGTATACTTTGAAGCGGCGGCAGTTATCATCACTTTTATATTGCTGGGAAAATTATTAGAGGAAAAAGCCAAAGGCAACACTTCCTCTGCAATTAAAAAACTGATGGGCTTACAAGCCGCTACAGTGCATATAATACAAGAAGACGGCACGGAAAAACAAATACCTGTAGAAGACATCAGCGCAGGCGATATCTTACTGGTAAAGCCAGGTGAAAAAATTGCTGTAGATGGTATTGTAACCACCGGCAGTTCGTATGTAGACGAAAGCATGTTGAGCGGGGAGCCTGTTCCGGTATTGAAAAACGAACACGAAAATGTGTTTGCAGGCACCCTCAACCAAAAAGGCAGCTTCCGGTTCAAAGCGGTGAAAGTTGGCAAAGACACCATGCTGTCGCACATCATTCAAACCGTACAGGAGGCGCAGGGCAGCAAAGCCCCTGTACAAAAGCTGGTTGATAAAATTGCCGGGGTTTTTGTACCGGCAGTAATGGGTATAGCCGCACTAACATTCATCCTATGGTGGATATTGGGTGGCGACAATGGCCTGGTACAGGGCCTGCTGGCAGCCATTACCGTGTTAGTAATAGCCTGCCCCTGTGCGTTGGGGCTGGCCACGCCCACCGCCATTATGGTAGGCATGGGAAAGGGGGCAGAACAGGGCATTTTGATCAGGGATGCAGAGAGCCTTGAAATGGCTAAAAAAATCAATGCGGTGATATTAGACAAAACGGGCACCATCACAGAAGGACACCCCAGGGTAACCAATGTGCACTGGCTGAATGACGATGGCCCTTTGAAAGATATACTCCTGAGCATGGAAAAGCAGTCGGAACATCCGCTGGCAGAAGCGGTGGTAAAACACCTCGCCACATCCGGCCTCCTGCCACTCTCCATGTTCAGCAGTATCACGGGCAAGGGAGTGAAAGCAATGTATGACAACGAAACCTATTTCGCCGGCAACAAAAAACTGCTGACAGAAAACAATATTCATCTGTCAACCCTATTGCAAACACGGGCAGAGGAGTGGGAACAACAGGCGCATACCATTATATGGTTTGCCAACAGCCGGCAGGCGCTCGCTGTATTGTCCATTGCCGATACCATTAAACCTACATCGGAGGAAGCTATCCGGGCAATGCAGGAGATGGAGATAGCCGTATATATGCTCACCGGCGATAACGAAGCCACGGCCAAAGCAGTGGCAGCCCAAACGGGCATACAATACTACCAGGCTGAGGTATTGCCTCAGCAGAAAGCTGATTTTGTACAAAAATTACAGCAACAGGGTAAGGTAGTAGCGATGGTGGGCGATGGCATCAACGACAGCACCGCACTTGCTACAGCCGATGTAAGTATTGCTATGGGAAAGGGGGCAGACATTGCCATGGATGTAGCCAAAATGACCATCATTTCTTCTGAACTTACAAGAATACCACAGGCCATACAACTATCCAAGCAAACGGTGGCGACCATCCGTCAAAACCTTTTCTGGGCATTCATCTATAACCTGATCGGCATTCCCCTCGCTGCGGGTATTTTGTACCCGGTGAATGGTTTTTTGCTGAACCCGATGATCGCGGGCGCTGCCATGGCTTTAAGCAGTGTAAGTGTGGTGGGCAACAGCCTCCGGCTGAAATGGAAAAAGTAATCTGCTTCCTGCAGATCAGGAGCTTTTATTTACGGGGTGGCATCTTATCCCTCTTTGTTTAAAGCCGGTATGGTTCTGCCTTTCACCAGCCAGGCTATCCCAAAAAACAACAGCATCACGGTCTCCATCAGGTACACAAAATAGTAAGGCCACCACGCGACTTCCTGCAACAAAAACGCATGGAGCGCCAGCAGTAAAAGGCAGAGCAATATCCCCCAGCCGCATATCCAATACAGCCTGCCCTCCCGGTCTGTTTTCAGTTTCTTAGGCTGCTCCGGATGCCTTCTGAAATTCACAATACAGAAAGCAGCCATTGCAAGAAAAAAAAGCGCAGCCATCGTCAGGTGTATGGTCCCCGCCGCGTTGGAAGCCACATAAATATGAATATTATCGCTAATCGGCTCTTCAGAACCAGTAGGAAACGCCACTATCCCCAAAGCGCATACAGCAGCGAAAGCAGCCAGCCTGTTATCTGTCAGCCAGTACCAATAGTCTTTGTGTTTTTGCAGGGGATACCCCTTATAGCAAAACAAAAATATTGACACTGTTACCAGTATACCCACAAATACAGGGCCGGCGGCCGTGTAGTAATAATGGCTGATAGACGACTTCAGGTTGTTGCCGGCCAGATATGGAAGGCTTTTGCTATCATCAACAAACCGTGGATCGTTCAGCAGATCCAGTCCGTTTACCAGCGTATTCGCACCCAGGCACAAAAACGGCAGGGCAAGCCCAAGTATGCCAATGAGTTTTCGGATGGCGTGGTAGGAGATTACATACGCAGAAGCAGCCATAAGAAGCGTTTTAACGATGAAGGGTTTTTGCTGTATGAACCAGCCGGTACGGCACCTGTTACCTGCAGAAGCGATGATATGTTGCTCTTTCAGTCAAAACCTACCAGGATGCCCCTAAGCCTTCTCTTAATGCAGATCTGATCCTATCAGGCGGATGAACTCGCTGCGCGTTTCGTTTTTTTCAAACTGTCCGAAAAAAGCCGAAGTGGTGGTTACCGAGTTTTGCTTTTGTACGCCGCGCATCATCATGCACAGGTGTTTGGCTTCAATCACTACCGCCACGCCAAGAGGCTGCAACGCATCTTTAATGGCGTCGAGTATTTGCGAAGTCAGTCGTTCCTGCACCTGTAACCGCCGGGCATAAACATCCACCACCCGTGCTATTTTGCTCAGTCCTGTAATCCAACCGTTGGGGATGTACGCAACATGGGCTTTTCCGAAAAACGGTAACATATGGTGCTCGCACATGCTGTACAGTTCAATGTCTTTTACAATAATCATTTCGCTTACGGGCTCATGAAACTTGGCAGAATTCAGTATGTCCTGTGCGTTTTGACCGTACCCCTGGGTCATTACCTGCATGGCTTTGGCCATGCGTTCGGGTGTTTTGATCAGCCCTTCACGGTGCGGATCTTCGCCCAGCAGTTCCAGGGCTTTGGTATAGGTATCTATCAGAGAAGCAGTGGTATGTTCGTCGTAATGCTCCGTTTTTGTATAAGCCATATTTTTTGTTGAAGGGTAAACAATGATCAGGCCGGGTAATCTACAAAATTGCGCGGCGTTTCAAACAATCTTACCTGCACGTCTTTATCTGCATCAATATGCGGGCGCAGCAGGTTGTAAATCACGATGGCTATATTTTCGGCTGTTGGATTCAGGTTATGGAATTCTTCCGTATCGAGGTTCAGGTTACGATGGTCGAATCGCTCGGTAATCTCTCTTTTGATCAGATCGGAGAGCACTTTCATATCCACCACAAATCCGGTAGTGGCATCAGGTATGCCGGTCACCTTTAGTTCCAACTCATAATTGTGTCCGTGGTAGTGTGGATTACTGCACTTCCCAAACACCCTGAAGTTTTCCTCCTCGGTCCACGCAGGATTGAACAGGCGGTGGGCAGCATTGAACCGCTCCCGTCTATACACAGCTACTTTATGATTCATATTCTTGTACATGAAAACTGCAAAAATACATAGATTCGGGGCAAGCTGCCAAAACCGATATCCGGCCTGTCAGGAGTATGTATTTTCCCGATCGCATATCATTTATTATATAACTTGCACCCGATGGCAGACAAAAAGATCATCATAACGGTAGACGGCTGGTCTTCCTGCGGCAAGAGCACACTGGCCAGGCAACTGGCCAGGCAACTACACTATACTTATATAGATTCGGGCGCCATGTACCGTGCCATTACTTTGTATTTTTTGCGGAACAACACAGACTGGAACCGCCCCGCTGCCGTAACGGCTGCCCTTGAGGATATTAACCTGGAATTTCGCAATAATTCCGCGACCGGACAGGATGAAATATTCCTGAATGGTGACAACGTGGAGTATCTGATCCGCGAGCTGGTAGTGGCCGAAAAGGTGAGCGAGGTGGCTGCTGTAAAAGAAGTGAGGGAGTTTGCCGTAGCGCAGCAGCAACAAATGGGCCGGCACAAAGGCATTGTAATGGACGGCCGCGATATTGGCACCGTGGTTTTTCCTGATGCCGAACTGAAAATCTTTATGACGGCAGACAATGCCGTACGTGTGGAAAGACGATTCAAGGAATTGTTTGCCAAAAATCCCAACATTACCATTGAAGAGGTTAAAAACAACCTGGAAATGCGGGATTACATAGACTCTCACCGCGAAGTGAGCCCTTTGCGGCAGGCTGCCGACGCCATTGTACTCGACAATACCCACCTTACCCCGGAGGAACAATTTGACCGGGCTTTAAGATGGGTAAAGGAACGAACGGGGTAGCTGAAATCTACCGCGTTAAACAGGAGCCATCAACATTTCTGCATACCGGGGGCTTGGCCGCTGGCTGTTTAAGATAAAATTGTTATCTTAACTCCAACCTTATCGCCAATGGAACTGATGAAATTTAAGGCATTTACCTTCGATGTCAGCAATCCTTTGCGGGCATTGGTTAAGTCGCTTATCTGGCTTGTATGTGTTTTTTCATGTGGAAGTTTACCTATGCTTTTGGTGTGGCTGCTGGATTATCTTGGGATTGGTGAAGCCGATAAAAAACTGGATGCATTTCGATATGAGTTGTTTCTGCCGTTTTTATGTTGTGCGATTATCGGTGAAATCAGCTTTGAGGCCTTTTTATGTAAAATAAAATTTTCAAGGTTTTCATACCTGTTTTTTGGGTTATCAGCCTTTATAGTAATTGGAATAGTGTGTCTTTTATATGTTATTTTTTTCTTTCGTGAACCACATGCTATTTTTAACAATAATACCACTCCACACAAGTTGCCGTCTATTTGGTATTTCCAAACAATTGTCATAACTTATACATCGATATATGCGCTATGCATCAAAACATTTATGTTTTTTGACGAGGAAAAAAGATACAGGCCATGATAACTTTGCTATATACTCTGTCGGCAATTGCTTTTACATTTCTATTCATAGGAATATTCTGGACTATATCCGATTTTAAAAAAAGATACGATTCAGAAAGGAAGCATATACAAAACAGAATGTAAACCATCCGGGTTTCCCTTGCATCCGGCCGACGAAGCTGCAGCAATGCCCCACTCTCTCCTATTCACCATCAACGAAGTTTACAAGTGCCCACCATTCTTTCAAAGTTGCCCGATGTAGGTACCACTATTTTTACCACCATGAGTGCGCTGGCCGGCGAGTACAATGCCGTTAATCTGGGGCAGGGCTTTCCAGATTATCCCATGCCGGAAGGGCTGACTGCGCTGGTAAATGAAGCTATGAAAAATGGGTATAACCAGTATACACATATGAACGGGTACCTTCCGCTTCGCGAAGCTATTGCCGAAAAAATAGCCACCCTGTACGGTGCTACAATACATCCAGAAGCGGAGATCACAGTGACGCCGGGCGGCACCTATGCTATTTATACATCACTTACCACCGTATTGAAGCCGGGGGATGAGGTGATTGTGTTTCAGCCCTGCTATGACAGCTATATTCCCAATATCACTGTAAACGGCGCTGTTCCCGTACAGGTTCCTTTACAATACCCCGACTATACGATCAACTGGAACACCGTACATCAGGCTATCACACCGCGCACGCGGATGATCATGTTGAATTCGCCCAATAATCCCACAGGCTCTGTACTCACTGAAACGGATATCGCTGAACTACGCAACCTGGTGAGGGATACCAATATCTTCATTCTCAGCGACGAAGTGTACGAGCACCTGATGTTCGACAACGCACCGCACCTGAGCATGCTCCGGTATCCTGACCTATATGAACGTAGCTTTGTGTGTTTCTCTTTTGGGAAGACCTATGATTGCACCGGCTGGAAGATCGGTTATTGCGTAGCCCCGCCTGCTGCCAGCGCCGAATTTCGAAAAGTGCACCAGTTCAATTGCTTTTCTACCGATACCCCGAAGCAGGTAGCCCTGGCTGCGTTTATGCATGAAAAAGAACATTACCTGTTGTTGGGGGCAGCCATGCAGCAAAAAAGAGACTTTTTCCTGAAAGCAATGGAAAGGTCGCGTTTCAAGATGCATCCTTCTTATGGCAGCTATTTTGTACTCGGCAGCTATGGCCATTTCAGCAGCGAAGCGGAGAAAGACATCGCAATCAGGATTACCCGCGAATTCGGCGTTGCCACCATACCCGTGTCAGCTTTCTACACTGACGGCACAGACAACAAAGTGCTGCGGTTTTGCTTTTGCAAAAAAAACGACACCCTCGCAAGGGCAGCGGAAAGGCTATGTAAGATATAGATTGCCGGTTCGTTGCTCAGAACAACGTTATGCTAAACGACGAGGTAAACGATCATAACAACGCCATCCTGATTCCGCCGCAGAATAGAAAAGATTAACGTTATTAACGCCGGAATTTTTCACGCAAGATATGCTACGTATACCGGAGAGGCAGTAACCGCACAGAAACATGCTACATAACAACCAAAGGCGGGACCTGCATTACTAAAACACAAGTCCCAGCTTGAACGCCCAGCGACTGAATTGAGAAGTTATATATTCTGTTCCATTCTGGCAGGGCGGGTTGTTGCAGACTCCGGGTACAATATATTTTTCCTTGTGCGTTTTATAAGAGTAATAAGTGCCGAACATGATGCTTTGTCCTTCATTGCCCACTGCTATACGGTATCCCAGCCCGGCTTCACCGAAAAATCCCGGAACAGCCCGGCTCTCAATGGCATTCCAGCGATGGTTCATCTGTGCTTTTCCCCAAAGAAACTGAGGGCCTCCGCTGACGTTTACAAACATATTGTTCTGCGGTAATATATCTTTTAATACAGACAGTATCACCGGTACCGTTCTGCTTCGGTAGTTATCTACACCAGCTCCTATGCCCACATACCAGGTTTTATGTTGTACGCCGTGCGTAGTAAGTACCTGAAAGGCCGATTTACTTTCTCCCATTACTACCCCAGCCGTATTGTAAGAGCGATAGCTTACCTGGGCATATAGTACGCAGCCCGCGACAGTGAACAGTAGTAGCAGTACCGTTTTTTTCATGCTTATTGTTTATTGATACGGCTAAGCTCAGTTAATTTTTCCGGGTCAGATGCATCGTATTGTACAATACCTTCTTTGGCACTTACGATCAGCCGCTGGTGTACGGGTATCACATCATAAGGCTCGAGGTTTTTGATATGGTATTTGAACAACAGTTTTGTGGGGTCTGTAGCATCAAATACCTTCAATCCGTCTGTACCGTCGCAGATCCAAAGCAGATCGCCTGTTTTGCCCAATCCAAACGGGTTTTCAAGGGAATAGGTGCTGATTAACACAGGGGCAGACAGGTTACTGATATCCAACACCTGCAACTGACTTCCCGTAACACTGCCGCACTGCGCGCCGGCACGCAGCGTTACGTAAGCATATTTACCATCGGAAATCACAGGATCACACATACGGATATGGCTAACCGCACTTACATACGAGGGGCGTGTGGGGTCGGAAATGTTGAATATAAACATGCCCGTGGCCGAACCAATGAACAGGTTGTCCTGAAAAGGGTAAATGGTTTCAATATTCCATCCAATACCCACATTATTTACTTTTTCAGGGCGCAATTGCGTACTGATATCAAATACCGTCAGCGCAGAAATATTTACAGTGTACAGGTAGCTGCCAACGATGGTAAAGCGTGCCATGGAACCTGAAATACCGCTGACCACTTTACTAAACGACTCCGAAGACGAAGCCATGCTAGCAAATGTAGCGTCTGACAACCAGATGCCACAGGTAAAACATCGTTCATCTTCCATATTCACCGTGGTATCCTGCTGAATCCAGTCGACAATATACCCTGATGTATCAGGCGTGAACCCGTTTACATACACTCTTTCCGGAAATACATCCGGGGTAACCGCAGCTACCCTTACTTCCAGAGGATCTGAAATATCGATGGTAAGCATATCTGTAAAAACATCTGCATAGAGTGTATTTCCTTTTACTGCAATATCTACATTGCCGGGTATTTCTATAAATCGCCTGTTGACCGGCCTGGCAGGGTCGGAATTGTCTATAATGTGAACACCCTTATTTACTTCATTCACAAACAGATAGTTGCCGTACACATATATTTTTCCCGGATTTTTCAGAGATTGTGCAGGTTTGCTGCCTACATCCGACAGAACAGCCTGTTTTGACTTGTATACCGGCTTCAGCAGGGTATAAGTGCGTTTTACAGAATCTTTTACGCAGCCGCCAAACAAAAACGGAACTGCCAGCAATAAACCAATGAAACGTATCATATGCAGCTTTTTTATACCTGACAACGGATTTGTTAAAACCATTGCATCATGATAAATATTTTTTGTGTAAGCTTTACCAGCCTGCTGAAAAACAACGGCCGACCTTCTGATGCGAACTTTCTCCCAACTTAATATGCTTAAGCGATTAAAGCCCGGTTTATAGTAATTTAGTACAGACAAACATGCAGAGGGCTCTGGAACCCGAAGCTTCCTATTTCAAAACATGAACAATCACACACTATTTCAACAAACGATCAGGTCGTATACGGCTTTCAGCGATGAAGAGCTGGCAACCCTTCTCTCGTACTTTACAGAAAAAAGTTTCAAAAAGAATACGATACTGTTGCAGCCAGGCGCTGTAGCCCACGAAGCTTTTTTTGTTACAAAGGGTATTATACGACAGTGTTTTTATACGGAAGGGGGAACAGAAAAAACCTGCAGTTTTGCTTTGGAAGGATCATTTATCACAGACCTCGAGAGCTTTTCCCGGCAGGCACGTTCTTCCACTGCGTTGATAACCCTGGAGCCTACAACATGTCTGTCTATCGGGTGCAGGGAACTGGTCGCGGCCATGAACCAGTCACCGGCCGTGATGGAACTTTTTCGCATTGTGGTGGAGAATGTGGCGGCAGAAAATATCCGTCGAACGCAAAGCATACTTTCGCTTTCGCCGGAAAGACAGTTAGAAGCATTAATCGCTGAAAAGCCTGCTATACTGCAACGGGTTCCCCAGCGATATATAGCCCAGTACCTTGGGCTCGCACCCGAAAGTCTGAGCCGGATCCGCAAGCGGATGATGAATACCGGCCAGCAACACAGCAAAACTTAGCCAGCAACCCGTTTGGGTCACGCCCAAAGTGAGCCGGGAAACAGATCGTATTCCAACGTTTAAGCCCTGTTTTCGGTAATATTTCAGAAGAATTCTTTTCCTGCTTCGTTGAAAGAACAACTCTATGTTGTTGTACGGAACGAGCGCCCCCTTACCGACACAGCAACCCGGAATGACCTTGTTATTCATAACGTATATCTACAACCGAATATCGGGCCGAAGATTTTCACGAATGCAACAGGGTCTCTTTTATACCATCTGCATATGTAGTGGGGCTGAATGCAAAAAAGTCGTTGAATTTTTTGCTGTCGAAAAAATAATCCTGTGCATACTGGTATTGCATCTCCTTCAGTTCCTTTATCGTGGGGGAAAACAAGCCCCCAATGCCTATCAGAAAATTTCCCAGTACGAAGCACGAGGGTTTTGTGTTCAGTATCTGCGCGGTGAGTGCTATGTATTGTGTTCCGGTCAGGCGTTCGGACGAAGTAGGAAGATGCCATACCTGCTGATAGGCCGATGCTTCGTTACCGAGCATAGCCGTGGCCTTTGCAGCATCCGGCGTATAGGTGAAGCTGTGTATCTTGTGTACATCTGCCAGCCAGTTGGCTTTTTTTCCGTTTTTCATGTTGTTCAGTACCAGGGTATTCAGTATGCCATTTTTTGAACCGGGACCATAAAAATCCGCACTTCGGGCAACCAGCGCCCTCAGCCCCCTTGTTTCGATGGCTTCAAAGATCATCTTGACCAACCGCTCCCTTAGTTTCCCTTTTCGGGAGAGGGGTTCAACAAAGCTTTTTTCTGTCATATGCGGTATGGCAGTTGGGTTATACATATATACGTTGTCGAAAAAAACCAGTTTACAGTTATGGCGGCAGCAGGCATCGATCACATGCTGCATGATCACGGGCCATTGCTTTTCCCATACCTTGTGATTATAGGGCAACCCCACCACCAGGTAGGCTACCTCACTACCGGCCACTGCCGCCGAAACAGCTGCTGCATCCAGCAGGTTGGCCTTGAACAATTCGTCTGTCTCATTTACTTGTTGGGGGTTACGCGCCACAAGTCGTATACGATCGGTATAAGCATGTAATTCTTTTGCCAGGAATACCCCAATATCGCCACCGGCGCCAAGTATAGTTTGCATATTTGTACAATTGAAAAGCAAAACTAAATATACGGGAAGCACTAAACGATGATCCTGGTTAAGATTTTATTGACCAAACCAAAAAGACAGCATTGTATCCAGTACAGCACAGGATGGTACCAGATCGTAAAAATACTATATTTATATGCACTTATATTGCTATTTGATAACTGTTAACAAATCCGAATAGTACCAAACAGCAGGTAAATTGTTTAACTTTACAACCGAAAGAGATTGTCTGGCATATGAAACGATATATAAAGCTGATAGGTGTTACAGCCTTCGTAGGATTGATGCTGTATGTAACAGAAGCCTGTAATAATACCGCCGCTACTTACCAGGGAGGCAAGTTACCGCAAACCGTCAGCTACAATTTCGACATCCGTCCTATTCTTTCCGACAAATGCTTTGCCTGTCACGGTCCCGATGAAAATAAAAGAGAAGGCGGGCTTCGCCTCGATACGGAAGAAGCAGCCTACGCTGCACTGAAGGAAAACCCCAACGCTTTTCCGGTGGTACCCGGTAAGCCGGAAGCTTCGCATGTTTTCCTAAGGATCACCACGGCTGACTCCAGTCTGCTGATGCCGCCTCCGGCCTCTCACCTTAAATTAAGTCCTTACGAGATTCAACTGATCGAAAAATGGATCAGGCAGGGAGCCAGGTATGAAAAGCACTGGGCTTTTATTCCACCGGTAAAGACTGAGGTTCCCGAAGTAAAAGATCAAGACTGGCCCCAAAATGAGATCGATTACTTCATTCTCCAGAAGATGGAGGACAACAATCTTTCTCCCAATAAAGAAGCCGATAAGGAAAGACTGTTGAAACGCCTTTCGCTGGACCTGCTGGGGCTGCCCCCTACCATTGAAATGATGGATGAATTCCTGGCTGATGACAGTCCGGACGCATATGAGAAAATGGTAGACAGGCTGTTGCAACTACCTGCCTACGGAGAGAAAATGGCCCTTCACTGGCTCGACCTGGCACGGTATGCAGACTCGCACGGTTACCAGGACGATGGCTACCGCACCCAATGGCCCTGGAGAGACTGGGTGATCCATGCCTTTAATACCAATATGCCCTACGATACTTTCGTTACCTGGCAGTTAGCCGGCGATCTGCTGCCGGAGCCTACCAAAGAACACCTGCTGGCTACCGGCTTTAACCGCAACCACAAAATAACAGAAGAAGGAGGCGTTATACCGGAGGAATACAGATTTATGTACGTGGCCGACCGGACCGACCTGCTTGGAAAAGGCCTGCTTGGCATCACCATGGAATGTGCACAGTGCCACGATCACAAATACGATCCTTTTTCACAGAAAGAATATTACCAGCTGTATGCCTTTTTCAATAACATTAAAGAAGTAGGTATAGAATCCGTAATCGGTGGGCCGGAAACCTATGCTAAAAAGCCGCTGATGGAGATCAGCAACGAAGACGTGCAATCCATCCTGCGTTTTATTAACAAGCCAGATACCAATAACCTGATCGTATCGATCATGGGCGAGCCGGATACGGTTCGAAAAACGCATGTACTCATCCGGGGAAATTATGAAACCTTCGGAGAAGAGGTGGCACCGGGCACTCCTGCTTCCATACTGCCATTTGACAGTAGTAAATACACTCCCAACAGGCTGGGGCTTGCCGGTTGGCTGTTCGACAAAAGCAACCCACTCACATCCCGCGTGTACACCAATATCTTATGGCAGGAATTTTTCGGGAGAGGAATAGTAAAAACAGCCGGCGATTTTGGTATGCAGGGCGAACTACCATCGCACCCTGCGCTGCTTGACTGGCTGGCCGCCGACTTCATGGAACACGATTGGGACATCAAACGGTTTGTAAAACAAATGGTGATGACAGCCACCTACCGCCAATCGGCCATTGTAACCAAAGAAAAACTGGCTACCGATCCGGAAAATATATACCTGGCAAGAGGGCCACGGTACCGCATACACGCAGAATTTATCCGCGATGTGGTATTGGCAAGCAGCGGGCTGCTCAACACTTCTATTGGCGGCCCCAGCGTTAAACCTTACCAGCCGGAGGGACTTTGGGAAGGAGCCACTTCCGGCCGCGGGTTGCTGTCTATTTACGTTCAGGACCATGGCGAAAAGCTCTACCGCCGCGGTATGTATACACTTATCAAACGTACGGTACCACCACCCACCATGGGGATTTTTGACGCCAGCAACCGCGATATATGCGAAGTGACACGACTGAAAACCAATACTCCTCTGCAGGCATTGGTGATGATGAACGACCCTACTGTGCTGGAGGCAGCACGGGTACTGGCAGCCAGCCTGTTGAAAGAAGATTCGGACCAGGAGGAAAAAATAGCAAAAGCTTTCCGGAGAATAGTGGCCAGAAAGCCTACCGCCAAAGAGGTAACAATACTAAAAGACTATTATACCAGTCAGTTATTATCGATAGATGAGCAGTCTGCCGCTAAAATGCTGGAGGTGGGTGAATACCCGATCGACTCATCGATTGAAAAAAAGAAGCTGGCGGCATTCATGCGCGTTGTTGCCACCATATATAATATGGAAGAAACCATTACGAAAACTTAACCCTGACATAAAATTACTTGCGATGGAAAAAGATATGCTTGAACATGGCTTTTCGTGGAACAGACGACGCTTTCTATCTGCCCTGAGCCTTGGCGTAGGCAGCGTGGCGCTGGGATCGCTGCTGATGCCCGACCTGTTCAAAAACGGCAGTATGGCAGACGATGATTTAGTACCGGGCATTCCCCATTTTGCTCCTAAAGCCAAACGGGTAATTTACCTTTTTCAAAACGGCGCCCCTTCACAACAGGAGCTATTCGACTATAAACCCAAGCTGCGTGAAATGAGGGGTATAGAGATCCCGGATTCAGTGCGTGGCAATCAGCGATTGACAGGTATGACAGCACACCAGGCCTCGTTTCCGCTGGTTGGCTCTTTTGTAGACTTCAAGCAATACGGGCAATCGAGGGCATGGGTAAGCGATCTGATGCCCTATACCGCAAAGATTGTAGACGATCTGTGTTTTATAAAATCAATGTACACCGAGGCCATCAACCACGACCCGGCGCTTACATTTTTACAAACAGGTGCACAGGTAGGGAATCGCCCCAGTATGGGTGCCTGGCTGAGCTATGGCCTGGGGAATGAAAACAAAAACCTGCCCAACTTTACCGTATTGCTGTCGCGCGGTGTTGGAAACGGGCAGGGCGTGTATTCCAAACTTTGGTCCAACGGTTTCCTCGACTCTGTACACCAGGGTGTGCAGTTCAGCAAAGGAGAAGATCCTGTACTCTACCTGCGCGATCCCGAAGGTATGTCTCGGAAGGAAAGAAGGGAAATGCTCGACAAGCTCGCTGAGCTCAACCATCTGTCTTACCAGGAAATGGGCGATCCGGAAATTGCCGCCAAAGTACAGCAATACGAAATGGCCTATCGCATGCAGACAGCCGTACCCGATGTGATGGACCTGTCTAAAGAGCCGGATGATATCGTAAAACTATACGGCCCCGACTGCCTGGTGCCCGGCACTTATGCCGCCAATTGTCTGTTGGCCCGCAAGCTGTCGGAAAATGGCGTGCGGTTTGTGCAGTTGTACCACCAGGGCTGGGATCAGCATGGAAACCTGCCCTACGAAATCGAGCAGCAGGCTAAAGATACCGACCAGGCTTCAGCAGCCCTGGTAACCGATCTCAAGCAACGAGGTTTACTGGATGAAACACTGGTGATATGGGGCGGCGAGTTTGGCCGCACCAGCTATACGCAGGGAAGGCTGACCGCCGACAATTACGGACGCGATCACCACCCCCGCTGCTTTACCATATGGATGGCAGGCGGCGGCATTAAGCCCGGCGTTGTTTATGGCGAAACGGATGAGTTTGGCTATAATATCGCCAGCAATCCCGTACACGTGCACGATTTCCAGGCAACGGTGCTGCACCAACTGGGGCTTGATCACGAAAAACTGATCTATAAACATCTGGGGCGCCGGTACCGGCTAACCGATGTTTCGGGTACAGTGGTAAAAGATATTATTGCCTAGCGAACGCCCGCCCCGCATTCATTCAGTTTTTACTCTACCATTGATGAACAGGAAATTAATCGTGTTTTCCGGCCAGTTGCTGGCAGCCCTTGTTGTATTTGTAGCCTTTTTGCTGGCTTTTGAACACAAGCTGGTGGTGCCGGTATGGCTGCAGCCTGCCGGAAGAATGCATCCGCTGCTGCTCCATTTCCCGATCGTATTGCTGATACTGGCGCTGCTGCTGGAGTGGTTCCGTTTTTCCAAAACGATGGAAAATAATGGCTTTTATTTCGCACTGCAGCACTATCTTTTTTTATCGGCGGCATTGCTTTGTGGCGTTACCGTCATTATGGGACTGGTATTATCCAGAGAAGAGGGGTACGAGGGAGCCACGCTGCAATGGCATAAATGGACCGGGGCTGCCCTGTTTTTTATGGCAGCGCTGCTGTATTTCATCCGTAACCGGCGCTGGTACCAACGCCCTTTCGTAGTATCTTCCGGAATGGTTGTTCTGGTCACCCTACTGGCTACCGGTCACTACGGAGCCTCCCTTACCCACGGTGATAATTTTGTATGGCAACCACTCAACGGCTATAAGGAAAACCAGCAGGTGGCTTTCGAAGACGCAGTGGTATTCAACGACCTTATACAACCCATACTGGAAAAGAAATGCGTAAGTTGCCACAATCCTGGCAAAATAAAAGGCGAACTACTACTCAACGATTCAGCCGGCATTATGAAAGGCGGTAAATCCGGACCACTTTTCACACCGGGCAATGTAGAAACCAGCCTGCTGCTGGAGCGGATTCATATGCCGCTGGAAGACGAAAAACACATGCCGCCTAAAGGAAAAATTCAACTCACAGATTTCGAAATAACATTGCTGACTGCCTGGATTGCCAATGGTGAAACCCTGTTTTCAGAAAAACTAACAGCCCTCCCGGAAAACGACACCCTCCGGCAACTGGCCACCGCCATGCTTGTAACCGATAACGCGGAAGAACAATTTACATTTCCTGCTGCCAGTGAAAAAGATATAGCTGCACTAAACAACGATTACCGTACTATACTGCCATTGGCAAAAAACTCCCCCGCACTAACCGTAAACATTTACAACCGGGATGTATATTCAACAAAGCAAATTGAAGAACTGGATAAAATAAAAAACAATATTGTATCGCTGAACCTCAACAGACTGCCCGTAACAGACGCAGATCTGCAATCAATAAAGCAGTTCAGCAACCTCCGTGAGCTCTACCTGAACTTCACCGACATAACCACAGCCGGATTGAAAGCCCTGACGGGACTGCCCCACCTGAGGCAACTTTCGGTTTCCGGCACCAACATACAATACCAGGACCTCGAATCCATCCTGCCGCAACTCCCCTCCCTTCGTTCAATAGCGCTGTGGAATACACCGCTGACTCTGCAGGAAATGGAGACATTACAACAGAAGCACCGGCAACTGCAGGTTATCACCGGGTTTGTAGACGACGGATCAGACATTTTGAAACTTAATCCGCCTCAGGTAGCCAACCGTACGCCGGTATTTGCAGACTCCATCGTACCCGCCCTGTTCCACCCCGTAAAAGGAGTAGAACTACGGTACACTACCGATGGTACCGATCCGGATAGTCTCCATTCTCCCGTATTTAAAGAAGGCATGGTATTGCGCGCCAATACTACCATCCGTGCTAAAGCATTCAAAGAAGGATGGATTGCCAGTGAAGCCATCAGCTTCGACTTCCTGAAAAATACCATTCGGCCCGATAGTTCTGTATTGCTCAATAAACTCAACCATGTGCACCTGGCAGAAGGAGCCAATACATTTTTCGATACCAAGCTAGGCGCACTGGGCGCCAACAATCCCGCTTGGGCCAACCATTTCGCAGGTGTGAGAGCAGACGATATGCAACTGGTATGCTTTTTCAATGAACCGGCGACTATACAGTCTTATGGCATTCATTATATGGTAGAACAAAAAACGGGGATTTACCCTCCCGGAACCGTTGAAATATGGGGTGGTGACAATCTTGAGAAGCTTCGGCTAATCGCCACCATGAAACTGCCGGCACCTGAAAAAGACACCTACCACATTACACTCTCTGAAATCAATTTTTCACCGGCAACAGTTTCCTGCCTGAAAATTGTAGCCAAACCCCATCAGTTGGATAAACATCGTTACCTCTTGCTGATCGATGAAATGTTTCTGAATTGATGTAAAGGAGCGTATAACAGTGATTGGATAGTCCACCAAATGAATGTATACAGATAACACCTGCAAGAGCAAGTAGGTACAGGATGGTAATTACCATAATATGTACTATTTTCATGGTAGTAATATTTTTCCCATCCAAAACGATTGTTATGAATACTGCACAATTCTCTCATTGTAGTTATTATCTACCTACGGACTTCTGGTATAGGTTTCCAATAAACGATTATACCGCTTAACTACGTCAGCAAAAGAAGGCGTATACTAAATAGCGTCGGTTCCAACCCGAGCTAAGAACTACTTTTTATTCATTTAAAAACTGTTTGCTATGCAAAAAAAACGAGCTGCTTTTTTTTCACAGGCTGCTTTTATCTGGCTTGTGTCGTGTATGATGTATTTTAACGGTTACGCACAATCCAGCATTTCGGGATTAGTGATCGATGCCTCCACGGGATCGCCCCTGTCTGGTGTTTCTGTATCTCTGAAAGGGGCCTCAACAGCCACTCTCACGGATGAAGGAGGAAGGTTCAGTATCAGTGCAACTCCGGGCGCCACTCTTGTTTTCAGTTTTGTCGGATACGGCACACAGGAACTGCCGGCGGCAGAAAATATGACCGTAAGCCTAGATGTAGATTCCAAGGGAATGGACGAAGTGGTGATAATAGGATATGGCAGCCAGATTAGAAGAGAAGTGACGGGCGCTGTACAAACCATCGGCGCCGCTGAATTTAAAGACATTCCGGTATCGCAAATGACACAAAAGCTGCAGGGCAGGATGGCCGGCGTGCAGATCAATCAAACCACCGGAAAACCCGGACAGGGAATGTCTGTAAGAATAAGAGGGCAGCTTTCTGTTTCCGCAGGCAGTGAGCCCCTTTATGTGGTAGACGGCTTTCCCTGGACAGGTAATATCGCAGCTTTGAATCCTGATGAAATTGAAACTATTTCTGTTCTGAAAGATGCAGCTTCCACTTCGCTGTATGGTTCAAGAGCAGCCAATGGTGTTGTATTGGTAACCACCAAAAAAGGCAAACCGGGAAAAACTTCGATATCGTTCAACACATTTGCCGGTATACAGGAGGTGCCTATGCGCGGGAGAATCCAGATGATGGATGCGGTAGAGTTTGCCCAGTTTAAAAAAGAATATTACGAAGATGAAGGCTTACCTGTACCGCCAGAGTTTCAAAACCCGCAGCAGTATGACGGAAAAACAAATGACTGGTACGATGCCCTGCTCCGCAAAGCGCCGCTGACCAGTTACAACCTTTCACTCTCCTCCAGCACAGACAAGGTATACACTTCTGTGGTAGCAGGAATTTTCGACCAGCAGGGTGTGGTGCGCAACAATGCCTATAAACGCTATTCCCTCCGGATGAACACAGATTACAATATCTCAGATAAAGTAAAAGTGGGTTTCAATATTGCACCTTCATATGTGTTTGACAATACGCCGAGAACAGATGGCGACAGAGGTACGGGCGTATTGTTCAATGCACTGCATACCTGGCCCATCATGCCTATATACGATGAAAACGGGGAACTGACGTTGTACAACACTATGCCTGCCAGCACGGGTAATATCTTTAACTATCCCAACTGGTTAAGAGCCGCCGATGAGTTAACCAACGAAACGAAGACGATTAACATGCTGGGCAACACATATATCCAGTACCAGCCCATCAAGGGACTGGTGTTCAAATCTACGCTCAACCTGGAATACAGGGCCAACCGTTTCTTCTTTTTCAACCCTTCAACGGCTACAAGTGCTATCAACACGCCCGTACCCACCACCGCTGTCTCCACACGACAGAGCTGGGAAAACACGAATTTCCTGAATGAGAACCTGATCACATACAATAAGTCGATCGGAGAGCATTCTTTTGAAATACTGGGCGGTTTTACCAATCAGCGGTACCGAGAAACAGGCCAACGTATACAGGCAGACACATACGTAGACGACAGAATACCTACGATACAGGCTGCCACCAATATTAACCGCCCCAGCACCAATAATTTTGTGAACGAATGGACGCTCGCCTCTTTCCTGTCACGGTTGTCGTACAACTACAAAGGAAAATATCTGTTAACAGCAGCTATACGCTCAGACGGATCTTCCAGATTCGGTTTAAATAACCGTTGGGGTACCTTTCCTTCCATGTCTGCAGGGTGGGTGTTCAGCGATGAAAACTTTATGCAGGGGCAAAATCTGCTGGCCTTCGGTAAGGTCAGGGCCAGCTACGGAGTGATCGGTAACAACAATATCGGAAATTATACACAGTATCCGTTGGTTAACAATGTTATCAACACGGTGTTCGGCAGCACTGTTCATACAGGAGCCGCCGTTACATCGCTGGGTAACCCCAATCTCGGCTGGGAAACAACTGCGCAATTCGATATAGGGCTGGACCTCGGCTTCTTTAACGACCGGCTCCAGTTTACCTACGATTATTACCAGAAGAATACAACTAACCTTTTGTACAGCGTACAGATACCGCAGGAGTCGGGCTTTAGTGCTTTCAATGACAATATCGGGGAAATTAAATTCTGGGGGCATGAGTTTGCTATTTCCTCTAAAAACCTTACGGGAAAACTGCGGTGGACGACAGATTTCAATCTTTCCTTTAACAGAAACAAGGTATTGTCGCTGGCAGACGGGCTGGATCGCGTGTATGGCACCTTCCACATCACCCAGGTAGGCAAACCATTCGGGCAGTTTTACGGATTGATAGCGGACGGGGTATATATGAACCAGGAAGACCTTGACAGGAATCCGCAGGTGCCGGGCAGATCTACCGTCGGCAGCATCAAACTCAGGGATGTAAACGGCGACGGCATCATTACCTATGGCGGAAACAACGATGACAGAACTATTATTGGTAACCCTTTTCCGGACTTTATATACGGCATCACCAACAATCTTCAGTACAAAAACTTTGACTTTTCCATTGTTGGATCTGGCTCGCAGGGCAACGAACTATTGGTAAGGCACCTGTACAGCACTGCTAACCTGGATGGAGTATTCAACCTGGTAAAGGACGTAAAATATCGGTTCCGCTCACCCGAAAACCCCGGTAAAGGCAGATTCGGCACCACTGTCGGAGGCGGACAGATCACAGGGGTGGAAAGAGACTGGATGAACAGCAACTTCATTGCTGATGCTTCGTTTTTTACTATCCGGAACATAACACTGGGATATAATCACAACTTCCGTGAAACCAGTACCATCAAATCCATCCGGCTGTACACCTCCATACAACAAGTGTACACTTTTACCAAATACTGGGGTGGTCCCAATCCCGAAACGAGTGCGCAGGGTGATGGAGCCGGAGACGGTGGCAACCTTAGCCAGGGACTGGATCTGTCCAACTATCCTGTTCCGCGTACCTATACCATAGGGTTGAATGTAAACTTCTAATGTAACAAAATTTCAACAATTAAAAAGGCAAAACATGAATAGGAAATTAATATATGGCTTGCTGCTCATGGGGCTGCTGACAGGTTGCGATAAATACCTGGATGTGAAGCCGGAAACGAGTTTAGCTTCTGAAACATTCTTCAAAAGACAGGCAGATTTCGAACAGGCCATCAATGCAGCTTATGTACCCTTAAGGGGTATCTTCAATAACCATGCCTGGGTATTGACCGAAATGCATTCAGACAATGTATACTATGCACGTAATGTAGCTTTTGGAAACGAAGAGCAAACACAAAACCTGGCAGATTTTAACGTACCCACCAATCCAAGTGATGTGGCAGGCTTAAAAATCACCACCAACCCCAGGGTCAGAGATCTGTACAGGCAGTACTATCAGGTAATCGCGCGGAGTAACCAGGTGCTGGCCACCATCGATGATATTGATTTTGATGCAGAAGTCAAAAACAACCTGAAAGGCCAGGCATATTTTCTCCGGGCGTTCTCCTATTTTGAACTGGCTCGTTTTTTCGGTACCGTTCCTATCCATACTGTACCGGTATCCGTACGGCAGGAGGCAGCACAACCGCTCGGAACCACAGAGCAGCTCTACACACTGGTTGAAAACGATGCAAAAGAGGCGGTTAATCTGTTGAAATCAAAAACAGAACAGGAACCAGGACGGGTAACTTCCGGCGCTGCACGTACGCTGTTAACAGACCTGTATATATTACAGGAGCGCTGGGGCGAGGCCGAAACAATGGCCAAATCGATCATCGACGGCGGAGAATATTCGCTGATCAGCGAATATGAAAACGTGTTCTCTACCTCTACCGGTAACAAAAACAACGCAGAATCCGTGTTCGAGATTCAGTTTATGGAAGGTGCAGGCGGATATCAGTCAAACTTCATGTACGCGTTTCTGCCAAGACCCATCCTGGCCGAAGAAGTGGCTACCGTATTTGGTCCTACTCAAAACCAGCAGGACATATCCGTGGAGGGTAAAAACATACCAACACCCGATATGATCGCAGCTTATGAAGCGAATGATACGCGTAAAGATGCTTCTATCGGCTATGTAACACTGTCTGGCACACTTTGGGCGCCTAAAACATATCCTTACATAAAAAAATACGCCAAACCTCATGCACTACACAACAACATGGGGGTAAACTGGCCGGTATATCGATATGCAGAAGTAATACTCATGTACGCAGAAGCGTTAAATGAAGGGAACAAGCCAGGAGAGGCTGCTACGCAACTAAACCGTATCCGCAACAGGGCTGGCTTACCGAATACCACAGCTTCTTCGCAGGCGGATATCCGGGAAGCCATCTTTAAAGAAAGAAGAGTGGAGCTGGCATTTGAAAATAAAAGATGGCATGACATTGCCCGTACCAATCGCATCAATGAAATCATTGTGCCGCACGGGCAGAAAATCAAAAGCAGCCCTATAAGCTACTATTTCCCGGAGGGATATGCACCGCCCAGCGATGCTTTCACCAACCTGGAGAGATACTTTGGATTGCCGGCAGATGAAGCGCTGCTGACACCTTATTTTTAACCTTTCAACACCAGGGCGAAAAAGGTATGTAACCGGCGTGGTTACATACCTTTTTTTGTTTTATACGGTTTCTGAGAACCAGCCGATTTTCAGTCATACCGTATCTCCACGTCTGTAACCGCATAGCCCACACAAGTGAGTATCAACCCCTGTTCAGTTTCTTTATCCGTCAGTACGTCGTTCCTACTCATCGCCACCTCTCCACTAACACGCCGGGCGATACAGGCAGCACACCGGGCACCTTTGCAACTGTAAGGCAAAGCAATATGCTGCTCGATAGCAGATTGCAGAATGGTAGACGGGTACTGCGTTGTGAATGTATACTGCTTTCCGTTCACATGGGCAACTACCTTTCTCTTTACTGGTTTTTTCACCAGTGGCGGAGGAGGCGGTGTGTCTATAACAAAGTATTCTTTCCGTAACTGTTCTCTACCAAAACCCATCAGCAATAAGGTGTACTCACACATACGCATGAACGATAAAGGACCACATATGTAAAACAAGGCCTGGCTTCTTTCATGCCGGAGGGATTCCTGAACCAGTGTCTCCAGTTGATCATTTGTCAACTTCCTGGATAGGTTTCCCACAGCATTGGACACATAGTCTATCCAAAAAAAAGAAGAGGGGTACAACACAGCCAGCTTTTCCAGCTGCTTTCGGAAAATAGTAGATGCTTCCGTATGGTTCTGATACACCAGCACCACCCTAACTGAAGGCCGTTGCTTAAGAATATACCGGATCATGGAATACACCGGCGTTATGCCACTGCCTGCGGCCAGAAAAAACACATCCCTCGGTACATTATCATTTTCATCAAATATAAACCGGCCGGCAGGCCGCAGTGCATACAATTGGTCACCTGCTTTATAATTGTCCAGCAGCAACCTGGATATCTCTCCGTTGTGCACCCTTTTTACAGTAAAGCAAATAATATCGTCTATACCCGGTGTAGATGTTAACGAATAAGAACGTCGTACCTCCCGGCCTCCTTTAGTAAAAACCAATGTAATAAACTGGCCGGGCTTGTAATATATGGGATGGTCATCGGCTGGACAAACAACAAAAGTTGCCGCATCGGCTGTTTCCTGAATAATATCCCTTATGAAAAAATTCACATACTGTTCTTTCATCGTTACCCAACGTATTATGCGTATTTATCTTTTAACAAGCCAAGCTCGGTTACTTATGGTAGCACTTCTTTCAGCCTAAGGCATGATAACCTGGTAAAAATATATACAAAAATTTAAACGCTGCTTTCTGATCAGGCTACCCCTCCGAACAACTCTCTTCTCCGGCGGCAACAACTATGTTCCAATAAAAAATTTACATGTATTAACATAGCGCATTATCTGTAAAAGCAGCATACAGGAATAAGTGTGTTTTCTCTTTCAGTAAGGGTTTTCACTCAACAAAACCCTTGCCAGCACAGCATTACAGCCGAATTAATTATCAATGATCAAGAAACGGCAGAACGATTGAAAAATCATATGAAGCGGCCTTTTTCTTCGTTTAATGGTTTGTCATAAAACATTTTAATCCGTTATCCGTGAAGTTATGAAGCCGAGCAGGAACTCTTTAACCTATCCACAACTTTCCTTTTTATATATCATCGTTTTTCTTCTGCTGTGTAGCCTGCCATCCATATCGCAGGTACAAACCCAAAAGCCGGTTACTGTTAAATTGCACAATAACCTGGGTGGGTATCTCGAATCGCTGCCTGTAGACTATAACGCCAATCCTAAAAAGAAATATCCTTTGATTATTTTTTTCCATGGTATTGGCGAGGTAGGCAACGGATCCGCCGCATCACTGGAAAAAGTAACACAAAACGGCATTCCCAAACTCATCAAACAGGGAAAATTTCCAGCATCTTTCCGTTCAGGCGGAAAAGACTATTCCTTTATCGTGATTTCAGCACAATATGTAGCTGCAGCCGGCCATGAAACGTATGTGGGTGAATTAATCAAACACTGCCTTCAGAAGTATCGGGTGGATGAAGAGCGAATATATATCACGGGACTGAGCATGGGAGGCGGCATTGCGTATGGTTATTCCTCTTCTTCTAATGCAGCCGCAGGACAAATCGCTGCTGCGTTGTATGTATGCCCTGCTGCATCTGTCAGCAGCAACCGATCTAAACTGCTGGCAGCCGCCAAATTGCCGGTGTGGGCCACACATAGTCGTGGAGATGCTGTAGTAAAATCAAGCATATCTGTGAACCTCGTAAACAGCATGAAAACATTCAATGCCCAACCTGCGCCCAAACTCACTATTTTCGAATCAGACAGCCATGATGCCTGGTCCAAAACCTATGACATCAATTATAGGGAAAATGGTTTGAATGTATACGAATGGCTGCTGCAATACAAAAGAACAAAGGCAGTGCCCGAACCTCCTGTAGCCCATGCCGGTAATTCAAAAACCATCACATTGCCCGTCAACTATGTAAAGCTGGATGGTACGGCTTCGAAAGCACCCGGTGGCATAGCTTCCTACGCCTGGACCAAAGTTTCTGGTCCTGCGGGAGGCAGTATCGTCACCCCGTCTGCTGCCACCACAGACATCACCGGTCTGACAACAGGTTCCTATGAATTCCAGTTAAAAATAACAGACAACAATGGCGCCACCGCCACTTCCAGGGTAAGTGTCATTGTAAAGCCTGCCCCCTTGCCACCATCCGCAAATGCGGGCAATGCACAGGCTATTACACTACCCGTCAACAGTGTTACACTGGATGGGAGCAGCTCTACCGCTCCGTCTGGTACGATCACCAGCTATGAGTGGACGCGGGTATCGGGCCCCTCAGTGGTTAGTATAGCATCGCCCGGAGCCGCCGTTACACAGGTTGCAGGATTAGTGGAAGGTGATTACGTATTTCGTTTGAAGGTAACCGATAGCAACGGAAATATATCAGTAGCCACCGTGTCGGTTACAGTACATGCCGCTCCGCCACCACCCCGTGCCTCAGCAGGCGATGATGTAGCCCTGCAGTTGCCTGCCAACAGCCTGGTACTAGACGGATCTGCTTCTACATCGGCTGCAGACACGATACAAAGTTTTAGCTGGACAAAAATTTCCGGACCTACCGAAGGCAGCATCACTCATCCCAACCAGCCGGTTACAGATGTGACCGGTTTGCAAAAGGGTGTGTACGAATTTCAATTGGAGATAACCGACGCATACGGACAAAAAGCCAGTGATATTGTTGTAGTAACTGTAACAGCCGCAGCGACGCCCCCGGTGGCAGAAGCAGGAGAAGACAGAATAATAACACTACCCGACGACAGCATAGTTCTTGACGGCAGCGCTTCCTCCTCAGCCGGTACAATTGTTGCATGGGAATGGGTAAAAATATCCGGACCGGAAAACTACGAAATAACGCATCCTACGGAAGCACAAACCACCATCGCCGGACTGACGGAAGGTGTATACCGGTTTGAGCTGAAAGTAACAGACGAGCAGGGCCTTTCCTCAACAGATATGGTGACCGTACAGGTAAACGCTGCGGTAGTTCCTGTTGCGGTAGCAGGGGAAGATATCACCGTTCGACTGCCGGAGAACAGCATCGTACTGGATGGCAGCAGTTCCAACATATCATCCGGCACTATAGAACGTTATGAATGGATACAGGTAGCAGGCGCTGAAGTAGTTATAAGCGACCCTCTGACTGCTGTTACGTCGGCAGCCGGCTTCACAGAAGGTGTGTACATTTTCCGGCTGACTGTTTTCAGCAGCAATAATACCGAAGCATCCGATTCTATTATTGTATCCGTTACCCCTGCACATGCAACACCGGTTGCACATGCAGGCGAAGACATTACCATTCAACTTCCCGCCAGTTCCATTACACTGGACGGAAGCGAATCGGCTATACCCGCCGAAGCAACACCTGCTTATAGCTGGAAACAACTAACAGGTGAAACCGGCGTTACAATAGTACATCCCGACAATATCAGCTCTGAGGTATCCGGACTTTCCGAAGGAAGCTACTCGTTTGAACTCACCGTCACTGTAGGCGAGTACAGCTCCGCCGACACGGTAGCCGTACACGTTAACGCGCCCGTAGTACACCCCGTTGCCAATGCGGGAGAAGACATCGTGATTCAATTGCCGGAAAATGTCATCACACTTAACGGAGCAGCTTCTGTAATACCACCGGAAGCAGTAGTGCTATGGAAACAGTTGGACGGGGATGATCTTATTTTCTCAGCAGCCGATAACCTGATCACCGAATTATCCGGGTGGTCGGAGGGACAATATCAGGTGGAGTTGAACATCACCACCGACTATACAACAGTAAAGGATACCCTGCACATTACGGTGAAAGCAGCGCCGGTTCCACTGGCTGCGAATATCTCCGGTACAACTATCCTTCGCCTTCCAAAAAACGAAGTACTGTTGGATGGTTCTGCATCTACAGGCGATATCGCATCTTACCGGTGGATGAAAACATCCGGACCGGATGGCGCCGTCATAGCAAATGTACATGCATCCAGTACTACTGTAAGCGGATTGTCGGAAGGTGTATTTACGTTCGAACTGGAAATACGAGGCAACGATGAGCAATCTTCTACCGCCACCATTACCATTACCGTACAACCAGCGCCTCTCCCCCCGGTGCCGAATGCCGGAACGGCCATTACCGTTACCCTACCGGTAAACAGTGTGATGCTCGATGGGTCTAAATCTACCGGAGGGTCTGCCCCTCTCACGCAGTATGCATGGCGAAAAGTATCGGGTCCGGACGGTCTGGTAATACACGCTGCAGATCAGCCACAGGCCCGGGCAGAAGAATTATCGGAGGGCGAATATGTGTTTGAGCTCAAGGTAACCAATGCCGATGACGAATCCGCTACCGCAAAGGTGAAAGTAACAGTGAAAGCAATACCGCCTCCACCTGTAGCAGACGCAGGCAGCAAACAAACGGTTACACTACCGGTACAGGAGGTACGCCTGAACGGAAACCGATCTTATGCGCCAGGTGGCAATATCCATTCCTACCAATGGACCAAAATATCCGGTCCTGAAGGAGGGTATATTGATCAACCCGAAGCAGCTACCACAAAAATAACACGATTGCAGGCCGGCACCTACGAATACCGTTTGAAGGTTACAGATAACCATGGGGCTACTGCCACCACTACTACTACCATAGTGGTAAAACCTGTGCCTGTGGCACCGGTGGCGAATGCCGGCAACTCCGGGGTGATCAGACTTCCTGCGAACGCGTTTACGCTGGACGGCAGCCGTTCTACTGCAGGCAGCACCCGCATCGTAAGCTTTTCATGGAAGCAAACAGCAGGTCTGGACGCCGGAACCATCACCAATAGCAACCTACAAACCACTACCGTAACGGGGCTGGTTGCTGGAGTCTATACGTTCGAACTGACAGTAACAGACGAAAACAACCTCAGCGCTACTGCCAGCGTTACCGTAACCGTGGAACCGGAACCCAAGCGGCCTCCGGTAGCCAATGCCGGGGCCGATTTCAGCCTGCAGCTACCTTCCGACGTCGTACAGTTGAACGGAAACGGATCGTATGCTTTGGACGGAACAATCGTGGCTTATAACTGGACAAAATTATCCGGACCGGCAGGTGTACACATCACCGGTGGCGCCACCGCCACTCCCACCCTGCTGTTCACGATAGCAGGCACCTATACGATTCGATTGACCGTAACCGATAGTAACGGAGCGTCGGATTATACAGACCTGCAGATTGTAGTAGTGGCAGCTACCGTTACACCGGAGCCTCCGGTAGCGCAAACAGGCGCAGATCAGGTAATTGTATTACCTGAAACAACCACCATGCTGGATGCATCTGCTTCTTACACAAACGTAGGTAGTATTGTTGCCTACCAATGGAGGTTAATTTCAGGCGATGAAAATGCTGTGATTGAAACGCCGGACCTTGATATTACGCGTGTCAGGAACCTGGCGCCCGGCGATTACCTTTTTGAAATCACCGTAACGGACAGCAAAGATCTGCAGGCGAAAGATACCATGCGCGTTACAGTAAACAATGCCGGTGGAAAACCAGACAATACCGCAACAGATGTAAAACTATATCCCAACCCGATGCGTTCATCCGGCACCCTGGAATTAACAGGATTGGTAAAAGGAAGAACCATTGTGCGTATTTACGATATGAGCGGAAAAGTACAGCAACAAATAGCATTCGTAAAAGATGATATCCATACCCGCCATCCAATCGATATCAGTACGCTCAACCGGGGAATCTACTTTGCAGAGGTGGTAATAGACTACCAGTTTAAAAAAGTAGTACAGTTTATAAAACTGTAAGTTATGGTAACATCAGGGGAGCTGCAAAAGCCCTCCCTGATGTTAAGGCAATAGTGCTTTCAAAGTGCACGCCTGTAGATTTTGATGTACTACACAATAGTACCGGATCCGGGGCCTGACAGAAAATACTATGTCCATGGTATAGAAACTACAAACAGTCGTGGAATGGTCGTATTTCCAAACTTGCCTTATATCAGATAGCCAAACAATTTATCGTCTTTGTTGATAGCTGAGAAATTAATACCATACCGACGCATACGTTCCAGCAGCATGGTATAATCCGCCGGATTTTGTAACTCTATACCCACCAGCGCCGGGCCTGCTTCCTTATTGGTTTTTTGCATGTATTCAAAGCGGGTGATGTCATCTTTTTCGCCCAATACATGGGTAACAAACTCTTTCAATGCGCCGGGGCGTTGCGCGAAGCTGATCAGGAAATAATGTTTCAATCCTTCATATTGCAGGGAACGCTCTTTTATTTCCGGCATACGATCTATATCATTGTTGCTGCCACTCACCACGCATACCACTGTTTTTCCCTTTATACGATCTGCATACAAATCCAACGCGGCAATAGACAAAGCGCCGGCCGGTTCCACTACAATGGCATCTTCGTTGTACAGCCTTAATATGGTGGTACAAACCTTACCCTCCGGCACCAGCAGCACATCGTCCAGCACCTGGCGACATATTTCAAACGTAAGGTCTCCTATCCTCTTTACAGCAGCGCCATCCACGAACCGGTCTATATGATCCAGGGTAACCGGGCTTCCCGCACGCAGCGCCTCTTTCATGGAAGGAGCGCCCTCCGGTTCCACGCCAATGATACGGGTATCCGGATGATGTGTTTTACAATAGACGCCGAGCCCGGAAGCTAATCCCCCACCGCCTACCGGCACGAAAATATAGTCAATGTCTTTTTTTTGTTCCAGTATTTCCATTCCTACTGTCCCCTGCCCTTCTATGATGCTGTAGTCGTCAAAAGGGGGAATGAATACCATGTTGTTTTCGGCGGTATAGGTCTTGGCAGCCGTTGCGCAGTCGTCGAACGTATCTCCTACCAGCTTTACTTCTATATTGTCTTCACCGAACATTTTGGTCTGGGTAATCTTTTGCCGGGGTGTGATCACCGGCATAAATACCACGCCTTTGATGCCCAGTTGGCGGCAGCTATAGGCGAAGCCCTGGGCATGGTTGCCCGCGCTGGCGCATACCACTCCCCTTGCCTGCTGCGCTGCATCGAGGGTTGATATCATATTGTACGCCCCCCTCAACTTGTAGGAGCGCACTACCTGCAGGTCTTCTCTTTTCAGGTACACATTGCAGTGATGTCTTCTTGAAAGCGATACACTATACGACAACGGAGTGCGGGTTACCACATGTTTCAGTCTCTCCCCTGCTTCTTCAAAAGAAAGCCTCCCTGCCAAAGCAGGAAGGCTCTTAATGATCTCGCCGTTCTTTATCACGCTTGTATTATCCACATCATTCATTAGAAACGGGTTGTTTATTTCTGATTTTCCGGGCGAAGGCTTCTTACTGTTTTACCGGCCTGCCACATTTCACTCTCGCGCAATTCTTTCAGTTCTTCTTCCAGCTTTTCGCGGTAATCTGTTTTGCTGTTGCTGTCTATCGAACGCTGGGATTCTTTACCGGTAGCCACACTTTCATATAATTCTTTGAAAACGGGCGCGGTAGCATCGCGAAACTTCTTCCACCAGTCCAGCGCACCACGTTGGGCAGTAGTGGAACAGTTCGCATACATCCAATCCATACCGTTTTCAGCTACCAGCGGCATCAGCGACTGTGTGAGCTCTTCCACGGTTTCGTTGAAAGCTTCAGAGGGAGAGTGCCCCTTATCGCGCAGTACCTGGTACTGTGCAGCAAAAATACCCTGAATAGCGCCCATCAGCGTACCTCTTTCACCGGTAAGATCGCTGAATACTTCTTTTCTGAAATCTGTTTCAAACAGGTAGCCGCTGCCTACTGCTATACCCAGCGCTATCACGCGGTCTTTTGCTTTACCGGTAGCATCCTGATAAATAGCATAGGAGCTGTTCAACCCCCGTCCCTGCAGAAACATTCTTCTCAATGAGGTACCCGATCCTTTGGGGGCAACGAGAAATACATCTACTTCTTTGGGAGGAACAATACCTGTTTGTTCGTTAAAGGTGATACCGAAGCCGTGAGAAAAATACAGGGCTTTACCGGGTGTAAGGTGTTTCTTTACAGTTGGCCACAATTCAATCTGGGCTGCATCGCTCAGCAGGTAACATATAATGGTGCCTTTCTCCAGCGCCTCTTCAATTTCAAACAGGGTTTCACCCGGCACAAATCCGTCTTTAATCGCTTTATCCCATGTTTTGGAATTTTTTCTTTGTCCAACGATCACGTTGATGCCATTGTCTCTTTGGTTCAGCGCCTGTCCAGGTCCCTGCACGCCATAGCCGATCACTGCCACGGTTTCACCCTTCAGCACTTCCTGTGCTTTGCTCAGTGGAAATTCTTCCCTGGTAACTACATTTTCTTCTACGCCGCCAAAATTTAATTTTGCCATTTTGTAAAGTTTAAATTTGTATTGGTTATTGTTGTTGGTTATATGGTAAATGCGAGGGCGAAGTTAAGACAGCCTTTTGTAACGCCTTCACATATCCAAAATGAAAATTATCGTGTGCCAACGTACAGGTAATGACTTCTTCTATTGAACGCATGTTTTTCCCATACGTGTCGGTCGCAAATGCTGTGATATGCTGAAAGCGGCGGTTGGTATAATCCGCTTCCAGCCCGTCTATGGAAGTTATTGCCTGCTCCTTCAAAAACGCGATCTCCTCTCCGCTAACAAAAGCTTCCGGCCTGGAACCTTTTGTATATTTTGTCAGCAGCGGAATATCCTTCGCCGGTTCTACCCCTGTTCTTAAGTATACAAGCCCTAACGTAGCCACATAGATATGTCCGAAATTCCAGATAATATTATTGTTGAATCCCTGCGGAATCCGGTTCAGTGTATCGGCATCCAACCCATCTATCACCTTTCTGAAGGCAGTTCTGGTTGCTCTGATATAAGTAAATATATTGTTCATGTTATTTTACTATCGCCATCGAATAAGCGCCGTATTACATACTGAACACTTCTTCATTTTTGTCCAGGAACTCATTTTCCACCAGATCGGTTTTAGGTTCACCGTCTTCAAACTCACGGAGTTTTTCATGAAAGCCTTTGCTTTCATTGATGATGGCTACTCTCGCGCTTCTTACAAATTCAATCAGCCCCAGTTCTCCCAACACCCTGGTAAGCGTATCTATCTCTTCACGGTGTCCGGAAGTTTCAAACACGGTATAGTCCTTGCGAATCACCACAGCCCTGGCGCCATACTGACGCAGCAGCCGCTCCACTTTCACATTTTCAATCACTTTATCGGTAGTCACTTTATACAGCGCCAGTTCCTGCCAAACGATTTCATCGTTGGTATTATAGTAGGCTTTAAGTACTTCTACCTGCTTTTCTATCTGCCTCACCAGTTTTTTGACTACATCCTCCACTTCGTTGATCACGATCGTAAACCGATGAATGCCCTCCACCTCAGAAGGAGAGGTATTCAAACTCTCAATATTGATTTTTCGCCGGGAAAAGATAATGGCGATGCGGTTCAGCAGGCCAATATGGTTTTCCGTGTACACCGTGATGGTAAATTCCTGTTTCATGTCTTCTGTTTTAAATTCAATGTGCCGGAGCACTTTATTGCTTAACTGCTATAATAACGCCCGATGCCCAGTTGAGCCGGGTTACCGCGAGGTCGTCTCTTTCGCGGAGGTATTGCGTCAGTTGGTTTGCTTTTTCTGCATGCCCTTCCGGCCAGTTTGGCTGGGGCAACATATCGTCTACAATGTACATACCGCCCCGGTTCAGCATCTCCAGCGTCTCCTCCAGCAGAAGGTATTTGCCATGCCAGGTATCGGCAAAAATGTAATCATACCTTTCACCTGCTTTTTCATGAAGAAAATCGCCTCCATCCGAATAATGCAATGTCAGCCGACCGTCTCCGCCCAAATGCTTCCCGGCGATATCCAGCAACGCCTTATCGTTGTCTACTGATTCCAATGTAGCCTTTTCATCCATACCATCCAGTATCCAGGAGGTAGACAGGCCGGAACCTGTTCCCAGCTCCAGGAATCTGCCAGCCGGCTTTGCAGCAGCCAGCGTGCGAAGCAGCGCCCCTACCGCTATATCCGAAGCCATGTCGAAACCATGCGCACGTGTAGCTGCATCAATGGCAGGATAGGCAGAAGGCATATATACCTGATTCAATTCCATGATTGGTTTTCTTTTACAGCTATCACCCGCAGGCGCTTATAATCTGCATACCATTTACCATTCCTGAAACGGGTGGATCGTAATGTTTCCTGCACTTCCCGGCAAATCACCTGCACCTGTTCCGGGGGTATGCCATCGAAAAATTGCTGCCCAAACATGCAGATCCAGTCTGCTATTCCCTCATCCGCATCTTTCAGTTCGGTTTCCCGGTCAAAATGAGCCGCGTTCCGTATGCGGAAGCCTACACTTTCCAGTAGCGTAGTATATTCTCCCAACGAAGGAAAATACCATACGGCTGCGGATGCATTCTCCTGGTATCCATATGCTGCAAGCGATAGGCGCAGGGCATTCACAATACTTTTTACGTTGCCTTTTCCGCCCATTTCCAGCACCAGCCTTCCCCCCGGTTTCAATACACGGTATATTTGTCGTACAGCCGCTTCTTTATCCTGTATCCAATGCAATACCGCGTTGGAAAACACTGCATCAAAAGCAACATCGCTGCTGAAAGCAGTAATATCTGCCACCGAAAAACGAATACCCGGATATTCTTTTTCAGCCTTTTCAATCATGGAAGCTGCGCTATCGATTCCCCACACTTCCGCTCCTGCCTCTGCCATCAGATGCGCAAGGTATCCTGTGCCGCAACCCACGTCCAGTATTTGCTCACCGGGCTGCGGGTTCAGCCATTGTAACAAGTCTTCCCCGTATTTAAATACAAAAGCATGTTTGTCGTCGTATAGTCCCGCGTTCCAGTCTGGTATAATAGCTGATTGATTTGTCATGTTATTTCAACCTTATCTCCCCAACGCCGCAGCCCTGCGGTACCATCGGAAATACATTGTTTTCTTTCCCTACCATTACTTCCAGGAGGTATGATCCCTGGTGCTGCAGCATTTCACTCAATGCTGCTTTGAGATCAGTCCGCTGTTTGATACTTTTTCCGGCTATTCCATATCCTTTGGCCACTGCTACAAAATCAGGGCTGGTAATATTCACGAAGGAATAGCGCCTGTCGTGGAAAAGCTGTTGCCACTGGCGCACCATACCGAGAAATTCATTGTTGAGTATAATGATCTTCACATTTATATCAAACTGCATGATGGTGCCCAGTTCCTGCAACGTCATCTGAAAGCCGCCATCGCCTGCAATGGCTACCACAGGTCTTTCCGGAGCGCCTACTTTTGCCCCGATAGCCGCGGGGAGGGCAAATCCCATGGTGCCCAGTCCGCCTGAAGTTACATTACTACGTGTCTGGTTAAAGCGGGCATAGCGGCAGGCAATCATCTGATGCTGCCCTACGTCGGTTACAATTACCGCATCGCCACCGGTGAGTTCGTTGAGCACCTGCAACACCTCACCCATGGTCATAATCTCCGAGGTGGGGTGGAGTTCGTTGTGAATAACCACTTCCTCTTCCAACTGACGCATTTCGGCAAACCTGTTTACCCACGCATCGTACTGCCTTTTTTCGATGGCATTGGTGAGCAAGGGCAGTGTTTCCCTGCAATCGCCCCAAACGGGCACTGCACACAACACATTTTTATCAATTTCCGCCGGATCAATATCCAGGTGAATCACTTTTGCCTGTTTGGCATATTTATCCAGGCGCCCCGTAACGCGATCGTCGAAGCGCATTCCTATAGCGATCAACACATCGCATTCATTCGTCAGTACATTGGGCGCGTAGTTACCGTGCATACCCAGCATACCTGTATACAACGGGTGATCGGTAGGCAGGGCGCCCAATCCCAGGGCGGTAGCTGCTGCAGGTATGCCGCTTTTTTCAATAAAATTCCTGAATTCCTTTTCTGCGCCGCCAAGTATTACGCCCTGGCCAAACAATACAAAGGGCTGCTTAGCTCCATTAATCAGTTTTGCTGCTTCAGCAATATATTCCCTGCGCACAATGGGTTTGGGACGGTAGCTCCGTATATGTGTGCAAGGGGTATAGCCTTCGTAGTTGAAAAGCTGTAACTGTGCATTCTTAGTGATATCAATCAAAACAGGCCCGGGTCTTCCGGAGCGTGCAATATAAAAAGCCTTGGCAAGCACCTCGGGTATTTCATTGGCATCGGTTACCTGGTAGTTCCATTTGGTAACGGGAGTGGTAATGTTGATCACATCGGTTTCCTGAAAGGCATCGGTACCGAGCAGGTGAGCAAACACCTGGCCGGTAATACATACCACCGGGGTACTGTCTATCTGCGCATCGGCCAGGCCGGTAACAAGGTTGGTAGCGCCGGGACCGCTGGTGGCAAATACCACGCCTACTTTACCGGAGGTACGTGCGTAGCCCTGCGCAGCGTGTATGCCTCCCTGTTCGTGCCTAACGAGTATATGATTGAGTTTGCCGGTGTAGTCGTACAATGCGTCATAAATGGGCATGATAGCGCCGCCGGGATAACCAAAAAAATCAGTGACGCCCTCAGCCAGCAGTGCTTCCAGTACTGCTACACTTCCGGTTATAGAGGTTGCTGCTTTCACTTCAGTCTGTGGTTTTGCGGACGTTTCTTTGGTCTCCGTTTTTTTAGCATTCATTGCTTCTGTTGCGCTGCTCATGGCATTCAATTTTAATTACACATTTTATAGTTACTTTTTAAATCCTATACGCTCCCGGTTTGCCCATTCTTTCAGCCTGCTATCCTCCGCGGCCTGTCTGTCGAGCATGTTTTCCAATGCATCGTAGATCTGATTCAACTGGGCATCATGTCCGTCTATCCGTTCCTTTAAACTATCCATCACCTTTATCACGTCAGCATACTGTATCATCATTCTTCGCATGGCGATGAAGGCTTTTACGATGGCTATATTCATCCTTCTCGCTACGGGGCTTTTCAATACGCTCGCCAGCATGGTTACACCATGTTCGGTGAAGGCATAAGGCAGATACCGGCCTGTTCTGTTCTTAGGCAACTTCTTCATCATCACAGATTGTGATGATGAAGAAGTCTCATTATCAATGGATTGCACATACGGGGTCACAAATTGTGACCTAATGTACTTCCATTCTTCCCTTCGTAATTTAAACATAAACTCCTCCGGGAAACTTTCAATATTTCTTTTTACTGCCTGGTTAAACACCCTCGTTTCAGTTCCATATAATTCCGCCAGATCAAAATCGAGCATCACTTTCTGGCCGCGTATTTCATAGATCTTATGCTGGATGACCTGCAACTGCATAGGTGTTGTTTTTTCATGGTTAAGGTAGCCGCTGTCCGATACACCTATAAGGTTTTGCCAGTCAGTTATCCGAGGCTGCAAACCTTATAGGTTTACCTGCTCTACACTTCATCTGTTACACAGCCCTGGCTGGCGTCTTTCACCGATAAAGCATATTTGAACAATAAGCCCTTTTTAACTTTCAATTCAGGTTGTTTCCAGGCAGCTTTACGGCGAGCGATTTCTTCATCACTCACTTTCAGCGTCAGCGTATTGTTAACAGCGTCAATTTCAATGATATCATCGTCCTGTACCAGGCCTATCAAACCACCTTCATAGGCTTCGGGGGTGATATGCCCCACCACGAACCCGTGCGTACCGCCGCTGAACCTTCCGTCGGTGATCAGCGCTACCGTTTTACCCAGTCCGGCTCCTATAATAGCGCCCGTAGGCTTCAGCATTTCGGGCATACCGGGTGCGCCTTTAGGGCCTTCATTTTTGATCACCACCACATCGCCAGACTTCACCGTTCCGTTTGAAAGACCTTCTATCAGCTTTTTTTCTCCGTCGAACACCCGTGCCGGGCCTTCAAAACGCTCTCCTTCCTTACCGCTTATTTTGGCAACGGAACCCTTTTCCGCCAGGTTACCATATAATATCTGCAGATGACCTGTTTTTTTAATGGGCTTTTCCAGGGGATAAATAATATCCTGTGTTTCAAAGTTGATGGATGGTATCGCCGCAAGGTTTTCGGCCAGGGATTTGCCGGTCACCGTCAGGCAATCGCCGTGCAGCAATCCTTTATCAAGCAGGTAACGCATCACAGCCGGGATACCACCGTGGTTGTGCAGATCCTGCATCAGGTATTTACCCGAAGGTTTGAAGTCGGCCAGTACCGGTATCCGGTCACTGATTGCCTGAAAATCGTCCTGGGTAATCTCCACACCCACACTTTTGGCAATGGCTATAAAATGCAGCACAGCGTTGGTACTTCCTCCGGTTACCATGATCACGGTGATGGCATTTTCAAACGCTTTGCGCGTCATGATATCAGAGGGCTTAATGTCTTTTTCCAGCAGGTTTCTGATCGCTTTGCCGGCATCACGGCATTCCTGCTGTTTCTCCTCACTCAGCGCCGGGTTGGAAGAAGAGTATGGAAGGCTCATACCGAGCGCTTCGATGGCAGATGCCATGGTGTTGGCGGTGTACATGCCACCGCAGGCGCCTGCACCCGGACAACTGTTCATCACAATACCTTTGAAATCGGCTTCATCGAGGTTGCCTGCAATCTTCTGGCCCAGCGCCTCAAAGGAAGATACAATATTGAGGTCCTGCCCTTTGTAATGTCCCGGCGCAATGGTACCCCCATACACCATAATCGATGGACGGTTCAAACGTCCCATAGCGATGAGGCTTCCCGGCATATTTTTATCACATCCGGGAATGGTTATCAGTCCATCGTAATATTGTGCGCCGCAAACGGCTTCTATACTGTCTGCAATGATATCGCGGCTCACTAGCGAATAACGCATACCATCGGTACCGTTGCTGATGCCATCGCTCACGCCAATCGTGTTAAAAATCAAACCCACGAGGTCGTTGTCCCAAACGCCCTGTTTCACAACTTTGGCCAATTCGTTCAGGTGCATATTGCAGGTATTGCCATCCCAGCCCATGCTGGCAATGCCTACCTGTGCTTTTTTCAAATCATCATCCGTCAGTCCGATGCCATACAGCATGGCCTGCGCAGCAGGCTGTGTAGGATCCTGTGTAATGGTTCTGGAATACTTGTTTAATGCATGCTCTTGACCGTTAGTGCTCATCGTATTATTTATTGATTGACGTAAATCATTTTCAGGTGTAAAAAAAAACCGCCTCGGATGGAGGCGGGTTATATTAAATATCTTGTTTTTGATTATCTACATACAACTTCCTCCGTGCATTGCGGAAATAATAATGACAGCCACCACGACGGAGGAAGAAGCTATAGTATATTTCCGGTGTATACGCATGAATAGAATTGTAGACTGCGAATATAACCCACAATATCAAAACAAACAAAGAACTTTTTTTCCGTCATTCCTATACCCGCGAAGCTGGGGATTCATCTGTCTCTCCTTTTCAGCGATCTCATCCTCCGTTCGAGATGACGGTGTGGTGTTTTTTTATTGCTGCTGCTGGATCGGAAGATTTCTGATATAGACTTCCCTAAACTCAGCAATCAAAAATCATACATCAGCAATCAGCAATTATATAATCGTTGATTTTCTCAACTCCATATTAGTTTCGTGCACTTTACCCGGCACTTTGTTGGCTACGTATTCACAGAGCAGTTCGCCGATGGTAGACGTAGCATAATAGTTTACAGGATCGATGTCTTTGGTAACAAAATTGTGTTTGAGCGTCCAGTCCACCGCTTCCCTGACCAGGCTGGCTTCTGCGTTCAACCCGAAATGATCGAGCAGCATGGCGGCAGACAGTACCGACCCCAGGGGGTTGGCAATATCTTTTCCGGCAGCCTGCGGATACGAACCATGGATGGGCTCGAACAGTGCAGCGCCGTTACCTACAGAAGCAGAAGGCAGCAATCCCAGTGAACCGGCGATGACGCTGGCTTCATCGCTGATGATATCTCCAAACATGTTCTCGGTGAGCACCACATCAAACTGCCGGGGGTTGAGGATGATCTGCATCGCCGCATTGTCTACAAACATATAGTCTACCGCCACCTCATGGTACTGGTCTGCAAGATCCTGCACGATCCTGCGCCACAGGCGCGAAGTTTCCAATACGTTGGCCTTGTCTACCAGGGTTAGTTTTTTCCGGCGTTGCATGGCATATTGAAAAGCCAGGTGCGATACCCTTTCAATTTCAGTTTCTGTATAGGTACATTCATCAATGGCCTGGGTTTTATCTGCACTCAGTTCCTTTTTACCGAAATAAATACCGCCCGTGAGTTCCCGGAAAATAATGAAATCCACCCCTTCAATATTTTTGGATCGCAGCGGCGATAAATGCTGCAGCGAGGGGTACGTGGTCACCGGACGGATATTGGCATACAACTGCAAAGCCTTGCGCAGCTTCAGCAGCCCCTGTTCCGGCCGCACCTTGGCAGTGGGGTCGTTATCGTATTTGGGGTGCCCGATCGCACCAAACAACACGCCATCGCTGGCCAGGCAGGCTTCTATGGTTTCATCCGGCAATGGGTTGCCGGTTTTGTCGATGGCGTCGGCCCCCATCAGGTTATAGGTGTAAACAAATTCGTGGTTAAACGTTTTTGCCACTGCATTCAGCACATTAATAGACTGCTGCGTAACTTCCGGACCAATGCCGTCGCCAAATATAACTGCGATATTCTTTTTCATCCCTCTGTCGATTGTGTTTATTGCTGGTTCGGATGTTTCCGTTGACCTGATGATAATATTTAAAAATTTCGTTGTTGTTCGTAGGCTTCAATTTCCGGCTTCATGCTCAGCAGGTAGTCTATATCGTCGTAGCCGTTGAGCAGGCAGGTTTTCTTATAAGTATTGATGTCAAAAGACGCCAGCTCGCCGGTAGACAGTATTTTAATATACTGCTGTTCGAGATTAACTTCGAGCTCCGTAGCCGGATCTTTTTCAATCGCATCAAAAATCAGTTGCAGAAAATCTTCCGTTACCAGTACGGGCAGCAGGAAGTTGTTCAGTGCATTATTCTTAAAGATGTCGGCAAAAAAGCTGCTCACCACTACATCAAAGCCGTAGTCTTTAATTGCCCAGGCGGCATGTTCGCGGCTGGATCCGCAACCAAAATTTTTCCCTGCCACCAGTATTTTCCCGGAATACGTTGAATTGTTCAATGCAAAATCCGGTTTGGGCTGGCTTTCGTCGTCGTTGAAAAAGCGCCAGTCGCGGAATAGGTTTTTGCCAAACCCATCACGGCTGGTAGCCTTCAGAAAACGGGCGGGGATGATCTGGTCGGTATCAATGTTTTCAATATCCACCGGCACTGCCCTGCTTTTTACTATGTTGATTGCTTTACTCATGCTGTAATGATTGCTGATATCTGATTTTCGATGTATGATTGCGAACCGATCGTCATTCCGATAGCTGCAAAGCTGGAGAGGAACCTGCCGGCTTTTCGCTTTTTTAATATGCTAAATTAGTTCCCTTACGTCTGCCACTTCTCCGGTGATAGCTGCCGCAGCAGCAGTGAGCGGACTGGCCAGCAATGTGCGTGCATTCGGCCCCTGTCTGCCCTCAAAATTCCGGTTAGAGGTAGAGATGCAGTACTTCCCCGCAGGAATCTTGTCTTCGTTCATACCCAGACAGGCGGAACAGCCCGGTTGCCTCAACACGAACCCCGCTTCTTCAAACACCTGGTTGATACCTTCTTCGATGGCCTGTTTTTCCACCTGTTTGCTGCCTGGCACCACCCATACCTCTACGTGATCGGCTTTCTTTTTTCCTTTCACAAAGGAGGCCACCATGCGAAGGTCCTCTATACGACTGTTGGTACAACTTCCGATGAATACATAATCCACCTTTTTGCCCTTGATATGAGCGCCGGGTTCCAGCCCCATGTACTTCAGGGATTTTTCGAAAGAGGGCTTTTCTTTTTCGTCGATTTCCGTCAGCGATGGCACGTGGCCGCTTACGCCCACACCCATGCCCGGGTTGGTACCATAGGTAATCATGGGTTCTATATCTTCCGCTTTGATATGGAGTTCGGTATCGAACACAGCGCCCTCATCGCTGTACAATGTTTTCCAGTATTCCATTTTCCGATCCCATTCGGTCCCCTTTGGTGCAAACTCACGCCCCTTCATATACGAAAAAGTGGTTTCGTCGGGCGCTATCATGCCACAGCGGGCCCCCATTTCGATGCTCATGTTGCAAATGGTCATCCGGGCTTCCATAGAAAGCGCCCTGATAGCAGAGCCTGCGTATTCCACCGCATAGCCGGTAGCACCACTGGCCGATATCCGAGATATAATGTAGAGGATAATGTCTTTGGAAACCACCCCTTTGTTCAGCTCACCTTCCACATTGATGCGCATCAGCCTGGGCTTGCTCTGCATCAGGCATTGCGTAGCCATCACCATTTCCACTTCGCTGGTACCGATGCCGAACGCAATGGTGCCGAATGCCCCGTGCGTAGAGGTATGGCTGTCGCCGCATACCATGGTCATGCCCGGCTGGGTAATACCCAGTTCGGGCCCTATCACGTGTACAATGCCCTGGTAGGGATGCCCGAGCCCGTACAATTCAATGCCAAACTCGGCACAGTTGCTTTTCAACTGTTCCACCTGCAGGCGCGAAAGCTCTTCCTTGATGGGCAAGTGCTGGTCGAGGGTGGGAACGTTATGGTCGGCCGTGGCTACAATCTGCCCCGGACGAAACAGGCCTATGCCTCTTTTCTTCAGTCCCTGAAAAGCCTGCGGACTGGTCACCTCGTGGATCAGGTGCGTGTCGATGTACAATACAGAAGGGCCTCCATCTATGGTCTTTACCACATGTTTTTCCCAGATCTTGTCAAATAATGTTTTTGCCATTTAGTGTTTTTTAAATGAAGCGTGACGCCGGAGCGTCACGCCAACCAGAGTGCTTAACGCATCATGAGAAAACATCTGCTTATTATGCAATTGCTACTTCCGGATGATTGTCGGCTACCAATGTCTTCAGGTCGTCATCTCCCACTTCTTTCTTGTCATCGGCCACCTTTAAAAATGCCTGGTACAGTACATCTATTTCGTTGCGGTTGAAGTTGAAACCCAGCTTTTGCAGCCGATGTGCGAGTGCAGACCTTCCGCTGCGTGCGGTGAGCACAATTTTGGAACTGTCTGCCCCTACCTGTTCCGGGCGTATGATTTCATAGTTTTCGGCATTCTTCAAAAACCCGTCCTGGTGAATACCGGAGGAATGGGCAAAAGCGTTGCTGCCTACAATTGCCTTATTGGGCTGTACCGGCATGCGCATGGTATCAGATACCAGGCGGCTCATGGGGTTCAGCAGTTCGGTTTTGATATCAGTATACAACCCCAGCGATTCGTGCTGCTGTATCACCATTACCACTTCTTCCAGCGAAGTATTGCCCGCTCTTTCACCCAGCCCGTTGATGGTACATTCAATCTGCCGTGCGCCGTTCATTACACCCGCAATGGCATTGGCCGTGGCCAGCCCCAGGTCGTTATGACAGTGGCACGAGAGGATGGCTTTATCCACGTTCGGTACATTATTGATCAGGTAGGCAATTTTTTCGCCGTACTGGTGCGGCAGGCAATAGCCGGTGGTATCGGGAATATTCACCACGGTAGCGCCCGCATCGATAACGGTTTCCACTACTTTGGCCAGAAACGCCAGATCGGCGCGTCCTGCATCTTCGCCGTAAAACTCCACATCGTCTACAAAATTCCGGGCAAAGCGTACCGCTTCGGCTGCCCGTACCAGAATATCTTCCCGCGAGGTGTTGAATTTTGTTTTGATGTGCATATCCGATACACCGATACCGGTATGAATACGCGGCCTTTTGGCCCCCCTGAGCGCCTCCGCGGCCACCTCTATATCTTTCTTCACTGCGCGGGTAAGTCCGCAAACAGTGGCATTCTTCACCACCGCAGAAATTTGCTGCACAGATTCAAAATCTCCGGGGCTGGAAATGGGGAATCCCGCCTCAATAACATCAACGCCCAGATTCTCCAGTGACAGCGCGAGTTCCACTTTTTCTTTGGTATTCAGCTTACAGCCCGGAACCTGCTCCCCATCCCGCAGGGTAGTATCGAAAATATGAATCTTTTGTTTGCCCATAGCTATTAATTATTTTAAATAAAAATGGCAGCGTTTGGTAACAAAACCGCTCTTTCCATCCTAAAAATTGGAAATTTGCCGGATCTAAGCGAATTTACCGATTAATAGCCGCGGGCTGATGCCAAAATAAACAGGTTATTACGCTGCGTAAAGCCACTTATTTTAATAGAAAGCCTTTATTATAAAGGGTTTGAGCGAAATGTCATTACGATGCCCAGAAGATCAACAGATGAACTTTTCCAGTTGGTAAAATCGCTGGAAAAAGCAGAAAAGAGGAATTTTAAGTTATTCGTACAGCGCAATGCAGCCGGAGCCGATATGAAAACCGTACAGTTGTTCGATGCGCTGGACAAGCTGGACGACTACGATGAAGAAGCCCTGCTACGCAAAAACAAGGACATCAAAAAGCAGCAGCTATCGAACCTGAAAGCCTCGCTGTACCGCCAGATACTCGCCAGCATTCGCATTTTAAAAGATGATTATACCATTCAGTTGCAACTGAATGAGATGATGGATTATGCCCGCATCCTGTTCAACAAAGGACTATACCTGCAATCGCTGAAGACCCTGGCAAGAATCAAAGAAGAAGCCCGCAACAGCCACCAGTTGACCTACTGCCTCCAGGCCCTGCTGTTTGAAAAGAAAATAGAAGCCCTCTACATCACCCGCTCCATTGAAGACCGGGCGGAGGTGCTGGCAAAGGAAGTAGAAGCCATAGACGACCAGGTATCGATGGTGAACCGCCTATCCAGTCTTTCGCTGCGTTTGTATAGCTGGTACATACGCATGGGGCATGCCCGTGACGAAAAAGACCGGATGGCCGTGAAAGCCTTCTTTGAAAGCAACCTGCCCAAAAACAGCGGATTGTACAAAGGATTCTACGAACAGCATTACCTGTACCAAAGCTACTGTTGGTATAATTTCATTTTGCAGGACCTCCTGATGTATTATCGCTATTGCCAGAAATGGGTAGACGCCTTTGAGCGCGAACCGCATATGAAACACGCAGACACCCAGATGTACCTGAAAGGCATACACAACCTGCTGAATGCACATTTTATGCTGCTCAACTACGAGCGGTTTGCCTATACGCTCCAAAAGCTCGAAGATTTTTACCATACCAAAGAAGCCAACAGCAACGACAACAACCGCCTGCAAACCTTTATATACCTCTACACCGCCAAAGTAAACCAGCACTTCCTCCACGGCAGCTTTACCGAGGGGCTGCAACTGGTGCCGGAGATAGAAAGTAAGATAGAGGAGTTTCGACTGAAGATGGACCGACACCGCATACTGGTGTTTTACTACAAAATAGCCAGCCTGTATTTCGGAAGCGGCAACAACGAAAAAACCATCGACTACCTGAACCGCATCATTAACCTGAAGGTAGACCTGCGCACCGACCTGCAATGCTACTCGCGCCTGCTGCACCTGATTGCCCACTACGAACTGGGCAACTACGAGCTGCTGGAATACCTGATCAAATCGGTGTACCGGTTTATGGCCAAAATGCAAAACCTGAGCGTAGTGGAAGAAGAGATTTTCCGCTTCCTGCGCAAATCGTTTCAACTGGACAAAAAACAGGTGCGCTCTGCCTTCATTGCTCTCAAAAATAAGCTGGAAAAATACAGAGACAATCCGCTCGAAAGCCGGTCGTTCATGTACCTGGACATCATCTCCTGGCTGGAAAGCAAAATAAAAAATGTGCCCGTTCAGGACATCATCCGCGAAAAATACCAGAAAGCCATCGCCAACAAACAGAAGCACGGGTAGTTAGCGGCAGCGAATCCAGTCCGGCAGGGATTCGGGGTAAGCAATTTTCATATTTTGAAAAAATATATTTAAATTACTCACCGATGCCCGCCGCCGGTCTGTGACTGAGGAGGCGAAGCTGTGGCCTTATCTGTATGAAACAAATCACGCTTATACCCATGATACACCGGGGAAAAGAATGGATAAGCATCCATCTTCCCTATGATGCAGCATTGCAAACCCATATAAGAGCGGTGCAGGAAATACGGTGGAGCCAAACCCATAAGTGCTGGTATACCCCATTGAGCCCCCACTTCCTGACAGCCATTCATGCCGTTTGCAAAGACACAGCAATTGTAGACGACCGTTTGGTATCGGCCTACCTTCAATACCAGCAACGGTCGCCACGCCTGGCCAAATCGCTGCTGAGCGCCCGTCCGGATACAGGATTATACGCAACCATATCCAGAGAAAACTTCGAAGCACTTCTCAAGACAGAGCAGTGCCTCGTGCTCAAAGCCTACAGCCCATCCACCATTGCTACCTACCTGAATGAAATACGGGTATTCATGAAGGCGATAAAACAAATACCAGCAGCCAATTTTACCACAGACAGGGTAAAAGACTATCTGCAATATTGCGCACGGGAACTGCAATTAAGCGAAAATACCCTGCACAGCCGGATGAATGCGCTGAAGTTCTGTTATGAGCAGGTACTCGGTCGGGAAAAATTTTTCCTGGAAATACCCCGACCTAAAAAGCCACTACAGCTACCTCATTTTTTCAACCAGGGCGAGATTGTCGCCATCATCAAAGCAGCCGGCAATCTCAAACACCGGGTAATGCTGATGCTGGCCTATAGTGCCGGCCTGCGGGTGAGCGAGGTGGTGGTCCTCACCACACAGGCTATAGACAGCAGCCGGATGTGCATGATAATAAAAAGAGCAAAAGGTAAAAAAGATCGTATAGTCATGTTAAGCCCTGTGATATTGGTGATGCTGCGCGAATATGCACGCGTATACCGACCGCCGAAAAACGGCTATTTGTTTCCCGGGCAGACCAAAGAGAAGCCGTACAGCACACGCAAAGGATAACATTGACAATGGTGATAAAAAAAGAGCAGGGAAAAAATAAAAAGGAAGGAATTAGCCTTAGCTGCTGTCTGAAAGGCTCCATCGCCTTTTTGACATCCTGACATTCAAAAGGCCGACTGCGTAAATCAAGGATTTACGACAATAGGCACATTCAAAACCTGGGAAAGCTGCTAATAGAATAAGGAGCTTCTACCAGCCAAACTCCGACAGGTTCTGACTGTTGCTAAACTTCGTAAAGCCAGCCAGAATAAATTTGCTGCGGTAGCTGCAAACCTGTCTACGCATAACAAGCAGTTTTGCAAAAGTTGGGCTGACACAATAAAACTATACTTTAAACCTCTATTAAGCTGGAGTATAAGCGTAGGCTGAATAATTTAAAATGCCCAACCTTCGCAAAGCTGCAGCCCGTTGGTGGCAATTTTAAGTCGACACCTTACCCGAAAGTTCAGCTAAGAAAATCTTGCTGGCAATTTGCATATTGTTCCATTATTCGTTAACTTTGGAAATGGATGCAATTAGAGAAATCATATTTTATAAAGACTATTTCGATGACTTTTTTGAACCTCTGACCAAAAAGGTTAAGGACAAAATAGACGAAGTGCTTTTTATGTTTACGATTATCGAACGTATTCCTGTCTTAACCCCCAATAAACTGGACTGATTTTTCAAAATGGTTTGCTACTGATTCGTCGTTATTCCGGTCGCCGTCCAGGCAAAGATAAGCCGGTTCGCTGTTCTTGTCAAGGCTATACAAAGCGGACGCCGCGCACCTA
>JBBCKG010000010.1:0-50579 GCA_037190905.1 Agriterribacter sp. | reverse complement strand
CCAGGCCAATATCCCCGTAAATACAAATGGTTATTTGTATATTTACACCAGCAATGAAGCCACAAACATTGACGTGTTCTTTGACAACCTGCAGGTGACTCATACCAAAGGGCCTATACTGGAGGAGACGCATTATTATCCATTCGGACTGACAATGGCGGGGATAAGCTCCAAGGCGCTCAACGGAATAGCGGAGAATAAATACAAGTATAACGGTAACGAAGAACAAAAAGGAGAGTTCTCCGATGGATCTGGGTTAGACGCATATGATTTTAACGCAAGAACCTATGATGCACAAATAGGAAGATTTATACAGATAGATCCGCATTCGGAATTCTACGAAGGTTGGACACCTTATAACTTCAGTGCCAATAATCCAATATTAATATCTGACCCAACAGGTTTGGATTGGTATAGAAATAATGAGACAAATAGATATGAATGGTTTGACGGAGATGATGAGAGGGACGGTTATACCATAATGCAAACCGGAACCTGGAGTGAACGGAATGCAGATGGGTTTTCCTACTATTTTGGTGACGGAGCAGATGGCCTTATCCAAAGTGGACCTAATGAAGAGTTAGGTGAAGTTACTGTTACAGCCTCTAAAAAATCTGATATTGACTATCCCTTAATGATAGGGTTAGGATTAGCAGAAGTAACAGGCGAAGCCAGAATAATAGATAGGCAATTACAGGTAGCAGAAGAAACCAAAAATGCTTCAGGGATGGTTAGGTGGCAATCTATTGCAGGCTCTGTTCTAATGGAAGAGAAAATGGCTGGAGGAGGATTGAGAACGAGCGCTGCCAGTGGATTTATTAGTAGGCGAAAAGTTGTTGGTAAAACGGGAACAAATTTTACTCTTAAAGATTTAAATTCATTTAGAGGAGCAAAGTCAACAGATGTAATGAAATGGTTGGAACAAAATGGATGGAGTGGAATAAGAACCAACCCCAATAGAGTGTACAACGATGGAATGAGATTTACTAATGGCATCAAAGGCGAGCAGATTAGGATTATGTCTGGGGGGGCAACCAGGTCAATACCTGCAAAGACAGGTCCATACATGGAAGTAAGTATGGGAGGAAAAAAGATAGTTATAGAGTTATTTGGCAATCCAACTTTGAATAAATGAAATGCGAATACGATATTGTCATTATACTTGATAGTATTTTAGACGATTATTATCTTCTTTGGGAATGCTTTGAAGAGTATAAACAAATCACACAATTAGAGGACAACGCCCAAAATAGATTTTCAGAAGCGCTAATAACTGCATATGAAAATAAGTACTTTAATTTTTTTATTGGAGAAAACTTTAATGGAGATGAAGAGCTGATTCCTAACTTTGATTTAACTAATTCGGCAATTGAAGAACTATTAGATTATAAGTATAATGCAGCAAAAGAAATACGTGTAACAACTTCTAATTTAGGGATAGAGTTCTTAGAAAAAAAATGATGCAAGCTACTAAGCCCGAAGCTGCCGTGCTTTAAGTAATTTACGCATACTCTTTTCTAGCTTTAGCATCTCGTATATAGGTATCAATTAGATCAAAGAGCGTTTTTCTTTTATCTTCTTCGAGTAGTTCCAGCTACTGGAATCGCTTGAGCGTTTTTTATCAAAGCTGTTCAGTAAACCCTCACCAACCAGGTTGTCCAGAGACACTTCAAGTGAATCAGCGATTTTTTTAGCCGCATCAATAGAAGGCCCTGCTTCGTCGCGTTCGTATTTGCCGATTATCACCGTTGATACGCCACTGTTGGTAACAGAGTTCCGTTTGGCTCGAAAAAAGACATCATCGAGGCTAATAATAAGGTCTTGGTAATGTATATGTGAGAGTATAAAATATATTGTGTAAACGGTTAAGTAACTGTATTTAAAGTCTGCATCTGTTTTCAAAGATAGTTAAGAACTGATGGAGTATGAACCCCCAATTTTGGATAGGCATACTCCATTTTTTTTCAATATTGGTGATAGCCATGTAAACCGCCTTTAGAGCAGCCTGATCATCAGGGAACTGCACTTTTGTTTTTATATATGTAGATTCCTATCCATGTTGACCCACTATTCCTGTATAAGTTGACCAACCCTCTTCATGGTTAATTTATGTTGACCCTGGGTTTTGATTCCTGAGAAAATAGATTCCTGCAAACCTCCCAGCCCCCTATTGTTGGCACACCAACCACCTTAGCTCCATTGCATCGCAATTAAGGTACTTGAAATAGAAAAGTTGCCGCCTACGATTTATTGAAAGCATAGACGAGAGGGCGCCAGGGTCTCCTTCGGAAGACCCCAGCTCGACAATAACGAGTCATACCAGTGCAGGAGGTGTAGTGTGGATATTCCAATAGTTCGTGAGCCCCCTCTCCGCCGCAGGCGGATCGGGGCGACGTTGCATTTGGTGAGCCCCTCTTCGCATTCGGCGTGACGTTATTTAGTATGTCGTCACCTCGAAGCCGCCCTCAGGCGGGGAGAGGTCTCATACACGCAGCATCATTGCCCGAAACAGGGCGCCTGAGTGACATATAGTGTTTGGGGTGTAGTGTGCAGATCGTCCAATGGTTCGTGAGATCCCTCACTGCATTCGGGGTGACGGCTCCGCATCATCATCTTTTCAACACAGTTTCAATGGCTTTCAGCAATACTTCCTCTGCTTCGGGCGCTGTGCCCGATACAATATCAGCGGTTTCGTATCCTCCTTTTTCGAAGTACGATTTGCGGGTGCCGATATAACCGGGGCCGTAGTCGCCGTAAGCGGCGGTGCACACAATGCTTTCCGGTTGCATTTGCTGGGCAGCCAGTTGGTACTCTACAAAACTTTCGCCTGGCAGGCTCAGCAAACGTATGTTGGCAAGGTGCAGGGCGGCTATGTGGATGGTATGCCCCCCTGTGCTGCGCTGGTGCCATGCCAGTTTTTCCGCAGCGCGCAGCTTCATATGCAGGTTGAGCTGCTTGTCTGCCAGCCTGGATTCCAGGTCGTTCTGCCGGATGTTGTTTCCCAGGGGCAGGGATACGGCCGTGGTATTCCAGCTAACATCGCCGCTGCTGATTTTTTGCCGCCTTGTGCCGGACCATGCTTTTTGCATGCCCGCTGCTACACGGTTTGCGAGTATTACCCGTTTTTCCGCTGATCCGTCGTTGTATTTTCCTGCTGCTATATTGCCGCTGGCGCCGTTGAAATGGATCACCGGTATGCCCAGCGCCTGCTCTGTTGTACGGCGCGCTATGCCTACGAACTCACAGCTAACGTCTCCTTCTCCGTAGTAGCTTTGCGGGTGTGTGGTGTAAAAAGTGAGGGCAGCCAGCGGTTGTTTGCCGTTCCAGAAGCTGATGCATTTCAGCCAGGGGTCTATAAGGCCTTCGGGTGCATTGGTCATGGCGGTGTCTGTCGATTTGCTGTAACGGGTGACGATATTCCCATTGGCGTCCGGCAACCTTCTGTTGGAGGCAACGCTGTCTACCTTCGCCTGTCCGTTGCCGATATGCGTTACCGTTTTGGCATGGTGCAGGGCTTTTCTCAGCGCTCCTCCTGCGCGTATGATTACATCTGTTACAAAAGCGTTGTCAATGCTTTTGCCTCCCAGCCCATAACTTTCCATGATGCGTTCTATGGTATAGTCGCACCGGGGCGCATCGTGCTGGTGGAGGGCATGTACGGCCACCCGGTCTATGGTGGTGCCGGCGGAGGCGGCCAGGTGCTGGCGCCAGACATCGTGTCCTTCGTTGGAGATGCCGATCCAGTCTACCGCACAGAACACAACAGGCAAACTGTCTGTCAGCAATACAAAGCCTTTGGCATAGAGTGAATCTGTAATCGATCGGGTAGGTGCATAGGCTACCGGACTTCCTATCGGCGGGGTTGCATTCACTTCAAACACCGCTATTTTCAGCGACTGTGCATCGCCGGTCTGTATACCGGCAGCGGCAAGCAGCAACAGGCCATATCGTATCCACCAGTTGTTTCTTTTCATATTCCATTTGTTTTACACCGTGCTGTCTGCCCAGTAGGTACAGTATCCAGCCGAGGCTACCGGGCCTTTAAACAGGGTACAGGTGCCGCATGGTTTGGTTTCGCTTTCGGGAATATACAATTTGCAGTTGTCACAGGTTTGTTCGGCTATGGGGGTTTCATCTGTATACCCCAATGCATCTCTCTGCTGCCGCTCCTGCTGGCTCAATGCGTCCAGGGCGCAGGGGCTGGCAGCGGCAGGCGGCGTTCCGGAGGGTGGGTTGTTTTCTTTTTTCGAACGGCTGCTGTCTCCGCAGGCGCCTATCAGAGCCACACCCAGTAAAGGAGCGAGCGACCAAACCTGGTGTAAAAAATATCTTCGTTTATATGTATCCGTCATTTTAATATTATTGTTTGTTTTCAGGCAGCAGCGCTGTTATTTGCTTTTTCAATGTTTCGTTGTCTGTGTTATTGCTGATGGAAATGAGCAGCCTGGTCATGGAGGGACTGTGTTGTTCTCTTTTGGAGGCCTTAATGCCCTTTAAGAGAGCTGTTCCGGCTATATGGCTCCAGTCTCCTGACAGTGTTCCCAATGCAGCCATTGGTTGATTCTGTAGCCCGGCGGCATACGCAACGGCTTCAAGGTATACTTTTTTGCCGGTGCCTGCGCTACTGAAATAGTTTTGTTGTGACAGTTGTGTGAGCAGTTGTTCACTGATGCCCGGCAGTGATGTAACGACCGCTACTGCCATCAATGAATCCTCCGGATGTTTTTCCAGCGCCCGGGCCAGTGCCGGAATGGAAGTGGCAACGGGCAGGTTGCCTGTACTCAATACAGCCTGGAAGGCTACAAATTTTGCCGGGTCGTTTACCAGTCCTGCAATGTGTGCAGCCAGACCGGGGAATTGTTCTGCCAGCATGATGCCGTGTTCGCGTACCCCCGCCTCTTTATCGTGCAAAGCGGCCATTACATCTTCCGGTATCAGCGCATCCAGTCCTTCCAGAGTGTACAGTGCGCGGAGCCGTATATGTCCGGTAGCGCCTGTGCGCAGTAGATCCCTTAATTCGGTTACCATCGACTTATCCCCGCGTTCTACCATCTGCCTTTGCGCCTGTGTGCGCCACCAGGCATTGGGGTGGGAGAGCAGGGCTACCAGTTCCGGGCCGGTCATACTGCTCATGGCCGGTGGCTGATATCCTGAAGGGTCATAATCTTCCGGGGTAATCAGGAAGATGCGTCCCATATCGTTACCCGCATAAAAATCCATGTCTGCTTTCAGGTCTTCGGGTATGGATACCGGCGTTTCAATATGTTGTCGATACATATCGATCACAAACAGGTTGCCGTCCGGTCCCGAGTAAAACGAAGCAGGCCGGAACCAACTGTCGGTGGATGCCAGAAATTCCCGGTCTTTTTCCAGCGAACCGCGGCTGGCCGTGTAGGTAATGTCATTGTCCGTTCGGGTAAGCACGTCCCGGTGAATGAGGTTGCCGGCTACCTCGCCGGTAAATATGGAGCCGTAGTACTCGGGCGGAAATGCATCTCCGCCATAGAAGGTACCGCCGGAAGCGCCGGTAAAATGTCCGTCTGCCCATTCTGTCTGGTTGAGTTGCAGCGAATCGTATTGGCGCTGCCTTCTTTCGCTCCTTGTTTTTCGCCAGTAGGGCGGGGGTGTCAACTGAAACATTTCCAGTTCGTGATCCGATATGTTACGGTCGGCCCTGTACGAAGCCAGCGCTTTGTGGCGTCGCAGATATCGCCAGGCGATGAGGTTGGTTTGAATATGCCAGGTGTTTTGTGTATAAAACCGGTGATTGAAATCGTTCAATGCAAGTCCGAACTGCCCGGTACCGCTTTCGGCTTCAAAGCGTCCTTTGTCGAGCCGGAATCGGAAATCGTGTCCGGCCATCGACAGCGGGGCGGCATCGGGCTGCAGGTGAAATTTCACCTGCCCCGGTTGTCCGAGGTTGTTGGCATAAATCCAGTTGTCCAGCCCATACGTGAGGTTGGTGATCTGCGCTTCGGAATTCTTGTTGAAAAAACCGCTGAACAGGGTGTCTGTCTGGTCAGCCATCCAGTCGCCATCGGTATCTTTCATGAAAAAAATATAAGGGGCCGCCGCCACCAGCAGTCCTTTTTTATAGGGTAATATGCTGGTGATATCTGCTATCTTATCTGCAAAGAATACGGAAGAGTCGTACACGCCGTCGCTATTGGTATCGATCAATACTTTTATGGAGCTTTTGCCATCGAGGGAGTCTGGTATAAAAGGATAGTCCGCCATCTGCACCACGTAGGTGACGCCATCTTCGTCTATGGCCATCGACACGGGCATGACCACATGCGGCTCTGCTGCTACGTTTCTGATGGTAAATCCTTCCACCAGCCGGAAGCTTTTTATTTCTTCCGCTACGCTTCTCGGTGCGTCGTACAACTGGTAGGTGGTATCGCTGCAGGCTGTTAAAAGAAGGCAGCCGGTCAGCAGCGGTAAAAAATGCTTGCGTATCATGATCATGGTATAGACTTTATAAATGAAGCTGGTTGATATGGTTATTGTAATATGCGATTCATTTGTGCGTATGCTTTTTTCCTTATTTCTTCCGGGAAATCGTGCCCGGCATCCGGGTAATGCACTGCTATATGCCCGGGTACTCCCAGCAGCCGGTAAACGGCCGAGGATTGTTGTATGCCGGCCCGTACACCTTCCACATGGAAGTTATCGTCTTGTAAAGGAGCGTTGGAGAAAAATACCCGGGGAGCGATAGTAGCTATGACCTCGTCAAAATCGAAGGGCAGCAGCCCGGGATCAAGCTGGTAGCGGTCGCGAATCCTGGGCATATAACGGTCTTGCGCCCAGGGGCCCAGTTTGCCGCCGTAACGTTCGGTTGCGGTTTGTCCTGCATCGTAGTATCCCATGAGGGTCCAGCCACAACTGGATACTACTATTTGCACTCTTGCATCGAATGCGCCGAGGAAAATTGCATTGTGGCCGCCTAAGGAATGCCCGATGGCACCGATCTTCTCTTTGTGTACATCGGGTCTGGATTGCAGGTAGTCGATGCAGCGCATATGGTTGAATATACCCTGCATGGTACCCGATGCATAGCGGTCTGCCGAAAAATCGTGCCGGCTGAGTTCTCCGAAACCGGGGTAGTCGGGCGCCAGTACGATATAGCCTTCGTGCACCAGTTCGGTAGCGATGGCACGGTTGGGCACTGCGCTCAGGCTGTCTGCGAGGTGCTTGCCCTTTTCGCCGGTACTGTGCAGTACCAGCGCTGCCGGATATTTTCCCGTTGCTGACCGGGCGGTGGGAATGTAGAGGAGTGCAGGCACTGTTTCATTTTCTTCTACATTGAGGTGAATGGTGAAGCGTGTATAATGCGGCGTCCGGAGGGTGTCTGTATAAGTAATGGCAGGTGTCCACGATGGGTGGGGCGGCAGCGCTCCCATTACTTCCTGCATAGCGAGCAGTATTTGCGCTCTTTTTGTTTGCCAGTCCTGCTGGGTTTGCACGGGGCGGTATTGTCCGTTCGCTGTGCTGTACTGCATGAGACGGTTCGATGGGGGTTGGCTGCTAACCGGTAGCGTGAGTAAAAGCATGGTTAAGAGTGGTATGCTTTTGACCGCGAAAAAAATAGTTGTGGAAAATACAGGATACACGCGCAGGATGGTTTTGGTTACTTTTTGAAAACAGAAATATAGCAATGTTTTGTCAGACTGGTTGATACTTTTTCATCTCTGCAGATGCCGGTATATTTTTTGCAGACCGTTGCGCCGCTTGCGGCTAAATATTCGCATCATTTTCATTGCTTTTTGGTAACAAACTTTATATATGACAAATAAATTTCTGATCTTTCTTTCTGTAACGGAAATTGCAGCGATATGCATACGCAATCCATGCGCATGAGAAAACATCGCATCGGTAATAGGAACGAAAATGAGAAAAAAGGAATACGGGTCAGATTTTCATTATACAGACGATCAGCGTTACAGAACTGATGTTCATACGCCGAATCTGTTTTCCACATGCAGCCATCTGTATTATTCCGGCAGGGCAGCCCTGTATGCTATTCTGCAAAACGGCATCAGAAAGTTTGGGTGGAAAAAGATCTATATGCCCTCGTATTATTGTCACGAAGTAGACGACTATATCCGAACCCTCGATATCGATATAGCCTATTACAACGCTAACCCTTTTTCGGAACCAGCAGAGCAGGTATTTGACGATGAAGCATCGAATGTATTGCTGGTGGTCAATTATTTTGGTATCCGTATGCCGGATCATCGTTCCATCCGGAATATGGTAATCATAAAAGACCTCACCCATGATTTGCGACAGCCCCACTGTATCGATGCAGATTATACTTTTGGTTCGTTGAGGAAAATATTGCCGGTACCCGTGGGCGGGTTTGTGCATACGAGGGAACCCGGTATTTTACCCCCGCCTGCATGGTCTGTACAGGCGGAAGAAATGGCACTCCGCCGATGTACAGCCATGTATCTGAAAAAGAATTACCTGGAAGGCGGCGAGGCTGACAAACCTTTTTTCCGGTCTTTGTTTGCATCGGGAGAGCAGGCATTTGCCGAGCCCCGGGGTGATATGGGGCTGCCTGCTGTGGTAAGGGAATACCTGATTTCGCTGGATATAGAAAAAATGATAGCAGCCAAACAGAAAAATGCCGCGGCTATTCGTGCTGCCATTGTTCCCAATGACCAGTTTGAGTTGATATCTTCGGGCGATTTTTCCGAATTTGCATGTATATTGAAGTTCAACTCGACAGACTGCCGGAATAATTTAAGGAATTATCTTATCGAAAATGACATTTATCCGATAGTTTTATGGCCCGGTCAGCTTAACGAACAGGATCGCACTACTGCAGACAGGATATTGTTTGTGCCGATTGATTTCAGGTACGATAGTGACGATATGCAATATCTTGCCAGTACAGTTAATAATTTTTGGCATAATGGTTAGTTTCGATATAATAGAAAGAGATTCAGCCCGCTGGAACGAAATCGTCAAACAAGCTGCGATTTACGATTTCTATCATACTTCCTATTATCATAAAATCGATAACGACCATACTTCCGTTTTGCTGCTGTTTTCTAAAGGAGAAAGTTTTATTGCACTCCCCCTGGTGTTGCGTAATATTCCGGATACCTCTCTTTTCGACATGACTTCGGTATATGGGTATGCGGGGCCGGTAAGCCGCATTGCGCCTGCTGACCACGATGAGTTGCTGCGGTTTTTTAAAGAACGGTTTGTGCAGTATTGCCTGGATAACCGGGTTGTTTCGGTATTCTCGCGCCTGCATCCGCTCATTGACCAGAAGTTTATACTGGAAGGCTTGGGAGAAATACTGGATCTGAACAAAACCGTTTCCATAGACCTCACGGCTGCGGCAGACGAACAGCGGGCGGGGTATCGAAAATCCCTGAAGTCTGACCTCAACCAGTTGCGCAGAACGGCTATCACTGTGTATGAAACCAAAGCGCGTGAGGAGATCAACCGTTTTATCGATATCTATTACGAAACCATGCATCGCGTGCAGGCTTCTGCCAATTATTATTTTTCGAAGGAATACTTCTACGATTTTTTATCTACAGAAGCATTTGCATCTAAATTGCTGCTGGCAAAATCGGATAACCAGGTGATTGCAGGGGCCATTTTTACTTACACCGATAAAATCATGCAGTATCACCTGGCCGGTACAACGGAGGCATTCATAAAACAAACGCCCATGAAACTGATCCTCGACGAAGCACGTATGATGGCCAATGCCATGGGGCTGCATCACCTGCACCTGGGCGGGGGAGTGGCGGGGCGCGACGATGATTCGCTGTTCAGGTTCAAATCCGGGTTTTCCAAAAACTTCAAACAATTCTCGGTTTGGCAATACATTGCTGATCAAGCGGCGTATGGCGATCTGGTGGCTGCCAAGGCCGGTACAGGCCGCAGTTCCAATTTTTTTCCATTATACCGGCATTAAACTGGTTATTTTGCAGGGGCCTTTTCAATGCCGGCTAGCAGCGCATCTACCGAGGTGAGTATTTTTTCCTGAATACCGGTTGCCCATTTGGCCGGTAGCCCGTATACCTGGTGCGCCATGGCTCCTTCATAGCCACCCTCTTCCAATATTTTTTCCGATGGTATATACGACATCACATCGTTCGAATAGCCCAGTACAAAACTATTGGCCCCGTATTTCTTTTTGATGTCGATGGCGTATTGTATCACCAATTCACCTCCCAGGCTTACCATCAATTGCTCTCCCAGTTTCCAGACCTGCACCGGATAGGGATAATGAGTGGGAACAGGTTGCTTTTTCTCAAGCAGCTCCAGCATCCGTTTTGCCCATCGTTGCTGGTAGCCCTGCTGTTCAGCAATCATTTTTTGTAGGTCAGACTTCTCCGGGGGTGTGTCAAAAGCGAGTGGTATTTCGGTATAGCCTACCGCCAGTGTGGGCGACAGCGCCTGCATGGGTTCCTGCAGCACCCGCTCTACGGCGGCGGCCAGTTCTTTCCCATATTGTTCTGCCAGGGGTATGGTGCGGCGGGGCAACGGGTTCTGGTCTGCACCTGCTCCCTGGAAAAACATGGCTACCGCGCCGGGATGTTCTTTCTCCAGCGCCAGTTGTGCGAAGCCCGGGTAATCGCCGGACCATTGATAACTGCTGAGAACCGTGGGGTGGCATGCATAGCCGAATGCAATGGCCAGCAGTTTGCCATTGGTGGTTTCTATTTTTATAACAGGTACCGAGTGATCGTTGGGGCCTTGCAGCGCGTCCTGCGAGGATAAGGTGTTTTCGTTGTTGCTGCGCCGGTTTACCTGAAACCTGACCACGCCGTTTTGCGAAAAAAGCCTGACCGGTTGCATATGTTGTATAGCATTGCCCACCAGGTTGACGATGGTGGTTTCCAGCGTTCGGGAATAGGCGCTTATTTTCCGGAGCTGCTGCTCGTTGAGGTTATAAATGTCAGACAAAGCATTGTGTAGCACCGGTCCGGTATGGGTATGTGAACTGTTGATCAGTACCTGCGCTTTCGAAAAACCAAACCGGCTATGCAGGGTATGCCTGATGTGGTCAGACATTTCTTTCGGTATACCCAGCAGGTCGGTGGTGATGAGAACAGACCGTTTGCCGGCGGCGTCTTCCAGTACCATGGCTTTGGCCCAGATAGCATGTAAAGTTCCCTCGGATTCATGATCGCGGGAGGCATACCCGGCCAAGAACAGCGGCTCGTCGGGGGTAATAGCTGCTTTGGCCACGCCGCCTTTCCAGCCCCCGGCTGCATGGACTGCGGTGTGCAACGTAAAGAGAACCAGTAATAATACAAGGGTCTGTTGTTTCATTCATTAAAAGCTTAAGGAAGTGAGGGAATAGGCAGGTCAAGTGCCCAGCCCACCGCATTGGTGAGCAGTTTGGTGAAGGGCACATTGGAGAAATCTTCCGGATGCCCCAGGGAGGTGTAAAACACGCGGCTTTTTCCAGCCATTCTTGTCCATGCAATGGGCTGCAGGGTATTAGCTGCGCTGCCCGTTAATAATGGTGTTATTTCCGTGGTATCGGTAACCAGGTATAGATTGCCGGCGCTATGCCAGTTGGCGGGCAGTCCTTGCAGTATGGGGTGGTTTGTCTGTTGAGGAACGACGGAAACGGCGGTGCCGGGCGCTACGGGGCCGTATCCGTTATTCCGGCATCCCAGTATCTCCGGCACAAAACCCCACCAGTCGGTATAGCCTTCTGTTTTATCGCTTTCAGCTACTGAAAAAGCATGGTTGGCCGTGCGGATACCTATCAGGGGTTTTCCCTCCGTAAACCAGTGCTGTATGCGCTTCATCTGCCCGGGTGGGAGCGCCAGCCGGCGGGCAAAAATCACCAATAGGTCGGCCCTGAGCAGGTTGTCTGCCAATTGCTGAAACCGGGCTGCTGTTCTCTCTCCCGCTGCCACCAATACCGTGGTTGTACACCCAAGATCTTTTTCCAGTTTTGCTGCGAACAGGGGGATGGTGCTGTCTGCTTCATAATTATGTGTGTCGCGACTGATCAGGAACAATACGTGTGGTTTTCGAACGGGAGGGTCTGTGGCGAAGGCGTTTCCCCATCCCGGCGATATTGTTCCTGCCATGCATAGCAACATAAGCGCTAAAGTGCGTAAAATAGCATCATACATCAGCAGCGGGTTTACACAAAGTGGTTGGTTGATTTTGCATACCTGTTAAAAATAGCGATTATTGTATCATTTTCAGAACGCGGAATTTTATACAAAAACCAACCCACATGATATCGTCCAGGTTTACAGGTAAATGTGCCATCGTTACAGGGGCAGCTACGGGTATAGGGAAAGCGATTGCGCAGCGGATACTGGAAGAAGGCGGCTGTGTGGTGCTGGCAGATATCAACCAGCCCCTGCTGGAATCAACCGGCCGTTCGTTGCAGGAAAAGGGATACAAAGCCCTTACGCAGGTGGCTGATATTTCTAAAGAAGCGGAAGTGGCAGCGTTGGTGGATGCAGCGGTGTCGGCGTTCGGCAAGCTGGATATATTGGTGAATGCGGCAGGCATAGTAGGCCCTACCTCTACGCCTGTCACCGATTATTCTGTAGAGGCTTTCGACCGCCTCTACCATATCAACCTGAGGGGTAGTTTTCTGGTTACGCGGTATGGCATAGCAGCTATGGAGCAAAACGGGTACGGGAGAATACTGCTCATCAGTTCTATTGCAGGCAAGGAAGGCAACCCGGGTATGTGCGGGTATGCCTCCATGAAAGCGGGCGTTACCGGGTTGGTGAAAGGGGTAGCGAAGGAATATGCACAAAAAAATATTCTGGTAAACGGGCTGGCGCCTGCGGTGATCCAAACACCCATGAACGCTGATACATCGCCTGAACAACTGGCCTATATGACGGCGAAGATTCCGATGGGCAGAATGGGAACGGTAGAAGAGGTGGCAGCCCTGTCTGCCTGGATTGTATCGGAGGAATGCAGCTTTACCACCGGATTTGTTTTCGATATTTCCGGCGGGCGGGCCACCTATTAGTGCGCATCCAGCCCGGAGCCGGCTAAAACGATTTTTTCTTACGATAAAAGGCGATCACATCTACCACCTGCTGATTTTGCAGAATGGTGGGGTTGAGCTCTATAAACTTTCGCAACAATTTCGGTGATTTTTCCATGGCGGTATGCAGCAGCAGCAAGGCTTCTTTGCTTTTTCCCATGGCAAAACAAATGGCGCTCCTGTAAAAAGTGAAAATGGGTTTATCGCCGGAAATTTGCATGGCGGCAGTTGTCTGATCCATCGCCTCTTCCAGAAAATCATTGGAATACAGGCACCTGATCAGGGCTTCCCAGCCGGCTACTCCTTTGGGGCGCGCTTTCACCACATTGGAAAAGTATACCATTGCTTCACGGGGTTTCCCCAGTTCCAGCAGGCATTCGCCCATGGCAAGGTTGTATTCGGGCTGCATCCTGCTTACCCGCATTGCCGATTCGAGGTATTGAATGGCTTTGCCCAGCGACAATTCGTTGATGTAGGTACAGGCAATCTTGTAAAACAGCTTGCCGTCGTCGGTATTCAGGTGAGCGGCTTTCTTGTAGTAGAATCTGGCCTGCGCAAACTTTTTCAGCTTATCGTAGCAATAGCCGATGGCTTCGTATATTACGTCTTCCGGTCGGGCAAGTTCAATTACTTTTTCCAGGGCTTCAATGGCATCGCGGTACTTACGGAGTTTTATGTAGGCATCTGCCATATTTCGGTAGGCGTAATCGAATTTTTCATTGATCACGATTGCGTACTTGTAGGCGTCCACCGACTTTTCGTACAGTTTCAGGCCCTGGAATGCAGCGCCCAGATTAAACCATGCCAGTTCGTTGTACGGCAGTTCGTCGATGATGTTCCGGTGCAGTTTGATGCTTTCCTCGCTCCGGCCCGTAAAGTCTGTCCAGAAACAGATTTTATACAGGGCTTCTTCGTTGCCGGGGTCGCTTTCCAGTATATGCACCAGGCAGTCGAATACTTTGTCGAACTCTTCGTAGTCGTCGTATACATCGGCGAGTTCAAATAACAGGTTTATTCTTTCGGCGCCATCAAATTGTTCCAGTGCTTCTTCCAGCAGCGTCACTGCTTTTTCGTGTTCATCCAGCGCCAGATAAATATCCGTTTTCAGAATGAAAATATCAATATCCGTGCTGTCGTAAAGCGCAGCCTGTTCCAGCAATGCCATGGCCTCGTCGTACCGACGTCCGGCGATCAGCAAGTCTGCCTTTTTGATCATCAGAGAGGCAGAATAGGGAAAAAGTTCCATGCCGGCTTCCGCCGCTTCCAGCGCAGTGGAGAGATCATCTTTTTCGTCGAAATAGTCAATTATTTTTTCAAATGCCTCTTCTTCAAGGAATTTGTGGGGAAGCCCTTTGCGCAATTGCTCGAATTGTGACAATAAATCCCCTATTTCACTACTGTAATCCTGCGGATTCTCTTTCATAGAAGTCTATAGTGGTCGAAAATTAGCCCATTATTCGGAAAAACCCAACTTTGGCCGTCTTTTTTACGTAATAAGTAACAAATCATACAGTCAATTCGTCTTGTTTATAATAATTGGCCCGAGACTTGCATAATCAAAATAAAGTTGTAAATTTGTTGTAGGTATGGTAAAAAACATTAAAATATTGAAATCAACCGTTAAATGTGGTGTGGCGCTGGCTGTGCTGATTGCGGTTTTTCAGTGTGTCTATGCCATCAGCGGAGCGGGGTATTTATCCGGCGGTGAAGATAAAACCGGCAAAAAAGGTAAGTCCTTCTCCAACATAAAATCTACTGTTACTTTTTCCATTAAGGATAAATACGGCATTAGTTGCAAAGAAGCGTTTACAGAATCGCACAAGCGCTCGCTGGCCGCTGGTAATGCTGCTGCTACCAATGCTTTGGTTACTTATAAAAAGGGGAATGTTGTATACATCATGCCCTATAAAACTCCCAAAGGGCTGAAAATGCAGGGAATAGTTACCCTTACCCCCACCCAGTCTGCACCGCTTAGCCGTTAATAAAGCGTGTTATTCTCTATTTTTTAATCGCATAAGTTTAGTCTCTAGCAGCCTGTATACAGATCGCCGGGAAGATCGTAGGTTTGTTGGTGCTGGCGTATCATGGTATAAGCCCGGCTTATAGCTTACCATTGAAGCCAAATGGTAGGTGGATTGGCAGGGCTACTTTCAATTGCAACATCCGCCTTGCATAATAAGCCTGTAATGCAAACAATGGTGGTATAGCTGCTGCATTGCCAAAGTGTATGCCATTGTACTTCTTCCTTCTGTTCTGTTGGGCCCAATAGGTTGGTGCCGGGCTGGGAGTTTACATTCTCAAGCCGGCATTTTCTCTTTACGGTCTTTGGAGGTTTTTGCTTTCTGCATAGCTCATTTGCCGGAAGCCGCTTTTAGGCAGATTGAAGCGTTGTGCCGGAACGGGGTCGAAACTTATTTTAGAGGCGGTATAACGCACCTTGTAGTTTCCCGCTGTGGATTCGTATTCCAGTGGAAAACCAGGCAGGTCTTTAAACTGATAGTCGTATTCTTTATTTTCAGCAACCAGCTCAGTGGTATAGTACACTACAAAACTGTTCCCGTCTTTTAAGCGGGCGGTTGCCTTTTTGCATTCATATCCCAGAATGTTTCGGGTGGGAGCAGTGTTGTCGTCTGTAAACTTGATGCCTTCGTATTTTTTGTTCATCTCCTGCCAGTCATTTCCGGTCATATTGATCATGATCTTTTGGTTGCCGAACTCCTTCAATACAACCCCTACGCCGGTTGCCTTGTTTTGCAGCGTAACCGTAGTGCCCAGGGGGGTTACCATTTCAGAACGGCTTTGGTTGCCTTTGAGGTATATCGTAGTCGTTACCCCGTCGAACATATCGGCCAACTGGGGCTCTTTACTGCCCGTTTGCACCGTGGTGAAATAAACGATCGTTCCTTCCGACAATACTTTTTGCGCCACCAATGGTATGGCGAAAAGGAATATAAACGGCAGGGTCAGGGATAACCTTATCATGGTAGTTTTTTAATAAAGATAGAAAATTACGGCTGATGGTTGTATTACCAACCGGTAAATCTGTATATGCCGCTGCGCAGGGCTAAAAAAGAAAGACTTACGCCAGCTTTGGTGTAAGTCTTTCCCGAACAATAGTGCTCGTTGTATTTTTCTATTTACCTTTTTGCTTGTTTTTCATGTCCTGAAGCTTTTTCTGGGTTTCCTGCATCTGTTCCAGTCGCTCCTGCCATTTGCTTTTGGTTTTCGGCTTTTTCTTGTTTTCTTCCAGTTTGGCCAGTATTTTATTGTGGTCGATGATGAAGTTCTGGATCACGTATTGCAGCAGCAATGTGATCAGGTTAGACACGGTATAATACCAGGTAAGTGCGGAGGGCAATGTGTTGAAAATACCCAATAGCATAACCGGGAAGATATAAGGCATGTATTTAAGCATGGGATTGTCCTGTGTGGGTGTTTGCGCCATGCTGTAAATGGATATCATCAGGCTGGTAGCGGTAGCCAGGAGGGTAAACAGGCTGACGTGACTTCCGTAGAAGGGGATGTTGAATCCGAATTCAAGTATCGAATCGTACGATGAAAGGTCATTGGCCCATAGAAAATCCTGCCCTCTCAGGTCGATGGAAGCATTGAAAAAGCTGTACAGCGAAAAGAAGATCGGAATTTGCAGGAGGGCAGGTATACAGCCTCCCAAAGGATTCACCCCGGCGCTTCTGAACACCTTCATCTGCTCCATCGCGTATGCCTGCTGGTCGTCTTTTAATTTCGCTTTTAACGCGTCCAGTTCGGGCCGCAGGGCCTTCATTTTGGCGCCGCTGAGATAGCTGCCATACAGCAGGGGAGAGGTGAGCAGCCGGATGAATATGGTAAGCAGCGCAATCACTACCCCGTAGTTACTGAAAAATTTTGCCAGGAAATCAAATACCGGCATAATCAGTCCGCGGTTGATGTACTTCACAAAAGCATATACACCCTGGCCCAGGTCAATAACATTGTGCATGCCCAGGTCATAGCTTTTGAGTGTACTGTAATCGTTGGGGCCGTAATATATTTGCAGCGGAACGGAAGTGTTGCTTTCTGCAGGCAGGCTTACCTGAAAATGGACGGTAGCAGCGGTGATGAGCCCGGTGCTGTCGTGCTCTTCGGTACAATTAATGTTGCCGGAGGTAAATCCGTTTTTAGCGATCAGGGTAGAGTTGAAAAACTTTTGCTTCAAACTCAGCCATTTCAACGGGCTGTCGAATTGTTTACTGTACGATCTGCCCAGTGTAAAATAGTCATAATCGTCTTTTATCCAGTAGCCTATCTGTGTAGCTCGTTTTTCGGTTACAATATCTTTTTCGTGTTGCCACAACTGGTTTTGCCATGTAAAGTTGAGCGTGTTTTGCGTAAACAGTGTGTTGGCGCCGGCGAGGTCTATAGACCAGTCCACCATATAATCGTCGTTTTTCACCGTAAACGTGTGGGTAACCGCCTGTCCGCTTTCGTCGCGGAGGGTGTATACGATGGATTGCGCATTGCCCGAAGTGGTAATATCGCCGCCTTCAAAATATAAATCGCTGATTTGTATAGCCCGGTTAGAAGAGGTGTTTACGGGGTAGGTCATTTTATCGAAACTGCCTTCTACCAGTTTTACCGGTTGGCTGTCGATAGAATTATACTGTTTTAAAGATACCTGTTTGGGTTGGCCGCCCTTGTTGGAGAATACAATACGCAACAGTTCGGTTTCAATCACCGTTTCTTTTTCTTCACCACTGGCGCTGAATTGACCGGCAGCGGCTATTTTGTTCTGGTTTTCTCTTTGAGCAGCTTCCCGGTTCATAAGGGCAGTATCTGCCTTGGGTTGGATAGCTGCTATCGAGTCCTGTATGCGGCGTTGCTCCAGCTCTACGTCAATCTGCCCCTGTCTGGTAAAATAAAAAAAGCCCATGAACATCACGCCCAGCAATGCGAAGCCTATCACTGCATTTTTGTCAAACTGCATATTTTCGGTAAAATTTGAGGGGGCAAAGGTAATGCCTTTGGTTAAACATTTGGTTTAATCTGCTATATATGTTTCGTGGCGAAGCCCGTACTGATCAGGCTTGTAAGCTTTCGTCCTGTGCTATGGGCGCAGGCGTTACACTTTTTTCTTCGGCATATTGCCTGGCTGCGTGTATAAAGGCTACGAAGAGCGGGTGGGGATTTTCCACCGTACTTTTCAATTCCGGATGATACTGTACGCCTACAAAAAACGGGTGGCCTTTCAGCTCTACAATTTCCACCAGTCCGTTTTCCGGATTTCTGCCACTGGCTACCATCCCGTTGGATTCAAACAGATCGAGGTAGGTATTGTTGAACTCCCAGCGGTGCCGGTGGCGTTCGTTGATATGAGGGGTGTCGTATATTTTTTCTGCCAGGGAACCGGGTTGCAGGGTACAGGGGTACGAACCGAGGCGCATGGTGCCCCCCTTGTTGGTCACTTCTTTCTGGTCTTCCATCAGGTCTATCACAGGGTAGGGGGTGTCTGGCGCCATTTCTGTGGAATGCGCATCCTTCAATTGCAATATGTTGCGGGCAAATTCTATAACAGCCATCTGCATACCCAGGCATATGCCAAAAAACGGCAATCCGTTTTCACGGGCATGCTTTACAGCAATGATTTTTCCTTCTATGCCCCGCAAGCCGAAACCGGGGGCCACCAGCAGCCCGTCCAGCGTACTTAGTTTCTCTGCTACATTTTCCTGGCTGATAAATTCACTGTGTATATTCACCACATTCACGCTGCATTCGTTGATGGCACCTGCGTGGATAAAGGCTTCCAGTATAGACTTATAGGCGTCCTGCAGTTCTATGTATTTCCCGATCAGACCGATGTTTACCTTTCCTTTGGGGTATTTCAGTTTATCGAGAAACTCTTTCCATTTGGTGAGTTCAGGTTCTTTGTAATGGGTGATGTTCAGCTTCTTGAGACAGATCTGGTCGAGCTTTTCCCGCATCATCAGCAGCGGAACTTCGTAGATGGTAGAAGCATCTGCCGCTTCTATAACCGCATCTGTTTTTACGTTACAAAACAAAGCTATCTTTCGCCTTAGTTCGGGAGCCAGAGGGCGTTCTGTTCTGCATACAATAATATCCGGGTTCACCCCTTCCTGGCTCAATAGTTTAACGCTGTGTTGTGTGGGCTTGGTTTTCAGTTCTTTGGCGGCTTTGAGATAGGGTACCAGGGTGAGGTGTATCACCAGGCAGTTTTCGTCTGGCAGTTCCCATTGCAACTGGCGCACGGCTTCTATAAAGGGAAGACTTTCAATATCTCCCACGGTGCCACCCAACTCGGTAATCACAATATCAAACCCTTTTTTTCCCAACAACAGCATTTGCCGCTTTATTTCGTCGGTAATATGCGGTATTACCTGTACTGTTTTGCCCAGGTAAGCGCCTTGCCGCTCTTTGTTGATGACGGTCTGGTAAATCCTCCCGGTAGTAACATTGTTAGACTGAGAGGTGAATATATTTAAAAATCTTTCATAGTGACCAAGGTCGAGGTCGGTTTCGGCTCCATCTTCCGTTACATAGCATTCGCCATGTTCATAAGGGTTGAGCGTACCGGGGTCGATATTGATATAGGGGTCAAACTTCTGTATGGTTACAGATAAGCCACGGGCCTGCAGCAACTTGGCGAGCGATGCAGAAATGATTCCTTTTCCCAATGAAGAAGTTACACCACCGGTAACAAAAATGTACTTGGTCATGTCAAAATATAAAAATTATAAAAATATCACCTCTTGCAACTGCCGTGCAAGGAATATTCAGTGACCCTTATTTAGTTTTGAAAATATGTTTAGAGGTCGTGCAAAACTACAGTTTTTTTTCCGGCAGCGAAAAATCAAACTGCAGTAGCTACGGAAAATATATTACCATCGTAGGCGGCCGGTACCATCTGAAGATAAGTTTATACAGCATCCGCCTTAGATGTTACCTGCATCGTGAAGGTACAGGATGGTTGATCGTTTTTTGGTACGTATTTTCAATTTGCCATTATTCACCAAAAACAAACTTGCTATATGAAACACTTTTCTGCCTTTCGTAATGGGGCCAGTCTGGCTCCAGCCAATAAAATCGCATTTTACATATCATTCGATATAAAACCGGTGTAACGATTCATACCGGATACGTGTAATACGGTTCCTTCCCTATCATCCCTGACCAATTATTGCTCACTTTAAACTGATTGCTATGAACAATATCAATGGGCCATAGGTATGTCTTGTTAGAAAAGAAGGTCTCAAACTGATTTTTACTTACACAAAACATTTATTATGCAAAAGGAGTTTTTATTGAAAATATTTCCCCGTTGCAGGTATAGGGCAGCCAGCTTATATATGCATGTGCTATTGGGAGGGTTGATGCTGGGGTTATTGGTACTAACATCTTCGCCTGCCTATGCGGAGAGCAGCGAAGGGAAAACGGGCATGCGTACCGATGCTGAGATCAGGGGGCGCGTTACCAATACGATGGGTGAACCCCTGGAAGGCGTGTCTGTAACGGTGAAGGGAACTACCGCCGGCACCACTACCAATAGCGAAGGACAGTTTACTATTGATGCTCCGGCCAACAGTACGCTGGTGATCAGCTTCGTTGGGTTTACCACACAGGAGGTGGTAGCGGGCAGCGGAGAGCTGAACATTCAATTGATAGAGTCTGGTTTAAGTGAACTGGAAGATATTGTGGTGGTAGGTTATGGTACCCGCCGGAAATCTGATCTCACCGGAGCAGTGGGCACTGTCCGGTCTGAATCGCTGTCTGAGCGACCGGCCGCTTCATTGAACCAAAACCTTTCAGGCCGGGTAACGGGTGTGAACGTATCGTCCAATTCGGGACGCCCGGGCGGCAGAGCCAATATCCGGATCAGGGGCAACACTTCTATCAGCGTATCCAACGACCCGCTGTACGTGATTGACGGAGTGATACTCACCGCTACCGGTTTGCAGAATGGCAGTACGCCGATCGATTACATCAATCCGAACGACATACAGTCTATCGAAGTGCTGAAAGATGCGTCGTCTACTGCTATATACGGCGCACGGGGAGCGAACGGCGTTATACTGGTTACCACCAAGCGCGGCGCTTCAGGAGGTGGTAAGCTTACTTACGATGCCGATTTCGGTATTGGAGTTGCGCCGAAAAAACTGGCAGTGCTGAATGCCCGTGAATTCCTGGAAGTGGAAGATATCGCATATGCCAATGCGCAAAAATACGACCCCGTAGGTTGGGCATCCGGGACGAAGTACGTGGATCCGAGAACCAAGCGCGATAATCCGCTGTTGTTCGATGCCAACGGCAATCCATTGTACGATACCGACTGGCAGGCGGAAACATTCCGAAAAGCTTTTACACAGAATCATCAATTGGGCTTTACCGGTGGTAACGAAAAGGGCAGTTATGGAGCCTTCCTGAATCACCGAAATGAACAAGGGGTGGTAACAGGCTCCTGGCTGAAAAGGTATGCAGCCCGCTTCGTGTTCGACTCAGAAATCAAAAGCTGGCTGAAAGTCGGCGGTAATCTCAGTTACAACGACCAGACCGACCGACAAGTAGATATACTGGGCGGTGGCGGTATTACCGTTATGCGTCAGGTATTGGAAGCCCTGCCGATCATACCTGTTAAATATGCAGACGGCACCTGGGGGCGCAACAGAGATTATCCGGGCATGGAAGGCGGCGACAGCCCGCTGCGCATCATAGAAGAACGCACCTATATGCTGCGTACACAAACCATTCTCGGCAATATGTATGCAAATATAAAACTGGCCGACGGGCTGGAATTCAGAACCACCCTGGGTACCAATGTGATCAACCAGCGACTGGATAACTACAATGGTATTGACCTGCAGTACATTTCCTCTACCGGTTCTGCCAATGTAACCAGCAACCGGTTTAACTCCTGGCAGTTTGAAAATTATCTGACCTATAATAAAACTTTCGGAGACCATAACCTGAATGCTATGGCGGGATTATCGTGGCAACACGTTGACCGCTATGAAGTACAGGCCCGTACACAGAATTTTATAGACAACTTCTTCAACGTAAATAACCTGGGGGCAGGCTCGCAACCCCAGTCGCCGTTATCCGGATCGAACGCTTATGGTTTGAATTCATACTTCGGAAGGGTGAACTACAGCCTGCTCAATAAATACCTGGTGACGTTTACAGGAAGGATGGATGGTTCCTCCAAGTTTGGAGAGGCCAACCGGTACGCATTTTTCCCATCGGCAGCAGTGGCGTGGAGAATTTCAGAAGAAGATTTTATGCGGAATATCGGGGCGATATCAAACCTGAAGCTGAGAACCAGTTATGGAGAAACCGGCAACTCCGAGATTGCCGCCTACCAGGCGCTGGCTGGTATGCAAAACTACGATGCTGTTTTCAACAATACCCGCGCTACGGGTGTGGGCGTAGGACGTATGGCCAACCCCGCATTGCAATGGGAAAAAGTGAAACAGGTAGATATAGGCCTGGAGCTGGGATTGTGGAATAACCGGGTAAGTTTTGAATTGGATTTTTATCGTAAAAAAACCGAAAATATGTTGTTGCAGGCACCTTTGCCCCTTTCCAGCGGTTTTGGAAACATAACCCGGAATATAGGCAGTATGGAAAACAGGGGCTTTGAGTTTGCCATCAACACCACCAATATCCAGACGGCGCATTTTACCTGGAATACGCTGTTCAATATCTCCATCAACAAGAATAAAGTATTGTACCTGACGGGGGGCAGCCCGATCTATTCCGGTGCCACCATCATACGGGAGGGCGATCCGGTTGGGTCTTTCTTCGGCAGGCTGCATTTGGGTACCTGGGGTACACATGAGGCAGATGAGGCGAAGAAGTTCAATATGCTCCCGGGCGATGTGAAATATGCCGACCTGAACGAAGACGGTATCATCAACGATGCAGACCGTACCATCATCGGCAAGGGCATACCCGATGGGTTCGGTACACTGATGAATACATTTACCTATAAAAACTGGTCGCTCCTGGTAGACCTTCAGTTTATGTATGGCAATGATGTACTGGACAGAAGCATCCACTCGGCGGAAGACCGCCAGGGTATTGCCAACAGCTACAAAACAGTGCTGAACGCCTGGACAGAATCGAACCAAAACACACCTATTGCGCAAATACGCCCTATAGCGGCTTACTACACCACCAACAACGACAACCATAAGGTTACAGACGCATCGTTCATTCGTGGCAGAAACCTGCTCTTGTCTTATACGTTCAAACCGGAGGTGGCTGCCCGCATGAAAATCGACCGGCTCAGGGTATTCGGATCGGTGCAAAATTTCTTTGTAGCTACCAAGTACAGCGGTTATGATCCTGAAGTGTCTAACTCGGGAAGTCCGTTCGATCAGGGATTGGGTTTATACGACTATCCACGTCCCCGGATATTTACACTCGGACTAAATGTTGGGTTGTAAGCATTGCGAACAGTTAAAACAAACTAATTATGAAAAGGAAAATAAAATTTTTAACGGTGTTGGCGGGCTATGCTGCCCTGCTGGTTGTTACAGGGTGTAATAAGTTTTTAGATGAATCGGACCCTACTAACTTTACCGTGCCCACTTATTTCACCAAACCCGAACATGCGCAAAGTGCCGTGAATGCCATTTATCCCAATATGCGCGAACCGCTTGTGAGTGGTTTCGGCGGCGGTGCCTGGATGATGCTGGAATTTGCTACTGGTCTGGCCGGAACCGACCTGGGACAGGCAGTGAACAGCTATTTTGTGAAAGACCTGGTCAATACATCAGATAATGGATATGGTCTCAATTTGTGGACCAACTACTACCGCGGTATAGCAAACGCTAACCTGGCTATTCAAAAAATACCGGATATACCTGCCATGGACGAGGGAGATCGGAAGCGTTTATTGGGCGAGGCGCATTTTTTGCGTGCCTGGTATTATTTTAACCTGGTACAGATGTTCGGAAAAATTCCTTTGATTACCCAGCCCGTGGAAAATCTGGAAGACCCGATGTTGAAGCCCACACAATCAGAAGTGGAAGAAGTATATAACCAGATAGTGCAAGATCTGCAGACCGCAGAGCAGGCTGGTTTGCCTATGCGTGGCGATGGCAGAGTGGGGCTCGGCGCCGTGAAAACCCTGCTGGCGAAAGTGTATCTTACCATGGCAGGATTTCCTTTGCAAAAAGGCGCCTCTCATTATACCCTGGCGGCGCAAAAAGCCAAAGAAGTGATAGATGCCGGCGAGTTCAGTCTGTTTGCTTCTTACGACGACCTGCACAGTCCCTCTAAAAAGAATACAGGCGAATTCATTTTTATGATAGAGTACCTGGAGGGAGCGATCAACAATACCGTGCAGGTGGCCATACTGCCTTATAACAAGAATATTTCCAGATACTCCGATGAAACAGGTGGCATATATGCAACCACTGCGTTTGCAGAGTCGTTCGAACCCGACGATTTAAGGGGTAAGGAAAAGCAGTTTTTTCTAACCAGTTTCACACACCAGGACGACAGAGATCAATCGGTAGACCTGGGCGGATATTTTCTTTACAAGCTGTTTGATGTGAATGCCCATGTAAATACGGCAGCCAGCGGGCTCAACTGGTCGGTGCTGCGCTATGCAGATGTATTGCTGATGTATGCAGAAGCTTCCAACGAAGTGAACGGACCCACGGCAGACGCGTATGCAGCCGTAAACGCTGTGCGTGCCAGGGCCGAACTGCCGGCGCTGGCGGGGCTCTCCGATGCCCAGTTCCGGGAAGCTGTTTGGAAAGAGCGCTGGTACGAGCTGTGCTTTGAAAACATTACCTGGTTCGATATGGTACGGTTGCGCAAAGCGTTTAATGTAAACACCAAACAGTTCGACGACTATGTGGGGCACAAGTTTTCCTATGGTCCGGTATTGAAACAAAGAGAACTGTTGTTCCCGATTCCTACCACGGAGTTGCTGAACAACGAAAACCTCGATCAGAACGAGGGGTATTAATTATCCAGTATTCTTATTGTACCAAAGCCCCTTTCTAGGGGTTTTGGTGTTTTAAAGCACTTGTTGACTTTTACGCTTCATTCAAGATAGCGGTTGCTGCATGATGGTTTTTGTTTTTACCGGGATGGGTATGCAACCCTTACGACAGGTGTCCGACGTCACTTCGAATGCAATGAGAAGTCTCCTCAAAAACTGACAGCACCTCGGATGCAAAGAGAGGTCTCTTCATATCCGACGTTAAGTTTACTACAATGAGCAGTTGCTTTCACCATGAGTAATAGCTTACATTTCGGTTGGCTGAATATGCAGTTGCTGCCACCGCATCGTATACAGGTAGTGGTAAGCAGACAGATCGTTCCGCGAAGTAGATACTGTAGTTGAGCGCCACTTTTCGATTTGTTCAAGGTGTGCTACATGTTGTACAGCTTATGAACACGTAAAGAATTATCAAAGGGTAAAATCCGTTGAAAAACACGGGCTGCCTGCACGTTGTTCCGGAGTAAGTTTTACTTTTACTTGCTTCTTTTCAAATATCCATCTGATCTGCCTCCCAACCATTTCCTGAAAAATCGTGGTAAGTAATCATTGTTAAACTGCCGGAACCAACAGAACAATTGCGGTGCCTGGCTACAAACTATATCAGCTCATGTTGTCGAAAAAAATTTCAGAAGCTATAAATCATACTACCATGGACACGAACAAAGCCGCCCAATCTTTTGAATTGGAGATCAGAAACGAATTAAAGACAAGGGTAAAATCCATTCGCCGAGATGCTACCCTGGCCCATTGCATATTGTGGCTATCCATCATCGCCAGTTTTGCCTCTGCCATTATGGTGGCATCGGGACAGGAAATTTTTGCGAACAATATATGGCTGGCCATCATCGCGGGTATTCCCGGACTGGTGGTATTGCTGGAAAAGACATTCGATTTCTCGCGCCGCTCTACCTCTGGTACGCTGTACAGGATAGAATTGCAGGAACTGAAAAATGACTACGATTTCGGAAAAGTGGATGCTTACAAGGCTGCACAGCGCCTGCAGAACATCATTCGCCGGCATGAGTCGGCTGTTTCAAAAGCAGCATTCGGCGGTGAAACCAACGGATTTGCACAGCAGCCTTACATTATTGAGCACGCCTTGTATCGCGACAACGGAAGAGAGCATACCAATGGTCTTCCCGCAGATAAAAATCATTCCGGCAACGGTACCCTGAGCAACGGGAATGGTGTGAAATAGTTAGCCCCCTTTCCCCTAAAGGAGAGCCTCTAAAACCTATGAGGTTTACATTCCGCTTGCTCTTAAGGGCGAACGACTATTAAAACCTCATAGGTTTTATTATTGACTGAAAAGCTAATAATTTTAGTAATTTCGTGCGATGTTCTATATCGCCGATCTCCATACACATTCTCACTATGCAGCGGCTACCAGTAAATTTCTTTGCCTGGAAACCCTATACCAGTGGGCGGTAATAAAGGGGATTGATGTGGTGAGCACGGGCGACTTCACCCATCCTGCATGGATACGCGAACTGGAAGAGAAGATGCAACCGGCAGGTAACGGATTTTACACCCTGCGCCACACGCCTGCACAGACGGAACTACCAGGAGCCGCTCCCGTCGGCAGAACGGTTTACTTTTGTTTGTCTACGGAAGTGAATTGCGAATACATTGTCAAAGGCAAACAATACAAGAATCACCACCTCATCTATGCCCCTGATCTTGAAACTGCGCATCTCGTCAACAAAGCGTTGAGCCGGTATGGCGATCTGTCGCTGGACGGCAGGCCTACCCTGCACCTGCCCGCACATGAATTACTGAAGATCGTATTGGAGGTTTCGCCCAACGTGCATTTTATCCCGGCACATGTGTGGACTCCCTGGTATTCAGCCCTGGGTGGTATGAATGGGCACAGCTCCCTGCAGGATTGCTTTAAGGACGTCACCGGCGAACTGTTTGCGGTAGAAACCAGCCTGTCTGCCGATCCGCGTATGTGCCGCCGGTATGCGGCGCTTGACCGTCTCACACTGGTCTCTAATTCGGATGCCCATTCCGCATGGAAGCTCGGGCGCGAGGTAAACCTCTTTGATGCCGACCTGGGTTATGATGCCATGTTCAACGCCATAAAAACAAAGCAGGGATTTTCCGGTACCTGGGAGTATTACCCGCAGCGCGGCAAGTATTATAATGATGGGCACAGGAACTGTAAAATTTCAGTCAGCACAAAAGAGGCGACTGCCGGTATTTGCCCCGTGTGCGGCAGACCCTTAACGATAGGTGTAGCCCATAGGGTAGAGCAGCTTGCCAACCGCAGTGAACAAGAGACAGAGAACAGCTTTCAGCCTTTCCGGTATGTATTGCCCTTACCCGAAATGCTGGCAGAGATCATGGGCTTCAGTGAAACCAGCAAAGCGGTTGAAAAGAAATACGCACAGGTAATATCTTATTTCGGGAATGAGTTCGATTTGCTAATGCATACACCGCCTGAAGATATCCGCCGGTTTCATCCTACCCTCGCGATCGCCATCGAGCGGCTCCGTAAGGATGAAAAACGTTTCACCCCGGGATATGATGGAGAGCATGGGCGGATATATTTCTTTAACGAGGGTGAGCTGAAAAGAAAGCCGGAGCAGGCGAGTTTGTTTTAGGTGAATAAACCTATGAGGTTTTAGATGACCATTGCCACTTAAGAAGGAATCTTTCGAGAACCTCATAGGTTTGGTTTGGGGAGTCGAAAAACCTATGAGGTTTACATCCCTATTGTTCTTAAGAGCGAATTTCTCGAAAACCTCATAGGTTTAACTCCCCTCAGGGTGCAGGCAATTATCATTTGTTAGTTTCTTGCGTCACCACCTGCCTGTTCTATTTCCATACTGCTGTAAAAGCAGATATATTGAAGGATACAAAATACCTTTACATAATATTTCAACCTTTATATGAAATCTTTTCCGATAGCTTTTGCCTTATTGCTGTTTACAGCCACAGTCTCTGCCCAGTCCGATTCAGCCTGGTTTGATATGGGCAGGATCCGGCTTAATAAAGCATTTACTCAAGCGACCACCATCAGGACATCAGATATTGCGCGGATTCCTTTTTTAAACCTCAGCGAAGTGATCAGGAGTTGGGCCAACGGTGCGCTGACGCAGAAGGACCAGATCGTTTACGTGGTGGATGGTATTACCGTAGTTGACATTGATGTTTACAATATTCAGGACATCGAGGATATCACGATCATCAGGAATGCGCTGGGAAACCAAAGCGGAGTGGACAACCTGCAACTGATGGCATTGGTGAGAACAAAACAATGGAGTCCGGAATCCAGACACATCCGATTCTCCGCAATGGGTTCCGCGCTCCACCGCAGAGTGACCAGTAACATCTCACGCTACCAACAGCAAACGGAAAATGTTTTTTCAGGGAATTTTCAGCAATATGCTCTTTCGGTAAGCGGAGGTAACCAAAAGATCAACTATGGCGGCTCGCTTGGCTTTGTACACGACGAAATGCCGCCCAGAAACAGGAAAGATTCCCTCTATGACAAAAGGGTACCGGGCATCAACCGGCTGAAGATTTATCTCTGGGGAAGCTATGCTATTAACAAAAATAACACCCTCTCAGCTCACTTCAATTATACACCCCAGACAGAAAGAAGCCATATGTATCAGATACTGGAACGCATGAATATTGATGATACAAAAAAAGACCGGGAGTATGTCATCAATCCTTATATTAAACTGGAAACCAGCGTGCGGAATTTTTTCGCGAATAAATTTAGCTTCAGTTATCTTAATGGCAGGGTACTGGATAGTGGGCACGTCAGATGGTCGGAAAACAGCGGCGCCCACATCCGGAATGGCTGGTCAGTAGACTCTGTAACAGCGGAAACATTCATATTCAATGATAATCTGTCATTCATAGTAGGGAAGGAGAAGTGGCAGTTGGAACCCTCTGTAAATATCAATTTCCAGAAAGCTTTTTTTAGAAAGGCTGGCGCTATATCCGCCAGGCATGAACAAGTTCCGGACATGTCTTACTCATGGTCAATGCAAAGAAGGTATGCAAAACTGCTGACTGCCACCCCCTCGGTTTCCATATCTTATGATGCGTTTTTCCTGCTCCAGCTAGGTGTATTGCTGGATGGCTCAAAAATTATCGACACCGGTTATATGCATACCCGGTCATACCCTTTCATAAACGGTACCGTTAACCTGGCAAAAGTTTTTAAGACAGAGCAATATTTCGGCTGGAAGGTTTTTGGCTCCTCCTCCGAGCGCTTTACCGGCGTAGACGGAATATACCAGTTGAGCGATTTTAATCACAATATCTTTTTTTCTTCAATAGTTGACTTTTCTTCATCCCCTACAGGAGCGGTATACCCGGCGTATGTACTGCCTGCAAATAAATTGGCTACCATGTGGCAGACAGGAAGCAGTTTATCCTTTCTTCAGGAGAAGATCAGGGTAAGCTATAATTACACGGATGCTGAACAAAGACAGGTTACGGTGATACGGCTTAGTCCGTGGGTGCCGTTTACTGAGGCGGTTGCCGGAAAATACCATCGGAAAAAACACTATTTCAGTATAGAGGCGGATATTTTTCGCACAGATAAGCTTACATGGCATTCCGGGCTGTTTGCCAATATTATAAAAAATGCATCAGCGTTTGATGTTGATGTTTCGCGCGATCTCTTGGTATTTACCGAACAGGCCTCAACAGGCGGATGGGTGAACAGGCTCCGGTACAAAAAAATTTCCGCGGGCGCTGATATACTCTTTCTCCTGGACCACGAAGAAAGATCCGTGAACGACTTAGGTGAGTTCTCGGTTAAAAAATACAATACACTCCAACTGGCCAACCTGTTCTTTGCATACCAGCTCAATATTCAGCGCATCGACGGCGAGTTGTTTATCACCGGCCGGAATCTTATTGATTCAGCAACTTATCCCATCTCTCCGGATAGAAAAAAGTATTTCGGCGCCGGCTTTAGGGTATCGCTGTAAAACCTGTTTCGAAGCCTATGAGGTTTTAGATCCCTATTGCCACCTAAGAAGGACTTTTTGAGAACCTCATAGGTTTGGTTTGGGGAGTCGAAAAACCTATGAGGTTTACATCCCTATTATTCTTAAGAGCGAATATCTCGAAAACCTCATAGGATTAATACTTAAACATCCCCACCACCCGCTTACGATACCCCGGCATAAGCGGTACGGTAATGTTGTTGGTGATCTGCGCGATATGCTTATCCGTTATCACCACGGTATGCTCTTCTATGATATCGATATAGGGGTCGTTGTCTCCCATTTGCACCATCCGCACGATCTTTGCCGGCAGCTTTTTAATACTGCCCAGAACGGGAATATTGAATACCGGGTAGTTCTCCGGCAGGGCCGTCTCAATAAAGAGCAGGGGATCGAACCAGGCGGTATCGGAGTAGGCTTCAATGATATGCGTGTACACATTGTCCGCATCCTTTGTTACTACCCTTTCCAGCGCACCATTGGTATAGTGGTAGGTGCTGGTAGCCTGTAAGATGTTGCCGGTAGTATAATATTTCAATGCGCGCACCCGCCCCTGACCGTCGTAGCTGTATTCCATGGTATAGGAGGAGGGAAACTCGGTACTGTTATTGGTATGCACATACCGGGCGATCCCCGCGCCGTTATAGTAAAAAACATTTTTGAACGACAGCTCCTCTTCAAACATTTCCTTCAGGTGGTGGTCTTCCCAGTTGAAAATAGTGGCGCTCTCCACCGCCCCGTAGCGGTAGGCTATCTTTTGTAAAGTGCTGTCGGGGTTATAGTGCATGGTTTTGATGCTGCCGTTATCAAATTCAATGCTCCGCACCAGCTTGGCCTTTGGCGCATTGTTGCCTCCGGCCCCCGGTTGTTCCATATCCTCTTTCTTACACGCACCCAGACATAGCAGCGCCCATATCCAAAAAACCGGCCGTACGGTCACAACAGTATATAAGCCCTTTCGCAATTTCATCGGTATACTTTAGAAGATGATCTCTTTACTTTTCCGTAAATCGACCGGAAAGGAAGGGATAGCGTTGCATGGGGAGAAGGGGAAATGTCGGGAAGTTATCGTGAGGGGGAGGCTGGCAGAAAGAAGCATTTTATCTTCCGGTGCAATTATATTTTATGAAATAGACATCACTAGTTTTTACTTTTATCAGGTTTGTCAGATTTAATTTGTTGATAAAGATGATAATAATCTCCTTTGTCGCCACTTACGAAGAAGCCATCAAAGGGATACGTGGAAAGAAGGGACAATTCGGTGGCAGCAACCTGTTCGGCAACGAAAAGAGCGAATCTTTCAAAAGTTCCATCGCAACTATTTATCAATCTTTCCAGCGTGAAAAAAAGTAGCACACTCCTATGTTTTATCGTGAAAAGCTATTCTTTCTCCGATTGAAATAAACGGATCACTTTTTTTTGTTTGTGGCAAACCTATAAGGTTTAGATCCCCTTATTTCGTCCCTGAGCAATTGTTGTCTAAAACCTTATAGGTTTAGGGCTAAATAAACCCCAAGGCTTATTCAATCACCACAGCTCGCTTTAAATAAACGGATTGTTTGTGATACGCGTTGAAAGCTTGTACTCCTCCAAAAAAAGCTAAGAGTTCCGTGCGTAAAAGCCTGGTTGGTTGTTCAGAGAGCATGGCAGTGTATGATGATCATTTCCACTCCTTCATGCTGCGGCAATATCCGTGATGCACAGGGTTTTTATGGATGTAGTATATGGTGGCCGCCAATTGTTCGTCTGTTTCAATGTGCACCCTCCTCAGGTAATCCATAAATAATGCGCCTTTTCTTGACTGCATTTTGTTGAAGGATTTTGCGTAGCTGTTCGGTAGTTTTGAAAACTGTCGCATTATCAATGCAGGAAGCTGTTCTATGGCAACCTGTTTTTGTAACCAATGTATTAATAAAGATGTTTCTTTTATTTGTATCAAAAAATGAAAATGATTGGATAGCAGACAGTAACCATAGGTATCAGCAACGGGTGATATGTAGTGGTGAAACCGGGAGAGAAAGAACCGGTAATTTTCTTCTGTTAAGAACAATGTTTCATTACCGACTGCTCTGCTAAAGACATGGTATTTTTCGCCCGGTAGCAACGGGATATGGTAATCAGGCATGCTTTAAGTTAGGAAAAATTTCTGTAAAAACCTATAAGGTTTGAAATAAAACCTTATAGGTTTTTACAGATCACCACTTCTCTGTCAGATACTTCCAGTAGCGCTTCGGCACATGCTGGAGGTGGAGCCGGGTGTTTTTGCGCGATGCAATACTGGTGCTTTTGAAGTACTGTTGCCACAGTTGCTGATAGAGCGTTTCTTTTTCGTCCAGGGCGATGGATACGGTACCGGCGGTGAGCGTTTCTTTTTCATTATGGGTGAGCGCTACTTCCGATACAGATTGCAGATCGTAGAGCAGTCCATACCGGCGGCGGGCATCGTAAATCAGCCAGCGCTGGTCGGCATACCGATCCCTGAAAAACCGGGCTATCATGGGTAATACGTTGAAGTCTGGTTCCACCACGGAAAAATAAAGACCGTCGCTGCTCTTTCGGAAACGGATAAACGCTTTCATTCGATGACGTTCCCGGCTTACTTTTTTGAGGGTTTGTGCAAAGTACAGCACATCGGTATCGCCGTAATTTTCGAGCATAGCTGCGTTGCCGGTGAATACCTGCCGTATGATACGGAATGCGGCAGTATGGGCCTGGGGATCTTCGGAAAGAAACGCCCGGAAAAAATCAGCCGCTCGCTGGTGGGTGAGTTTGTGGCACAGGCCATCGTATACCCTTTTGGCTTTGGCGTTGTCGGTGATGATGGTGCGGGTGCCGCGGAACAGATCGGCCGATGGTGCGTTGTGGATGGCCGGCTCGGCATCTGCTTCTTTGCGTTCGAAGCTTTCAAAAACGCAGGTGAGCCATCCTGTATAGGTGCCATCATAAAGGTATTGCATACTAGAACAAACTGAGTTGTGCAGTGCGAAAACGGAGGTTGTATTTGCTCTGCGATTCCTGTAGTATCTGGCTTCGAACAGTATGCATATCGGGCATTCCCAGGCGTATGGGTGTATCAGCACATACCATAAAGTGCTGCGCCCGGTTGAAAGCTATGCCCATTTTTCGCAACTGGTATTCATGAAGGCGACCGAACCGGCGGGCCTGCACAATTTTCCGGGCCGACAGCCGCCCGATGCCGGGTATGCGGATAATGGTATTGAAATCGGCAGTATGTATGTCTACTGGAAACAGGTGCGGGTTGCGCAGTGCCCAGCTCAGCTTGGGATCTATTTCCAGGTCAAGGTGCGTATGGTCAGCATCAAGGATTTCGTCTACCTCAAACTGGTAAAACCGCAACAGCCAGTCGGTTTGATACAACCGGTGTTCGCGGATCAACGGGGGAGGAGTGCCGGTCTGCGGCAGCAGTTCGTGGTGGTTGTTTACCGGTACGTATCCGCTGTAATACACCCTTCTCAACCGGTATTGATCATAAAACTCTTTTGCCACCTGCATGATCTCCCGGTCGGATTCGGGCGTAGCGCCAATTACCATCTGGGTACTCTGACCGGCGGGCACAAAGCTGGGAACATGTTTGATGAGTTTGGACTCGGCCTTATAGGTTTGCATTTGTTGGTTAACGTATGCCAGGGGCTTTCGAACCGAAGCATGGTCTTTATCGGGGGCCACCATTTTCAGTCCTGCTTCGGTGGGCAATTCCAGGTTAATGCTCATGCGGTCTGCATACAGGCCTGCTTCCCGGATCAGGTCGTCGCTGGCGCCGGGAATCGTTTTCAGGTGAATATACCCGTGAAAGTGCTCTTCCGTGCGCAGCTTTTTTACAATGCGGAGCAGGCGCTCCATGGTATAATCGGCGTTTTTGAAGATACCGGAACTCAGAAACAACCCTTCTATATAATTCCGGCGGTAGAAGTTCATAGTAAGCGATACAACTTCCTCTACAGTAAATGCAGCCCTTTTTACATCGTTGCTCCTGCGACTTACACAAAAGGCGCAGTCATAGATGCAATGATTGGTGAGTAGTATTTTCAACAGCGATACACAACGTCCGTCCTCGGTATAGGAATGGCAGATGCCAGAAGACGATGCGTTGCCGATGCCGCCGGTATTTTTTCTTTTGCTGCCGCTGGAGCTGCAGCTCACATCGTATTTGGCAGCGTCGGCCAGTATGGATAGCTTTTCTTGTATACGGTGCATATCAAATGATTAAAATAGTTGGTGTATGGTTTACATTCATCGGTATAGGTTTGCTGTCGCGCCGGTTTCAGCCCCTGTTATGATCCACCGATCTTGAAGAGGGACGGAAAAACTGGTATCATCCGTATTGCCAGCGGAACAAAATTACTAAATATTTTAGTAAAACTTCGGTACAGAATTTGACTCATACGCCAATATTATGTTACAATTCACCCCAGCAGGAATTTTATGCGTACCGGGAAATTTCTACATAGATCCCTGGCGTCCGGTGGATAAGGCGGTAATTACGCACGGGCATGCCGATCATGCACGCCCGGGTATGCAGCAATATCTTTGTCATGTGCACACGGTACCGGTTTTGCAGAGCCGGCTGGGGGCGGATATTGCCGTGCAGGGACTGCATTACAACGAACCGGTTACTATCAACAGCGTGAAAGTATCGTTGCACCCGGCAGGTCATATCATAGGCGCCGCACAGATTCGCATGGAATACGGGGGGCAGGTGGCTGTGGTATCGGGTGACTACAAAACCCAGGAAGACGGTCTCTCTGCGCCTTTTGAGCCGGTGCGCTGTCATATATTCGTTACAGAAAGTACGTTCGGACTTCCTATTTACAACTGGGCGACGGTAGACCAGCAGTATGCGCAACTGCAACAGTGGGTAATGGACAACCAGGCCAGGGGGAAAACATCTGTTTGCATCGGTTACTCGCTGGGAAAAGCGCAGCGCATCATGAAGGCGCTGGAAGGTATGGGACCATTGTACGTGCATTATGCCATTGCCCGGCTCAACCGGGCGTATGAATCGGCCGGTGTACGGCTGCCGGATTACGAAGCAATAGATCTGAGAGTGGATACCAAAAAAACGGACCAGGGTATTGTGATTTTGCCGCCTTCGCTGGCAGATTCCACCCTCATCCGAAAGATACCCCATATGGCCAATGCCATTTGCTCGGGATGGATGCAGGTAAGGGGTGCCCGGCGGTGGCGGAGCGCCGATGCAGGATTCGCCATCAGCGATCATGCAGACTGGAACGGATTGCTGCAGGCAGTGAAAGCCACCGGCGCGGAAAAAGTATATGTTACACATGGACAAACCGCGGTGTTTGCCCGATACCTCAACGAAACCGGCATCTCTGCGGAAGAAGTAAAAACTGAGTTTGGCGCTGAGGAAGAAGCCACACCCGATATACCGGAAAACATATGAAAGTATTTGCCACCCTGATCAACGACCTGGACAGCACCAATAAAACCCACCTGAAGCTGGAAGCCATTCACCGTTTTCTGGCAACAGCGGAAGACATGGATAAGCTGTGGTTGCTGGCTTTGTTCACCGGTAAACGCCCCAAAAGGAATGTGTCGTCCACCCTGATGAAAGCATGGGCCATGGAAGTATCGGGCATACCCGAATGGTTGTTTCGGGAGTCGTATGCTGCTGTGGGTGACCTTGGGGAAACCATTTCACTGATACTGCCCCCGCCCGGCCGGTATGTGGAACGCAGCCTTTCTGCCTGGATGGATCTGATAACGCAACTGGCGGGTGCATCGGACGATAAGAAGAAGCAGTTTGTGTTGAACGCATGGAACTGTCTGCCGCATACCGAAAGATTTATTTTCAACAAGCTGCTGGGCGGCAGCTTCCGCGTGGGTATTTCATCTAAAAGTCTGATCAATGCGCTGGCAGACTATTACCGGATCGATGCCAGTGCGGTGGCACATAGTATCATGGGCAACTGGACGATCGGCCAGTGGTCGTTCGACGACCTCATACACGGCAGGTTTACGAATACGGCTTTGTCAAGGCCCTATCCTTTCTGTCTCGCCTATGCACTGGAAAAGGAGCCGGAAGAGCTGGGCGATATAGGGGAGTGGCAGGCCGAATACAAATGGGACGGTATTCGCGCGCAGGTGATCAAACGCGATGGCACCGTATTCATATGGTCGCGTGGGGAAGAGCTGGTAACGGCTCAGTTTCCCGAAATAGCGGATGCTGTTGCAGCGTGGAGAGGAAGTTTTGTAATAGACGGGGAACTGCTGGTGTATAAAAATGGACAGGTGCTGAACTTTGCCGAACTGCAAAAAAGGCTGAACCGAAAAACATTGTCAAAAAAAATGCTCGAGGAAGTGCCGGTAACATTGTTTGCGTACGATTTACTGGAATGGGAAGGAGAAGACTGGAGATCGCGGACATTGCAGGAGCGGAGGGCGCAGCTGGAAAACCTCTTTGCGTACAATGAAGGCACACACTTGCAGTTATCGCCCCTGATACCCGCCAATGATTGGGAAGTGCTTACAACCGTGAGAGCTGATTCCAGAACCATCAACAGCGAAGGGCTCATGCTGAAACATAAAAATGGCGCCTATCATACCGGAAGAAAAAAAGGCGACTGGTGGAAATGGAAGATCGATCCGCTGACCATTGATGCCGTTCTGATTTATGCGCAAAAAGGCAGCGGAAGAAGGAGCGCCTATTATACAGATTATACTTTTGCAGTGAAGCAGGGCGAACAACTGGTTACGATCGCCAAAGCCTATTCGGGCTTAACCGATAAGGAAATACAGGAAGTGAGCCGGTTTGTAAACCGGCATGCTGTGGAAAAATTTGGTCCGGTGCGCACGGTAAAGCCTGAGCTGGTATTTGAGATTGCATTTGAAGGCATCGGCTTCAGCAACCGGCATAAATCCGGCGTGGCACTGCGTTTTCCGCGAATACTGCGTTGGCGGAAAGACAAAACAGTTGCCGATATCGACGATATCGACAACATCAAAAAGCTGATTCGCTGATCAGGGGTGCTTACCCTTTTTTGTTGCGCGGAGGGCCACCGCCGCGTGGCTGACTTCCGCGGTTGGGCGAAGAAGGCCGCCCTTCATTTCTTCTGGGGGGCTGGTTTTTATCTCTTCCATTTCCGTTGTTACGGTCGCCGCCTCTATTCCTTTGGTCGTTATTCCCAGACTCGTTTCTTGGATCGTTGCGCTGATCCGGACGGCTATCTCTTGGTTCGCCTTTTTTGCCCTGGTTTCTTTTTGCACGGTTTTTCCTGGCGTTTCTTTCCAGGGTACCCAAACTGATCTGTCCTACTACATCTACAAACTCGGGTTCTACTTCTTTGGGTCGGGTGCTCACCACTTCTTCCGATTCGAGTGTGTCTGCTTTAATGCCTTTCAGGTTTTGCGCTTTTATCTGACGAACCGTGGCAATGGAAAGTGCATATTGCCGGGTGCTTTCCGGCAGGGTATACCACATCATGCGCCGGAAAATATCTTTTTTGATGAGGATCGCATTTCCTTTCACCGTTTCCAGGATATCGGCATTGTCGGGAAATCCGTGTAGTGCGTCAATATAAGTATCCAGTTCGTAATTCAGGCAGCATTTGAGCCTGCCGCACTGACCGCTCAGTTTGGTCTGGTTGATGCTGAGGTTTTGGTACCGGGCGGCGAGGGTGGTTACGCTTTTAAAGTTGGTCAGCCAGGTACTGCAGCAGAGTTCCCGTCCGCAACTGCCAATGCCGCCTACTTTGGCCGCTTCCTGACGGGTGCCGATCTGTTTCATCTCTACTTTCACCTTAAACTCAGCCGCGTACGACTTGATGAGTTCGCGGAAATCTACCCGTCCGTCTGCAGTGTAAAAAAAAGTAGCTTTTCGCCCGTCGGCCTGTATCTCTACCTCCGAAAGCTTCATTTCGAGGTTCAGTTTTTTAGCGATAGACCGGGCGCGCATCAACGCTTCCGGTTCCCTTTGTTTGGACTGGTAATACATTTCCAGGTCACGGTCGCTGGCGCGGCGGAGAATTTTTTTGATCTCGGAATTGTTTTCGTCAATCCCTCTTTTCTTCAGTTGTAGCCGTACCAGTTCGCCGCTCAGGCTTACTTCTCCCACATCGAAACCGCTTACGCCTTCTACTGTTATCTGATCGCCTTTTTCGTATACCTGCACCGTGGCGTTGCGGTAAAAATCTTTCCGGCTGCCCTTATTAAAACTTACTTCTACTATCCGGCAGGCGCTTTCATCGTCTGCCAGGGGAAGGTTTCGAAGCCAGTCGTGAACGTTCATACGATTACAACTGCCAGTGCTGCATCCGCCATTGCTTTTGCATCCTCCGGGTTTACCCGACTTTGTGCCACAACTACTACAACTCATACGAGTTTATTGTATTAATGTAAATGAATGGCCTGAAAAGAAGTATATCTAATATAGGAGGAGCATACTATTATCCTGTAACCAGTCAACCGATACGGAAGCGATACTTTACAATGTTATACCAAACGCTATAGATAACAATTTGATTCAGAATAATTTATTTATAGAAAAACGTATTGGCTGTTTCTATTTTTCCTTCTCACAAAAACTCCTGCTATGATATATGTTGATTCCTTTTCAGGAAATATTACCAAAAATAACAAAATTATTGCTATATCGTGCGGAGATATTTTACCGCGTTGAAAAAACTTCGGATACCCGTTTTCCGGCTCTGCCTGTAAAAGATGGAAACCCGGGCTCGGGGTAAGGGGGATACAGGATGTATTTCACCTCGAAACAGTATAAAGTGTAAAGGACAATCTGTTGTTGAATTGGGTTGCGGTTCATCTGAACGCATATTCGCCAGCCCGAGCTCAGGAAAAAATATCCTGTAGTACCGGCAGCGATTTCATGGGAGAGAAGTCCTGAATGTGTAGCTGGTAAAACTCCAGCAGGGTATCCATTATTTTTCTTCTGAGGGCATTGTTCAGCACCAGTTCTGCAGATTCCGAAGGATGACGTACCTGCAATAATGCTCCTATCAATGCGGCGGTGCTGCCTTCGGCATAGTGGTGGTGATCGGGTGTGGCAGCGGTAAACTGACCCATGTTGAGGTCGAGAATGGGGGTAGCAACGGAAAAATTGTCTCTGATACGAAACCCCAGCAATTCCGGCAGGTGCACCAGCAGAAACAGCGGATAATTGGCCGCGGTTTTTTCTCCGGCCCTGTCCAGCTCCATGAATACATCTTCTATGAAATTGTAGAGATCGGCATTTTGTTCGGGCTGCCGGATGGTTTTCTGCAGTAGTTCTGCCATAAACAGTACAATAACATTTTTATATACATTGAACAATACATCGCGGTATATATAATGCCAACGGGCTTCTTTTATCCGCTGCAATTTTCTGAGCTCATTGTGGTAAGCCTCCATCTCAAGAATAGCGCCCGGCTGAAAAAGATTGCCTTTTGTATTGCCTTTTTTTACACTGCGTACTCCGTTTACCATGTAGGATTGCAATCCAAACAGTTCTGTATACACCAGCGCAATAACGGATGTTTCGCCATAAGCTGTAGTACGCAATACGATTCCCTTGGTTGTTTGTATCATGAAACACTGAAATACTTTACAGAACGGGTACAATGATAAACATTCGCGGGCAATGTCTGAGAACAGTTATTTAATATGCTGAATAGTGCTGAAAAAGGTTCAAAATAAGTTTCTTTGCAGTTTTAATCAATTCAAACTTCCACATGTGGAGACAGTTGGGTAAGTTTTTACTGCGCCAGAGGGTTGTATTGTTGTCGGTATTAACGGTTGTAACGGGCTTTATGCTTTACTGCGCCGTAAAAGTTACCATCAGCTATGAGTTTCTTCGTACCATTCCCGTAGATAATCCGCTGTACCAGCGGTACCTGGATTTCAAGGGAGAATTTGGCGACGACGGGAACACTGTGGTGATCGGCTTTGTAAAGAAGGATCTGTTGGAGAAAGAAGTATTCAATGATTTTTCTGCACTCACTGCAGCTTTCAAAAAGGTAGCCCATGTAGAGAGTGTGCTGAACCTCACATCGGCCATCAATCTGGTAAAGAACGAAACGACCCAGCAATTGCAGGCGGTACCTGTTTTTCAACCTGGGTACGAAACTCAGGCTGCATTAGACAGCGCTGTGGCGGTTTTTCATCAGTTGCCATTCTACAGCTATCTCCTGTACAATCCTGAAACCAGTGCCTACCTGACGGCCGTTCGGGTAAACAAAGATGTATTGGCTTCCAAAGCCAGGGAACAGATGATAGCAGACCTGGAGGAGCTTGCGTATGCATTCGGTGAGCGGAACGATGTGGAAGTACATATCAGCGGATTGCCTCTTATCAGGACCAATATGGCCATCAACGTTAAAAAGGAGATGAAATGGTTCCTGATTGGCTCTATTGTGATAGCTGCTGCCATACTGATGTTGTTTTTCCGATCGGTGAGCGCCACCCTGCTATCGCTTGGGGTAGTGGTAATCGGCGTGATATTCAGCATGGGCATCCTCTACTTGTGTGGATACAATATTACCCTGCTTACGGCGCTGGTGCCGCCGCTGGTGGTAGTGATCGGTATACCCAACTGTATTTATTTTCTCAATAAGTATCATACGGCCTGGATAGCCTGCGGGGAGAAGCAACAGGCACTTGTGGAAATGGTAGGACGAATGGGCATCGTAACCCTGTTCTGCAATATTGCAGCAGCCATTGGGTTTGCCGTATTTGCCTTCACCAAAAGTGTAGCGTTGCAGGAGTTTGGCGTGGTGGCAGGTACCAGCATCATGTCTATATTCTTCATCTCGCTCATCGCCATTCCCGGCGTGCTGAGTTATTTACCATCTCCGAAAGCGAAACATTTACGTTACCTCGATAGCCGTTGGCTGGATGGTGTGCTGACCTGCATTGAAAAATGGGTGTTTCAATATCGTAAAACCATATACCTGGCCACCGTACTGGTTATTCTTTTTTCGGTGGCCGGCATGTTGCGTCTGCAATCGGTGGGGCGTATGGTAGACGATATTCCCAAAACGGATCGCATATATGTAGACCTGAAATTTTTTGAGCAAAACTTCAAAGGGGTGATGCCCCTCGAAATTGTGGTGGATACCAAAAGACGCGGCGGATTATCGGGCATGCGGGCGCTGACGGTGTTCAGTAAAATAGACTCGCTGGCGCAATACATCAGCGGGCGGCCCGAGATGGCCAAACCCTTATCGCTGGCGGAAGGACTGAAGTTTGCGCGCCAGGCGTTTTACGGTGGCGACAGCGCTTACTACAGTGTGCCCAACAGCTTTGACGGCGCATTCGTAGGAGACTATCTCCGTATACGCAGAAATGGTGCTGCAGACGACAATAATGCATTTCAGCAATTGCTGAATGCTTTTATGGATACAGCCCGCAGTAAAACCAGGCTAAGTGTGAACATGGCCGATATTGGCAGTAAAGCATTGCCGGTAGTATTGGAAGATATAGAGCAGAAAGTACACCAGCTTTTTGACTCTACACAGTACAAGGTGGAGTTTACAGGCTCCAGTATTACTTTTCTGGAAGGCAGCCGGTTTATCATTGACGGATTGAAAGAGAGCATTGTGCTGGCGTTTATTCTGATCGCCATCTGCATGCTGTACCTTTTCCGGTCGGGGCGCATTTTATTGTGTTCGCTGATACCGAATATCGTTCCCCTGATGCTGACGGCTGGCATTATGGGCTGGACGGGGGTGCCCCTGAAACCTTCTACGGTGATTGTATTTGGCATAGCGCTGGGAATAGCTATTGACGTAACCATACGTTTCCTCGTCAACTACCGGCAGGAGCTGCCGGCCAATGCCAGCCAACCCCTGCCCACCATTGCGCAAACCATTCACCATACCGGTATCAGTATCATATACACCTCGCTGGTACTGATAGCCGGATTCAGCATATTTATTTTCAGCGGATTCGGCGGTACCCAGGCGCTGGGCTGGCTCACATCGCTTACACTCGTGATCGCTACAGTTACCAACCTGGTATTGCTGCCGGTATTGCTGGCGGGACTGCATAAACCGGTGTCAAAAAAAGAGGCGTAGCTCCGGCAGGCCTTGTTACTGGTTGCCGGCGGAACCATACCGGCTGATAATACTTTTGATCAGCGCCATACGAGAAGCAAAACTTTCCAGATCGTTGTTGCGCAGCCATGCTGCATTGATGCGCACATTGTTGTCTATAGCCTGTTTTACGGTAATAAGCACCGCTTTTGAAATAGACTTGGTTTGTGTTCCCGTGAACTGCAGGTTGCCGTTGTACCATCCTGTGAAAATGTACCGGGCGCCGTTTTTTCCAACGTGTAGTACATCGCCGGGTTGAAGCTTTTTTACCAGATTTTGATAAAAGATTTCTGCAGTCATGGATACAAGTTTAAGGATTAGAACAGCGGCTGCCCGCAGCCAATAATGATGTTATGGGTAAACTTACATAAGTATTTCGGGAAATCGCCTTCAGCAGCCTGCTCTATACCCTATCACACCGCGTTGTTTTACATATGGTAAAAAATAGCGCTTATGACATAGGTTATTGTTCATAAAAAAGCGGACGGCTAGACAACCATCCGCGTAAACATGAGAAAACTCCTTCAGTAAAGTTGAGTGATCCGGAAGTGACTGAAGGAAAATGAAAACGGAAACCTCCGGAGTTATTTATGCAAAATTCATTTTTCCGGGCGCTCCCTTACCCGAAACGGATGCGGTGTCTTTCGCGCTGTTGTGAATATTTTCTATCAGCAAGGCAAATATATCATGATCGCGGTGATTATACCTAAACTCCGATTCCCTGATATGTAAGTAAAGGGTGTTTTTATTTAGTCCCCGAAATTTCTGCAATCTTGCCTGTGTAAACGTCCAGAAAGTAGCAATATCTTCTGCCGGGCTGTCAGCCCGATCCGGTGGTGTCAGCCAGTGTAAACTCCAGCGGCGCACGTCTGCAATGGCATCATAATGCCCGGGAAAATGGGCGGAGGCAACAGTATCCGGCCAGGCAAAACTTTCATCCAGCCACTCAGCGATCACCCGGTTATTTTTATGATACAGCCCGTAAAGGCTTCCACCCTGAAACCTGTTTCCCGCAAAATTGTTACCCAGGTGGGTATTTACGGCATATTGCTGACAGTATGCAGCAATCAACGATCGTATCAGCCGGCAATAATTGTTGATGGTCACCCGGCTCACATTGCTGGCCGCTGCAATTTCTGTTGCCGTCAGATCTTCGCAAAACAATCGCAGCACCTCCCGGCATTTTTGTTCAGACAGATGCCCTCCCTTCAGTAATTTTTTCCGTAAACTCATACCCAATCTGTTTATCATGTAGGAATGAATAAAATTCAGTCTGTTTATGCGCACAGAAAATATAAAATACAGCAACGGACAATCTAAAGGGTGAGCGAGCATACAAGATTAATTTGGGAAGTACGGACCCAAAAAAACACTTTTCGTGCGAACATGAAAAGTGTTTTCAGCTAAACGGTATCATTTACCAGGAAAGATAGGTGATCAGCCCGATTGCTCCGTACACCAATATCACAATCATGGCTATTTTAGCACTTTCCCCTAACTGTAAAGAATTAAAAATCTTCATAACATACAATTTTTAAGATGTAGAAATGAGGACAGGATTTACAACTCGTGCTTTCAAAGGAGGGAACGGATCAACGATTATGCATTAAAGAAAGCTGGGCTTTTGATTTCGTTGTATTCAAATTTACGAAAAAATCGAAGTGCAGGTTGAATGTTATTGTGCAGCGACCGGTATGTTCAGTAGATTTTACAGATGTTGGCTTGTATATTATTGATTTTTAATGAATTGTAAACTTGTTCCGTGAAAATTGCGTGGCTATTTTATCTTTGGATAATCATAATACAGGAGTGATATACGCGGTAGTAGATATAGAAACCACAGGCGGGCACGCTTCAGCGCATGGCATTACGGAGGTGGCTATTCTTGTTTTCGACGGCGAATCGGTGATCGATCGTTTCGAAACGCTGGTAAATCCGCAGCAGCCCATCCCGTATTTTATACAGTCTATGACCGGTATTACCAATGCCATGGTCGCCACTGCCCCTGTATTTGAAGCGATAGCCGGCAAGGTCTACGATCTGTTAAACGATAAAATATTCGTGGCGCACAACGTCAACTTCGATTATTCTTTTATCAAACACCAGTTATTGGTTTGCGGTTACCAGTTAGAAACGCCGAAACTCTGCACCGTTCGGCTTAGCCGGAAAGTATGGGCACATTTATCCTCTTTCAGCCTTGGAAATCTTTGTCGCAGCCTGGATATACCCGTTCACCACCGACACCGAGCCGGCGGTGATGCGGCAGCCACAGTCTGCCTGCTTACAAGATTGCTGCAACATGGCGCTTTGCCACATATAGAGCAGGCCTTGAAAAAATCTTCCAGGGAGAAATACCTGCCTATGCACGTGCCCAGGGAGCAGATAGACCAGTTGCCTGCAAGACCGGGTGTGTATTATTTCCGCGATCAGAAAGGAAAGGTTGTGTACGTAGGAAAAGCAAAAAACCTGCGCAGCAGGGTCAGTAGCCATTTCTCACACAACGGCACTTCGCGGCAAAAACAGGAATTTACGCGCAATGTGTACGATATCAGTTGCCAGGTGTGCGGCACGGAACTAATGGCGGCTGTACTGGAAGAAACAGAGATCAAAAAGCTATGGCCCGTTTACAATGTTGCCGGGAAACGACCGGTTACGCAATACGGATTATACGTGTTTGAAGACAGGAGGGGCTATGCAAGGCTGGCGATTGAGCGAAAGAAAAAACACCTGCGCCCGGTGTACACCTTTGGCCTGCTGTGGGACGGATATCGTATGCTTTGGAATATGATAGAAAAACATCAGCTCTCGCCCAGGCTTTGTTTTGTGGATAAATCCCGGGATATAGCGGAAGAAGCAGCTCTCTGCGACGATCCGGACGTATATAACAAAAGGGTAGAGGAGGCACTGAACCGCCTCGAAGAAGCATTGCCGAGTTTTGTATTGCTGGGCGAGGGTTTAGCCGATGGCGAAAGAAGCTGTATGCTGATGGAAAAAGGAAAGTTTTATGGCATGGGGTATATACCCGCACAAATGAAAATAGACCTTCGTCGCCTTAAAAACATACTGACGCCTTATCCTGATAACGACAATATCCGTCAAATGCTGTATAAGCATGCCGAAACCTACCCATACCGGAAAGTAGACTTGTAACAGGGGGCGTGGCACGAGTGGCATGCAGGCGGTATTTGAACCATAGCCAAACCCGATCATTTTTCCAAGTTTTTGTTTTCATACGCAGCCATTAGTTTCGCAGCCTTATGGAATTCGCAATCACAATCGCATCGAAGCTGAACCTGCGTACACAGCAGGTGGAAGCCGTACTGGCGCTGCTGGAAGAGGCCGCTACCATTCCCTTTATAGCCCGTTACCGGAAAGATAAAACCGGGGGACTGGATGAAGTGGTTATACAGCAGATAGGAGACGAAAACAAAGCGCTCAAAGCTTTTGCTGAAAGAAAAGCCGCTATTGAAAAGTCTATTGCCGAGCAGGGTAAAATGACAGAAGCTCTTCAGGAAAAGCTGAATGGCGCGCAAACCCTCACAGCGCTCGAAGATATTTACCTGCCCTATAAGCCGAAGCGTAAAACCAGGGCGCAAACCGCCAGGGAAAACGGGCTGGAGCCCCTGGCTATACTACTGCTGGAGCAAAAAGAAAAAGATCCGGCAACTGTAGCAGCCGACTATATCAATGATACGGTAAAAACAGCGGAAGACGCCTTGCAGGGCGCCCGCGATATCATAGCCGAACAAATCAATGAAGACGCCGGCCTCCGTGCAAAGATGCGCCGGTTGTTTGAGGAAAGCGCCACATTGCAAAGTACCGTAGTGGCCGGTAAAGAAACCGACGGCGTGAAATTCAAAGATTACTTCGAATACAGTGAGCCTGTGATGAAAGTGCCCTCGCACCGTGCGCTGGCAGTGTTGCGAGGCTTTGTGGAAGGCGTACTGCGCATGGCGATTGCTCCGGAAGAAGCCACTGCGCTCACGCTGATAGAAGATCAGTTTGTGAAAGGAGAAGGAGAAAGCAGCGAACATGTGAAAAAAGCCTGCAGAGATGCCTACCGGCGTTTGTTGCAGCCGGCGCTTGAAACAGAATTCCGCTCCCAACTGAAACAAACGGCAGATGAAGAAGCCATCAATGTGTTTGCGGAAAACCTGAAACAGTTGCTGCTGGGCTCACCCCTGGGCAGCAAAAAAGTACTGGCCATCGATCCGGGCTACCGTACCGGCTGCAAAGTGGTATGCCTCGACGAAAAAGGAACGCTGCAAAAAAACGATCTTATATATGTGCATGAGCCAGGGAAAATGGCCGCCTCCGAATATACCATCCGCCATCTGGTATCGCAATACGGCATCGAAGCCTTCGCCATAGGAGATGGTACCGCCGGACGGGAAACAGAGCAGTTTATCAAAGGGCTGCAACTGGGGCTGCCGGTATTTCTGGTGAATGAAGACGGCGCTTCCGTTTACTCCGCATCGGAAACCGCAAGGGAAGAGTTTCCGGACCATGATATTACAGTGCGCGGCGCCGTTAGTATAGGCCGGCGGCTGATGGACCCCCTGGCTGAGTTGGTAAAGATTGATCCCAAAAGCATTGGTGTAGGACAATACCAGCACGATGTGAACCAGTTTCGGTTAAAGGAACGACTCGACCAAACCGTGGTAAGCTGCGTGAACCAGGTAGGCGTGAACCTCAATACTGCCAGCAGGCACCTGCTCTCCTACGTGAGCGGTATTGGCAGTACCCTGGCAGAAAACATTGTTCGCTACCGGGCGGAAAACGGCAGCTTTACCAGCAGGAAACAGTTGCTGAACGTACCCCGGCTTGGCGAAAAAGCTTTTGAACAATGTGCCGGGTTCCTGCGCATCAAAGGAGGCGACAACCCATTGGATGGGAGCGGGGTGCACCCTGAAGCATACAATGTAGTGCAGGCAATGGCTGCAGACCAGCAGTTGGATGTAGCCGCTTTGATCAACAATGAAGCCCTGGTAAAAAAAATAAACCCCCGGCAATATGTGAGCGAGCAGTTTGGAGAGCTCACCATACAGGATATACTGAAAGAATTGCAGAAACCGGGGCTGGATCCGCGCAGCGAAGTGCAGCAGTTTGAATTTGCCGGCATATACAAAATAGAAGATGTGGAGACGGGAATGATAGTGCCGGGCATTGTTACCAATATCACGCGCTTTGGCGCTTTTATAGATATTGGTGTAAAGCAGGATGGGCTGGTGCATGTATCCGAAATAGCGCATAAGTACATCGAAGACCCGAATGAGGTGCTGAAGCTGAATGATAAAGTGATGGTGAAAGTACTGGAAGTAGATCGGGTGCGAAACAGGATAGCCCTGTCTATAAAGCAAACACAAGACGTTCCCGCGCGCCAGAGCGGTGCCCAGCGCTCAGCGGGCAGGAGGCCCGATAGAAAAGACCGGCCGCAAGACCTCTCATCGGCTTCCATGTCGGATGCTTTACAGGCGCTGAAAAAGAAATTCGGAAAGTAGAAAAATAACAGACAAAAAATTTTGCAGAATTAATGCAAGGCTTATCTTTGCACTCCCAATGAAAAACGGGAAGTTCTAAAACAGAAGGGAGCATAGCTCAGTTGGTTCAGAGCATCTGCCTTACAAGCAGAGGGTCCGCGGTTCGAGCCCGTGTGCTCCCACTCAATACAGTAAAGGGTTTCATGAAAATGAGACCCTTTTTTATTGCCTGCATGTCAACACTCAAAATGCTATGCCTCATCATAAATGATCATCGCATCAAAATCGAAATTGAAGGTAGATCCCTCAAGCGTAATGGTTGCTTCCATGGGAAATTCCTTTTTGTAAGGATTTCCGTCCCATATTCCGGTTGGAATATTTATAGCCTGCTTTAATTCAAAAACTGGGTGGTATTGATAGGGTTCAGCTATAAGTGAAATCAGCGGTGCTTCTACTGTTGTTTCTACAGCGCTTATGCATTTGATTTTTATATACAGTCCATTTTTAGCAAGGACAGCTCCCCATTCGCCGGGATGTTTCCATTCAAACAAAGGTGTAAGTATGATTCTGGTAATTTCAATAAACGAGCCCTGATTTTTAAAAATGAATTGTTTACCTCTGTCTGAATTCGTTAACCGCATGGCCTGATCCTTTTTAAGTGTAGCTGTCCCTTCAATAGTATAATTAGTTCCTGCGCCTTTTCCAAATTGAGCGAGCAACTTAGTCTCCACCATCTCAGCTAGTATGCGCTTTACAGTTGGTAAAGGAATACCTAATTTACCGGAAATTTCTCCTGAACGCGACCCAGGATGATTTTCAACAAAACTGTATATTGTTTTTTGCCGTTGTGATAGTCCACCTGCTTTTTTTTGTACCTCCAGTTTTGTCATCAGTTGCTGCTGGATATTTAACAGACAATCGAAAAAGAAAACAACCCAGGGAGCTATCTCTTCGCCCGGACGGTTTCTTTGGCATTGCATCAGTACTTTGTAGTATTCAGCTTTCCTGTTCTCGATCTCATGTTCAAAACTCACATATTGAATCCAGGAATAGCCATGCTTCAATAATAACAGTGTTCCAAGCAACCGGCTTAAACGTCCGTTGCCATCCTGAAAAGGGTGAACGCTGAGAAAATCATATACAAAAGCAGCAACTTTTATCAAGGGGAGTGTTTTTTTATCTGTTGCATACCATTCCACCAACTGACTCATTGCATCCTGCGTAGCAAACCCTGGTTCCGTCGTTTTAAAAACTATTCTTGCTGTCCCATCGGTTTCCTTTGCCTGTACGATATTGCTGTGCTGTTTATAATCTCCCCGGTGCCATTCATCCTTTTTGCTGTATTTCATCAGGCTGTTATGCAGGTGCTTTAAATTCGTCTCCGTGATGGATATGTCCCTGTAAGATTCCGAAATCAGCTCAAGCGTTTCAAAATAACCAGCAACTTCCTGTTCGTCCCGCTCCTCCAGTTTAGAAATGGAAAGGTTTTTTAGCAGCGATTCAACTTCCGCATCTGTCATTTGAGAACCTTCGATTCTGGTAGAAGCTCCTACACTTCTTACTGTCGCGATAGCTTTTAATTGCTTTAAAGTTTGACCTTCTCTCCGTTCTATGGTTGACCAGAACGCATCAAAACGGTCTAATTGACTGATTGTGTTAGATAACAGCATCCAGTCTGGCAAAAAAGAGAATGTGTATAGCTTATTTTTCATAAACGATTCGATTTGATACGCTAATATACGATTATATTCTGATGTTTAATCGAATTTGATACGATTTGACACGGTATTATTCGATCAATCTCAAAAAAGCCAAGATGGCGTTAAATTCAATATGTCTTTACACCATACAGAACGCGTATGTGAAAGAAGGAATGACAACATAAACATTAATTACAAATGCATATCCATTTAACAGCTTTAACAAAAGTAGGATCTTTAGTCTATTGTAATACGCACCCTATTTATTCCCGTCCTGTCCCTGGTTATTTTCACATATTTTTGGTTGTTCTATGCTTTATTCCTACAAGATGGTTGTAGATAGCGGCTTTGCGCCGAATCCATTTTATGGTTATCTGACCCTTGCTACATGTAAGCCTTATATTCGTATGACAAAGAAGGAGGGCGATTATATTGCCGGATTTACATCGTCGAAATTGAGCAATCAGTATGATCATGGTTTTGAAAAACTCATTTACATAATGAAAGTCACCGAAAAAATGAGTTATTCAGAATATCATGAGAATTCAAAGTTCAAAAAGAAAATACCTAGTAATAAAAGTCGTCGTTCCCGCGCCGGTGATAATATTTATAAACTGAAAAATCGGTGTTACACGCAAGTAAAAACACAGAACCATGCGGGCGAAGATGAAATCAAAATAGATATGCAATGTCGACAAGTTTTGATATCAAATCAGTTTTTTTATTTCGGCAGTAAACCAATAAGTATTGATCGGTTTGCGATTAAAAAACCCAAAGTGCAGTCGGCGTATGGTGTATTAACTTCAGACCAGCGAGAGATAGAGAAATTGTGGAGACATCTTAAAAGTATTTATAAAATGAACCACGTGTACGCAGAGCCTCATGATTTAGATCATGCTTACTCTAATGAATAACAAAGCATTTTTATTTTTATACGATTGCATATGAGTAAAGGGGATAAAGTCACTAAAACGCTCGGCATCGACTATGAAGATGATAAAGCAATTGCACTCACCCAGCAAAGACACTCAGGAGAGTGGTTGGAATTCTTGGAATGTCACTACTGATAATCCATATTACGAAGATCCGGAGTTAGGTAAGTTCAGAGAACACGATGTATTTGGCAGGTTAGGTTTCCATCTACAGGTTAAAGGTAAAGGGTTAGATTATGATTTTCAAAGAGGCCCATCCAAAATGAGAATGTAAAATAAACTGTGTCAAGAGTTAAGTCTTAACTTTAAACACAGTAAAAATGAAAACAGAACAACCTGAGTCGTTCGATTACGAACAAGCCAAGCAAAAGTTAAAAGAACAATTTCGTAGCGGGCAGCCCCTT